>NZ_JBVATA010000005.1:528530-539441 GCF_057814275.1 Pseudomonas sp. F007 | reverse complement strand
GGCGCTGGTACCGCCTCGACGGCCTGCTGCACGACGCCGAGCAAAACCTGCTCAACGGCTGGGTCTGCGAAGAAGTCGGCGTCACCCCGACCGTCAGCCCCTGGGCCTGGGAAGGCTACGACGTGCTTTTCGACTACAGCACCCCACGCCACAACACCGCCTCGTTCTTCAGCGTCATCGGCGAATTCACCGAAGCCCAATGCCAACGTTTCAAACCCCTGGCCGACAACGACAACGCCGGCCCGATGAAACAACGCCTCTACGACATCATCGACCGCAACCGCGACGGCCATATCACCGGCGACGAACTGCAAGCCGCCCTGCAACTACCGGCCCATGCACAAGCCATTTCACAGATGGTCCTGCGCAAGGAAAGTGAGTGGTTTTACACCCGGGAGAAGTGGGATGGGGTGGATGAACTGATGGGGCACTGCGGGTCAACGCCGGAGTTGAACTGGGTGGCGGAGAAACAGCGGATCGAGCAACCTGGGTGGTGGAGTGAGGTGGCGGAAAGGGTGGGGTTGCCGAGTTGGGGGATTCCTTATCACTTTCATCCAATAGGTTTACTAGGCGCGTTTTCACAAGGATCGAAAGAGTTGTGGATTTTGGGAACTACCTCCGAATATTACGAATCTGGCGGTCGTGGACCTGGTGTTGTTTCAACAGGGAGAGGTGATCACGGGGGCGTTTCTTACGGTGTTTATCAAATGTCGTCCAAAATGGGGGTCGTTCAGGATTTCATTGAGTCGTCCGGATATACCCGTGCTTTTTCTGGTCTGGTAGCTGGAACTGCTGAATTCAACGATCAGTGGAGAAATATCGCGGCCAGAGATTCGAACAAGTTCAGGGATGCTCAGCACGAATATATTAAAAAGACCCATTATGATGTTCAGATAAAGAATGTTTTGAGTGAGATAGGCTTCCCTGTAGAAAATAAGAGTGCTGCATTACACGATCTGGTGTGGTCGACGAGCGTCCAGTTCGGTCCCAGAACCAGGCTGGTGAGAAAAGCTCTGGACGGCTTCGTTATGTCATCTGCATCAGCGTCGGAAATAATTTGTGCTGTGCAAGACTATAAAATACTAAACAATTCAAAGCTTTTTGAGAGTTCTCCTGCATTGCAATCTGGTCTACTTGCAAGAGCAATGGATGAAAAAAGGAAATTGTTGGATTTGGAGAAGAGCAGATATGAAGTTAAATGATATTGCGGTGATGCGACTTGTGGTGTTTGTAATGTTTTTTTTCCTTGGTGTGCGTGCCGAAAGCTACGCGTCGGAGAGCGAAGGGCATGAAAGTAAAGAGTATTTGGAATGTATTGGTTCGGCTCAATTGACTCATCCGGAGATGATTGGCTGCACGCAGGCGGAAATAGAAAGGCATGAAAATCATATCAGATCCGCTATTGAGCGTAATGCCGCAGATGATTCATTGGGTGGGTTGATTGAGTCCATAGGAAAAAGTTCAAGTTGTTTTAATGTGTATATCAATGAACTGTGCGATGCGTATCAGATGCTGGAGGGTCAGAGAGGGGAGGTTTTGCGGGTAAATTGTTTGTTGAAAGAAGTTATCCGTCGAGAGGTCTTTGTTCGGGAAATAATAAATGAGGCGAAAATTTAGAATTTATAAATGCGTGGGATAGGCAAGCGGGGTTGTGTCGTGAAGTAGGGTTAGGCTTGCAGAAGCACCATTGCAAAGACCCGTACTCTTGTGTGTTCCTATAAAGGTGATACGAAAAGTGTGATCTATTTCGGCTGTTTGCTGAAATGTCTCGCATTGGTCATAGACACATCCTGGAACTATTCATTTTTCGAATCTCCAGACTAGCTCCTTTCTTGGGGCCATTGGTTAAAAACCGACGGCTCCATTGCTCGTGCTTATACCAATCGGCAGTCCCGAATGTCTGCTCAAAACGCCATCAGCTTCAAGGAATCGATGACCTCCTGTCGATTGCGCAGCGCTCCGTTCGACTATCTACATGCGAACGAAAACAATCGTCCCACCGACACCCAGGAGCCCCCCCATGCGCACCCTAACCGTCGCCACCTTCCTCAGCCTCGACAACGTCATCCAGGCCCCCGGCGGTCCCACCGAAGACACCCGCGACAATTTCCCATTCGGCGGCTGGATCGTGCCCTACGCCGACGAAGTCTCCGGCCGCGCCATCCATGAACTCTTCGCCCAACCCTTTGAACTGCTGCTGGGGCGCCGTACCTACGATATTTTCGCCGCGTACTGGCCGGGCGTGACGGCCGGTTCCAGCCATCAAACCATCGGCGACAAGTTCAACCGCGTGGCCAAACACGTCGCCACCCACCGCCCCGACACTCTGAAGTGGAACAACAGCCATGCCCTGCAGGGTGATCTGGTGGAAGCAGTGCGCGCATTGAAACGCCAGGACGGGGCGTCGCTGTTGACCCAAGGCAGCGGCGATCTGGTGCGGCAACTGTTGGCGGCGGGGTTGGTGGATGAGTTGCGCTTGATGACGTTTCCGGTGCTGCTCGGTCGCGGCCAGCGGCTGTTCGGTGATGATGCCCAGGCCGCAGCGTTCAGCCTTGAGCAGGTCACCAGCACACCCAGTGGTGTGCTGATTTGCCGTTATGTGCGCACCGGTGAGGTGCGCACGGGGTCGTTTGCCGAGTGAGTGCGATCAGCGCTCGCCTGGGCGATGCAACGCCGCTTCCTGGGCGGCAATTTCCGCCTGGCGCTTGAGGATCATCTCGCCCATGGGCGGGCCCTGGAAGCGGCGGGCTTCGAAGGCGAACCAGATGATGGCGGTCAGGACCAGGAAGCCGATGGTGATGTACAGCGCCCATTCGTTGGGTGGCTGGATGCCGATGATGAAGATCAGCACCATGGACAGGACCGACAGCACGGCGAACAGCGAGTACAGCCCGCGCCCCATGTTCCAGGGGCCCATGGTCGGCCATTTGGCGGTGCCGTAGGTGAACAGGCCGAGGACGATGGGGATGATGAAAGAGAAGAACAGGAAGATCACCGTGCAGGAGACGACGATGGTGTAGACCGGGGTTTCGCCGATCGACACCAGGGACGAGCCCCAGACGAACAGCACCGCGAGGGTCGCGCCGGTCCAGATCGCCGCCACCGGGCTGCGATGGCTGGGGGAGACGCTGGCCAGGGCTTTGGAGCAGGGCAGGCCGCCGTCGCGGGAGAAGGCGAAGATCATCCGCGACACCGAGGTCACGGTGGCCAGGCCGCAGAGAAACTGCGAGACGAAAATCGCCACGTACAGGGCCATCTTCACGTTGGGGTTCATTTGCGTGTCCATCGCCCAGAAGAACACGCTCCAGCCATGGGTCGCGGCTTCGTCGAGGCTGGGCAGCATCAGCACGAAGGAGCTGAGCATCAGCCAGCCGAACAGCAGCGACCAGATCACCGACATGACCATGCCCCAGGGCACCGAGGTGGCCGCCTGGCGGGTTTCCTCGGAGGTGTGCGCCGAGGCGTCGTAGCCAGTGATGGTGTAGATCGGCAGCAGCAGCCCGAGCATGAACACCCAGCCGTTGGACACCTGTGGCCAGACGTTGCCACCCGCCTCGCCGGAGTAGTTGCCGAAGGTCACCAGACGGGCGAAGTCATAGCTGGGGGCGGCGATCAGGCAGGCGATGGTCAGGGCCAGCGCGGTGGCGAAGATCAGGTAGCCGGAGAAGTCGGTGAGCTTCGCGGTCAGGCCAATCCCCAGGTGATTACACATGGCCTGGATGCCGGTGAGGATCGCCATGAAAATCACTCGCGTGGTGATGGTGTCCTCCATGCCCAGCGCCGGGCCGAAGGCGCCGAAGAAGAAGTAGTAGGTGCCGACGTTGATTGCCCCGAGCACCGTCACCAGCCCCAGCAGGTTGAACCAGGCGGTGAGCCAGCCGGTGAAGCGATTGCCGAGGATCGAACTCCAGTGATAGAGCCCGCCCGCCGTGGGGTAGGCCGAGGAGATCTGCGCCATGGCCAGGGCGAATACCCCGGAAATCAGGCAGCCGATGGGCCAGCCGATGCCGATGGCCGCACCGCCTGCGCCCGAGGTGCCCTGGGCCAGCGAGTTGATGCCGCCGGAGAGGATGCAGATGATCGAGAAGGAAATCGCGAAGTTGGAGAACACCCCCATGCGGCGCGACAGTTGCTGGGCGTAGCCCATGCTGTGCAACGCCTTGACGTCGTCGTCATGGGCGGCGGGTTCGGGCTGGCTGGCTGGATTCATCACGTGTGCCCCTGCAGGTTTGATTCACAACCACGGCGCCTGTGGGGCGCGATGGCCTGGTGTTCAACACCCTGTTGTACTGCTCCTGAAACTCGCATAGAGCGGCGCCTGCGCTAGAGACGGCCATGCCAGGCCGCGTCGAAAATCCCGATGGCGTCATCCCGGGTCAACGGCAGCGGATTGCCACTGGCGGACGGGTCGATGATCGCCATGTCGGCAATCAGCTCGACCTCGGGATCGCCTACCACCAGCTCGCGCAGGGTGTGGGGCACGCCGATGTCCTGGCGCAGCTTGAGGACAAAGGCCAGGAAACTGTCGAAGCCCGGGTTGGGCAGGCCCAGGTAGGCGGCGAGGCGGGTGATGCGTTCCTCGATGGCCGGCCGGTTGAACTGCAGGATGTAGGGCATCACGGTGGCGTTGGTCATGCCGTGGTGGGTGTCGTGCAGCGCGCCAATCGGATGGGACAATGCGTGCATGCCGCCCAGGCCTTTCTGGAACGCGGTGGCGCCCATCGCCGCCGCGGCGAGCATCTGCGCGCGGGCGTCGAGGTCGGCCGGGGTGCGCACCGCACGCACCAGGGAACTGGCGACCAGGCGCATGCCTTCGACCGCGATACCGTCGGCCAGCGGGTGAAAGCCCGGTGCGCAATAGGCTTCCAGGCAATGGGCGAAGGCGTCCATGCCGGTGCCGGCAGTGATTTTCGCCGGCATGCCGACGGTCAGGGCCGGGTCGCTGATGACCACCCGCGGCATCATTTTTGGATGGAAGATAATCCGCTTGGTGTGGGTGCGTTCGTCGATGATCACTGCTGCGCGCCCGACTTCCGAGCCGGTGCCGGCGGTGGTCGGTACGGCGATCACCGGGGCGATGGCGCTGTCATCGGCGCGGGTCCAGTAGTCGCCGATGTCTTCGAAGTCCCAGACTGGGCGGGTCTGGCCGCTCATGAAGGCGATCAGCTTGCCCATGTCCAGGCCGCTGCCACCGCCAAATGCGACCACGCCGTCATGCCCACCTGCACGCCAGGCCTCGAGGCCACCGGCCAGATTGGCTTCGACCGGATTGGGCTTGAGGTCGCTGAACATCGCCACGCCCAGGCCGGCATCGCGCAGCGCATCCACCGCAGCGAGGGTGATCGGCGCGCGGGCCAGGCCGCTGTCGGTGACCAGCAGCGGGCGCTGGATCCCCTGGCTGCGGCAGACCTCGGCCAGCTCGTTGATGCGCCCGACACCGAAACGGATGCTCGTGGGGTAGTTCCAGTTTCCGCGCAGGTTCATGTGCTACACCTCGTGCCGCAGGTGGAAGGATTTGGCCCGGGTCAGGTGTTCGTAGCCCAGGCTCGACAGGGTGATCCCGCGCCCGCTGTGCTTGACCCCGGTCCAGGCCAGTGCCGGGTCGAGGTAATCGCAGCGGTTCATGAACACCGTGCCGGTGGCGATCTCGTTGCCCAGGCGCTCGGCGGCGGCCAAGTCTCGAGTCCAGAGCGAAGCACTGAGGCCGAACGGGCTGTCATTCATCAGGGTGAGGGCGTGTTCATCGTCGTCCACCGGCATGATGCCCACCACTGGGCCAAAGCTTTCTTCTCGCATCACTGCCATGCGGTGGCTGACATCCACCAGCACCTGCGGTGCCAGGTAGGCACTGCCGGGGAGGTCGGCAGGGAAGGCGCGGGCGTCGATCAGCGCCGTTGCGCCTTGCTTCACAGCCGCGTTGATCTGCCCGCGCACCGCGTCGGCGGCACCGGTCGAAACCAATGGGCCGAGGGTCGTCGCTTCATTCAGCGGATTGCCGAGCACGTATTCGCCGGTCAGGGCGACGAAGCGCTCGACGAAGGCCGGGTAGAGTTTTTTGTCGACGTAGATCCGTTCGATCGCACAGCAGCTTTGCCCGGAATTGAAGTAGCTGCCATCCACCAGGTTTTCCACCGCGTGTTCGAGGTTGGCGTCGGCGCGCACGTAGGCGGGATCCTTGCCGCCGAGCTCCAGGCCGACGCCGATAAAGCGCCCACTGGCGGCGCTCTCGATGGCTCGGCCGGCGTCCACCGAACCGGTGAAGTTGACTTGCTGGACGCGGCCCGAAGCAATCAACGCGGCGGTCTGCGCGTGATCGAGCAGCAGGTTGTGAAACAGCCCGGTTGGCAGATTGGCCTGTTGCATGGCCTGGGCAAAACGCTCGCCCACCAGCAGGGTTTGCGTGGCGTGCTTGAGGATCACCGCGTTGCCGGCCATCAGCGCCGGGATGACGCTGTTCACCGCCGTCAGGTAGGGGTAATTCCAGGGCGCGACCACCAGCACCGTGCCCAGCGGTTCGCGCTTGATGGTTCGGCGAAAACCGGCGATCGGTTCGGGTTCGATCGGCGCCAGGGCCTGGGCGGCGATGCCGATCATGTAGCGCGCGCGTTCGGCAAACCCGCGCAACTCGCCCGCGCCATAACGCACCGGGCGACCCATCTGCCAGGCCAGCTCCGGGACGATCTGCTCCTGCATCGACAGCATCGCCTGCACCGCCGCGTTGCACAGTGCCGCGCGCTCGTCGAGGGTACGTCGGCGCCACAGGATCTGCGCGGCGCTGGCGTCGGCCACGGCCTGGTCGATCTGCGCCGCATCGGCGCACTGGCGTTCGACGTAGACCCGGCCATTGACCGGGGAAATCAGCTGGACCTTGGTTGTCATGCCGTTCTCAATAGCGCTCGAAGCCGCGCTGCAGTTCCCAGTCGGTGATTCGCCGGTCGTACTCTTTCTGTTCCCACTCGGCGGTGTGCACGTAATGCTCGATCACCTCGTCGCCGAACGCCTCGCGCAACATGCTCGAGGCCTTGAGCGCGGCGCAGGCCTCGCGCAGGGTCTTGGAGACTTCCGGCAGTTGCTCGTCGGCGTAGGCATCGCCCTCGTAGGGCGGCGCCAGCTCGAGCTTCTCATCGATGCCCGCCAGGCCAGCAGCAATCAGCGCGGCGAAGGCCAGGTAGGGGTTGAGGTCGGCGCCACCGATGCGGCATTCGATACGGATCGATTTGCTTTCTTCGGCGCACAGGCGAAAGCCGGCGGTGCGGTTGTCGCGGCTCCAGACTGCTCGCGTCGGGGCAAAGGTGCCGGCCTGGAAGCGCTTGTAGGAGTTGATATAAGGCGCGAGAAAACAGGTGATGTCGCCGGCGTATTTCAGTTGTCCGGCGACCCAGGCGCGCATCAGCTTGGACATGCCGAACTCGGCCTTGGCCTCGAAGAACAGCGGCTTTTTCCCGTTCTTGTCCCACAGCGAATTATGGATATGGCTGCTGGAACCGGCGGCGTCGTAACGCCACTTGGCCATGAAAGTGATCGCCTTGCCCTGCAACTGCGCGATCTCCTTGCAGGCGTGTTTGATGATTACATGGTGGTCGGCCATGGTCAGCGCGTCGGCGTAGCGAATGTTGATTTCTTCCTGGCCCGGGCCCCATTCGCCCTTGGAGTTTTCCACGGGAATTCCCGAGGCCTGCAAGTGCTTGCGAATCGCCCGCAGCACCGGTTCCTCGCGGGTGGTCTGGAGGATGTTGTAGTCCTCGATGTAATGCCCGGCGGTCTTCGGCGCCTGGTAATTGCGCTGGTGGATGGCCGCGTAGCTCTCGTCGAACAGGTAGAACTCCAGCTCCGAGGCGAACATGCCGGTATAGCCACGGGCCCGCAGGCGCTCGATCTGTTTCTTGAGGATCGCTCGTGGGCTGTGGGGCAGGTCCTGGCGATGATGGTGATCGAGCACATCGCACAGCACCAGCGCGGTGCCTTCGAGCCAGGGCACGCGGCGCAGGGTGGTCATGTCGGGCTTGAGCACGAAGTCACCGTAGCCCTTGCTCCAACTGGCGGCGGCGTAGCCGGGCACCGGCTCCATGTCGATGTCATCGGCCAGCAGGTAGTTGCAGCAATGGGTTTCCTGGTAGCCGCTGTCGATGAAGAACTCGACCTGGAAACGCTTGCCGACCAGGCGGCCCTGCATGTCGACCATGCACACCAGCACGGTATCGATTTCGCCGCTGGCTGCGGCGCGCTTGAGTGCATCAAAGCTGAGAAGAGGCTCGGTCATCGGGTCAGTCCTGCGCGAACGGATTGGTCCTGTCTGAGGCAGCTGTTGCAGACGCTCTCCAGAAAACCATCCAACCCTGCAGATACGAGCATCGTGAGCAATGAGCTGCTCAAAGCCTAGCCTATAGTTGGAAGATGCAAGTTGCGCATCGCAAAACTTTGTTACATCGAGGAACCGGACATGACGCTGACCTTGTACTTCCACCCGCTGTCGTCGTACTGCCACAAGGTGCTGATTGCGCTGTACGAGTGCGGCGTTGAGTTCGAGCGCCGGATCATCGATCTGGGCAACAACGCTGATCGCCTCGAGCTGCAGTTGCTGTGGCCAATGGGCAAGTTTCCGGTGCTCCACGATCAATTGCACCAACGCGATGTCGCGGAGTCGAGTGTGATCATCGAGTACCTCGACCACTATTACGGCAGGCAGCATCCGTTGTTGCCCAGCGATTGGGGCAGGGCACTGGACGTGCGGTTCTGGGATCGTTTTTTCGACAACTACGTGCACAGCCCGATGCAGGAAATCGTCGCCGATCGGCTGCGCGGCACCCACGCGGACCTGAGCGTGGCGCGCAACACCCTGGCCATCGCCTACGGCATGATCGAGCGCCAACTGGCCGGCAACACCTGGATTGTCGGTGACGATTTCAGTCTCGCCGACTGCGCTGGCGCCCCGGCGTTGTTTTACGCCAGCACGCTGGTGCCGTTTCCCGCTGAATGTCCTGCACTGAGCGCTTACTTCGAGCGCCTGGCCACCCGACCCTCGTTCGCGCGGGTGATCGATGAGGCCAGGCCATACTTTGGTTTTTATCCATTTGCCGAGCAGTTGCCGCAGCGGTTTCGTTAGCGATTCACCCGGCCACCTTGAAGCGCAGGCACACGGACGTGCCCTGGTGTTCGAAGGTACTCAGGCTGACCTCGCCGCCAAAGCTCTGCATGATCTGCTTGACCATCACCAGGCCGATGCCCAGCCGGCCCTGTTTGGTGGTGTAGAAGGATTTGAACGCCATCAGTTCCTGTTGCCGCGACATGCCTTCGCCGCTGTCGGCAACGATCAGGTCCAGCCATTGCCGCGGCTTGTCGAGGCGCGCGCTGATGGTCAGGGTGCCGCCGCCATGCATGGCTTCGATGGCGTTGGCAATCACGCTGTTGAGGATCTGTGACAGCAGCAACGGGTGGCTGATGATCAGCGGCAGCGGGTCCGGTTTGAACTCGACCCGCACCGCCGCCAGGCTCAGTTGCTGGCTGAACTGGGTCAGCGCGGCCTGGATGATCGGCAGCGGCGCCAGCGGTTGCGGTTCGCCGCGCAGCGGTCGCAGGCACACCAGCAGGTCGTGGACCCAGCCGGCCATGCGATCGACCTGGCCGATGATGTCGCCAATGTTCTGTTGCGCTGGCTGGCCGGGGGTGTCATGGGCCAGTTCGGCGCTGCTGCGAATCACCGCCAGCGGGTTGCGCAGGTTGTGGGCGACGGCGGAGGACATTTCCACCAGGCCGACGTAGGTCTTGTTGGCGACCAGTTGGTTTTCCTGCGCGGCCAGTTGCATCGCCGCCCGGCGCACGATCCAGAACAGCCCGAAGTACAGGAGCAGGCCACCGACCGCGGTGGACAGCCAGATCCACGCATACCCGCGGTCGATACGCTCGATCAGGTCCACCGGCTCCTTGTAGATCTCCACCACCGCGAGGATGTTGCCCCGATCATCACTCAGGGGAATGTAGTTCTCGATGAAGAACATCTTCGGTTCACGGAGGAATTTCTGTTCGGAGCGCTGTTCGTCCAGATCGTTGTAGCGCACCGACACGGGTTCCTTGGCACTGAAGGTGGCATCGAGGGCGGCATTGTCGTCAATCCGATGGCCGATCAGTTGGGGGTTGCTCGACCAGATCACCCGGCGTTGCGGCGAGTAGATATTGATCAGCAGGGTGTCGGGCAGGTTGGACAGGTGATCGAAAAACTCCGAACGGGCGCGCACCCGGTTCTGCGCGATCTCTGGCGAAAGCATGACGTAGTCCACCGGGGCGAGGATGTCGCCCATGCGCATCCCCGATAGACCATGATGGCGGACTTCGCCCTTGGCCAGGCTCTGGATGAATTGCGCCGACAGCATGGCGTCGCGCTCCAGGCTTTCGTTGATCAGGAAGCGCGTGGAAATCGAGCCCAGGCCGAAGGCGATCGCGCTGATCAGGACGAAACTGATCAGCGAGAACCAGCGCAGCAGGTCGAAGTGGCGTGTCGGGGCGATGGTGTCTACCGATCCGCGCGGCAGGACGGTTGACCAGACGGATTTCAGATTCATGACGAACACCCTGCACACAGTCCGTTGATGGCGGCATGCCATGACTTGTCAGCTTAGGTGAACATCAGCCAGGCCGCATCGACTTCATCGCCACGCTTCGCCAGGCTACTTCAACCCCCTGTAGGCGCTGGCTTGCCAGCGAAGAGGGAGTGTCAGCCACCGATGATGTCGGCTGTGCCAGCGCCTTCGCCAGCAAGCTGGCTCCTACAGTGAGGTGACTGCCGATCTAGAGATCGACCTCAATCCTCTGTAGGAGCTGGCTTGCCAGCGAAGAGGGAGTGTCAGCCAACGATGATGTCGGCTGTGCCAGCGCCTTCGCCAGCAAGCTGGCTCCTACGGTGAGGTGACTGCCGAT
>NZ_JBVATA010000005.1:0-528430 GCF_057814275.1 Pseudomonas sp. F007 | reverse complement strand
GAGATCGACCTCAATCCTCTGTAGGAGCTGGCTTGCCAGCGAAGAGGGAGTGTCAGCCAACGATGATGTCGGCTGTGCCAGCGCCTTCGCCAGCAAGCTGGCTCCTACGGTGAGGTGACTGCCGATCTAGAGATCGACCTCAATCCTCTGTAGGAGCTGGCTTGCCAGCGAAGAGGGAGTGTCAGCCACCGATGATGTCGGCTGTGCCAGCGCCTTCGCCAGCAAGCTGGCTCCTACAGTGAGGCGACCGCCGATCGAGAGATCGACCTCAATCCCCTGTAGGAGCTGGCTTGCCAGCGAAGAGGGAGTGTCAGCCACCGATGATGTCGGCTGTGCCAGCGCCTTCGCCAGCAAGCTGGCTCCTACGGTGAGGTGACTGCCGATCGAGAGATCGACCTCAGTTTTTCCAGAGTGCTTACATCTTATGGTCAGCCTTGGTCAGCGCCCGCACCGGCGCTTCCACCTGGACCGACTCTTTCTCGCCCTTGGCGTTCTCGATGATCAGGGTCAGCGGCACTTTGTCGCCTTCCTTCACTTGCGCCACCAGGTCCATCAGCATCACGTGGTAACCATGGGGATCGAGGCTCACTGGCTTGCCGGCCGGCAGGTCGACCGACTTGACTTCCTTCATGCTCATCACGTCGTTGTGCATGCTCATCTGGTGCACCTGGACCAGCTTGGCCGCTGGCGATTGCACTTCGATCAGCTTGCTGTCAGTGCTGGCGGTGAGGGTCATGAAGGCGCCTGTGGCCTGCTGGCCGGCGACGGTGGCGCGGACCCAGGCGTCATCGACCTGGGTCTGGGCCGACACCTGGAAGGCCAGGCCGAGCAGGGCGGCGCCCAGCAGGAGTGGGCTGAAACGGGATTTGGCGAGCGTTGCGGTCATTAGCAGACCTCCATGACGGTGAGCAGGTCTTCCGTGCACTCTTGGGCCGAAAGCGACTGCGACAGGCCCAGGCGCAAGGTGCCCCGGGAGTCGAAAACAAAGCTGGTGGCGGTATGGGACAGGGTGTAGGTCGAGCCGCTGGGGACCTTCTCGTAGAACACGTCGAATTCCTTGGCCGTGGCCGCGGTTTCTTCGAGGGTGCCGTAGAGCGCGACAAACGACGGGTCGAAGGCCTTGACGTAGGCGTCGAGCACTTGCGGCGTATCGCGTTCCGGGTCGAGGGTGATGAAGATCACTTGCAGGCGGTCGCCATCGCGGCCCATCAGTTTCTTGATCTTCGCCGCACGGGCAAGTGTGGTCGGGCAGATCGCCGGGCATTGGGTGAAGCCGAAGAACACCATCGGCATCATCCCGCGAAAGCTCGACAGGGTTTGCACTTCGCCGTCGGTGTTCTTCAACTTGAAGGTGCGCCCGAGGATCTTGTCGCTCAGGTCCTTGCCGTACTTGTAGGACAGCTCGCCGCGACTGTCGCAGCCGGTCAGCAGGCCCAGACTCAACAACCCCATTCCCGCAATCACCTGGCGGCGATTCAACAAAACACTCATGCGTTAGCGCCCTTTGGCAGCCTGGCAGGCGACACGACCTGGCAGGTAGTCAGCGTAAAAAATGCGAGCATCCTAACAAAATGCCGCGACGCAGTGCCGCACACTGGACAATTGGTCGCAGGGAGGCGTTTGGGCTCAGGGAAAAAACTCCCCGGGCGTGGCGCCCAATTGCTGGCGAAAGGCGGCGATAAAGGCCGAAGTCGAGTCGTAGCCGCAGGCCAGGGCCACATCGGTGACGCGTTCGCCCTGTTCCAGTGGGGTCAGCGCGCCCAACAGGCGCAAACGCTGGCGCCAGGCGCGGAAAGTCAGGCCGGTGTCGCGCACAAACAGGCGGCTGAGGGTTTTCTCGGCGACGGCGAATTTTTCGCTCCACTGCGCCAGCGTGGTCTGTTGCTCCGGGTGCGCCTGCAGGCTTTGATAAATCTGCCGCAGGCGACTGTCCTGGGGCAGCGGCAGCATCAGGTCGATGGGCGGCGCCTCGGCCAGTTGATCGAGCAGCACCTGGACCAGCCGGCCGTGGGCACCGTCCTGCTCATACTCCACCGGTAACTGGCTGAAGCTGCGGATCAGTTCGCGTAACAGGTCGCTGACCCCCAGCACGTGGCAACGCGGGGGCGCCCAGGCGGTGACGCTGCAATCCAGATACAGGCTGCGCATTTCGGTGCGCGCCGAGCTGAACACCCGGTGCGGCACGCCGGCAGGAATCCACACTGCGCGCTGGGGCGGGGCGACGAAGCGGCCGACGCTGGTCTGCACCTCCAGCACGCCCTGAATGGCATAGGACAGCTGTACCCAGGGATGGCTGTGACGGCGGGTCAAGGCCCGATTGGGCAGCGATTCAGTGCGCCCGTAGACCGGTCGCGGCAGGCTTGGCAGACCCGGCACGCTGCGGCGGTAGCTTTTTTCTTGTCCTTTAGGCGGCATCTGCTGGCTCTTTGGCGTTAGTCGGTCATCGACAGGCACGTTAGAGTCAACTCCATGTACTTGGCAACCCCCGGATAAATCCCCATGACCCGTCCCCGTTTCCTCCCCGACAACTTCACCCTGACCCTGGTCGGCGTGGTGCTCCTCGCCAGCTTCCTGCCCGCCAGCGGCCAGGTCGCCGTCGGCTTTGGCTGGCTCACCAACATCGCCATCGCCCTGCTGTTTTTCCTCCACGGCGCCAAATTGTCCCGCGAATCGATCATCGCCGGTGCCGGCCACTGGCGCCTGCACCTGTTGGTGTTCGGCCTGACCTTCGTGCTGTTTCCGCTGCTCGGCCTGGCCCTCAAGCCATTGCTCTCGCCGCTGATCGGCAATGACCTGTACATGGGCATGCTCTACCTGTGCGCGCTGCCGGCGACGGTGCAATCGGCGATTGCCTTCACGTCATTGGCTCGGGGCAATATTCCGGCGGCGATCTGCAGTGCGGCGGCCTCCAGCCTGTTCGGCATCTTCCTCACGCCACTGCTGGTGACCTTGCTGCTGGACGTGCACGGCGACGGCGGTTCGACCCTTGATGCGATCCTGAAAATCAGCGTGCAACTGCTGCTGCCGTTCATTGCCGGGCAGATTGCCCGACGCTGGATCGGCGCCTGGGTGGGCCGTAACAAGAACTGGCTGCGTTTTGTCGATCAGGGTTCGATTCTGCTGGTGGTCTACGGCGCGTTCAGCGAGGCGGTGATCGAAGGCATCTGGCACAAGATCCCCGTGCTCGATCTGCTGGGGTTGGTAGTGGTCTGCTGCATCGTCCTGGCGCTGGTGCTGGTGGCCGCGACCCTGCTGGGCAAGGCCTTTGGCTTCAACCAGGAAGACCGCATCACCATACTGTTCTGCGGTTCGAAGAAGAGCCTGGCCACCGGTGTGCCAATGGCTCAGGTTTTGTTCGCCGGCAGCACCATCGGCGTGCTGATCCTGCCGCTGATGCTGTTCCACCAGATTCAGCTGATGGTGTGTGCGGTGCTGGCCCAGCGTTACGCCAAGCGTCCGGAGTCGGTCAGCGAGCTGATGGGCCAGGTCGATCCATAACCGTTGCGCCCCGGGTGGGGCGCAGGCTGATCAGGCCCGGCGCAATTGCGCGCCAGCGGCAGGCGGTTGCAGCAGGGCGAAGAGGTTTTTCGGGTCCTGTAACTCCGGCACCAGCTCGATCTCGCTGCCGATGTCCAGGGCCTTGGCCACGTCCAGCACATAACGAAGGGCCGAGTAGTCTTCGAGGGCAAACCCCACCGAGTCGAACAGCGTCACTTGCTCGGGACTCTGGCGGCCCTGCACCTGGCCGTTGACCACCTGCCAGAACTCGGTCACCGGCGAATCGGCCGGCATGTGCTGGATTTCCCCTTCGACGCGGCTTTGCGGTTCGTACTCGACGATCACCCGCGCACGTTCGACGATCTCGCGATGCAGCTCGGTCTTGCCCGGGCAGTCGCCGCCCACGGCGTTCAGATGCATGCCTGGTTCGATCATGTCCGGGGTGAGGATGGTGGCGTAGGTCTTGTCGGCGGTCACCGTGGTGACGATATCGGCGCCGCGCACCGCATCGGCGACGCTGGTGGCAATGCTCACCTTGAGGGCCGGGAAGGCTTTGAGGTTGGCGGCCAGTTTGGCGCTTGCCGCCGGGTCGATGTCATACAGACTCAGCTCAGTGATGCCCAGCAGGGTATGGAAGGCCAGCGCCTGAAATTCGCTCTGCGAGCCGTTGCCGATCAACGCCATGCGTCGGCTGTCGGGGCGCGCCAGGTAGCGTGCGGCAAGGGCCGAAGTCGCCGCAGTGCGGATTGCCGTGGTCAGGGTCATCTCGCTGAGCAGCACCGGCTTGCCGGTGTCGACGTCACCCAGGGCGCCGAACGCCATGACGGTGAGCATGCCGCGGTGCGTGTTCTTCGGATGGCCGTTGACGTACTTGAAGGCGTACAGCGCTGCGTCCGAAACCGGCATCAATTCGATCACGCCGTCCGGCGAATGGTTGGCCAGGCGCGCGCATTTCTCGAAGTCTTCCCAGCGCAGGTAGTCCTGGCGAATGTACTCGGCCATTTCGCTCAGGCAGGTGGCCAGGGTTTTTTCCCGGACCAGGCGGCTCAGGTCTTGGACATCAACATAACGGGTCATGGGCGTACCTTTTTATTGGCAGTTGAGGGTAGGGCGCAAGGTGCGTTGATGGCTCTATTGTCGGCGTTTACCGCCGTCCATCTCGGCCATTGCGCGGCCCCTGCGCAGCCGCAGCAGTCGAAATCGAAGGCGCGACAGCCGATTCGGCTGAGGTCATTCGAAAGCGTCATGACTGTCGTAAAAACGACCTGTTTACCCTAAACGCGCAAGGCTCACACTTTTCTATTGAACGACTGTTCAGTCTCAATTATGTTGTTCCGACCTTCTTCCCGGCTGGTTGCGGGCTTGCGTTTCTTCTTCTTGAACGAGGCACTGGCATGCGGTTTTCACCCTTCGTTGAGCGAATCCGTGGTCAGGGCGCGGCTGCCCGGGAACCCCATCCTGCGGCGTGCGAAACCGCTAGCGGTCAATCTCGGGGCGACAATGTGCTGCACGTGGCAGGGCCACAAAACGCATTGCTCGCCACCGCGCTATGCCTGCTGACGACCGGCGACGAAGTGCTGGCCCTCGATCCCATGCCCCTGCAACATCAGGCCGTTCTCCAGGCCAGCGGCGCGACGCTGGTGCGGGTGCCGTGTAGCGCCGAGGCATTTTCAACGTTCGACGCCACGCTGTTGGCCAAGGCCATTTCCCCGCGCAGCCGGGCGATTGTCCTGGGCAATCCGCACGCCAGCAGCGGCCTTTTGCTCAGCCCTGAAACGCTGCAAATCATCGCCGACCTGGCCATCGCCCATGACCTGTGGGTGGTGCTCGACGTCGGTGATGTAGGCCCTGTTTTTGACCATGAGCAACCGAGTTTGGCCGCGCTACCGGGCATGGCCGAGCGCTGCGTGGTGATCGGCAGCCAGGGTCTGAACGGTGGACGCTTGGGCTGGTTGGCCGCCGATCCGGCGCTGCTGGCCCATGCCGAACAGGTGTTGCTGAGCCTGGGGCACGAACTGCCGGTTGTGCGGGGCTGTGAGCCGCCGAAACCAGTCACGCCTCGGATCAGCGTCGAACCGCCCGCGCCGACCCGGACCATGATCGAAGTCGAAGGTCTGCACAAGAAATTCGGCAATATCGAGGTGCTCAAGGGCGTCTCGCTGACCGCCCGCGAAGGCGAGGTGATTTCGCTGATCGGCGCCAGCGGCTCGGGCAAAAGCACCCTATTGCGCTGCATCAACATGCTCGAAGTGCCCGACCAGGGACGGATCCTGGTGGACGGCGAGAGCATCCGTCTCAACCATTCACGCCCCGGCGCGCCGCTGGTGTCCGACATCAAGCAGCTGGTGCGCATAAGGTCCAGCCTGGGCATGGTGTTCCAGAACTTCAACCTCTGGCCCCATCGCACGGTGCTGGAAAACCTCATCGAAGCGCCGACCCAGGTCCTGCGCGAAAGCCGGGCCGAGGCCACCGAGCGTGCCGAGGCGCTGCTCGAGCGTGTCGGCCTGGCAGCCAAGCGCAACGAATACCCGGCGTTTCTGTCCGGGGGCCAACAGCAACGGGTGGCCATCGCCCGGGCCCTGGCCATGCGGCCCAAAGTCATGCTGTTTGATGAACCCACCTCGGCACTCGACCCGGAACTGGTCGGAGAAGTGCTGCGGGTGATCCGCTCGCTCGCTGAAGAAGGCCGGACCATGATCCTGGTGACCCACGAAATGGCCTTTGCCCGCGATGTCTCCTCCAAGGTCGCGTTCCTGCACCAGGGGCTGATCGAGGAAACCGGTTCGCCGGACGAAGTGTTCGTACACCCACGCAGTGAGCGTTGCCGACAGTTCGTCAATGCTCATCAGACTCGCTGACCAACAATAAAAACACGGGGCAACATCATGGGAAATCGACGTTTGGCAAACTGGATGACAGGCGTGGCCTGCGTATTGCTGGCCGGCATGAGCGCGGCGCAAGCGCAGCCGATCAGATTCGCGGTGGCCGCCGAACCTTATCCGCCGTACACCGAGAAGCAGGCCAACGGTGAGTGGAAGGGCTTCGAGGTGGACCTGATCCACAAGCTCTGCACGCAGATGAAGGCCGAGTGCGAGATCAAGGAAGTGGCCTGGGACGGGATCATTCCGTCGCTGCTGGCGAAGAAGATCGACGTGATTTTCTCCTCGATGTCGGTGACCGCCGAGCGTGAAAAGCAGATCGCTTTCAGCAAGGCCTATTACGACTCGGCGATTGCCGTGGTCGGGCCCAAGGGGACGACCGTGAGCAAGTACCCGGATGACCTCAAGGGCAAGGTCATCGGCGTGCAGAACTCCACCGTCAGTGCCAGCTACCTGAAGGCCTATTACGAAAAAATCGCCGACGTGAAGTACTACGACACCCAGGACTCGGCCAACGCCGACCTGATCGCCGGGCGCATCGACCTGATGATGGCCGACGGCACGGCGATGACCGAGTTCGTCAAGACCCCGGATGCGCAGAACCTCGCGTTCCTCAGCACCGTGCCCTATGACCCGATCTTCGGCAAAGGCGTCGGCGCGGGCCTGCGCAAGGACGACACCGCACTCAAGGCGCAGCTTGACCAGGCGATCGAGACCCTGCTGGCGAGCAAGGATTATGACGATCTGTCGCAGCGGTATTTCGGGATCAATGTGAAGCCGGCGTTTTGAAGTGTGACTCGGTTTGAGTGTCTGTAGGAGCGAGCCTGCTCGCGAAAAACGCCAACGATAACGCGCTCTGTCTGGTTTTTCGCGGTGTCCTGGCGTCCTTCGCGAGCAAGCTCGCTCCTACAAAAACACACAATGATTGGGCTGTGCTGAGAGGGAGTCGGTGATGCCGGCAATGTTCGAATTGATCGGCTTCGGCGATCAGGGCTGGGGCGGGGCGTTGTTGCGGGGGTTGTGGATGACCCTGCAGATATCGGCCGGGGCCTTTGTGGTCGGGATGTTGATTGGCCTCGTTGTGGCCTGTCTCAAGCTCGGTGCGCCGAAGCCGATTGCGGCGCTGATGCGCACCTACACCACGCTGTTTCGCGCGGTGCCGGAACTGCTGCTGATCCTGTTGCTGTACTACGTTGGCTCGATGTTGCTCAATGCGCTGCTCGCCCATCTGGGCCAGCCGCCGCTGGACCTCAGCGGTCCGCTGGCGGCCATCCTGGTATTGGGTCTGGTTCAGGGCGCCTACGCCTCGGAGATTTTTCGCGCAGCGATCCAGGCCATTCCCTTTGGCCAGATCGAGGCGGGCAAAGCCTTCGGTCTCCACGGCTTTGCCTTGTTCCGCCGCGTAACCCTGCCGATCATGGCGCCGTACGCGCTGGCCGGCATGGCCAACCTGTGGATCAACCTGATCAAGGACAGCGCGCTGATCAGCGTGGTCGGCACCAACGAGTTGCTGTACACCGCCAAGCAGGGCGCGGGTTCGACCCGGCATTACCTGCTGTTCTACCTCACGGCCGCCGCGCTGTATTACGCGGTGACGCTGCTGTCCAACTACCTGTCGGGACGGCTTGAGCGACGCATTCGTCGCTGGATGCCTTTGGCTGAGTGAACGCAATGATTCCAGCATGGATAGTCGAATACGCGGCCTTGTTGGGCCGAGGCCTGCAAACCACCGTCAGCCTGTTGTTGATTTCCAGCGTGATCGGCTTTGTCCTGGCGGTGCTGGTGGCCCTGGCGCGGATCTCGAAAAACCGCGTGATCGCCAAGGTCAGCCTGTTCTACACCAGCCTGTGGCGGGGCACGCCGTTGCTGATCCAGATCTACATCTTCTATTACGGCCTGGGCAGCCTGTTCGCCCAGTTCCCGCTGATTCGCGGCAGCTTCCTCTGGCCATATTTGCGCGACGGCTACTGGTACATCGTGTTCGCCCTGGTGCTGTCGGTCGGAGCCTACGTCGGCGAGGTCATACGTGGTGGTCTGTTGGCCGTGCCCAAGGGCGAGATGGAAGCCGCTTCGGCCTTCGGCATGACCGCGCGCCAATCCTTGCTGCGGGTACGCCTGCCACGGGCGATGCGCCTGCTGCTGCCGACCCTGGCCGGGGAAAGCGTGATGCTGCTCAAGTCCACCGCGCTGGCCTCGACCATCGCCGTGATCGACCTGCTCGGCGCGGCCAACGTAGTGCGTGCGCAGACCCTGCAAGTCTATGAGCCCTTGCTGCTGGTGGCTGGCGTTTATGTCTGCCTGACGTTCCTCATCGAAGGCTTGTTCGCCTTTGCCGAGCGCCGTGGTACGCCTGTGCGCAGGTCCGTCTGATGCGCGCGTCGCGGGTCGACCGCTCGCTGCAAGGCATTGGCCTGTGCACCCTGGGCTACGCGTTTCTGGCCCTGCAGGATGCCGCGATCAAGTGGCTGGTCGCCGACTATTCGGTGGTCAGCATTCTGTTCTGGCGCAGCCTGGTGGTGGTTGTCGCCTGTCTGCTGGTGGGGCGCAGTCAGTTGGTTCGGCGGGCCTGGCGCTCGCCGAGCCGGCGCTTGCTGGTGGTACGCGGGCTACTGTCGATTGTTGCCTGGCTGCTGTACTACACCGCCGCCCGCGACCTGACCCTGGCGGAGATGACCACCCTGTATTTCTCGGCACCGATCATGGTCACGGTGCTCGCGGCGGTGATCCTCAAGGAGCGCGCCAGCGGCTGGCAATGGTTCAGCCTGATCATCGGCTTTGTCGGGGTCATCATCGCCTGCCGTCCTACGGATATCACCAACCCGCTGCCCATCGTCCTGACCCTGTTGGCGGCGATGTGCTGGGCGTTTACCTATATCCAGTTGCGCCAGGTCGATGAACAGACTTCGGTATTGGAACAGATGCTGATCACCAACGTGGTGTTTGTGTTGTGCATGCTGCTGGCGCTGCCCTGGACCCACACCCCGGCGCCGACTTCTGCGTGGCTGGGCATGCTCGCCGCCGGGCTGGTGGGCGGGATCGGCCAGTTCCTGCTGTTCGCCAGTTTCCAGCGGGCCACCGCGACCCTGCTGGCGCCCTTCGAGTACACCGGATTGATCTGGGCATTCGCGCTATCGAGCCTGGTCTGGGGCACGCTGATGGACACTTCGCTGATCATCGGCGCCGGGCTGATTGCGGTCAGCGGCACCCTGGCGATGATCTTCGGTCGTCACGCCGAGCAGGATGTGGTGGGCGCCGAGTGCTCGGTGTCGCAGCCGCTGTATCCACCGCAAAGTGATGATGGGAACGTGGATGCCGAGGCCGTGGAGCCACGTTCGCGGGGCTGATAACGACAACTTGAATGGGGAGGCGGGCGGATGGCGCGGGATATTTCCTTCGATGTGCGCAACAACAATGGCGACCCACTGCGGGTTGGCGCCTGGCGCTTGGACGGCAGTGGCGAGGGGCCGACCGTCCACTTGCAGGCCGGAGTGCATGCCGATGAAATCGCCGGGATGCTGGTCTTGCATCTGCTGCTGCCCAAGTTGCAACAGGCACAGGATGCGGGGCGGCTCAAGGGTTCGGTTACCCTGGTGCCCCAGGCCAATCCCCTGGGCATCGGGCAGTTTCGCCAGGGACGGATCCTCGGCCGCTTTCATGACGCCACCGGGCACAACTTCAACCGCGGCTTCGATCAGTCGGCGGCGTCCGAGGCGCCTGGCAGTGTGGTCCAGCTCTGGCAGAAAAGCCTGGTGCAATTGGCTGCCAGCGCCGACATCGTGCTCGACCTGCACACCGATGACGAAGCCTTGCCCTATCTCTACGTGCACCGCAGCTTCTGGCCCCGTGGCCGTGAGTTGGCCGCGGCGATGCAGATGGACGTGGCGGTTATCTGGGATGAGGGCGGCGACGGCTCCTTCGAGGAAACCGTGATTGCACCCTGGCTGCGTGCCGGGGTCAATTCGCGGCAGATGGCGGCCACCCTGGAGCTGCGCGGCCAGGGCGATGTCAGTGACCGCTATGCCGAGCAGGACGCCAACGGCCTGTACGCCTGGCTCTGCGCTTGCGGGGTGATCGATGAGCCGCAGGGTGTCGCGCACTGGCCGGTGCAGGCGCTGGAGATGGGCCAGATGGAAACCATCCTTGCGCCGCAGCCCGGGGTGTTGGTGTTTGAAAAGGAGTTTGGGGATTTTGTCGAAGAGGGGCAACGCTTTGCGCGCATCCTGCAGCGCCCCGGTGATCCGTCATCGGAAGTGGTGCTGTATGCCGAGCAGGCCGGGCGCATGGTCACCCGTTACCGCGATCGGTTGATCGCCCAGGGCATGGCAGTGGCGAAATTCACCGGCAGCCGGGTCTCGCGTAACTGGCGGGGAGGGTTGCTGGATCCGAATTAGTGGCGGGTGGTGTCTCTGGTGTACAACGGTGGATTCATCGCTGGCAAGCCAGCTCCTACAGGTTTTGTGCCAGGCACAAATCTCTCGGATGTGCACAAAACCCTGTAGGAGCCGGCTTGCCGGCGAAGGCGGCCGCCTGTTCGGCGGTGATTTCAATGGCCCCATCGCGAGCAGCGGAACGCCGCCCGGGCTGCTCCTACAGTGGGTTTATGTCGATCACAAATCCTGTGAAGGTTGCAGAACCCTGTGGGAGCCAGCCCGATGGCGATGAAATTGATGCGGTATGGCTAACCCGTCACAGCCCGGCGCTTTGCTCGGCTTCGGTCTTCGGCTTGCCGTAGTGCCACTCGTAGACCACGAACTTGAAGTCCTTGAGGTCGCCTTTTTCGTCGAAGCTCAGGTCGCCGGTGGGGGTCTTGAAGGTGCCCGCATGGATTGCTTCGGCGACTTTCTCCGGGTCTTCACTTTTGGCCGCGACGATCGCTCCGGCAATCACGTCCACCGCCGCATAGGTCGGCAGGACAAACGGACCGCTGGGGTTTTCCTGTTTGGCGGTGAAGGCGGCCACGAGCGCCTGGTTGCCCGGATCCTGGTCGAACGACTTGGGCAAGGTCACCAGCATGCCTTCGGCGGCATCCTTGGCGATCTGTGAAATCGAATCGTTGCCCACGCCTTCAGGCCCCATGAAGCGCGCGGTCAGGCCCTTTTCCCTGGCCTGGCGCAACAGCAGACCCATTTCCGGGTGGTAGCCGCCGAAGTAGACGAAGTCGACATTGGCCTGCTTGAGTTTGGTCAGGATCGACGAGTAGTCGCGCTCGCCGACGTTGATGCCTTCGAACATCGCCACCGGGATGCCCTCTTTGCCGAGGATCTCGCGCACCGAGCTGGCGATGCCTTCGCCGTACTGCTGCTTGTCGTGCAGCACCGCGACATTCGCCGGTTTCAGGCCGACGATATAGCGTGCCGCTGCCGGGCCCTGGGCGTTGTCCAGGCCGATGGTGCGAAAGATCATCTTGTAGCCGCGCGCGGTCAGTTCCGGGCTGGTGGCGGCCGGGGTGATCATCACGATGCCCTCGTCTTCGTAGATGTCTGAGGCCGGCTGGGTCGAGCTGGAGCACAGGTGCCCGACCACGTATTTGATCCCGTCGTTGACCACTTTGTTGGCCACTGCCACCGCCTGCTTGGGGTCGCAGGCGTCGTCGTATTCCACCGCCTGCAGTTGCTTGCCGTCGACACCGCCCTTGGCGTTGATCTGCTCGATGGCCATGCGTGCGCCGCTGAACTGCATGTCGCCGTACTGTGCCACCGGCCCGGTTTTCGGGCCGGCGATGCCGATCCTGATGGTGTCGGCAGCCAGCGCATGGCAGGACAGGCCGGCCAGGATCATGGCACCGAGCAGTTGGCTGGTCTTGTTGTTGATGCGACTCATGGGGTTCCACTCCTGTGGGTTATGACTCATGAAGGTGTTGCGGATTTGTCAGCGATTCCAGGGCGCCTGGGGCGAAGGATCGCGGCGGTAGCGGCGGGTTGCCTCGGTGAGTATCTGCGGGTCGAGGCCATCGTGATCCACCAGGCTTTTCAGCCCGGCGATCACGATGCTGTGCCGGTCGACTTCAAAGAACTGGCGCAGCGCCTGGCGGTTGTCGCTGCGCCCGAAACCGTCGGTGCCGAGCACGGTATAGGGCGCCGCCAGGTATTGGGCGATCAGTTGCGGCCAGGCGCGGATGTAGTCGCTGGCGGCGATGATCGGTTGCTTGCCCGCGAGGTATTTGTCCAGTTGCCCGCTGCGTTGCTCGTGGGCGTCCAGGCGATTGTCGCGCTCGATCTCTCGCGCTTCACGGGCCAGTTCGCTGAAGCTGGTGGCGCTGAACACTTCACTCGCGATGCCCCAGTCCTCGAGCAGCAACGCGCTGGCGGCGATCACCTCGCGCAAAATGGTCCCTGAACCCAGCAGGCGCAGACGGATCGGCGCGCTGTCGCCACTGCGTGAATAGCGATAAAGGCCACGCAGGACGTCAGCGTGATGCATCGGGGCAAGGCTCGGCTGCGGGTAGTTTTCGTTCATCACCGCGACGTAGTGGAACTCGTCGCATTGCTCCTCCAGCAGGCGTCGCGCGGCGTGGTCGAGGATTACCGCCAGCTCGCCGGCAAAGCACGGATCCCAGGCCCGGCAGTTGGGCACCATCGAGGCCATCACCAGGCTCGAGCCGTCCTGGTGCTGCAAGCCTTCGCCGCCCAGGGTAGTGCGTCCGGCCGTGGCGCCGAGCAGGATGCCTCGCGAGCGCTGGTCGGCGGCAGCCCAGATCAGGTCGCCGACGCGCTGGAAGCCGAACATCGAATAGTAGATATAGACCGGCAGCATCGGCTCGCCATGCACCGAGTACGAAGTCGCCGCCGCGACCCAGGACGACAGCGCGCCGGCCTCGGTGATGCCTTCCTCGAGCAGTTGGCCGTTGCGCGATTCGCGATAGGAGAGGATCGAGCCGCTGTCTTCCGGTTCGTACAACTGGCCGTGGGGCGAATAGATACCGATCTGCCGGAACAGGCTGGCCATGCCGAAGGTCCGCGCTTCGTCGGCGACAATCGGTACGACCCTTGGCCCCAGTTGCGGTGCCTTGAGCCAGGCATTGAGGATGCGCACGGCGGCCATGGTGGTGGACATTTCCTTGTGCTCGGCCTGCAGCGCAAAGCCTGCGGACTGCTCCAGCGCCGGCACCGGGATCACCGGCGCGGCACTTTTGCGCGCCGGAAGCGGTCCGCCCAGGGCCTGGCGCCGCGCGCGCAGGTAGCGCATTTCCGCGCTGTCTTCCGGCGGGCGGTAGAAACGCAGTTGCTCCACATCCTGGTCCGACAGCGGCAGCTTGAAACGGTCGCGGAAGGTCAGCAGGGCGGCGACATCGAGCTTCTTCGCCTGGTGCGCGGTCATCCGCGATTCGCCGGCAGCGCCGATGCCGAAGCCTTTCTTGGTCTTGGCCAGGATCACCGTCGGCCGGCCCTTGCAGGTCTTGGCGGCGGCGAAGGCGGCGTAGAGTTTCCTGAAGTCATGGCCGCCACGTTTCAGGCCGTTGATCTCCTCGACGCTCATGTGCTCCACCAGGCGCCGCACGTGCGGGTCCTTCTGGAAAAAATGTTCGAGGTTGTAGGCGCCGTCGTGGGCGCCTAGGGTCTGGTACTCACCGTCGGGGGTGGCGGCCAGGCGCCGGAGCAGGACGTTGTCGGTGTCACGGGCGAACAGCCCATCCCACTCCGAGCCCCACAACACCTTGATCACATTCCAGCCGGCACCGGCGAACAGGGCTTCCAGTTCCTGGATGATCTGGCCATTGCCGCGCACCGGGCCGTCGAGGCGCTGCAGGTTGCAGTTGACGATAAAGGTCAGGTTGTCCAGTTGCTCGCGGGCGGCCAGGGACAGCCCGGCAATGGATTCCGGCTCGTCCATCTCACCGTCACCAAACACCCCCCACACGTGCCGGCCCTCGGTCTGCGCCAGGCCACGGTGCTGCAGGTAACGCATGAACCGCGCCTGATACACCGCGCTGATCGGGCCGATGCCCATGGAGCCGGTGGGGAACTGCCAGAAGTCCGGCATCAGCCACGGGTGCGGGTAGGAACACAGGCCGGGGCCGTTGATTTCCTGGCGGTAGTTGGCCAGTTGCGCCTCGCTCAGGCGCCCTTCGAGGTAGGCCCGGGCATACACCCCGGGCGCCGAGTGGGGCTGGAAAAACACCAGGTCGGCATTGCGTTGGCCGCTGTCGCCATCGCCACGGAAAAAGTGCTGGAAGCCGACCTCGAAAATCTCTGCCGCCGACGCATAACTGGCGATGTGGCCGCCGAGTTCGCCATAGGCGTGGTTGGCGCGAACTACCATGGCCAGGGCATTCCAGCGCAACAGGCCGGTGATGCGTTCTTCCAGCAGCAGGTCACCGGGGTAGGTGCCCTGTTGCTCCAGCGACAGGGTGTTGCGGTAGGCGGAGAACGCCTGGGCGTCGCGGTGGATGCCGTGCTCGCTGGCGTATTCTTCCAGGCGCTTGAGCAGGTAGCGGGCGCGCTCCGGGCCGCAGGCGGCGAGGGTCGAGGCGAGGGCGTCGAGCCACTCGCGGGTTTCTTCGGGGTCCTGGTCCTGGGGCGCGGCAGGACCTTCGTTGATCGCATTGGGTGTAGTCATGCGCAGGCATCCAGGGCTTGGGTGACGTCGGCCAGCAGGTCGGCGATGTCTTCAAGACCCACCGACAGTCGCACCAGGCCTTCGGAGATGCCGTGTTCCGCGCGCTGCTCCGGGGTGTAGGTGGAGTGGGTCATGCTCGCCGGGTGTTGCGCCAAGGATTCGGCGTCGCCGAGGCTGACCGCCCGGCTGAATAATTGTAGGGCATTCATGAACTGCCGGCCGGTGGCCAGGCCGCCTTTGAGCTCAAAGGCAATCATCCCGCCGGGCAGCTTCATCTGCCGCGTCGCCAGTTCGTGCTGGGCGAAAGAGGGTAAGCCGGGGTAGGTCACCCAGGCCACCGCCGGATGGGCTTGCAGGTACTCGGCGATCACCTGGGCGTTGCTGCAATGACGGTCCATGCGCAGCGCCAGGGTCTTGAGCCCGCGCATCAGCAGAAACGCGTCTTGCGGCGACATCACCGCGCCGGTCAGGTCCTTGAGCCCTTGCAGGCGAATGCGAGTGGCCAGGTCCTGGGACGTGACGACCATGCCGGCAGTAATGTCGCCGTGTCCGCTCAAGTATTTGGTCGCCGAGTGCACCACCAGATCGGCGCCCAGCTCCAGCGGGCGTTGCAGGTAGGGCGTGCAGTAAGTGTTGTCGACCACCAGGGTCACATCCGGATGGTGGCGGCTGACTGCGGCCACGGCGGCGATGTCCACCAGTTGCATGGTCGGGTTGGCCGGGGTTTCGCAGTAGATCATTCGCGTGGCCGGGGTGATCGCATCGCGCAATGCGGCGAGGTTGCACAGGTCGACATGCCGCACCTTGACCCCGAATTCGGCGATGCCGTGATGCAACAGGGCAAAAGTGCAGCCGTACAGGGTGCGGTCGACGATCACTTCATCGCCGGGCCGCAGCAGGGTCCAGAACGTCGCGGAGATCGCACCCATCCCGGAACTGAAAGCCACCGCCGCTTCGCCGTTTTCCAGGGTCGCCATGCGCGACTCCAGAAGGGCCAGGGTCGGGTTGGAAATGCGTGTATAGAAGTGCCCGCTTTCTTCACCGGCAAAACAGCCGGCGCCGTATTCGGCGGTGGCGAAGGTGAAGGTCGAGGTCAGGTAGATCGGCGGGATCAACGCGCCGTGGTTGTCCTGCGGGTTGTAGCCGTGATGGATGGCACGAGTCGAAAATCCCAGTTCATTGTTTTTATTGTTCATGCTGAACGCTCCTTGATTTCCTACAATGCTATGCTCAAATTCAACGCGAAAAATTCCAAATATCCTGGGAAATAAACGCCTATTTGGAATGAATCAACAGAACAACAAGAATTCGAGGCAAAACATGCCCAGCGCTCTGGACCGTACCGACAAAGCCCTGCTCAACGCCCTGCAGGGCAACGCCCGCCTGACCGTCGCCGAACTGGCCGACCAGGTCGCGCTGACCACGTCGCCGTGCTGGCGACGGGTGAAAATCCTCGAGGAAAGCGGGGTGATCACCGGGTATCAGGCAATCCTCTCGCCGAAGGCCCTGGGCTACGGCGTCACGGCTTTTGTCAGCGTGATGATGGAATCCCACAACCAGGAAATGGCCCGCACCTTCGAGCAACGACTGCTGGAAATCCCCGAGATCGTCGCCTGCCACAACGTCTCCGGACGCTACGACTTTTTGCTGGAAGTGGTGGCCAAGGACCTGGAATCGTTCGGCGAATTCGCCCGCGAAGTCTTGCAGACCCTGCCGGCGGTGAAGGAGATCTACTCGAGCTTTTCCTTCAAGTCGGTCAAGCCGTCCCGGGTGATCCCCGTGCTGGGCTGAGTCAGCGCTTGCACTGGGCCAACACCACCTTGCAGGTATTCGGCGTGCCCCCGGAGCGCCCGGCATAGCGGATGCAGTTGCTCATCGACTTGCTGCGCGCCACCCCCAGACTCGACCCCCAGGCCAGGCCACCTTCACCGACCGTGGGCACGGCCTTGGCGTAGCAGTTGGAGGCGGAGGCGTATTGGGTCGGCTGTTTTTTGCTGGAGCAGCCGGCAATGAGCGCCAGGCTGAGGGCCAGCAGGATGAGCCATGACGAGGGGGCGCGCGTGTTCATCCCGGTAGGCCTGTGGCGGTGGGGTGGGGCGGATTATCGACTGTGTGAGTGTGGAACGGGGTTGAGGCCGACTGACGGTTGTCGACTTGATCTCTTCCGCAAGCGCTACGCCTTCGTTAGCTGATGCGAACTAATTTTAAGAAACCTCCTACTTTGCGCGCAGATTTTTCTTATTTCCTTCCGTATCGCCTTCATGAAAGCCTCCTGGCGCTCGATCTTGGGTTGGATAAGTCCTCCCCCGAGTACCTTGAAAAGTCCAGGAGGGATGCATCTTGCTCACAGTACCGCCAGATTATTCAGTCACACCCAGCGCCATCACGGTCTCGATCCGCAACGCAAATAGCGGTTTGCTGCGTAGTCGAGGAGCCTGACCCATGAGCCAGCCAGAATTGCCCGTCGCCACACTGCGTTGCAGCAGGAAGGATCCCGTCGCCGTTGTCTGTCACCAATCTGCGCAGTGTTACTTCCGCCCGGACACGGAAGAGTTGATTTTTATCGGCGACGATCATGCCGATGAGTTTGACCATCATTGGCAGGAAATGAATGCGCGCATGGACGCCTTTCATCGTGCCAACGCCAACTATTCCACCGCTCTGGAGCGCTACGCCGTTGCCGCGTCGAAGGCAGCACTGCCTCACGGTGAAACAGAAAAGCGCCAGATGGCGCTGACCGAGGCCGAGCAAGCGCTGGAAAAAAGCCGCGCCGCGATCAAGAAAGAACTCGGCGATTTTTCCCTGAGTTCCATGAGCTATGACGAAGTCATCGAATTAATCCCTGTCGTACAGGGAAAAGGTGGCCGCAACGGCAAATCGAAACCCTATGCCTACGTCAAGAAAGGCTACTTCAGCCAGACCCAGGCCGGCCGGAAGCTGCATAACGTTTCCCTGAAAGGCAAGGACAAACGCTCGGCGCAAGCCAGCATCTACAGCAAGGATAAAAACGGAAAAACCGTTATTTCGAGCAGTAAACTGGCTGAACAGTTGACGGCTTTAGAGTGGCCGAAGATCAAGCTGGAATTGCGCGACGTAATCAAGTGGGCTGGCTCGGATTTCGACCTGGACAAACTGAACAGCGACTTCGTGTTGTTTGATTGGGCCGAGAGCTGGAACCACAGCCAGTTCAACGGCACCAAGGAGCTGACCGACAATCTCGACATGAGCCGTGGCGCGCAGTTCATGCGCTTTGCCTCCAACGTCGGTGCCAGTGGCGAGTTTTACGTTGCCAAGGGCACCGCTGCGTTCAAGGGCGAAGCCAACGCAGCGCTGACAGTGGCTTCGGGCAAGGTCAATTACACCGCCTACGTCCCCGATCGCCTGGGCTGGGCCCTGCGCTACACCGACGACCGCGGCAATGACTTCAACATGGGCCTGCTGCGCCTGTGCCTGACCCCTGAATTGACCGGCTTCGTCGGCGCCTCGGTGCAGATCGAAGGCCAGCTACAGATCGCCCGCAGCGGCGACCAGCAAGTGCTGATGGGCCAACCGGGAGGGCGGCTGCCGCGTTTCCACGAACGAAAAACCAGGGGCGCGGCGTTCCATCAACAAATGGCCGCCGAAGACGAAGGCCTCAGCGTCACCGCCCAAGCCTTCGCCGGCGCTCGCGTCGAAGGCAGCCTCAAGGGCAGCCTGCAATGGCTGAAACCCACCCCGCCACGCGACCTCAATCCCAATGTCGCTGGCCTGTTGCAATCGACCGGCAAATACACCGACTTCTGCACCATCGGCAGCAGCATCGCCGGCCTCGCGGGCGCCGGTGCGGGCGGCAAGTTCTATTGCACTTTTATCAACGGCAAATTCTGTTTCCACGTCGCCGCCAGTTTGTGCTGGGGCGTCGGGGCGAAGGGCGGGGTTATTTGTGAGGTGGGGACTAATACCATTGCGGAGTTTGGGGCGTGGTTGATTTATCAGTTGTATCGGTTGGATTTTGGGTTTTTTGATTTGGTGGATGTGGAGGCGTTTAGAACTTATAGCCAATATTGTGTGATGCAGATGGCTAGTATGGGTGAGGACTTATATGAGTTGTATGGTCGAAAAAAGAGTGGTTTTACGTCGATTGCCGCTGAGTATAAAAGTTTTATGGAAGATATTTTAGGTGAAAGTACTAAGGGGATGGAAGCGTCTAAGCGAAGGAATCACCTCGCCAGGCATGTAAATTCTGATCCTGAAAGGTTGCTGAGGTATACCCCGGAGTCTAAAGGGATGTTGCTTTACCTGCTAACTCGTCACGGTGTCTGGGATCATCTGGATTATGAGAATCATGGAGATGGATTTGTTCTCGATATTTACAGTGAGCGGAAAGAATCCGTAATCTGGGTGCTTAAGAGTATTCAGACGGTCTCAGAGTGGCGCAAAGTCATGTGTAGAATGACTCGGGATGGCAGGGTTCTGGTCGGTAAAGATGGTGAAAGTTTAGCGGTTGTGGAGAGTGAGCGGCATTTGGAGAGATTTCTTCAAGAGGGGATCAGTCGCGATGATGATATGTACAAAGCCAAGGCGGAGCTTGTCGCGATTTACCAAGGCTTAAAAAGCGAAATAGCTTGGGGTTATGCGCTTGCAATGAATGATACAGCCTATTACCAGCTAAACTCTGCATCTAATTTTTATTATCCGGATCGTTGCGGCTTTGGGCCATGTGAGGGGCAATTAGTTGATTATGTTTAAAGGTGATTGATGGGTATGAGTTTGACTGGAGTAATTGTCAGTATTGTTTGTCTTTTATTGTTGGTAGGGTGTGAGGGCGCGTCGGAGATGAAAGGCAGTCTAGCCCGAAATGAGAGTAATCAAGGGCTGATGCAATATATTGATGACTTGAAGCTTGATCTGGTTTTTGTCGAGGGAGGTGATTTTTTAATGGGGGATTTTGGCGCAGACTATGGTCCTGAGAATTTACCTTATGACGCCGACAAGGATAGTAAGCCCCTGCACAGGGTGAGGCTGGATAATTATTCTATTCAAAAAATAAAAGTAACTAATCAGGCTTATCAGTTTTATCTCAGGTTCAATGGTTTGAAGTTAAGGGTTGTTGATGCAGGTAATCAAAAAGATTGGAGTGATATGAATAGTGCGCCGAGGACGCCGGCGCATATGGATTGGTTTGAGGCGGAAAGGTATTGTGGGTGGCTAGCGGTAGTGAGTGGTCTCCCGTTCGCTCTGCCGACGGAGGCACAATGGGAGTATGCGGCGCGGAGTCGTGGTCAATTTTTGATGGTGTCTACTGACGATGGGACTTACAGGGTTGCCCCTGAGCGAGTTTATGGGGAGCACGGTCTGAGAGGGCTAAATATATCCTCGACATGGAATCGTCGCGCATTTGCGGATGAAATGAAATGGGCAACTGAAGGCCTTACTCCATTGCCAGTAGATTACTTTCAGCCTAATTCTTTGGGCTTGTACTCAATGTCAGATAATGGTTTGGAGTGGGTTAGTGATTGGTATGATGAGGATTACTATAATTATTCTCCTGTAAATAATCCGCAAGGGCCGAGCGGGGCTGTTACCAAGGACTATGTTGGTCGCGGCACTAAGGTGGCCCGTGGTCAGGCGTTTGCTGATCCTGCGTGGGGTGGTGGAGTGAATGTTTACAGGACTTCGGCGGAGCCGCATGGCTATGTAAATGAAGATGATTTTGTCGTTTTAGGGGATAAAACTGTACGTTGTGTAGTTAATAGCTCCGTGCCGGTGAATTGATCGATTTTCAACTATTTATGGTGTGGCGTGGGCGAGTTTAACCCTTGTTTGCGGGGCGCTGACTGATAGATATCCAATCACGTTGGACGCTCACTCAGTTCCACAACGATACCGTATTGGCTCTTCAACTGCTCCTCATGAGTGACGATGATCAAGCAAAGAACGTTTAGCGTCAGCCACTCGACAGTCCTTCGCGCTTTGTCTCGTCCAATGGTAATACCGGGCTGTGGATTCAGGAAATCCAGATCGCCCACCCGCAGTTGCCTTTCGGCGCTTTCTACGAAGATTTGCTGATCTGAGACCCGAGCGCGGGATCCGACGGGCGCCCGGCGTCCTTGCGGGTTCCCTGCTATTAATCAATGGGTGTTCGAGTTCAATCGGGAGCGCCCCATGAGTCCATCCATTCGCATCGGCATCGTCGACGATCACCCGATGTTGCGTGAGGGCGTGGCCAACACCCTGAAAAAACGCGCGGACCTGCAGGTGGTGGAGCAGGGCGCCAGTGCCCAGGACGCCATGGACATTGCCCAGCGCGAGCATCCGGATGTGATGCTGATGGACGTCAATATGCCCGGCGATGTGTTCGCTGCCGTGCGCTTTATTGCGACTGAGCTGACGGATATCAAGGTGCTGATGCTGACGGTGTCCGAGTCGGAAAACGATGCGTTCCTGGCGCTGGAGGCCGGGGCGCGTGGCTATGTGCTCAAAGGCATTAGTGGTCCGCAGCTGGTGCAGGCGATCCGCTCAGTGGCCAAGGGCGAGACCTTCGTCACTCCCGAGTTGGCCGACAAGCTGCTGAGCCATATCAAGAAGCATGAGGCGGACGTGCAGAAGTTCGACCTGACGCCACGGGAAGAGGAGGTGATCCGCGAAGTGGCCAAAGGGCTGACCAATCGCGAGGTGGCGGATCTTCTGGCGATCAGTGAAAAAACCGTCAAGCACCACATGTCCTGCGTGATGCAGAAGCTGAACGCGCGCAATCGTGTCGAAGCGGTCACGGCCCTGCGCCGGTATTGGGAGCACGAAGCGATCGGGCGCCTGCACCTGGGCGCCGATCCCCGCAACTAGAGTCTGAACTGGGCGCTGACCGAGGTGCCCGAGGCACTTGAGTCGATGTTGAACAGTCCCCCCAGCGACTCCACCCGATAACGCAACCCGGCCAGGCCCAGGCGGGTGCGGCCGGCTGTCCTCGGCTGCATGGCATCCTCCACCATGCCCGGTCCACTGTCGCGCACGCTGATGTCCAGCAAGCCGTTGACGTAGCGCGCCTGAATCACCTGGCCTTCGCCATTGGCATGACGAAAGGCGTTGTTCAGGGTTTCCTGGACGAACCGGTACAGGCACAGCTTGAGCGGCAGCGGGGCAACCTTGGGCAGCGGCCCGAGTAGTAGCTTGACGCTGGTGCCGGTGCGCTGCTCGTGCCGTTGCGCTACCAGTTGCAACTCCTGCACCAGGCTCAGGTCGTTGATTTCCGGGAGCGCCAGGCCGCGTGACAGGTCGCGGACCTCGCGCAGGGCGTCGGTGGCGGCGCCGCGAATGGTTTCCATGGATTCCTGATCGACCGCCGAGCAGTTTTCCGCCAGGTCATCGAGGCGGATCAGGATCAAGGTCAGCAGTTGCGCGGGGCCGTCGTGCAGGTCGGCACCGATGCGGCGCAAGGTCAGTTCGTTGACCCGGGAAAACTCCTGGGTCGCCGTCGCCACTTTATGCTGGAGTTCGGCATTGCTGGCGTGCAGCCGGGTTTGCTCCTGCAACCGCGCCTCCAGGGCGACTTGTTGGCGCTGGATGATCTTGTCGCCGCGTCGGACGATGAAAAACAACAGCGTGAGCATCGCCAGGGTCGCGGCGCCAACCACCGCCCATACCTGCTGCCGTACGCGATTGATCTCGCGCTTGAGGCTGCCGGCTTTTTCATAGAACTCGCCGACGGCGATGACTTTCAACGAGCTGGAATCGCGCAGCGGCGCGTAGATCTCATAGAGCGGCACGTCCAGCTTGCGCTCGTACTCGTTCTCATCCTGGGTCAGCCCTTCCAGATCGGTGACCACCTTGCCCTTGAGGGCCTCGGTGATTTCATCGGGTGCGAACTTGTGATTGGTGATGGCTTTATTGGTGCTGTAGACCACCGTGCCGTCGGCGCGCCAGATCTTGATCGAGGCAATGTGCTGTTTCATGGCCCGGCTCTGGGTCACGCGGTCCAGGGCCTGGATGCTTTCCGGCGACAACAGGTTGTCATCGCTCATGTCCTGCACGTAGGGCTCGAGGAAGGTGTCCATGTACTGCGCCCCGGCCTCGGCGGCGCTCTGCACCGCGGCATTTTCGATGCGTTCGCTGACCAGCTTGCCGACGAAGAACATGGTCAGGCCGAGAATCACGGTTGCCGCGATCACGAACTGGGTCGAGTGGCTGAGCTTTTGCGCGTGGCCGCTGAACCGGTGGTGCCACAGGCCGTGGCGCTCGGGTGCTGGCGCAGTGGCGCCGTGCTGGGGGATTTTTGCGTCTTTGGTCATCGTCGGTCATCCGCAGACTGACAGGAGTGAGCGCACAGGCTTTGTGCTCACTCAAGACGATAGTTGGTTTCTCGGCCGGTAGACATTCAGGTGGTGCGCGTCATCGTTGACGTTCTTCGCTGGCAAGCCAGCTCCTACAATGTGCGTGGTGATCACACCCTCTGCACCCACCACCAATCCCCCTGTAGGAGCTGGCTTGCCAGCGAAAAATCTCAGACCGCCGCGTACATCCAGACAGCACGCGTCATCGTTGACGTTCATCGCCAGCAAGCTGGCTCCTACAGGTTCTCCACCAACCACTCACTGAAGCTTTTGGCCAGCGGATTATTCTCACTGTCGCGATGGGTCAACAACGCCCAGTTCGGGCCGCGAATGGTTTGGTCGACCAGAGGCTGCAACAGCCCATTGTCCCGCGCCTGGCGGCTCAATAACTGGCTGACCAGGGCGATGCCCAAACCGCTGCAGGCGGCGTCGAGCAGCAGGCCGGGGTCGGAGAAGTTGAGGCCCTGTTCCTGTTGGCCGACATCGACCCCGGCCTCCACCGCCCAGTGGTTCCAGTCCATTTCCCGTTCGCCGTGCAGGGTGGTGCGCTGCTCCCGCGGTTGCGCCAGCACGCTGGGGTGGCAGGCGGGGTAGAGGCGGTCGTGGTGCAGCACTTTGAAGCTGCATTCGGCCTGGGAACTGATGTCGTCGCGCACGGCGAGGTCGATGGTCTGGCTGCTCATTTCCGGCACTTCATCGGTGCTGAAAATCCACAGGTCAACCTCCGGATGCTGGCGGCGGAAATCGCCGAGGCGCGGCAGCAGCCAGTGGCGGGCGAAGGCCGGGGTGGTGTTGAGCACCAGTTGGTTGGGTTTCTGGTATTGACCCAGGCGGCGGATGCCCACCGCCAGTTGCTGCAGCAGGGCCTGGGTGGTGCTCAGCAGGTCGTGGCCGGCATCGGTCAGGTACACCGCGCGTCCGCTGCGGATAAACAGCGGTTGTTCGAGGTAGGCCTCGAGGCTGCGAATCTGCTGGCTGATGGCCGACTGGGTCAGGCTCAACTCGGCGGCGGCCTTGTGGAAACTGCCGAGGCGGGCGGCGGCTTCAAAGCCACGCAGGGAACTGAGCGGCGGCCAGTGCTTGAGCATATTGATAAGTTCCTCTAATCACTTTTCTACTAAATCCATCGTTTGTTTGCCGGTTTTCAGCGCCGTAGCATGCATGCCAGCACCCAGCAGACTCTTTTCATTGAACACAATGACTTAACTCAAAGGTACTTGTCATGCAGCACAACAACAATCACAACAGCGCCTGGATGATGCCCGCCGAGTGGGCCCGACACGCCGCGACCTGGATGGTCTGGCCGCACAATCAGGCCTTGTGGGAGTCGGGTTGGGGCGTGACCCTGAGCCAGGTGCAGGAAGATTTCGCTCGCGTCGCCAATGCAATTGCCCGTTTCGAACCGGTGAAAATGGTCGTTGATCCCTCGGCGGTGACCCGGGCCAAGGCCTTGTGCGGGCGGAACATCGAGCTGATCGAACTGGCCGTCAACGACAGCTGGTGCCGTGACTCCGGCCCGAGCTTCGTCTGCCACCCGCAACTGGGCCTGGCTGGCGTCAGTTGGCGTTTCAACGCCTGGGGCGGCAAGTCGGCCCACGACCTCGACGAAAGCCTCGCCCGCCGTGCCCTCAATAAGCTCGGCCTGGAGTGCTTCGGCACTGCGCTGAGCAACGAAGGCGGGGCGATTCACGTCGATGGCGAAGGGACGCTGATCACCACCGAATCGGTGCTGCTCAACCCCAACCGCAATCCTGGTGTGAGCAAGGCTGAAATCGAAGAGATCTTCAGCCGTCTGCTGGGCGTGACCAAGACCATCTGGCTGCCGGGCGATCCGGACTATGTCACTGGCGACATGACCGACGGCCACGTCGACGGCGTCTGTGCCTTTGCTCGCCCCGGCGTGCTGCTGGTGGACGCAACCCGCGACCAGAGCTCGGTGTACGCCGAAGTGGTGCGCGAGAACCGTCGCGCCCTGCAACTGGCCCGCGATGCCAAGGGCCGCTCGTTCGAACTGATCGAGCTGTATGAAGCCAGCGAAGCGGTGGACACCGAGGCCGAAGTGTTCTGCGCCTCCTACACCAACTTCTACATCGCCAATGGCGCGATCATCATGCCGGCCTACGGCATCGAGGCCGACCATGCGGCAGCCGAGGTACTTGCGCAGGCTTTCCCGGGGCGCGAAATCGTCCCGGTGCAGATCAACCACCTGGCCCATGGCGGCGGCGGGGTGCATTGCATCACCCAGCAACAGCCGGCCTGGCCGCTGGAGGGTTGATGCCATGAGCCTGTTGACCATCGCTACCACCCAGATGCCGTGCTCCTGGGACCTGCAACACAACCTCGACCAGGCCGAACAGCTAGTGCGCGAGGCCGCGGCCAAGGGCGCCCAGGTGATCCTGCTGCAGGAGTTGTTCGCCACCCCGTATTTCTGCATTGAACAGCGCCATCAACATTTGGCCCTGGCCCAGGAGTACGGCGACAGCCCGATCCTGCAACGTTTCGCGGCGCTGGCCAAAGAGTTGGGCGTGGTGCTGCCGCTGAGTTGGTTCGAGAAGGCCGGCAACGCCTATTTCAATTCATTGAGCGTGGCCGATGCCGATGGCCGCTTGCTGGGGGTCTATCGCAAGACCCATATCCCCAACGCCATCGGCTATCAGGAGAAGGAATACTTCAGCCCCGGCGATACCGGATTCCGGGTTTGGGACACCGCGTTCGGCCGCCTCGGCGTAGGCATCTGCTGGGACCAGTGGTTCCCCGAGACCGCCCGCTGCCTGGCCTTGATGGGCGCCGAGGTGCTGCTGTTTCCCACGGCCATCGGCTCGGAACCCGGCTGCGCCGACCTCGATTCCCGCGATCACTGGCAGATGACCATGCGCGGTCATGCGGCGGCGAACATCTTGCCGGTGGTGGCGTCGAACCGGGTTGGCAACGAAGTGGCGACCAGCGATGCCGGCCTGCAGATGAAGTTCTACGGCTCGTCATTTATCTGCAACCACAAGGGCAAGCTGCTCGCCGAGGCCGACCGCGACAGCACCGGCATGCTGCTGCACGGCCTGGACCTGGCGGCGATGCGCGAAGAGCGCCTGAGCTGGGGCATCTACCGCGACCGCCGGCCGGAAATGTACGGCGCCTTGCTCAGCTATGACGGTCGTCAACTCAATGCACGCTGGAACACCCAGGGGGTTTGATATGCGCATGTCCCACAGCTTGTTGCTGGCGGCCCTGATCGCCGCCGCACCGACCTTGCACGCCGAAGAGAAAACCCTGCGCCTGTACAACTGGGCCGACTATTTTGCCGAAGACACCTTGAGCCGTTTCACCGCCGAAACCGGGATCAAGGTGATCTACGACGTGATGGACGGTAGCGAGACCCTGGAAGCCAAGATGCTCGCCGGCAACAGCGGCTACGACCTGATCTTCCCCGGCGACACCGTGGCCGAGCGGCTGATGCGCGCCGGCAGCCTGATGCCGCTGGATCCGGCCAAACTCACCGCGCTCAACGACATCGAACCGGGTTTGCAGAAGCTGCGCAGCCACTACGTGCATTCGAACCAGGCCACGGTGCCCTACACCTGGGGCACCATCGGCCTGACCTACAACGCCGAGCAGATCAAGCAGCGCATGCCCGACGCGCCGGTCAACAGCCTGGACATGCTGTTCAAACCGGAGTTGGCCAAGCAGTTCGCCGATTGCGGGATCTCGATCATCGATTCGCCGGACGAAGTGCTGGCAGTGGTCCTGCACTACCTGGGTCGTGAGCCGCGCAGTGGCAAGCGCGAGGACCTGGCGGCGGCCAGCGAGCTGCTGGGCAAGCTGCGACCCTATGTGCGCAAGTTTCAGTCGCAGCCGGTCACCGACCTGGTCAACGGCAACCTGTGCCTGTCCCTGGGCTACAGCGGTGACATGACCCAGGCCCAGCGCACCGCCGACAGCGCCGGCAAGCCGGTGCACTTCCAGTACCGGGTGCCGCGCGAAGGCACCACGGTGTGGATGGACACCATGGCGATCCCGGTGGACGCGAAACACCCGGAATACGCCTATACCTTTATCAACTTCGTGATGCGCCCGGAAAACATGGCGGCCATCAGTAACTTCACCGGCTACCCGACCTCCAACGCCAAAGCTCGGCCGCAAGTCGATGCAAGCATGCGCAACAACCCGGATATCTACCTCGATGAGGCCACTTACGCGCGGCTGATTCCGGGCCAGGACATCCACCAGGCCGACATGCGTGCGCGCATGCGCACCTGGACCAAATTCAAGACGGCCACCGGCCAGTGAACATCGATCAACAGTCAAGGGAACAACAGATGCCGACGCGTCGACACTTCATCAAACAGGCCTCGGTGATTGCCGGGCTCGGCGCCATGGCGGCCAGCGGCCTCGGCCTTGGTCTATCGTCACGCTCGGTGCTGGCCGCTACCGGCAGTCAGTGGTACATGCCCGACGAAGGCGAGCGCCACCAGCAGGCGTTCATCGCCTTCGGTGCCCAGGACGCGATCTGGGAAGACTTCACCGGCGACGTGCAAGCGGCGCTGGGGCGGATTGCCCGGGCCATCGCCGACTTCGAACCGCTGACCGTGTTCTGTCGTAAAAGCGAGCGGGCGTTGGCCGAAGAGCATTGTGGCAGCCACAACGTCACCTACGTCATTACCGAGCTGGACGACATCTGGATGCGTGATATCGGCGCCAACTTTGTCGTCGATGGCCAAGGTGGGCTGGGGGCGGTGGATTTCAACTTCAACGGCTGGGGCAACAAACAGCAGCATGACGACGACGCGCAGGTGGCGCGGCTGGTCAGCGATACGGTCGGTGCGCGTTACCTGAGCACCGAGCTGGTGGGCGAGGGCGGTGGTATCGAGGTCGATGGCCATGGCACCGGGATCATGACCGAAAGCAGCTGGATCAACCGCAATCGCAACCCGGACTGGAGCAAGGCCGAGGTCGAGCAGGAGCTGAAAGAACGCCTGGGCCTGCGCAAGATCATCTGGTTGCCTGGGATCAAGGGCAAGGACATCACCGATGCCCACGTCGATTTCTATGCGCGCTTCGTCGCCCCCGGGGTGGTGATCGCCAACCTCGACACCGATCCCGACTCCTACGACCGCAAGGTGACCCTGGCTCACCTGGAGATTCTCAAACAGGCCACCGACGCCGATGGCCGCAAGCTGCAGGTGCACACCGTTTCGCCGCCGCTCAAGCCGCGCAGCAGTCGTTTCAGCAAGAACAACCCGGATTTCGCCGCCGGCTACATCAACTATTTCGTGATCAACGGCGCGGTGATCGCTCCCGAGTTTGGCGACAAGAAGGCCGATGCCGCGGCCCATGACCTGCTGTCCGAGTTGTACCCGGACCGCGAGATCGTGCAGCTGAATATCGACGCGATCAGCGCCGGTGGCGGCGGGATTCATTGCGTGACCAGTCATCAGCCACAGGTTTGAGGCAACGCCGTTCGCGCCCGGTTTACACCACCGGGCAGCGTACGGGTGCCGGCCAGGCGATTCACCGGTACAATGCGCGATTCGACCGTGACAGCCTGACTAAAAAAATATGTCCTTGCCCAAGCATCACCTGGAATTGCTCAGCCCCGCCCGCGATGTCAGCATCGCCCGCGAGGCCATTCTGCATGGCGCCGACGCCGTGTACATCGGCGGCCCGAGCTTCGGCGCGCGTCACAACGCCTGCAACGAAGTCAGCGATATCGCCCAGTTGGTGGAGTTCGCCCGTCGTTACCACGCCCGGGTCTTCACCACCATCAACACCATCCTCCACGACAACGAACTGGAGCCGGCGCGCAAGCTGATCCACCAGTTGTACGACGCCGGCGTCGATGCGCTGATCGTCCAGGACCTGGGCGTGATGGAGCTGGACATTCCACCGATCGAGCTGCACGCCAGCACCCAGACCGACATCCGCACCCTGGCCCGGGCCAAGTTCCTCGACCAGGCCGGTTTCTCGCAGCTGGTATTGGCCCGTGAGCTGAACCTGCAGGAAATCCGTGCGATCGCCGACGAGACCGATGCCGCCATCGAGTTCTTCATCCACGGCGCCCTGTGCGTGGCCTTCTCCGGCCAGTGCAACATCTCCCACGCGCAGAACGGCCGCAGCGCCAACCGTGGCGATTGCTCCCAGGCCTGCCGCCTGCCGTACACCCTCAAGGATGACCAGGGGCGTGTCGTTGCGTTCGAAAAACACCTGCTGTCGATGAAGGACAACAACCAGAGCGCCAACATCCGCGCCCTGGTCGAGGCCGGCGTGCGCTCGTTCAAGATCGAAGGGCGCTACAAGGACATGGGCTATGTGAAGAACATCACCGCCTACTACCGCCAGCGCCTCGACGACGTGCTCGAAGACCGCCCGGACCTGGCCCGCGCTTCCAGCGGCCGCACCGCGCACTTCTTCCTGCCGGACCCGGAAAAGACCTTCCACCGCGGCAGCACCGACTATTTCGTCAGCGACCGCAAGATCGACATCGGCGCCTTCGACACCCCGACCTTCACCGGCCTGCCGGTGGGTGTGGTGGAAAAAGTCGGCAAGCGCGACATGCAAGTGATCACCCACGAACCGCTGTCCAACGGTGACGGCCTCAACGTGCTGGTCAAGCGCGAAGTGGTGGGGTTCCGCGCCAACATCGCTGAAGCCCGTGGCGAGTTCCTCGATGACGGCGAAAAGCGTTATCGCTACCGCGTCGAGCCCAACGAGATGCCGGTCGGCCTGCACAACCTGCGACCGAACCATCCGCTGAGCCGCAACCTCGACCACAACTGGCAGCAAGCCCTGCTCAAGACCTCCGCCGAGCGTCGTATCGGCCTGGAATGGGTGGCGCGCCTGCGTGAAGAGCGCCTGGAACTGACGGCTACCAGCGAGGAGGGCATCCGTGCCAGCGTCGCGTTGGAAGGGCCGTTTGGCGCCGCCAACAAGCCGGAGCAGGCGTTGGAGCAACTGCGCGATCTGCTGGGCCAGCTGGGCACCACCGAGTACCACGCCACTGACATCAAGCTCGATGCGCCGACGGCGTTCTTCGTGCCCAATTCGCAGCTCAAGGCCTTGCGCCGCGAAGTCATCGAGGCGCTGACCGCGGCCCGTGTTGCCGCCCATCCACGGGGTGGACGCAAGGCCGAGACCTCGCCGCCACCGGTGTACCCGGAGTCGCACCTGTCGTTCCTGGCCAACGTCTACAACCAGAAGGCCCGGGATTTCTACCATCGCCACGGAGTCAAGCTGATTGATGCGGCGTTCGAGGCCCACGAGGAAACCGGCGAAGTCCCGGTGATGATCACCAAGCATTGCCTGCGTTTCTCCTTCAACCTGTGCCCGAAACAGGCCAAGGGCGTCACCGGTGTCAAGACCAAGGTCGCGCCGATGCAACTGATCCACGGTGACGAAGTGCTGACCCTGAAGTTCGACTGCAAACCCTGCGAAATGCACGTGGTGGGCAAGATCAAGGGCCACATCCTCGACCTGCCGCAACCCGGCAGCGTGGTTGGCTACATCAGCCCGGATGACCTGCTCAAGACCATTCCTCGCGCTCCGCATTGATCGACGCATGACCCTGTAGGAGCTGGCTTGCCAGCGAAAGAGTTGACGCGGTGGGGCTGCTGGCCTCTTCGCGAGCAAGCTCGCTCCTACAGGTTCGGTGTTGGGCACACATCCTGCGGATGTCCACAACCCCCTGTAGGAGCTGGCTTGCCAGCGAAAGAGCTGATGCGGTGTGGCTGACGGCCCCATCGCGAGCAAGCTCGCTCCTACAGGTCCTGGGTTGGACACAAATTCAGCGGTCCACCGCCACCCATCCGGCCAACAATAATGGCCATTTCGATCCCCTTTTGGCCAACCCCCCACTGTGTTCCCGCGCCAGCCTCGGCAAGAATCAGACCCAAGTGGCCGATTCGAGCATGCGCACGGGTGACAACAACAAACCGCATGCCCGGCCCTTGGCTATTGTTCAACCCGCTGCCGTTCATAGAACATAAAAACCGTCGAACTGACGCCGCACTTGGGGAAGCCATTCATGGTCACGATCAAACGTATTCTGGGCGCCACAGTCTGTGGGCTGACGCTGCTGGCCAGCGCCGTGCAAGCCGAGCAACGGGAGTTGAGGGTGTACAACTGGGCGGACTACATTCTGCCGTCGGTGCCCAAGGACTTCGCCAAACAGAGCGGGATCAAGGTCACCTGGGACACCTTCGATACCAACGAGTCGCTGGAAGCCAAACTGCTCACCGGTAACTCCGGTTATGACCTGGTGGTGCCGTCGAACCAGTTCCTCGAGACCCAGATCAAGGCCGGGGTGTTCCAGAAACTCGACAAATCCAAGCTGCCGAACTGGCAGCACCAGGACCCGGAACTGCTCAAACTGTTGGCCAAGAATGACCCCGGCAACCAATACGGCGTGCCCTACATGGTTGGCACCGTGCTGATCGGTTTCAACCCGGCCAAGGTCAAGGCGGCGCTGGGTGAGAATGCCCCGGTGGACAGCTGGGACCTGGTGTTCAAGCCCGAGAACATGGAAAAACTCAAGGCTTGCGGCGTAGCGATGCTCGATTCGCCCACCGAAATCCTGCCGCTGGCCCTGCATTACCTGGGCCTGGACCCCAATAGCCAGAACCCGGAAGACTACGAAAAAGCCAAGGAACTGATGCTCAAGGTTCGCCCGTACGTGACCTATTTCAACTCGGCCAAGTACATGACCGACATCGCCAATGGCGATATCTGCGTGGCGATCGGTTACTCGGGCAGCTTCTATCAGTTCGGCAATCGGGCCAAGGAAGCCGGCAACGGCGTGGTGGTGGACTACCGTCTGCCAAAGGAAGGCGCGCCGATCTGGTTCGACACCTTCGCCATTCCAAAGAGCGCGAAGAATGTCGCCGAAGCCCATGAATTCCTTAACAATTTACTCGACCCTAAAGTCATCGCGCCGATCAGCGATTTCCTGGGCTACCCGAACGCCAACAAAGACTCGCTGGCGCTGATCAACAAGGAAATCACTGGTAACCCGAACCTGACGCCGACCCCCGAGGCGCTGAAAAAACTGTACGTGGTGCAGCCGCTGCCGCAGAAGATCGAGCGGGTGCGGACTCGGGTCTGGACCAGCATCAAGTCCGACAAGTAGCCCGAGCGCCAGGCCGCCACAGCTGTTGGCGGCCAAAGGCGTTGCACAAATGTTCTAAACGTCACCGCACAAATCAGGCACAGTTGGCCAGGCGCATTGGCCGCGCAGGACCTTGGGTGGAGTTACCGTGAACGATCAGCACTGGATCGAACTGTCACAGGATGCCGATACCGGTATCGAGTCGATCCGCGCGCATTTCCAGGGCCACGCCTACGACCCGCACTGGCACGACAGCTTTCTGGTGGGCGTCACCGAGCAGGGCGTGCAGCAGTTCAACTGCCGGCGGATGAAGCATCTGAGTACGCCGGGCAAGGTGTTCATGCTCGAGCCTGGGGAGATCCACGACGGCCATGCGCCGACCGAGGAAGGCTTCACCTACTCGATGCTGTATTTCGATCCGGATTGGCTGGAGCGCGAACTGCGCAGTCTGTTCGAGCAGGCGCCGGCCAGCGCGCAGTTGGGCTTCGCCGACACCTTGAGCCAGGATCCACACTTGGCAATCGCCATCACCCAGGCCTTCCAGGCGCTGCATGAGGGCGACCTGCGCATCGTCCGCCAAAGCGCCACCGATAACCTGCTGAGCGCGATGACCCGGCATCTGGACTGGCGCCAGCGCCTGCCGGTTGACCCGCGTCTGCCACGGGTGGCGCAAGTGGCCCGCGATTACTTGCAGGCCCATGCCTTTGAAGACATCGGCCTGGATCAACTGGCGCAGGTCTGTGGGGTTGATCGTTTTCGCCTCAGCCGGGCATTCAAGGCCGCCTTCGGCCTGGCGCCCCATGCCTACCTGATCCAATTGCGCCTGGCCAAGGCGCGCCTGTGGCTGGCCCGTGGCGAAACGCCGGCGCAGGTCGCCAGCGCCCTTGGGTTTGCCGATCAGAGCCACTTGGGGCGCTGGTTCCGCCGAGCTTATCGACTGACCCCGGCGGATTACCGCAAGCGCTGCTCAAACCTTCCAGACTGAAGCACCGCCGGCGACGACCATGGACTCCTGTCTGTTCAAGGAGCCTTTGCCATGCTGTCACTGCTGCCGTTTCTGCTGTTCGCCTTCGTTGCCTCAATCACCCCCGGCCCGACAAATATCCTCGTGCTCAGCCACAGCGCCCGGCGCGGCCTGGGGGCGACGCTGCCATTGATCATCGGCGCCTGCGTCTCGGCGGCCTTGGTGGTGCTGGTGGTCGGGCTCGGTCTGGGGGAAACCCTGCTGCGTTTTCCCAGGGTGCAGCTGGCGATGACCTGGGCCGGGGTGCTCTGGTTGAGCTGGCTGGCCTGGCAGATTTTTCGCAGTCCGCCGCCGTCTCTGGATGCAGGCGACACGCCGGACCGGGGCTTGAGTGTGCTGGCAGGCGCCGGGCTGCAGGTGATCAATCCCAAGGTGTGGATGATGGCGGTGGCCGTCGCCAGTGTGTTCGCCGGCGAAGGTGCGCAGACGGCGCGCCTGCTGCTGTTGTCGGCGCTGTTCCTGATGGTCTGCCTGCCGTGCATGACGGTCTGGGCACTGCTCGGCGTGGGCAGCGCCCGGGTGCTGAGTTCGCCCGTAGCGTTCAAGCGCATGAACCACGGCCTGGCGCTGTTGCTGCTGCTGTCGGCCTGGCTCGGGGTGCTGCTCTAGAGACCGAGCACCTCGTTGCAGACGTGCCGGAGGCAGGCGCGCAACCAGCGATGGGCCGGGTCGGCGTCCATCCGTGGGTGCCAGATCATCGACAGTTGAATAGTCGGTGTGGGCAGGGGCAGATCGAAGCTGAAGCAATCGTTGCGCAGGTGCCGGGTGTGGCGCTCGGGCAGCGTGGCGATCAACTCCGAGTCGCGGGTCAGTGCCAGCGCCGCGGAAAAGCCGCTGACCAGACTCACCACCTCGCGCTGCCAGCCCTGCTGGTTGAATGTGTCGTCCAGCAGGCCGGTGGCCAGTCCCCGCCGCGAGACCAGAATGTGTTGGCCGTTGATGTAGCGTTCGGCGGTGATTGCGCCCTGGCTCAAGGGGTGGCCGTTGCGCACCACGCCGACGAAGCGATCCTCGAACAGGATCCGGCTGTGCAGTTCCGGACGGGTCGCGGGGTCGACCACGCCGGTGTCGAGGTCGACACTGCCGTCGCGCAGGGGCGTGCTGTCCTTGTTCAACTTTTGCAGGAAATACAGGCGCACGCCGGGCGCTTCCTGACGCAGACGCTGGATCAGCGCCGCGCCGAAGTTTTCGACGAAACCGTCGCTGGTGCGCAGGGTGAAGGTGCGCACCAACTGGCTCAGGTCCAGTTGTTCAACGGGCCGCAGCAGGTTTTGCGCTTCGTCCACCAGTCGTTGCACCCGCTCGCGCAACTCGATGGCCCGGGGCGTCGGCACCAGGCCGCGCCCGGCGCGCACCAGCAGCGGGTCGCCGGTGACCTTGCGCAAGCGCGCCAGCGCCCGGCTCATGGCCGAGGGGCTCAGGTGCAGACGCTGGGCGGCGCGGGCGACGCTGCCTTCGGCGAGCAGGGCATCGAGGGTGATCAGCAGGTTCAGGTCGGGAAGGGACATAGCGCAACGGTAGCACGCTTGGCGATGACATGGCGTTACATGCAGCTATCAAGTGCAATTGCTGCATCTTCCGCCTGATAAGTGCCGGGCATAGGCTGTGATTGAAAGCCTTTGTGGAGTCTTCCGGCATGAACAACATCACTTCAACCACGGCAGTCGACGACGCGCGGCTAATCCCATCAAGCCGCTGGATCCTCGCCAGCCTGGGGCTGTCGACCTTGCTGCCGTCCCTCGACACCAGCATCGCCAATGCCGGGCTGCCGGTGCTGGCCCGGACCTTCGACGCTTCCTTCACCCAGGTGCAATGGGTGGTCCTGGCCTACTTGCTGAGCATTACCGCGCTGATCGTTGGCGCCGGGCGCCTGGGCGATCTGCTGGGTCGGCGCCGCCTGCTGCTGATCGGCATCGGCCTGTTCAGCGCCGCTTCGCTGCTCTGTGGCCTGGCACCCAGCCTCGGCTGCCTGCTCGCCGGGCGGGCGATCCAGGGGCTGGGCGCGGCAATCATGCTGGCGCTGGGCATGGCGCTGGTCGGCGATGCGGTGCCCGAGGCCCGGCGTGGCAGTGCCATGGGCCTGCTGGGCTCGATGTCGGCGCTGGGGACGACACTCGGGCCATCATTGGGCGGACTGTTGATTGCCAGTGTGGGCTGGCAGGCGATTTTCCTGATCAACCTGCCGCTGGGGCTGCTCAATTCGGCGCTGGTATGGCGTTATCTGCCGGCGGATGGGCCGCGCACACCGGCGCGTTTTGATTGGCCCGGAACCCTGCTGCTGGCGCTGACATTGGGCTGTTTTGCGCTGGCCATGACCTGGGGGCAGGGTGCCCTGCTAATGCCAACGGCAGTGGGGAGCGCCCTGTTTATCTGGCGCCAGGCACGGGCCAGGGCGCCGCTCATCAGCTTGCAAGCGCTGGGCAACCGCCAACTCAGTGCCGGCCTGGGCATGACGCTGTTGGTGTCGACCGTGATCATGTCGACCCTGGTGGTCGGCCCGTTCTACCTCAGCCAGGGCCTGGGACTCGCTCCACTGGCGGTCGGCCTGGCGCTGTCGGCAGGGCCGTGCGTCGCAGCACTGTGCGGGGTGCCGGCGGGACGTCTGGTGGATCGCCGTGGTGCAGCCGCCATGACCCGCGCCGGCTTGTTCGGCATGGCCTGCGCTTCAAGCCTGCTGGCGTGGCTGCCGCTTGAGGCCGGGATCGTCGGCTACCTCGCGCCGATCCTGCTGCTGACCGCCAGCTACGCACTGTTCCAGGCTGCCAACAACAGTCGGATCATGGGCGCGATAGATGCGCAGCAGCGCGGCGTAGTGGCCGGCTTGCTCAGTCTGTCGCGCAATCTGGGGTTGATCAGCGGGACGGCGGTGATGGGCAGCGTATTTGCCCTGGGCGCCGGCACCCGCGAACTGATCACCGCCGCGCCAACCGCGTTGGCCACCGGGTTGCACTGGACGTTTGCGTTGGCTGCGGGGTTGATGGTGTTGGCGCTGGTGATTGGATTGCGGCCGTCAGACCTGCGCCCCGGCCGCATCTGATACGCTTTTTTACAGCGCACCTGCCGCTGTTTTCAACACAGCCCAAGCCTCACACTGCCCGGGCAACCTGCGATCAATTGTGTGGAGGCCACATGCTCAAGATGTCGATGTTTCTCGGTGGATTTCTGGTTCTGACCATCCTGCTCGGCGCGCTGGCCACCATCTCTCCGGTATAGCCAGTACTGGGCCGGCTCCTTGCTCGAGGGGGCCGGCTGTCAAACCTTGTAATAACTCTGCTGTCGGAAACAACTGATAGCACTGTAGGATCATGGGCCGAATTCAATCAAAGGTCCGTATGAACACCCTCCTGGAGCCTCCCAGTCCCGCGTTTCACTCGCTCAATCTGCTTTCCCCGGTCATCGCCCTCAGGCTTGAACCGCTCACGTTGAACGTGCGCCGTTCGTTCGCTGCCTTGCGCACATCACCCTTTATCCAGACGAAAACCGCCCCTACCTTCCGTAGCAGGGTGGCGCAGTGTCGTGCGCGTCAATCGTTCAACCTGATTCGAGAGAGCAAATAATCCCTATGGAATGGATTGCGGATCCCACGGCCTGGCTTGGCCTGTTGACCCTGATCGTGCTGGAGCTGGTGCTCGGTATCGACAACCTGGTGTTTATCGCCATTCTCGCCGACAAATTGCCGCCCCATCAGCGTGACCGCGCCCGGGTGATCGGCCTGTCGCTGGCGTTGCTGATGCGTCTTGGCCTGTTGGCCAGTATCTCGTGGATGGTGACCCTTACCGAGCCGTTGATCGAAGTGTTCGACAAGGTGTTCTCGGGTCGCGACCTGATCATGCTGTTCGGTGGTGTGTTCCTGTTGTTCAAGGCCACCATGGAGTTGCACGAACGCCTCGAAGGCCACGTCGCCGTGCGTTCGGGCAATGCCGCCTACGCCATGTTCTGGCCGATCGTCGCGCAGATTGTGGTACTCGACGCAGTGTTCTCGCTGGACGCGGTGATCACCGCGGTGGGCATGGTCGAGCACCTGTCGGTGATGATGATTGCGGTGGTGTTCTCCATCGGCCTGATGATCATCGCCAGCAAGCCGCTGACCCGTTTCGTCAACAGCCACCCGACCGTGATCATGCTGTGTCTGGGCTTCCTGATGATGATCGGTTTCAGCCTGACGGCCGAGGGCCTGGGTTTCCATATTCCCAAGGGCTACCTGTACGCCGCCATTGGCTTCTCGATCCTGATCGAGCTGTTCAACCAGTTGGCCCGTTCGCGTCGCAAGAAAAGCCTGCAAGGCCATCGGCCGATGCGTGAACGCACCGCCCATGCGGTGTTGCGCCTGATGGGTGGGCGCAGCATCAGCGCGGATGAAGTGGGTGAGGAAATCGTCGACATGCTTGAGGGTGATGAGCCGGCGCAGGTGTTCGACCGTCGCGAGCGAATCATGATCAGCGGCGTGCTGCAACTGGCCGAACGGCCGATCCGCAGTGTCATGACCCCGCGTGCCGAGGTCGATCACATTGACCTGGGCGACAGCGCCGAGGACATCCGTACCACCCTGATGCATTCGTCCTATTCGCGCTTGCCGCTGATCCGCGAGGGCCGGGTCGACGAGCCGCTGGGCTTCGTGCACAAGAAGGAATTGTTGAAGGAGCTGCTGGCCGGTAACCAGCCGGACCTGGAGGCCATGGCCCGCAAGGCAATCAACCTGCTGGACAGCTTCTCGATCCTCAACGCCCTGGAACAGATGCGCAAGGAGTCGACGCACATCGCCTTCGTGGTCAACGAGTTCGGTGATTTCATCGGCATCCTGACCATGACCGACATCCTCGAATCGATCGCCGGCGAGCTGCCCGATGCCAGCGAAATCGAGGGGCCGAACATCGTCACCCAGGACGACGGCTTCCTGGTCAGCGGTGCGCTGAACCTCAATCAGGTGCGCCAGCACACCGGTTTCCAGGCCAAGGCCACCGATGATTATCAGACCCTGGCCGGGCTGGTGATGAGTCTGCTGGATCGCCTGCCGATGATTGGCGACACCCTGACCTGGGAGGGCTGGACCCTCAAGGTGGTCGAAGTCGAAGAGCGGCGCGTAACCCGGGTCTTGCTCAGCAAGGCGTGAGTGCCAGGCCATTGCGGCCGCTGATATTCGTCAGCGGTCGCAACCTTCAACTACTTTAAGGGAGAGAAACAGCCCGCCACGTCACTCCAGCGACCGCACCAGGAGGCATGCCCATGCTGACCCGCGCCATTCCCAGCAGCGGCGAGTTGCTGCCCATCGTCGGCCTGGGCACTTGGCGCGGGTTCGATGTCGAGCGCGCCGACCCCGCCTGTCGACCTTTGGCCGAGGTGCTTGAAGCGCTATTTGCCAAGGGCGGCACCCTGATCGACAGCTCACCGATGTACGGTCATGCCGAACAGACCAGTGGTGAGTTGCTGTCGATCCATGAGCCACGTTCGCCTGCATTCCTCGCCACCAAGGTCTGGACTCGGGGCCGTAAGCAGGGCATCGCGCAGATGGAGCAATCCTTCCAGCGCCTGCAAACCCAACGCATCGACCTGATGCAAATCCATAATCTGCTGGACTGGCAAACGCACCTGCCGACGTTGCGTGAATGGCAGGCTGCCGGGCGCATTCGCTACATCGGCATCAGTCATTACTCGGCATCGGCCTACGACGAGATCGAAGCGCTGCTCAAGGCCGAACGCCTGGATTTCCTGCAGATCAACTACGCCATCGATGATCGAACTGCCGAGAAACGCCTGTTGCCGCTGTGTCGCGAGCGCGGCGTGGCGGTGATCTGCAATCGACCGTTTGGTGGCGGTGACCTGTTGGCGCGGCTCAAGGGCAAGCCACTGCCGGGCTGGGCCGGGCAAGTTCAGGTGACGACCTGGGCGCAACTGGCGTTGAAATTTGTCCTGTCTCATTCGGCGGTGACGTGTGTCATTCCCGGTACCCACCGACCGCGAGCCATGAGTGAAAACGCCGGTGCTGGTTTCGGCTCGATGTTGACCGGGGCGCAGCGCGAGCAGTTGATCGACCTGATCCGTTGACTGTGCTGAATTCGTCATCGACTTGAGCTAAACCGATCAAGCCTTGCACGGTGCAATGGGCGAGGCTGGACGGTCTGTTCAAGGAGCTGACTATGATCCGACTGTCCCTGGCTGAAGCTCGCGAGCTGGCCGAATCGATCCTGCTGCACAACGGTTTCAATCCTGCCCACGCCGCAGCGGTGACCGCCACTGTGATTGCCGGCGAGCGCGATGGCTGCGCGTCCCATGGCTTGTACCGGATTCTTGGCTGCGTCAATTCGCTGCGCGCTGGCAAGGTCTCGGCCGATGCCGAGCCCAAGGTGATCGACCAGGCGCCGTCGATTGTGCGGGTCGATGCCGGCGGTGGGTTTTCGCAACTGGCGTTCCAGGCCGGCTTGCCGCTGCTGGAGGAAAAGACCCGGGCCAACGGCATTGCGGCCTTGGCAATCAATCATTGCGTGCATTTTTCCGCGCTCTGGGTGGAGATCGAACAGCTGACGGCGGCGGGGCTGGTGGCCCTGGCGTGCAACCCGAGCCACGCCTGGGTTGCACCCGCCGGCGGTAATAAGCCGGTGTTCGGTACCAACCCGATTGCCTTTGGTTGGCCGCGTGCCGGCAACGACCCGTTTGTTTTCGACTTCGCCACCAGCGCGATTGCCCGTGGCGATATTGAACTGCATCGGCGTGCCGGCAAGGCGATTCCCGAGGGCTGGGGCGTGGACGCTCAGGGGCAGCCGAGCACCGACGCCAATGTGGTCCTCGATACTGGTGCGATGCTGACCTTCGGTGGGCACAAGGGCTCGGCCTTGGCGGCCATGGTGGAGTTGATCGCCGGACCCTTGATCGGCGACCTGACCAGCGCCGAGTCGCTGGCTTACGACGCCGGCAGCAAATCGTCGCCGTACCATGGCGAGCTGATTATTGCCCTGGATCCATGGCGCTTTCTGGGGGATGCCACGGAACAGCATCTGGCCCGGGCTGAGGTGTTGTTCGAGGGTATTGAAGGGCAGGGCGCGCGGCTGCCGTCGCAGCGGCGCTATCAGGCGCGGGCGCGCAGTCTGGTCGAGGGGGTGCAGATCCCAGAGGCGCTGTATAACGATTTGAGGGCGATGTTGGCCTGAAATACAGCGGATGGTCGATGACCTCCGTAGGAGCTGGCTTGCCAGCGAACCAAACGACGCGGTGTCTCAGAATCACCGCCTTCGCCGGCAAGCCGGCTCCTACAGAGATTGTGCAAGCACCACAGCATTTGTGTTCACGCCACTGTAGGAGCTGGCTTGCCAGCGAAGAGGGTGTGTCAGTCACCGATGATGTCGGCTATGCCACGGCCTTCGCCGGCAAGCCGGCTCCTACAGGAGCCGTGTCGCACATAAATCCAACCTATGCCCATTGGGTAGCCGTTAGAGGTGGATAGGTCCGAGCTCCCTGCGCCCATCCACCAACCGCTCGATCCCCAGCGGATTGCCATTCTGCAGCGCTTCAGGCAACAGTTCATCCGCACAGTTCTGGTAGCACACCGGACGCAGGAACCGCTCGATCGCCAGGGTTCCGACCGAGGTGCCGCGGGCGTCGGAGGTGGCCGGATAAGGGCCGCCGTGAACCATGGCGTCGCACACTTCAACGCCGGTCGGGTAACCGTTGAACAGGATCCGCCCGACCTTCTGCTCCAGCAGCGGCAACAGCATCCCATAGGCTTTCAGGTCGCCAGGTTCGGCGATCAGTGTGGCCGTGAGTTGCCCGTGCAAACCCTGCAGCGCTTGCAGCAACTCGGCCTGATCGGCGACTTCCACCAGCACGGTGGTCGGGCCGAAGACTTCTTCCTGCAGCAGCGGATCATCCTTGAGCAACACGCTCACATCGGCCTGGAACAGCTGTGGCTGCGCCTGATTACCTTGCTGTGCAGCCCCGGCCAGGTGCTTGATTTGCGGATGGCTGTGCAAGGCCTGGAAGCCCTTGGCATAGCTGGCGAGGGTGCCGGCATTGAGCATGGTCTGCGCCGGTTGCTCGGCCATTCGCGCGCTAAGCTGCTCGACGAACTCGCTGAATTCGCTGCTGCGCAGACCGATCACCAGACCCGGGTTGGTGCAGAACTGGCCGCAGCCTTGCACCACCGAAGCCGTCAGTTCACTGGCGATTTTCTCGCCGCGCACCTGCAAGGCTTCGGGCAACAGCAGCACCGGGTTGATGCTGCTCATCTCGGCAAACACCGGGATCGGCTGTGGCCGGGCGGCGGCCATGTCGCACAGGGCACGACCGCCCTTGAGCGAGCCGGTGAAGCCCACGGCCTGAATTGCCGGGTGCTTGACCAACTGCTCGCCGACACCGGCACCGTAGATCATGTTGAACACGCCCTTGGGCATGCCGGTTTGCTCGGCGGCACGGATGATCGCATCGGCCACTTGCTCGGCGGTCGCCATGTGCCCGCTATGGGCCTTGAACACCACCGGGCAGCCGGCGGCCAGCGCAGCAGCGGTGTCACCACCGGCGGTGGAAAAGGCCAGGGGGAAGTTACTCGCGCCGAACACCGCGACCGGGCCGACGCCGATCCGGTACTGGCGCAAATCGACCCGTGGCAGCGGCTGGCGCTCGGGCAGGGCGCGGTCAATGCGCGCGCCGTAGAAATCGCCACGACGCAGGACTTGGGCGAACAGGCGCATCTGGCCGCTGGTGCGTGCGCGTTCGCCCTGGATGCGGGCGCTGGGCAATGCGGTTTCCCGGGTGACCAGCGCGACGAAGTCATCACCCAGGGCGTCGAGTTGGGTGGCGATGGCATCGAGGAAATCGGCGCGGCGGCTGGCGGACAGATTGCGAAAGACTGGGTAGGCGACTGCGGCGGCCTGGGCGGCGGCATCCACTTCGGCGGTGCTGGCCTGGATGAAAGCGTAGGGCAGTGCTTCGCCGGTGTGGGCGTCATGGCTGTGCAGGGTGACGGTGCCAGCGGCACTGCGGGTCCCGCCGATGTAGTTGTGGCCGAGGATGTCGGGCATGGTAAAGCTCCAGTTGAACCCCTGTAGGAGCGAGCCTGCTCGCGATGTTCGCCCGGACGACGCGTTAATCCAGACAGCACGCGTTATCGTTGACGTTCTTCGCGAGCAAGCTCGCTCCTACAGGGGGAAGGTCAAATTTAGGCCAACGAATCAGCCCGACGTGCATTGCCGCTCGCAGGCTCCAGCGCGGCCTTTCGCGCCGCCGCCTCGGCATCCACCTGATGCAGCGACTTGCCGCGAGTCTCGCGGGTCAGGCCGACGGCGACGATGGAGATCAGCGCGGCGCCCACCAGGTACCAGGCGATGGGGGTCGAGCTGTGGTACTTGTTCAGCAGGGTGATGGCGATCAACGGTGCCAGCGAGCCGGCGAAGATCGGCGCGACCTGGTAGCACAGCGACAAAGCGGTGTAGCGCACATGGGTCGGGAACATCTCGGCCATCAGCGCCGAGTAGGGCGCGTAGGTCATCGACTCAATGGCCAGGCCCAGGGTGATGGCCGCCATGATCAGCCAGTTGTTGCCGGTGTCCATCATCGGGAAGCCGACAAAACCCCAGAACGCAGTGAGCACGGCGCCGACCAGGTACACCGGCTTGCGTCCCACCAGATCCGACAGATAGCCCATCAGCGGAATCAGGAAGAAGTGCAGCAGGTGCGCACCGAACATCAGCAACAGGATTTCCGAGGTGTCCTTGTGCACCACCAGCTTGAGGTAGGTGATGGAGAAGGTGACCACGGTGTAGTAGAGGATGTTTTCGGCAAAGCGCGCGCCGATTCCCACCAGCACCGCGCGCCAGTGGTGACGCAACACTTCCACCACGCCCAACTGTTGCTGCTGGGTCTGCGCCTGACGCGCCTGGGCCTCCTTGAAGATCGGCGCATCGTCGACACTGGTGCGGATCCAGTAGCCGATCAGCACCACCACCGCCGAGAACCAGAACGCCACGCGCCAGCCCCAGGCGAGAAAATCCTCCTGCGACAGATTCGACGACAACAGCAGCAGCGCCACGGTCGCCACCAGGTTGCCGGCCGGCACCCCGGCTTGCGGCCAGCTGGCCCAGAAGCCGCGACGATTGTCCGGGCAGTGTTCCGACACCAGCAGAATCGCGCCGCCCCATTCGCCGCCAAAGGCGAAGCCCTGGATCAGTCGCAGCAGCACCAGCAAAATCGGTGCGGCGTAGCCGATCTGGTCGAAGCCGGGCAAACAGCCCATCAGGAAGGTGGTGATGCCGACCACCACCAGGCTCAGTTGCAGCAGGCGTTTGCGGCCGAACTTGTCGCCATAGTGACCGAACACCAGGCCACCCAGCGGCCGGGCGAGAAAGCCTACGGCGTACAAGGCGAAGGCGGCGATGATGCCGTCGATGGGATTGTCGGTCTGGCGGAAGAACAACTGGCCGAAGACCAGTGCCGAAGCGGTGCCATAAAGGAAGAATTCGTACCACTCGGCAACGGTGCCGGCCATGGCGGCAGCGACGACACGTTTGAGTCCGGCGGGGCTGGTTGCGCGATGGGTGGGTTGAGCGTTGGGCATGCTGACGTTTCCTGTAGGGGCGCAAAAACAGGCAGCCGGGCCGGACCTGCGAGGGTCCGCCCGGCACTCACTCAGAGACCGACGTCCGGCAACTGCGGACGATTGGCCAGGGCCTTGGCCATGATCTGCTCGACGAATACCCGGTCGGCTTCCGGCAGGGCCAGGCGCGGTGGACGGGTCAACGCGCTGCCGCGACCGGCAATGGCTTCGCAGAGCTTGATGCACTGCACCAGGTCGGCACGGGCATCGAGGTGCAGGATCGGCATCAGCCACTCATAGATCGGCATGGCTTCGGCGTAACGGCCGGCCTTGGCCAGGCGGAAGATGGTTTCGCCTTCTTTCGGGAACACGTTGGACATCCCCGAGACCCAGCCTTCGGCGCCGACGGCGAGGCTTTCCAGCACCACATCGTCGAGGCCGGCGAACAGCACGAAACGGTCGCCGACTTCATTGCGAATGTCGATGAAGCGTCGGGTATCGCCGGAGGAGTCCTTGAAGCACACCACGTTGTCGCAGTCGGCCAGGGCAATCAGGATGTCCGGGGTGACGTCGTTTTTGTAGATCGGCGGGTTGTTGTAGACCATCAGCGGCACGTCGGCATTCTTTGCCACGTAGCGGTAGTGCTCGGCGGTCTCGAATGGCTTGGAGCCGTAGACCAGCGCCGGCATCAGCATCACGCCGTCGACACCGACCTTGCGCACCGCGTTGGCGACTTTCGCCGCCTGCACACTGGTGAACTCGGCGACGCCGCAGATCACCGGCACCCGACCGCGGGAAGCATCCACCGCGACTTCGGTCACGGCGATTTTTTCTTCAGCGGTGAGCGAGGTGTTTTCCCCCACCGAACCGCAGACCACCAGGCCCGAGACGCCGTCACGGATCACGTTGGAAATGACCTGGTGGGTCTTTTCCAGGTTGATCGAGAAGTCATCGTTGAATTGGGTGGTGACCGCAGGGAATACACCGCTCCAGTTAATGCGCTTGCTCATTGTTGCCTCCGCTGTGTGTTTTGTATTTCGTATACGATATTTGAAATGGCGATGCTGGGATAGTGCTTTTTGCAAAATAAACAGGGGTTTCAGGTGCCGTTGGTCAGCGCTTGCGCTCAGGCGCCGGGCCAGGTGTCGGACAGGCGATAGCCCTGGGGCCAGGGATCGCTCGGATCGAGCAATTGTTGATGGGTGCCAGTGATCCAGGCGCGGCCGCTGATGCAGGGGTAAATCGCCGGGCGGCCGGCGACTTCGGTCAGCGAGTCGATGCGGCAATGGAACTCGGAGCCGAGGATCGAGCGCCCGATAAAACGTTCGCCGACCCCCATCAAGCCCTTGGCGTGCATCACCGCCATGCGCGCCGAACAGCCGGTGCCGGTGGGCGAGCGGTCGATCTTGCCGGGCTGGATTACCACCGCATTGGCGCCTGTGGCAATGCCGTTTTCGCGGACGATGGGGGCGGCGATCTGGCAGAACGAAATATGCGACCAGCCGGGGTTCAGCGGATGGACGAAGCCCAGTTGTTCATTGGCCGCCCGGGTGATTTTCAATCCGATGGCCACCAGGTCCGCGGCTTCATCCGGACGAATCGAGAAACCCAGGGTCTGCGCATCGGCGATCACGAAGCTGTCGCCACCGTAGGCAGTGTCGACCTGCAACGAGCCCAGGCCCTCGACTTCGATCCAGGCGTCAAGGCGGTCGGCGAAGGACGGCACGTTCTTGATCTCCACGCGCTCGACCTTGCCGTCGCGGCAGTCGGCCACCGCTTCGATCAGGCCGCCGGGTGCCTCCAGCACCAGCCGGGTTTGCGGTTCGGTCATCGGCAGGATGCCGCTGTCGAGCAGCACGGTGGCGACGCACAGCGAGTTGGAACCGGACATCGGCGGGGTGTCCGCCGGCTCCATGATGATCCAGCCCATTTGCGCCCGTGGGTCCTTGGCCGGCACCAGCAGGTTGACGTGGCGGAACACGCCGCCGCGCGGTTCGTTGAGGACGAAGTTGCGCAGGGTGTCGTCCTGCGCGATCCAGCGTGATTGTTCCCATAGGGTGGCGCCGGGCGGTGGGGCCACGCCGCCGACGATGACATCACCGACCTCGCCTTCGGCGTGGCAGCTGACGATGTGGATGATTTTTGTTGAGCGCATTGCTTGCTCCCTTTGTTGTCATTAAGGGGCTCTTCGCTGGCAAGCCAGCTCCTACGGTGGACGCGTGTATCTGTAGGAGCTGGCTTGCCAGCGAAGAGGCCGCCAGCTATTTCACCGACTTGAGAAACGCTGCAGTTTCAGGCTGCAGCGGATTGCCAATCACCTGATCCGGCGAGCCGATCTCGTGCACCAGGCCATTGCGAAAGAACGCCACGCGGTCGGAAACGTCCCGGGCGAAGCGGATTTCGTGGGTCACCAGGACCATGGTCATGCCGTCTTCGGCGAGCATGCGCATGGTGTCCAGCACTTCGCCCACCAGTTGCGGATCGAGGGCCGAGGTGGCTTCATCGAACAGCATGTAGTCCGGCGACATGGCCAGGGCGCGGGCGATGGCCATGCGTTGTTGCTGGCCGCCGGAAAGCTTGCCGGGGAAGGTCTTGAGCTTGTCGCCCAGGCCGACGTGGGTCAGTTGCTGCACCGCCAGCGCCTCGGCCTCGGCCTTGCTCTTACCCAGCACCTTGCGCGGCGCGAGCATGACGTTTTCCAGCACGGTCAGGTGCGGGAAGGCGTTCCACTGCTGGAACACGATGCCGATCTTCTGCCGCAGACGGTTGAGGTCGGTGCCGTGGCCGTGGACCTCGACGCCGTCGACGCGGATGCTGCCTTTCTGGATCGGCTCCAGGCCGTTGATGCACATCAGCAGGGTGGATTTGCCCGAGCCGGAGCCGCCGATGATCGACACCACCTCGCCCTTGTTCACCGTCAGGCTGACGCCCTTGACCACTTCCAGATCGCCGAAGGATTTGTGTACGTTGTCGATCTCAATCATTTTCTTGCCACCTTCTTTCCAGACGAGCGCCCAGGCGAGCGACCACCAGGCTCATGACGTAGTAGATAAGGCCCGCGATGCACAGCACCAGTAACGGCTCCTGGATGCGGGTGACGATGGTTTGCGAGGCGCGCAGCAGTTCGACGATGCCGATCCACATCACCAGCGCGGTGTCTTTCATCACGCTGAGCACCAGGTTCAGCCAGCCGGGGAAGGCCACGCGGGTGGCGATCGGCAGGACGATCCAGCGCAGGTCCTGCAGGTAGCTCAGGCCCAGCGAGCGACTGGCGCGGCGCAGGGTGAACGGCACCGAAAGCACGCCGCTGCGCACGATCTCGGTGAAGTACGCGGCGGTGTAGGCGCCGAGCACGATGCAGCCGACGCTGAAGGCGCTGATGTTGAGGCCGACGATGCTCTTGAACGAGTTGAACAGCACGAACTGGATCAGCAACGGCACGCTGCGGAATACGTCGAGCACCCAGGCCAGGGGCAGACTGGCCCGTGGCAGCAGGGCGCGCAGCAGGCCGAAGAGCAGGCCGGCGAGCGTACCGAGGATGATCGACCAGAACGTCAATTGCAGGGTGACCCAGGCACCGTCGAGCATGAACAGCAGGTCATTCCAGGAAAAACTGGTGGTAAACATGGGCACGTCCTCAGTAACGGAACAGCCGCCAGGCCATCAGCCGGGCTACTGCGACGATCGCCTTGGCAATCAGGTAATACAGAACTGCGGCAATCGCGAAGTACTCGAAGGTACGGAACGTCTTGACGTTGTAGTCCTGGGTCACGCCGGTGAGGTCGTTGTTCAGGCCGACGATCACCCCCAGCGAGGTCATCAGCACCGCCCAGACCATCTGGTTGGTCAGGGGGTAGAAGACGATCCGCAGCAGTTGCGGGACGATGATCAGGCGATAGGCCTGGAAGGCGCTCATGCCCAGGGAACGGGCGGCGCGCACCTGGGTATCGGGCACCGCCTTGAGACCACCGCGAAAGTTCTCCGCGAGGTAGCCGGCGTTGTTGAAGGTGATCCCCGCCAGCAACGCCAGCCAGGAACTGACGTGCAGCCCCAGTGAACCGAGGCCGAAGTAGAGGATGTAGATCTGGAACAGCGACGGTGTGTTGCGTGCGATCGACACCCAACCGTTGGCCACGCCCCGCAGGAACGGGTTGCGCGCCTCGCGCATGACGGTCAGGGCGAGGGCGATCAGCACCCCGAAAATCATCGACAGCGCGGCGGTTTCGAAGGTCACCAGAGCGCCGGCCAGCATGTCGGGCAGGGCGCGCAGGGCTGCGCGCCATTGGAAGCTGTAATCAAACATGCGCAGGGTTCTCGAGGAGGGTGGCGGATTGCAGCCAGGCCGGCAGACGCCCGCTGGCCGTGGCGCTGCAGGCGGCGTCGACGCATTCGGCAATACTGGCGAAGTGCACCGTGCGCCCGACCAGGCCGGGTGCGTAGTGGGCGTACTTGCCCGAGTTGGTCATCAGCGTTGTCGCCGCAGGAGGAATCACCGGCTCGCCGAGCATGCACCAGCAGGTGTCGGTGACCAGGGTCGCGCCAAAGGCTTCGATCGGCGCGATGTACCCGGCCTGCCGCGCCTGTTCCAGCACCGCGCGGCCACAGGTGATCGCCAGCACCACCTGCGGATGAATCCGCCGGCCGGTGCACAGGCGCGCCAACTGCGCGAACTCGGTGAGCGAGAAGTGCGGGTTGCCCAGCGACACCACGTCGACCTTGGGATCGCGGGCGCTGTTGAGTTCGCGCCAACTGCCGAGCAAGTCCGGCAGGCTGATGGTTTGCACCTCGATCTCGACACCGGGTTGCAGCACCTGCGCCGGGTCGATGGCTTCCGGCGTGACCCCGGCGATATGAAACAGCGGCGCCGCCGACGTGGTGGCGAAGGCCGCACCGAAGGCCTTGAGGTCATCCAGGCTTGGGGCGTGGCGTTGCAGGCCGAGCACCAGTGGTATGCGGCTGCCGGTGAGGCTGCCAATGTGGTAGCCGAGCAGTGGATAGAACGCGTCGTCGAGCTGCTCCAGGTCGGGCAGTTCGATCTGCACCTGGGCCTTGCGTTGTGCATCGAGGTGACAACCAATCAGCGGCGCTCGGCCGGTGAGGGCGATGCAGATGTCCAGGTAGTCCGGGTATTTCAGGGTGCGCGCGCCGAGCACGCTGTTGGCGTAGACCACCGCATTGGATTCGGCCCAGACGATCTGCTCTCCGGCGTTGGGCGCGCTGTCGAGCAGGTAGGGCGCGCAGGTAAAACTCAACTGCGCACCCATCGCCATGTAGGCATCGCCCAGGGCGCTGGCCGGTTCGCCGAGTGCCGGATCGATGCCCAGTTCGCGCCAGCGACGTTGGTCGACGGAGATGGAATTGAGGGTGGTTGGCACCCGTACCCGGGCACCCCATTGCACCAGTTGTTCGGCGAAGCGCAGGCTCGCGGGGCCGGTATAGATGCAGCCATCGATGTGGGCCTGGGTGACATCCACCAGGCTCGGCGCGCCCTGCAGTTGGGCCATGCGCAGGACGATCTGCATCGCCACTTGTGCGGCCTTGCTGTGCTGGCCGTCGAGCAGGGCCCGATCCTCTTTGGAAAGGCTGATCGCGCCGGCGGGTTCAGTATTGGCCGACGCTTCGGCGGATGCTTGCCAGCTGTCGTCGGGACGTTGTGCGAACAGGCTCAGGTTTGCACCATCGACCCGCGCAAAGGCCTTGCCGCGCAAGGCGGCGAAGGCCTCCCTGCCGATGCACAGCACCGGCAGGGAACGCTGGAAAATCATCTGCGCGACCAGCACACCCAGGGTCAGGATCTCATCCGGCTCGGCCAGCACCAGCGCTGCCGGGGCGTGGCCGTTGCTGATCAGCTCCATCATCACGCTGCTGCCGGTGCAGGAGCCGCGGCCACTGGGAATGGCCAGCACCCGTCCGGCCAATTGTTCGCCGCTCAAGGGGTGGTGACGGTCGATGACCTCGCCGCTGGCGGGGTCGACGCCGCCCCAGAAACTCAAGCCGACCTCGGCGAACAGCAGGGCGCCTTGCGCGGCGCCAGCGACCAGGCTACGCCCGGTCAACGCAGTGGACCCAGGCATGCCAGGCACCTCAGTAGTAGACCTGTGGCACGGTCAGGTTGGTTGGCGGGATATCAGTGCCAACCCACTTCACGAACAGTTCCTTGTAGCGACCAGTGCGCACCTGCTGGTTGACGAACAGGTTGAGGTAGTTGAGCAGGCCGTACTCGTTACGCTTGGCCCCCAGCGACACGTAATCGATGACATACGGCGCATTGCCGGCGATTTTCAGGTTCTTGTATTTGCCCGACTTGATGGTGGCGGCGGCCACGGTATTGGTGACCACTGTGGCGTCGATATGGCCCTGGGCGACGGCCAGCAGGGTGTCGTTCTGCGACTGGTAGGCGCGGAAACTGCCGCTGCCCCAGTTCTTCACGTCTTTTTCCAGGGCAATCGCTTCATAGGTGCCGCTGGTGTTGCCGACCGGCTTGCCCTTGATGTCGTCGAAGCTGTTGATGCCGGTGTTGTCGCGGGTCAGCACCACCATCTGGAAGGCGAAATAGGGCACGGTCAGGCCGACGGTCTTGGCCCGCTCCAGGGTGTCGGAAGTGGACGCGACTATCACGTCGGCACGCCCGGAGACCAGCGCCGGGATCCGGTCAGGGAAGGGGGTTTCCACCACTTCGGCCTCGACCCCGAGGATTTTTGCCAGGTCGCGGCAGTAATCCACATCGAAGCCCGCCGGGTTATTCCCTTCATCGCGGAAGCCCATGGGCGGGAAGTCCAGGGTCACGGCGCAGCGCAGCTTGCCCGAACCAATAATGTCGTCGAGCTTGTCGGCCTGGGCGGTGGCGACAAAGGAGGAAGCGAGAACAGCGCTGAGGGCTACGGCAAATGCTGGGTTTTTCATAGAGGCCTCGTGGTGGTGAAGATGCTGTTGGATATCGTATTGGGGATTTCGTATACGATATTAACGATAGCAAGCAGCGTGCCCGTTTCCAGTCGAAAGTCAGTTTTTTCTTTCAGGCCTTGCCGTAGACGTCCTACGTCGATGCTGTTTGCGACTGAGGTGCCTGGAGGCGCTGGGAGGGGTGTTACATATGGGAGCAGTGAAGGTGTGGGTGCCCCTTAAAGGAACACCCGGCTGGGCGGGTCAGCGCGGGTTGTCGCGATACTGGCTCGGCGACAGGCTGGTCAGGGCGCGGAACTGTCGGCTGAAGGCGCTGTGGTCGGTGTAGCCGCAGCGCAGGGCGATCTCGGTGATCGGCAGGTCGCTGTCGAGCAGCAGGCGCGAGGCTTCTTCCAGCCGGGCCTTGTGAATCATCTGCCGAGGGGTGAGCTGGAACACCCGTTTGCAATGACGCTCCAGTTGCGCCACGGAAAAACCGGCAATCGCGGTCAACTCGGCGAGGCTGATGGGCCGGGCGAAATGGCTGCGGATATGGGCGTCCACCGCTGCCAGTTTTTGATAGGCCGGATGGTTGGACTGCGGGGTTTGCAAGTCGCGGGAGATGCCGGCAAGGCCGACGATCTGTCCTTGCTGATTGCGCAGGGCAAGTTTGTGGGTCAGACACCAGATCGGCTGATTGCCGTAGTAGAGGTGCAACTCAAGTTGATCGGCCAGTTCGTGTCCGCTGTCCAGCACGCGGCGATCCTGGGCGGTGTACAGCGGGCCGAAGCGTTCCGGGAACACCTGTTCGGCGGTCAGTCCGAGCAGTGGGCTGTGCTGCTTGAAACCGCAACGGCGGGCCAGGGTCTGGTTGACGAAGGCGTAGCGCGCCTCGCAGTCCTTGATGAAGAACACCACGTCCGCCAGGGTGTCGAGCAGCGGCGCGATCGCCTGCAGGCTGCCGAGCAGGGTCGGCAGGTCGCAAGGCTGGAAGTTGTTGAGTGAGGGGTACATGGCGCTCAGGGTCCGTTGGCGACCTCGGGATCATAGTGACTCGCCGCGGTCGCCGAAAGTCCCGAGGCGGATTCAGGCGGGAGGAGTGTCGTCCAGGCTCATCAGGGTCTCGATGCGTGCCGGACTGAACGGCGGACGCGGCGCCGCCGGTTGCCAGCCGAACAGATGCTGCACCGCGGCGCCACAGACCCGGCCTTGACAGGCGCCCATGCCGCAGCGGCTGGCCAATTTGGCGGCGCGCCAGTCCGGCTGGTCGGCGAGGGCGGCGTACGGCACGTCTTCGCAACGGCAGACCAGGGTGTCGGCAGCGGGCAGTGCCTTGAGGTGTGGATTGAGGCGGAACGCCTGGTTGAGGGTGTCGGCGAAACCTTGCCAGCGTGCCCGTCGCGGCCACAACTGGCGCGCCGCCTGCTGATCGCCGACAGCGGCGTGCCCGGCGATCGCGCCTTCCACCAGCGCCAGTTCGCTGCCACCGAATCCGGTGCATTCGCCGGCGGCAAAGTGATCGGCTAGGCTGCTGGCCTGCCAGACATCGACGGCCAGGGCCTGACCGTTGAGCGCGTAGCCCAGGGCCTGGCCCAACTGGATATTGGGGATCAAGCCAAAGCCGCAGGCCAGGCGCTGGCATTCCAGTTCGACGATCTTGCCGTGCTGTTGCAGGCGTACGCCTTCCAGGCGATCACTGCCCAACGCCGCCAGCACATGGCTGCCGGTGCGGTACTGCGGGTCGAACAGGCTCAGCGACTGCAACCATTTACCCGGCCAGCGTGGCAGTAGTGCAGCGAGGCCGGCCACCGCGCCACGGGAGGCTTGCTCGGCGATGCGCAGGACCTGGGCGCCGTGTTTTTTCGCCGTGGCGGCACTGGCCAGCAACAGTGGGCCGCTGCCGGCGATCACCAGGCGTTCGCCCTGCACCGGCAGGCCACCTTTGATCAAGGCCTGCAGACCGCCAGCGCCGGTGACCCCAGGCAAGGTCCAGCCCGGGAAGGGCAGCAGCAGCTCTCGGGCGCCGGTACACAGGATCAGTTTGTCGTAGCGGATCTGCCAGCCTTGCTCTGGGCTTTCCAGCAACAGCTGTTTGGGGGCGACACAGGCGATGACCCGGGTCTGCGGGTGATGGCGAATATTGCTGCACGCCGCCACGCGTTGGCGCAGACGCCGGGCCTGAGTGGGCAGGCTGGCCTGGGGGCCGTCGCGCCAGATCTGGCCGCCGGCCAGCGGGTTGTCGTCGAGCAGCACGATGCGCGCGCCACTGGGAGCGGCGGCGAGGGCAGCGGCCAGGCCGGCGGGACCGGAACCGATGATCAGCAGGTCGGCGTATTCGATCATGGCCGGGTCTCCACGTGCATGCCGTCCTGGCATAGGGTCTGGCAGGCCAGGCGTCGGCGGCCGTCGATGGTCACCCGGCATTCTTGGCAGATGCCCATGCCGCACAGCGGAGCACGGCGCTGGCCGCTGACCGAGGTGCGGCTGCAGCCATCGCCGCCGATGGCCAGGGCGGCGGCGACGCTGGTGCCGACGTCCACGCGCAGGACGCGGCCATCGAGGGTCAATTCAGGCATACAGCGGCTCCCCAAGAAAACGTTGCGGTAAATAGGCCTCGGCGGGCAGCGGTGCAGGCTCGTTGAACAGTTGCGCGAGCAGCAGGTCGGCGGTGCCGGGAGCGGTGGTCACGCCCAGGCCTTCGTGCCCGACCGCCAGCCACAGGCCCTGGCGCTGCGGGTGTTGACCCACCAGCGGCAGACCGTCGGGGCTGGCCGCACGAAAGCCGGTCCAGGCACGAATGCCGTTGAGCTGGGCCAGGCCGGGCATGTATTCGGCGGCGCGCTTGAGCATTTTTGCGAGCATCCAGCCTTCGACCTCTGGGTCGGTGGTACCAAACTGGCGTGAGGCGCCGATGAACAGTTGCCCGGTCGGCCGCGGCTGAATGTTGCAGGCGGTCGAGGGGCCGCTGGCGTTGTGGGCGCTGGTGACGTAGCCCAGTTCCACCAGGGTGTGCTGGACCAATCCTGGGTAGCGGTCAGTGATCATCAGGTGGCCTTTTTTCGGCTCGATCGGCAGCTCCGGGCACAAGTCAGTGGCCTGGATACCATTGGCCAGGACCACCGCTTCGGCTTTCAGCCATTGGCCGTCTTCGAGGCGCACGCGGTTGCCATCGACTTCGCTGACCTTGGTCCGGCGCTGCTCGATGCCAGGCGTGTCGAGCATCCACTGGGCGGTGGCCGGGGCATAGAGAATGCCGTCGCCATTGATCAGCAAGCCGCCTTCCAGGCCCGCGCGCAGTTCCGGCTCGCGCTGACGTAGGGCGTTAGCGGAGACCAGTTCGCACGCAACGCCCTGGGCCTGCAAATTGAGGAATTTGCTATGGGCGACGGCCATCTCCTCTGCATTGGCCGCCAGCCACAGTGTGCCGTTGCTGCGGTAGGCACAGGCGTCAGGCAACTGCGGTGCCTGCTCGCGCCAGCGCTGCAGGGAGTACTGGCTGAGGGCCAGTTCAGCCGGGTTGTCGTCGAGCACCAGCAAGTGCCCCATGCCGGCCGCCGTTGCTCCGTGCAGGCCAGCGTCGAGCACCAGTACCCGCAGGCCACGCCGGGCGATGGCCTGGGCGCAGGCGGCACCGATGATGCCGGCACCGATGACGATCACATCGGCCACCAGGCCTTTGGTCATGGGCGAATACCCCAGGCGAACGGATCGTCCTGTTCGATGATCAGGCTGGCTTCGGCACTGATGAACGCGCGGCCGCGAATGGTCGGGACGATGCGTTCGCCTTGCCACTCGTAGGAGCCTTCGAACTCGCTGCCGATCACGCTGGCCTGGCGCCAAATTTGTCCGGGTTGCAGCTTGTCGTCGGCGGCCAGGCACGCCAACTTGGCGCTGGTGCCGGTGCCGCAGGGGGAACGGTCGTAGGCCTTGCCCGGGCACAGGACGAAATTGCGGCTGTCGGCCTGCAGGTCGTCGGCGAACAGTTCGATATGGTCGATCAAACCGCCGTCTTCGCCGCGCAGGCCCTGGGTTTCCAGCGCCTGTTGCACGGCGTAGGTGTAGGCGGTCAGGGCGTCGAGGTTGTCGCCGGCAACCCGCAGGCCATGATCGGCAATCAGGAAAAACCAGTTGCCGCCCCAGGCGATGTCGCCGACCACCTGGCCGACGCCCGGGACCTGCACTTCGACGGCCTTGCGGTAGCGATAGGCCGGGACGTTGCGCACGCTCACCGAATGGTCCTCGTGCAGGGTCGCCTGGACTGTGCCCACCGGGGTTTCGATGCTGTGCACGCCAGGGCCGATCTTGCCCAGGTGCGCCAGCGACGCCACCAGGCCGATGGTGCCGTGGCCGCACATGCCGAGGTAGCCGGTGTTGTTGAAGAAAATCACTCCGGCACAGGCGCTCGGGTCCACCGGTTCGCAGAGCAGGGCGCCGACCAGCACGTCGCTGCCACGCGGCTCGAGCACGCAGGCGGCGCGCCACTGGTCATGCTGTTCGGCCAGGCGCTGGCGCCGCTCGGCCATGCTGCCGTTGCCCAGGTCAGGAAAGCCGGCGGTCACCAGGCGGGTGGGTTCGCCGCCGGTGTGGGAGTCGATCACGGTGATGCGTTTCATGGGAGGGCCACGTCCGTTCAGATGAGTGAACGACAGAGTGGCCCGGGGAGGGGCGTGGCGGCTTGATGGATTTATCTGACGTCGATGACGAAATCAGCACAGTCAGTGAGCGTGGGGCAGGTGCTCGAAGAGGGTCTGGCAGACGCCGGCGATGTGTTCGTCGAGCAGCTTCACCGCCAGGTCGACATCGCCGGCACGGCAGGCTGCGAGGATTTCCCGGTGTTCGTGGTCGGCGCGGTCCTTGCCGGCTGACAGGCTCATCTGCATGCGCAGGTAGCGCTCCAGCTTGTCGTTGACCGAGCGGATCAGGCTGACCAGGAACGGTCGTTGCGCCGGCTCATAGAGGCAGGCATGCAGTTCCCAGTTGAGTTCGGCCCAGCGCCCGACGTCGTCTTCGCCGATGAATTCCTGGCAGATCGCCTCGGCACGGGCGAAGGTGGCCTCGGTCATGTTGGGAATGGCCAGGCGCAGCACCTTGTCTTCGAGGAGCATGCGCACCTCGAACATCTGCGCCAGTTCGGCGTCGGATATGCGCGTGACCATCGCCCCGCGATTGCGCTGGAACATCACCAGGCCTTCGGCTTCGAGGCGCTTGAGGGCCTCGCGCACGGGGATCTTGCTGACGTTGAACTGGCGGGCGATGTCATCCTGACGAATCGGCTCATCTTCGGCGAAATGCCCGGCGACGATGGCGTCACGCAGATGGCGGGTGATGATCTCCGAGGTCGAGGGCGTGTTGCCGAGGTCGGGGGCGTTAAGTCTGGATAGGGTCACGGCGGCGAATCTTCAGAATGAGGTGCTTACAGGGTATACGAAATTCGATTGTTCTTCCTCGGGCAACAGGATGGCCGGCTGTTGCTCAGGAAATCTTCGCCGAGGCTGGGCGCAAGGCGAACAGCATGTTCCAATGGCGCCCGCTCTGCACTCGACCTGGAAACTGCTGATGAAATACACCGCTCGCCTGACCTTTGTCTGCATGTTCAGCCTGGCCGTATGCAGCCTGCCCGCCGCCGCGGGTGACGTTGAAGCCGGGGCAAAAGTGTTCAAACGCATGTGCAACGGTTGTCATCAGATCGGCGAAGCGGCCCGTGCCTCGTTCGGCCCGCAGCTCAACGGGGTGATTGGCCGTCACTCCGCGAGCACCGGCGACTACCAGTATTCGGACGCGATGAAGGCAGCCAACCTGGTCTGGGACCGACCAACCCTGGTGGCCTACCTTGAAGCGCCGAAGACTGTGGTGCCTGGGACCCGAATGATCTTCTGGGGCCTGAGCGACGAGGAGAAAATCGACAACCTGCTGGCCTATCTGCAGACCTTCCCGGGCCAGTGAAGGTTACTCCTCTGGCATTCGCGCTCGACCGCTTTGCTTGAGCTACACGCCAAAGTCCTGCATCACGTCGACCACCGGGCGCATGCGGTTACCGTCTTCGGTCAACTCGTACTCGACCTTGACCGGCACTGTCGGGTAGACCGTGCGTTTGATCAGCCCGACTTCCTCCAGGGCGCGCAGGTCGAGGGTCAGCATTCGCTGGGAGATGCCCGGCACATCCCGACGCAATTCATTGAAGCGCTTTGGCCCGTCCAGCAGGTACGACACCAGTAGCAGACGCCAGCGGCCACCCAGCAGGCGCATGGCTTCCTCAACCGAACAACCGGTCACGTTGTGTTTCATGGCGTCGCCCCCTGGCTTCGATTAGGTATATTTTATGTACCTAGATGATAAAAAAGTGCCTTCTTCCGTTTATATACCTGATCCACAAGAATAGTGCTTCGGACATTTCAGGAGAGGGTCATGAAGCTCTATTACATTCCCGGCAGTTGCTCGCTTTCGCCGCATATCGTCATCCAGGAGCTGGGGCTGGAGGTCAGTTTGCTCAAGGTTGATCACCGCCAGCACACTGTGGAAGACGGGGGTGACTACTACGGGATCAATCCGCTGGGTTATGTACCGATCCTCGAACTGGAAGACGGCACGCGCTTTCGCGAAGGCCCGGTGATCGTGCAGTACCTCGCGGACCTTCGGCCGGACGCTGGCCTGGCACCGGCCCAGGGCACACTCGAGCGTTACCGGCTGCAGGAATGGCTGAGTTTCCTGACATCGGAGATCCATAAGGGCTTTATCCCGCTGTTATATGCCGGCCTGGCAGGCAAGTATGTAGACACCGTCAAACCCAGGCTGGCCCAGCACTTTGCCTGGATTGACCAGCAATTGGCCGATCGCGAGTACTTGCTGGGCGAGCACTTCAGCGTGGCCGACGCCTACCTGTTTGCGCTGATTGGCTGGGGCCAGGCGCAATGGCTGCGCTCCTGGTACAAGGCCGACATTCACTTTGATGGCTTGCGCCATCTGGAAGCCTGGTATGCACGGGTCTATCAGCGGCCGGCGGTGAGAAGGGCGCTGATGGAGGAAGGATTGGAATGAAGGAGTGCCCGCTTGCGCTGCTGCCAAGCGGGTTTGCGTTTATGCCAGGACTGGTGTGTCGGACCCATGCCCGGGTTGGGCACACAGATCGATGCCCAGCGCGCGAATCACCCTGAGCACGGTATGGAAGCGTGGCTTGGCGCCGGGCGCAAAGGCCTTGTACAGGCTTTCACGGCCCATGCCCGAGGCCTTGGCGACGTGGGTCATGCCCCGGGCCTTGGCGACATGACCCACGGCGCGAAGGAATTCTTCATGGTCGCCGTCGGCCAGTACCTGGGTCAGGTATTCGCTGATGGCTTCGTCGCTGTCGAGCAATGCAGCCATATCAAAGGGCGTCAGCAGTTGGCTCATGTTCATAACTCCCTTGCCAGTTTTCTGGCCAGTTGAATATCGTCCTGTTGTGAGGACTTGTCGCCACCGGCCAACAGGACGATGACAACTCGATTGCGTAGGGTGAAATACACCCGGTAGCCCGCTCCCGTATCGACGCGCATTTCTGAAACACCTTCACCCACGGACTTCACATCCCCCAGGTTGCCGGTATGGGCACGGTCTATGCGCCGGCCGATGGCGATCCGGGCGCGCAGATCGCGCAGTGAGTGGTGCCAATTGGCGAAGGTACGGGTTTGCTGGATTTCGTAAGTCACACGCCCTCAATGTATCCATTTGGATACTGTTTGGCAAGAGGCAAAACACAGGCAGGGGCGGTGAGAATGAACAAGCAGGGGGATGGCAACAAGGCGACGTCAGCGGTGCTTTGTCAGCAGCTATTGCGGTTGCACAGGGGGCTGTAGGACGCAGCTGATAGTGCCTGTAGGAGGCCCATGCTATAAAACCCGTTCGAACCCACCAGGAGGTAACACCCATGACCCAGACTCTGCCGCCGTCCGCTTCACCTGCACTCGACGGCGCCAGCGAAGTCGGCATGGAGGCCTGGACCCTGCACTGGCTGGAAGCCTGCGGTAGCCTGGCGGACGTTCGGCACGAGGTCAGCGGTGAGTTTGCCGCGGCCTACCAGAGCATCGCCGGGCTGCTCCCGCCACCACGCCTGGATATCCTGATCCAGCACCTGCCCGGCGAGACCCTGCCGGAAATGGGCCTGGTCGGGCGCGCCTATCGCAGCAGCATGTTCAGCATGACCCTCGATCCCGACAACCCGAACTTCCCCGCGAGCCTGCGTGACGGTGCGCTGCATCGGCATATCGTGCATGAAGTCCACCATTGCCTGCGCATGGCCGGGCCGGGGTATGGCTGGACCCTGGGGGAAGCGCTGGTCAGCGAGGGATTGGCCGGGCAGTTTGTCCGGCGCTTGCTGGGTAGCGAGCCAGAGCCGTGGGAGCAGGCCATCGTGCGCGAGCAACTGCTGCGCGCGCCGGCCGAACTCAAGGCGCTGGAGTCCAGTTACTACGATCACAATGCCTGGTTTTTTGGCGGCAGCGACCAGCCCAGATGGCTGGGTTACTCACTGGGTTATCAGATGGTCGGTGACTGGCTGGAAGCGTCCGGGGATATCGATGCTGATACCTGGGTCAATGTCCCGGCGCACGAGGTCATTGCCCACGCACTGGAACAGGGCCTGGTGGCCAGTCAGGCGTGAGCCCGGGGCGCAGCTGACGATGATCCAGGCTGGCCAGGTCGTGCGCTTGCGGTTGCGCCGACTCGCCACTGAGGTCCCCTAACAAATGGCTGACCAGCGGTCCCTCCAGCGTGCCCTGTAGCTGCAGCACAGTCGCCAGGGCCATCACCGCCGGCCAGTAGCGATGCACCAGGCGGTGGGCGCGGGCAATGGCGCGGCGCTCGGCGTCGAGCAGCTTGCGCGGCGGCAACAGACAAATCAGCTCATGGGCCCGGCGCAGGTCGCCACGACCGCTGCCTTTGAGCAGCCGCTCGGTCCGGACATGCCGATAGACCGCTTCGGCCACGGGGCCGGCGAAGCAGTTGAGCAAGTCGCGCTCGATCGCCTCGACCATCGACGGCAGGTATTCGGCGACTCCGGGCACCTCGCCTGCCGGACGCAGGACGAAATAGTCCGCCTCGATCAGGCCCTCCACGGCATGCACATTGCCGCGCAGATCGACCAGCGGTCCGCTGCGCGCCTGTGCCCGGGTGCGCACGGTGATGCGCTCGATGTGTCGAGCATTCCACCAGAAAGCCAGGGCATGCCCGGCTTCATGACAGGCGGTGGCACGCGGGCAACTGTTCATGCTGGGGAGCCCTCCCGTTCGACGGGTTGAGGCCTTCATCATGCTCACGACGCGGGTACTGCCGATAAGAGATTATCTCTATCGCCGAACAATACTTGGGCTATTTGCCGTGTACAGGGCAGGGGTCTAGCCTTATGCGTGCGTTGGCGATAGCCCTCCCGAATCGGCGTTGAAAAAGCGGGCCGGCTAACTGGATGAACTCCATCAAAGGTAGCTCACACATGGCAACTGAATCGAAATGCCCGTTCAATCACGCCGCAGGCGGTGGCACGAAAAACCGCGACTGGTGGCCGAATCAACTGAATCTGAACATTCTGCATCAGCATTCCTCCCTATCCGATCCACTGGACCCGGGCTTCGATTACGCCCAGGCCTTCAAGCAACTCGACTTCGCTGCCGTGAAACGCGACCTCACGGCGCTGATGACCGACTCCCAGGAGTGGTGGCCGGCGGATTTCGGCCACTATGGGCCGTTGTTCGTGCGCATGGCCTGGCACGCCGCCGGCACCTACCGTACCGGTGATGGCCGCGGCGGGGCGGGCTCCGGGCAGCAGCGTTTCGCCCCGCTCAACAGCTGGCCGGACAACGTCAGCCTGGACAAGGCGCGGCGGCTGCTGTGGCCGATCAAGCAGAAATATGGGCGCAACCTGTCCTGGGCCGACCTGATTGTGCTGACGGGCAACGTCGCGCTGGAGTCCATGGGCTTCAAGACCTTCGGCTTTTCCGGTGGCCGTGCCGACGTCTGGGAAGCCGACGAGGATGTGTACTGGGGTTCGGAAAAAAAATGGCTGGGCGGCGACAGCCGCTATGGCAAGGATCAGCAGGTGACCCAAGCACCCGGTGACGGCACGCTGGTGGCCGAGCCTGCGCTGCATGGCGAGGAGGAAAGCCGCACCGACCAGGGACGCAATCTGGAAAATCCCCTGGCCGCGGTGCAAATGGGCCTGATCTATGTCAACCCGGAAGGTCCCGAGGGCAATCCTGATCCGCTGGCATCGGCCAAGGACATCCGCGAAACCTTCGCGCGCATGGCCATGAACGACGAAGAGACCGTCGCGCTGATTGCCGGTGGCCACGCCTTCGGCAAGACCCACGGTGCCGGCCCCGCCGACCATGTCGGCGCCGAACCGGAAGCGGCCCCCCTGGAAGCCCAGGGTCTGGGCTGGAAGAGCACCTTTGGCAGCGGCAAGGGTGCCGACACCATCACCAGCGGCCTGGAAGTGACCTGGACCACCACACCCACCCGCTGGAGCAACAACTATCTGGAAAACCTCTTCGGTTTCGAGTGGGAACCGAGCAAGAGTCCCGCCGGGGCTAACCAGTGGACGGCGAAGGACGGTGCCGGCGCTGGCATCATTCCCGACGCCCATGACCCGTCGAAACGGCGCAATCCGACCATGCTGACCTCGGACCTGGCCCTGCGCTTCGACCCGATCTATGAAAAAATCTCCCGGCGTTTCCTGGAAAACCCCGAGCAGTTGGCCGACGCCTTCGCCCGCGCCTGGTTCAAGCTCATTCACCGCGACATGGGCCCGCTGTCACGCTACCTCGGCCCGGAAATGCCCAATGAGGAACTGCTGTGGCAGGACCCGATCCCGGCGCTCGACCACGCCCTGGTCGATGACCAGGACATCGCCGCGCTCAAGGGCAAGATCCTCGCCTCGGGCCTGAGCGTCGGGCAACTGGTGTCGACAGCCTGGGCGGCGGCTTCGACCTTCCGTGGCTCGGACAAACGCGGCGGCGCCAACGGTGGACGCCTGCGCCTGGCGCCGCAGAAATTCTGGCAGGCCAACCAGCCCGAGCAGTTGGCCAACGTGCTCGGCAAACTGGAAGGCATCCAGCGTGAGTTCAACAACAGCCAGGCCGGTGGCAAGAAAATCTCCCTGGCCGACCTGATCGTGCTCGGCGGCAGTGCCGGCGTTGAGCAGGCGGCGAAAAACGCCGGTCACAGCGTGACGGTGGCCTTTACCCCGGGGCGCATGGACGCCAGCCAGGAACAGACCGACGTCGAATCGTTCGGCTTTCTCGAACCCATCGCCGATGGTTTCCGTAACTACCTCAAGGGTCGCTACCGGGTCTCGGCCGAGTCCCTGCTGATCGACAAGGCGCAACTGCTGACCTTGACCGCCCCGCAAATGACCGTGCTGATCGGCGGCCTGCGGGTACTCGAGACCAACGTCGGGCAAACCGCCCATGGCGTCTTCACCCAGCGTCCGGGCGTGTTGACCAACGACTTCTTCCGCAACCTGCTGGACATGGGCGTGGAATGGACACCGACCTCGGACACCGCCGAAACCTTCGAGGCGCGGGATCGCAACAGCGGTGCCGTGAAATGGACCGGCACCCGGGTCGACCTGGTCTTTGGTTCCAATGCGCAACTGCGCGCCCTGGCCGAGTTCTATGCCAGCAGCGATGCCGAGCAGACGTTCGTCAGGGACTTTGTGGCAGCGTGGACCAAGGTGATGAACCTGGATCGTTTCGAGTTAAACCGTACGGTCTAGAGGAGGTGTTGTCATAACGCTGGCATTATCGGCAAAAAGTGCCTCTGCTCGCCCTCCGGCGCCGACATCAGCGGAGGGCATCCAGCGGCCATAAACCTTGGCGATCATGGTCCAGTCTTTGTGTCCGAGCTGCTTGGCTACCCACATTGGATTTTCACCAGCAGATAGCATCATCGAGGCATAGGTGTGGCGACTCTGGTAGGGTCGCCGCCATCTAACTCCTGACTTCTTCATCGCCGGCATCCAGATGACCCGGTAGATGTAGCCGGCGTGCTTCCAGGGCTCTCCGGTGATTGTGTTAAGAAACACCCTGCCGCCGGCCAGAAAGGTCAACTCCTTCTGTTTGAGCAACGCTTCTCGCGCCGGAGCCAGCAACTTCACGGTGCGCCTTCCTGCTAACGTCTTGGTCGACTCTGGCGCTATTGCAGCCCGCGTCTTGGCCCTGACGATCCTTATCTCCCCCGCGATCCAATCAATATCCCCCCATTCCAAAGCGATCAGCTCACTGGGCCGAAGGCCTGTCCAAAACGAGAACTGCAGCTGTGGCCACGTTTTGCCCCTTGCTGCTGCCAGTATCGCCAGTTGCTCCTCTCGGGTGAACGGGTCAACGTCATCTTCCTCCTTGAGTTGTTCACGATTCTTGTAGGCCCACCCGGAGAGCGGATTGCTCTCTAGGATTTCATCCTCGACGGCATCGTTAAGCGCAGAGCGAAAGCAGCTCTGCACATTCGTCAGCGTTTTGTTGACGACCTTGTAGTTTGACATCTTCTCTCGGATGATTTTTTTAGACAGCTCATTCAGGGGCAGGTCGCCGAACATTGGCTTGAGGATTGCGCGGATGGTTGTTTCGTAGAACGCGACCGTGCTTGATTTGAGTGTCGGAGTTTTTCTTTCCAGCCATTCCGTCAGGTAGTCCCCAATGGTCTGCCTGGAATCAGTGCGCCTGAACCCAGCGGCCCGCTTCGACTTTGGGAACGTTGCGGCATAATCGAACGTACCGTTCGCAATCGAATACTCAATGGCGGACTTATGCTGCTCGGCTTTTTTCAGGTTAGCGGCGGTGGGCTTGAGCGCGATACGCTCCCGGCACCGGACGCCTTGGTATTGGAAAGTGATTTCGATACTACTTGCAGATGCGGCGCGGACGCCTCCCCCATCTCTACCCATGAGTAATATCCCTCTACGTCTATCAAAATTCTGCCGTCTGGCGCTTTCCGCCAAACAAGATGCTTTGGCCATTTGCCATCGCGGATTTTGGTTCTGATGGCATCGGGTGTATAGCCCGACTCCCGAGAGAACTGCTCTACGGTCTTGTATCTGACCATGTTGATGCTCCATGCCGCGCGTGGCGGCAGAAGGTGGTGGTTATCGGGCGAACTTGGCGAGGGCCTCGTCTGCAATCTTCATCGCAGCCTGGGCGTCGTTGACGTAGGCCGGGTCGAACCCACCGCACAGGTGAATAGTTGCCTGGCATGCGCGCAGGTTCTCGCGGTTAAGCCTCAGTGCCGAGATCAGCTCTTCGCGTGCCTCGGCCTCACCACGGCCGATATCCCAGAAGCGCTGGCCCCAGTGCCCGGCAGGTGGCCGGTTGTTACCCTGTGAGCCGAACTCCATGGCGCCGGCAGCGCAGTCGAGCAGGTCACGTTTGTACGCGTTGTCGCCGTCGATGCTCAGCCCGCGCCGGCGCAGGGTTGAAACGACCTCGTTCAACTGCAGCTCTTTGTCCTGCAACACGATGTCGAGCTCCGGTTTTTCGGGGGTATAAATGGCCAGGCAGAGTTTGGCGCCGGCAGGCAGGCTGGCGCTGATCTTCTCCAGCGCATCGCTCGCTGCTTCATGGAACCGGTTCAGCGCGGACATAGGAATTCCTCGCCCGCCGTTCACCGGTGGGCTTCTGAATGTTAAAAAAAGAAGGTCGAGAGCAACGCCCCATGGCTAAAAATCTGCCAGTGAACTAAATTGTCATCTAAAGCTCGTTATGAGGATTCGACGTGTCTGTTCTAGATGTAAAAACGAAAGTTGGAAATTTGTCTGTAGTGCATACGCAAAATGTGCATCTTCAAGGCGTAGATAGCTTTGATATAGATATTAATGGTTATACGTGTACAGTTAAGTTTGTATCTGATGACCAGCAACCTCGCTATGTTGGTTCGGTAAGTGAGTCTGGATATCTCGTTACTTGCTATAATCATGTAAATCCTATTGGTGAGTCTATCTTTACCCCATTTGCTATTGGGTTGCTTGAAGGTAAAACAATTTGGATGACCTACGTGACAAATCTCGTTGCTGCTGTAAATAATGTTAGGCAGTTCGAGTACTCACTTTGGATGGAACTGTAATGTCAGAGAGGGTTACTGCAGTCGAGCCGGGGGGCGCGAATAGCGTTTCTGCTAATACATTGTCCTCTGAAACAACGCGCCCACGAAAAGTAACACCTGTTTCCGCAGCCAATGCGAAGGGAAAACCTACCGAAGGTAAAATCGCCCTTGAGATAGGCACAGGCGATGCGGCCAAGGACTCGTTTATTTATCTAACGATAAAATGGAGTTTTTTGGTTGGGTCAATAACAACGTTTTGTGTTTTCATCAAAAGTTTTTTTGATGTTGGAGGCAGTAGTGGGATAGTTGTTGAATTAATTAAAAATATCTGGAGTGTTTTTATACCTATTATTACGTTGGCCCTCGGTTATGCGTTTGGTAAGGGGAAATAGAGTTTGTTGCATTAATTACCCTCTTCCTCTCCGCTATATCGGCTGACTTTGAAGGGGGAGGGAGTTACAGGTTTTGCGGGAGGAGTACGGATGTACTCTTTGCTGAGTCAGGCGCCCGGTCGTCCTTTGAAGGCGAGCCAGATGTAGTGCCGGCCCTTGGCTGTGATCTTGATCTTGTCTCGCTGCCTGTTCCAGCTGATCAATCGGAGCTCTTCCAGGATGCAGGTGATGGTGTGGCCCTGGTGCCAGCCGGCCAGCGCCTTAATGCAGCCCTGGGCCAGCAGGCCCCGGTAATCGGTGTGACCAAAGTTTGTGCCTTGGAACACGCTCTGCATCTGATCGTCACTCACCAGGTCGGTGACGGCTTTAACGTTCGGGTCTCTTCGGTAGCAAGTGTGCGTCATGGCAGTTCGTCCCCGACAATCAACTTGCAGGGGCCGCGGCTGACAGTGGCAAGCTGCGCTATCAGCTCATCAATCCGCTGATCCGCTGCGTTCAGGCGTTGCTGCAGGGCTTCCTCGCGCTCTAGCGCCCGCTCCAGGGTCTCGTTTATCTTGCACTCACTGCAAGGAGTGCTGGGGACTGCGTAGTCCCTTCCCGTGTTGTCGCAGTATGCGCAGTAGGTCATGGGGCGTCCTATGCCGGGGCATGCCCGGGCGGTCGAGGGAGATGTTCGGTTTCATTCAATTAATTGCGAAGGTGTTTGCGAGCCGGGACAAGGATCGGCATTCTGACTAAAAACGGGTCTGGAAAAATCGGTAACATTCAAGATCACTTTCCGTCGGAGCTGCCCATGCAATTAGAAGTTCGAGAAGTCGTAGCGAGTTATGTACTAGATGTTGCCGGCTACAAGGTGTTTGCCCGCATTACCAAGGGCGTCGATGAGTCAGAAGGCTTTCTCTGGGATATCAGCCACTATCAGGGCGGGGCGTTTAAGAGGGTCGCCAAGCCGCCAAAAACAGTAGTTGGAAGCCGGAAGGAAGCATTGGCGCAGATCATCGAGTACGCGCAAGGATTCGACCCATCTTCCAGCCCTAGTCCCAACAACAGTTACTGAGGCTTTGGCTGCATCTCTGAGAACGAGTCAGGCAGCGGCTTTCAGCGCTTCGATGATCCGCTGGCCGGCCAGCGGCGGTACCGCGTTGCCTGCCATATGCATGGTCAGCCGGTGATTGTCCGGGCGCAGGGTGTCGGCCGGGAACGACATGGCGGCCAGCGCCTCATTTGCCGAGAGCATCCGCATCTCGTCGCCGCGGACCAGGGCCCAGCGGTCGAGGGTGGTGATAGTCCCGATCGGCCGGTTGGTGTCTCGCCCGGTCAGTCCAGAGCCTTTGCCGTAGTAGGGCATAATGAACTGATCGCCGAACCGCTCGCGGCCGTTGCGCACCCTGCTGAGGGTGGCCTGGGCCCGGCCCGGCTTCTCGATCGCAGACCAGCGCCCAACATTGAATTCGAGGAAGCTTGCGGCGGGAACATGCTGGCGTCGGTGCAGCTCGAGCATCAGCGGCGACTTGCTACGGGTGCAGACCAGGAATAGGCGCACGCGGTGCTGAGGCACACCAAGGTCGGCACAGTCGACGACATGGGGCGCGATCATGTAGCCCAGTGCGTTCATGGCCTGCGACCAGGCGGGGTACAACGCCCAGTCCGTAAACTCTTCGACGTTCTCCACCAGCACCACTTCCGGCCGGTGGAACTCGGCGGCCGACACGACGGCCCAGGCTGTCGATCGGGACGCATCATGCTGCGCGTTGCCGGACTTCTTGCCGCGGGCTTTCGAATGACCCTGGCAGCACGGCGAGGCCAGCATGATGTCGTGGGCTGGCACCTTCGACCAATCCGCCTGGTGCAGGTCCTGGCAGATGTGAATCGCTTCTGGGTGGTTGGCGCTGTGCCACTCGACGGCTACCGGCCAGTGGTTGGCCGCCCAGATAACGTCGATCCCGGCATTTCGGGCACCGGTGGACCATCCGCCGAGACCGGCGAATAAATCGATTGCTGTGGGCATGGGGATACCTCGCCGGTATATTGCGTGTCAGTGAATTTCTAAGGACATGCCATGCAACTCTTCCACTACACGGACATAAATGCAGTTAAAGCTATTCTTGAGAATGAAAAGCTCTGGCTGACTGATGTGCGGTATCTCAATGATTCAGAAGAGTTGCATAATGGGATTTCCGTTCTGGTTGATTACATAAAATATCAGGTTAAGACGTTCCCAGAACGACATGAGTTGTTTGGTAGTGCGGCTGATTATGTTGAGGCCGGTCTTGTCGGAAAGGCTGGTTATGGAATAGAAAATAGACCTGTTTTTATCTGCTCATTCAGCCAGGCAGGGGACCTGTTGAGTCAGTGGAGAGCATACGGATCTTATGCTATCGAGTTTGCATCTGAGGCTATTCCGCATGCTCTCTCAGAGTGCGTATACGATGATTCTGAAAAGCTCTCTCAATCATCATCCGTAGCACTTACAAGTCTTTTAACTATCTCTGGAGAAATGCTAAGAAATGATGGTCAGCTAGATAGCGACGGCTATGAAGCGTTTTCTAATCTGGTTGGCTTGGCCGCGACCTTTAAACACCAAAGCTTCTCGGAAGAGCAGGAGATGAGAATTGTTGTCGGTCATAATATCGACCCAGAGATAGAGGATGGCTTAGAAGTCCGCTTTAGGTCTCGAGGGAATATGTTGATTCCTTATGTTGAACTGAGCGTTCCGTCTAAAAGTATTCGAGCTATTCACGTTGGGCCGATGGCTGACCAAGATCTGGCATACATCTCGCTTAAGTCATTTGTGACAAAGTTGAACCTTGATCGATTCATAGAGGACAATAGTTACCTACATGATATCGAAGTCATCAAGTCTTCAATTCCGTACAGGGCACCTTAGCTGAGTCCCGTCAAAAATGGGGCGGGCAGGCCGGTTTCCCGGCCAGGATGATTACTTAGGATCGAACGAGCCGAGGGAGAGCGAAGCGTTGGTGCCGATCTTCTCCTGAAGTACCGTCTTGAATTCCTGGGCGATGTCTTCACGCTGCACCTCTTCACCAACCCAGCGCAACTTCAGCGCCGGCACCGCGCCGCTGGTGATCACAGAAATTCGCAGGTTGATCTGCTGCTCGGTCAGGCCCTCAAACGGGATGGTGCTGAACAGCAGAGCGGCCGGCAGCGTTTCTTTACTGCGGGCCTCGATCTGGTCCATAGCACTGCGGCTGGCGCTGGTATCGCCGACAGTGTTTTCGGATTCGCTGGTCGCCTTGACCGTGATGGTGCGCACGGCGGCGATGGCCCTGGCCACCGGAATCGCCTTGCCCTCGTCATCCACCGGGGTCAGGTACTGGTGCCAGTCCTCGATCCAGTCGCTCAAATCTTTCTGCGTCATTGCTCGGCCGCCAATGGACTGGGCGGCCTTGTAGCCGGCCGACGCCTTGAGCTTCAGCATTGCGCGGTCGTCCGCGTGTCCAGGTGCTACATCAGTGCCCAGGTTGAACAGCAGCGTGCAGGTCATTTCGTCCTGGTCGATGAAGCCTTTGGCAGTCGAGATAGCCCGGTCGGCGACGTAGGCGCTGAAGTCGGCCAGCGAGTGGGTGGAGTAGATGCCACGGAAACGGCTGCGGCCTGCCTGCCATTTTTCCAGCGTTACGACTTGGCAGCCTTCCGGCAGGACCACTGTCGGCGTTTGGGTGGCCAGAGTCTTGCCGCTCGCCTCGAGCGCGGTGTCGGTGATGAGTTGGATCGCTTCTTTGGTCAGAGACATTTTTCAGTTCCTTGATGGTCGAGCGGTTAGGTGCGAGGGGTGATAGGTGCTTGTTCGCGGCTGAAGAGCTGGTCGTGCTTCTCCGCGAAGAGGGTGATTTTGCCGCCGGAGCCGACATGCATTGGCGTGTCTAGGCTGGTGTTCTCGCTGCGGGTGCCACGCTTGGTCGGCACCTTGTAGTCGAGCTTGTGCTTGATCTTCACCTGGCTGGACTCGCCGATCTGACTGAAGTCCAGGGTGATCACCAGCTTGCCGGCCTTGCCGTGGTCAACCACACCGGCGGCTACTTCGGAAAGGGCGTGGCCGATTTGGCTGGCGAATGCGCCACCGTTGAGCTCTTCGAGAAATTCTGCGGTATCGGTAGGAGTGGACATGGCTGTTTCTCTGGAATGGCCATCAGGCCGCTTGGGGGAAGGTTGAATTGCGCCTGGCGAAGGCGCTGGCGCACCTAGTTGTTTATCCGTCTCATGCGGTTTCGGAAAACGTGAAGCCGTTTTCATGCGCAATGAGCTTCACCCGGCCGGGTCGCATCTTCAGCTCTGCCGCGGCGGCCGCAACAGTCTTGCCTGCGTCGGCCTGGGCCTTGACCATGGGGGCCGGCTTGGCGCGCTCGGCCTTCAGCCAGTCCTGATGTGCAGATGCGCCATAGCCGACCATTTCCGCGCTGACGCCGCTGTCGATCTCCTGCACCGTCTTTCCGGCGCCGAAGAACTGATCCAGCTTCTGGTTCAGGTCCGCGATGATCGAGTCTCGCGGGTTGGGCATTGGCACGCCGATCACTGGGCACCTCCTGGAAGGCGGTTGGCCTTTTCCTCAAGCTGGATGGCGAAGTCGACCGCGGCCGCATGAGTCCAGCGAAAGCCCCGGGTCTTACCGGTGGACAGGTCAACGATGTGGTAGGCCTTCGGCCCCTTGGTCACCACCTGGAAGCGCACGGCTCTCTCAGGCATGACCAGGCTTGCCAGGCGGGCGAACTCTTCGCGAGCCATCTGGCTACGGACCATCAGTGCGCCGAGGACATCCCGGCGCTGTTGCATAAGTGGGTGCATGGCTGATCCCTCGGTGTTGGGTTGCGTGTATTCGTCAGCACTCTGGCCGCCTGCTGGTTGCCGTTGGACGCAGAGGGGAGTGCTGACGGATAAAGGCAGGCGTAAAAAGCCCGAGGGTTCCCAGGCTTTCGTTGTGCTCCACACAGACCTCCCTATGTGGAAGCTTTTGCCGCCGCTGGGCGGGCTTCGGTATGCGCTATTTCATTGCCAATCCTCCGTGCTGAGTGGGTGATATGCAGGTGGCCGGCGCTTGGCCGGGTGTTCGTCCGCATCGGGGTGTGATCTGGTCGGAGGTGCGGTCTCTTCAACAGCCCGCCGTTCAACTCGCAACGCTACAAAGGCTCACCACCAGGGGCTGCCTGATCGCTGGCTTCATCCTCGGTCTGCTGTGACAGCTGCAGACCAGATCACACTCCGATGCGGCCTGGTGCTGGGGAGTACCAGGTGCTCGGGCAGTTAACGTCAGGCTGACGTGGCGCTGGTTGTTTGGTAGTGCAATCAAATTGCGGTGTGATCGACAGCTGGTATCTGGCCGCCGGCGAAGATGAATTCAGCCAAGGCCTCAATGCTTTCTTCCAGATCCTCGCCTTCAGCTCGAAGGTTGAAGCCAGGTTCCTCATGGAGATCTTCCAAGCGTGCCTTCATCGCATCGGCACGTCGCAGATCGCCGTCCTTGATCATTTGTTTGAATGACTTGGCCATGCAATTTGTTTCCGAGTGGTTGTCATCCCAAGCAACCCTCACTAGAAGGCTGCTCAGTGATGCTTTCCATTCGAACGAGTGCAAAATTTGCATTCGCACGTTCTCCACCACGCGCATCGCCCGATTCATATCTCTGGCCAGGTCACACATTTCGTGTCCGGTGTTCTTCCTGGCTGGCTTGCATGGTTTCGCGTACTCACATGAGGGAGCACGGCAGCTATCCAGAGGCTGCATGGGCGGCGGTTTAGCTTCTTCCGACCCAGGTAGTGGTCTGGGTACGTCGCGGTGGTCACGTCAGACTGTTAAAGAGCGGCGGGTCTGTTGAGGCCCTTCGCAGTCCTTGTAGCGTTGCGATGGATGCAAATTAGCAATTGCTAAATGGTGTGTCAATAGCAAATGCTAAATTGATTTGGTGGGGACTGTTTATCCGCCACTCCCTACTCGCCAGGAATTGGTAGTTACATTTCTGTAAAGCTTCGCTATAGTTTGCTTGTACTGGATGGATATACAGCGCTTGGAGTTGGAAATGGCGAAGGCGAAGAAGCAGGAAAAACCAGCGAAGAGGGAAGAAATCAGCGGCGTAGAGCGGCTGGGACTACGCGTGTCCTCGATGATTAATCACCCGGTGGCGCAGGCTCAGCGGTGGGTAACGATCCATCGCCTGGATACGGATGGCGATCGCGAGTGGGAGGAAGTGATGGGACTGCTATCCGAAACGGATGGCATAGACATGACGTTCAACGACGACGAATCGGTGACCTTGAAGTGGGAGCCTCAGGCTGAGGAAGATCGTGTTGTTGAAGTGGATGAAGCATTCGCCACTGAGGAACCAGCGCCTTTCTGAAGGCAACAAAAAGCCCGCTCAGTGGCGGGAAATCTGTCGACGGGGCGTCGATCAGTCGGCTGATTTCAGTGTGGCCTGGGAAGCGGGGTAGGGAAGGGCAGATACGAAAAGCCCGGCGCTGGGCCGGGCTAAAAATCCTTCGGAATGATAATTTTCGTCGATAAGGAAGTCGCGCGGTATTTAACCCCTGCGAGAGCCATGGGGGCTCGCAGGGGTTGTTCGACAAACAGTCATTTTGAATCAATATGCCTTGGACCCTAGGCCGATCTCTTGCGACTCCTTGGGCAGGTAACTATCGAAACCAGCAGCGAAATCTTTAAGTTCTTCAGGGTAGCAGCGACCCCACAGACTTAAAAATGCTTCTTTGACCCTGGCCTCCGGAACAAGGCCGAGTCGCTTACCAATCTGCGAAAAAATTGTGTGTTCATCTCGATTTGTATTTGCAACGCTTCGGACGATGTCCTCGATTTCAGATGCCTTTTCATACGGCTTTAGCAAGGCAACCGCCAATTCCCCTGAAATGTCAGATAATTTAGCGATAACCTTGTTAAAAATGTAACGCTCCGGGCTCTCGCCAGGGAGCTTGAAAATTAATTGCGATGGGCTATTTATGTACTTTGAGTCGCCATCAAGAATACAGATGGACTTTTGTACTGAGGCCGGATTTATATTGTGGTCTTTATGTACCCTCTGAGCCGTCCCGTCCCCCTCCATTGCGTAGATTCCTATAGCGTCAACAGCGACACCATTCACATTTCGCAAAATTTCCTCAACCCACATTTTCGCGAATCGATCCTCAACAAATATTGCGAGACGAGAGTCAACCACACCACTAATCGCTCTCAAAGAGGCAATATCTAATTTTCCTTGGTACAGCTTTCCTCGGATAGCTGCCCAAATGGCCTTATCAGGTAATGGTTTCAGGGCGTCGTTCGAGTGGCTTGTGAAAATTACTTGTATCTTCCTGCGATTTGCAAGATCAATGAGATACTCAACTAACCGTATAGTCGCCAAAGGATGAAGCCCGTTTTCAATCTCTTCAATAAGAACAAGAGACTGTTCCGGCATAGTTTCAAGCTCAACAATCATTCGGATGATGCTCGACTCACCTGCTCCAAAATGAAACTCGGAGTATTTATCTCCCTTTGCCGTTTGGCCGGCTAATAGTGTGATTTTTCCTTTCGCGTCGATTTTCAGAAAGCTAAACTCGCTAACATCTTTATCCAGGATAGTTGCTACGGCTTGCGCGGCTTCCGCAGGCATGACGCTGATCGCAGACGGCTTTACGTCGAATTTTCTTGACATGCATTTAGCGAGATCTGGACGCTCCGTTGCTGGAACGGTTCTGGAAACGCCAAACACGCGAGTCTTTCTGGTTAATGCCTCACGACTCCACCTGAAGTTTGTAAATTTTGCGGTTCGCTTTATTGAGTCCTGTTGTCGCACATCTCTATCAATGATTTCATATTCAATTTTCCAGTTTTGCATGCTTTCATCGAATCTTCCACTTTTCGAGAAGAACAATGAAGGCTTTATATCCTTATATGCTAGTGCAGCTGCCCCGAGTAATGTTGTTTTTCCGCCGCCATTCGGACCAATTAGGGCAGTTACAGGGAAGTCGAAAGTCAGCACGGTGTTCTCATAGCCGCGAGCCTTTTCAATAATTATCTTGTAGATGTATTTTTTATAATTGCGTTTCTGAACTCTTTCAAAAAGTCCGGTTATTTCACTATCTCGAATTTCACTCTGATACATAGTCCTCAATTCCTTTGGGTCTATAACACAATCGATTTTTTGCTACCAGTTAGAGGCTGGAGCGGCTCGTAACACAAATAATAAAACTCGGTAACTATTCTAGTTTCCTGCGCCACCATAGAAATGGTTAGACGCTATCAGCTCAAACATAGCGACGAAAACGCTGAACATAAAAAAGCCCCGCGTGAACACCTTGCTAGGCTTTTCGTAGGACCAGCCGGAGTTGTTGAACATCCCGAGAATGTTTAAGAGGAGCTCAACAAGTGCCATCAGCTACCTGCCTTTTCCTTGGTAATGCGCTGGTCGCGGCACAGTTGCTGGTTGGGCTTGGTTAGGGGCATGGATCACACCGGATTTCCATTCCAGACGTAAAGAACTCGAGCGAGGATATGGGTGTCATCCACGCGAATCTCTTCTGGGTCGTGGTGTTTGTTGTCCGAGATCATCTTGAAGCGATCCTTGCCTTTTTTCTGCAGGCGCTTCACGTACAGCATTTCGTCGTGAGAGAAGAGGTATATCCCATCTCCAGTGAACTCCCGGGTCGTGATGTCGACCAGTAGGGGGTCGCGATCCTTGATCGTCGGTGCCATCGACTGGCCCCAGCCGGTAATCATCTTGAGATGGAAGTGCTCCTTGAACGCGACGCCCATCTCGCGCAGATGCTTGGGGCTGACCCTGATGTCCTGGAGCATTTCGGGGTATTCGTGCGGGATCTGCCCGCCACCCATTGCAGCACGCACGTCGTAGTGCGCAATCCACACTTCATCGCCAACCTGGCCGGGGCGTGAGAAGTCGCCCGCCAGAACATTGCTCTTCTGGGGCTCATCCGCAACAGCAAGCAAACGGTTCCGCGCCTCGTCGGACAGTCCTTTAACTTTTGCTAGAGCCAACTTCAGCTGTTCGGTCGCAGATGCCGCTGGCGCTATCGGAGCCTGTTCTTCGGGTGCAGACGGGCTGACCAGGCTTCCTTTCGGTAGGCCGATCTTGTCTTCCAGGTTCGCCGCCGCTTTCTCGCCGAGATTCCTGTGCCCATTCAAAATTTGGGACAGGTACGACGCATCCAAGCCGTGCTGATTGGCGAAGTCTTTCTGGGATGCCCCGGCCATGACGGCTTTGAGGGCTTTCACTCGGGTTTGGTTGATGTCCATTTGCCAATAATCGCTTTCAGTTAGCAATCAGTAAATTACGGTCTGCTATTGCCTCGCTGATTAGCAATTGCTAATCTGGCTGGCAATACGGAGGTGCACCCATGAATTTGCACGACTACATAAAGCCATTCGACAAGCAGGCCCTTGAAGACTTTGCGACTAGCTGCGGCACGACCGTCGGCCAGATCAAGCAGGTTGCATATGGCTATCGGCGCCCGGGTGCAGCTCTCGCTATCAGCATTGAGCGCGAATCCTCGCGTTCGGTGACCTGTGAAGTGATGCGTCCCGATATCGACTGGGCCTATCTGCGCAGTTCCGAGCCAACCAAATCCGCCGCTTAAACCAACTTCAACAGCCAGGAGCACGACCCGTATGTACATGGACCCCAATCCAAAGCGTGCCAGCTAACGGATGCTCAGACCTCCTATCCCATTGAGTTAATGATCGCTGACCCACCGACAAGGTGCCACGGAAACAAATCTGAGGTTTTACGAATGGAAGATTTCTTAAGGGCTTGCCACACCATCATCAAGGAAAGTGGGGCAGAGGAGTTGGCCGGGAAAATGTGCTTGGCGCATGTGAGCCTGCTCCAGCGTTCGAATCCAGACAACGCAGCTCATCACCTGACAATCGAGCATCTGTTCGGGATTCTTCTGCACACCGGTGACATGCGGCCGCTGACGGTGCTCGCCAATGAGTTTGGGTTCGACCTGGTTGCCAAGACTGCACCTGCCCCGAAGGCGCTCACAACCTCGTTGATCAGCCTGGGCAAAGAGGTGGCCGATCTGACTATTGCGGTGCATGAGGCTTTGGATGACAGCCATGTTTCCCCACTGGAGAAAGCGTCAATCCGCAAAGAGCTCGGGCATGTGCGGCAAAGCCTCGATGTGATGGAGGCGTCGGTAAAGGTTGCCTGAATCGCAGGCATAAAAAAACCGCCTGGCAGGGCGGCTTCTTCAAATCATATCGGGGTCGATTATGCACATAGCAATCGATGCAGGCAATAGATGCCCTATCGCGTCAGGTTTTAGTTTTGTCCTGAGCCTGTCACGTCTGGCTAGTACCGAAAGCTGCGAGGGCAGGGCGTGAGCGTTCAAGCAATGTCCTGGGCACTCTCGCTGTCCACCGAATCCCTAAAAGATTCAAGTGCGCGCCATGTACTCCTGTGCCTGGCCAACTATGCCGGCTCCAACGGGGCAGGTGCATTCCCTTCTGCTTCAACCCTGGCGCAGGACACTGGCCTCTCCGAGCGCACTGTTCGCTACAAGCTCGACGATCTGGAGGAGTGCGGCTTGATCCAGAAGGGCAATCAAGCCATTGCCGCCGTGCACATCGATCGTCATGACCGCCGTCCCGTCGTTTACGACCTGCAGCTATCGCGGGGTGCAAATCCTGCACCCCGTACAAAACGGGGTGCAGATGACGCAACGGGGTGCAACTCACAACAGAACGGGGTGCAGCCTGGAACAGAACGGGGTGCAGAATCTGCACCCAATCCGTCACTTAACCATCAAGTAACCGAAGAGCAGCTGCAGCGCGAGTTGGTTGATGAGGTTGTTCGGCAGGACCAGGCCGCCGCCGAGTGCGTTGCACCCAACGCTCGCTTTGCCATGTTCGCGCTCTGGGTGCCTGACGCCAAGTCGCTGTCCGACCAGATCACAATCGCTGGCCTGCCGGTCGGCTGCGTGCCTGACGAAGCTGTTCGCAAGTTCAAGGGCTTCCACTGCGCCAAACCCAACACCCTCGATTCCAATGCTGGCTGGTGCTACCGACTGGTTCAGTGGGTCAAGCGTGAGCGAGTTCAGGCAGCGGGCCAAGGCAAGGACCCAGATTTCAATGACTCGACCTGGGCTGATGATTTGGGGGATTTGTGATGGAAAACAAGAAACCGCGCACAACCACCCAACTGCTCAGCACCATGGGCAATCTCCCGCCGGTCGCGCTGGTGCAACCCAAGCAACTTCCGCCTGGCACTGCCGATGTGGTGAACGCGCTCTTCAAGGAGCTACAGGCAATCTTCCCTGCCTGGAAGCAGGCTTGGCCGGATGACGAGGCGCTAAAGGCTGCCAAGCGCAGTTGGATCAAGGCGTTCCTCGTCGCGGGCATCAACACCCTTGAGCAGATCCGCTACGGATTGCAGAACTGCCGCCAGATCGGTGGTGACTTCGCACCCAGCGTGGGGAAGTTCATCAAATGGTGCCAGCCCACACCTGAAATGCTGGGGATTCCTTCACATGACAGGGCGTTCCGTGAGGCGCTGGAAAACTCGCATCCAAGCCGCTTTGGTGAGCGTACCTGGTCCCATCCAGCTGTTCGGCATGCCGCGCTGCAGTGCGAGGTACACAACCTCGGGGACCTGATCCCGGAGAAAGCCAGCAAGGTCTTCGACCGGGCCTACGACATCACGATTCGGCGCCTGGTGCAGGGCCTGCCGCTGGAAGAGATCTCGATCGGCATCGGCCATGACAGCCAGAAGTCGGCGGCCGAGTGGGCCTCTGAGCTGACTGAGCGCGTTGCGCAGGCCCAGGTGTCCAGAATGGGTATCCCAACTGACGGGCAGTCGGCCAGAGAGCAACTGCTGCGGCGCTTCGGGTTGAAGCCGTCGCCACGCGCCGTAGGAGCCGCTCGCCATGGCTAACCCATATCTCGCGCCGATCAACCTCGCCGATTACCGCTATGTGGTGCACTGCTGCGGCTACAAGTGGGACCGCGGCCCCGTGCCTGACCGGGGAGTGGCGTTGTTCGCGGATGCGGAAGCGGCTCTGCGGTACGGCCTGTCGCTTTGGCCTGCCACCTACGAGGTGATTGATCGCCTGACGGGGGAGCAGGTATGCGCGTGACCTCGAAGAAACTCCGCGCCTCAGCCTGCGGCCAGGACTGCGCCGTGCGCATGCCGGGTATCTGCAACTTCGACTCGGCCACCACCGTTCTTGCGCACCTGCCGTGCGGGCAGAAGGGCATGGGCATGAAGGGCTTCGACACCGTAGCGGTCTACGCCTGCAGCGCCTGTCACGACGTGATCGACGGACGCGCCGCCGGGGCCGTGGATTGGCAGGACATGCCCCGGGCGATCGCCGAAACACATGAGGCCTTGATTCGGGCCGGAATACTCACCGTGAAGGGGGCTGCATGATGGACCTACAAACCTTGCTCGGCCTGATGCTCGCCGCGACCGTGGCCATCTGGGAGGCGTGCTTCTACCTGATCCGCCGGAACAGCCAGGCGCGGGGTTCGCGCAAATGAAGTCGGTCACCATGAAGGTGTTCAAGCCGCGCAGCCGTCGGGCCAAGCCCGTCGATCGTGAAGGGTTGGAGCAAGCCGCGTTGATGGCCGAGCTGCGCCTGCGCATGCCCGAGGTTGCCGACCTGATCTATCACGTACCCAACGGCGGACATCGGGTCAAGGCCGTGGCCACGAAGCTGAAGGACCAAGGCGTGAAGGCCGGGATCCCTGACCTGGTGCTGCCGATGGCTCGGGGTGGCTACTTCGGCCTGTACCTTGAGTTCAAGGCGACACCGCCGTACGACGCCGCTATTTCGGCCAGCCAGCACGAGCGCATCCGCAAGCTCAGTGATCAGGGCTATCTGGCTATAGTGTGCCGTGGCCACTTCGATGCGATGGAGCAGATCCGCGCCTACCTGCGCATGGCGCCGACAGTGGTGGCGGCATGACGACGGCGGTGGTGAAGATCACCGACACCGAGATCAAGCGCCAGGCCGCCGGCGGCGTGCGGGATCTTCGCGATATCGAGAACCGGGGCTTGTACCTGCGCTTCACCCGCGATCGTGCCCGGGCATCGTGGTACCTGGTGCAGAAGGGCAAGTGGAACCTCGTCGGCAGCTTCCCTGACCTGAGTGCCAAGCAGGTGGTCGCGGCCTTGCCGAGCATTCGCCTGCGCCTGGATGCCGGTGCCGGGTCGAATCTGTCGAAGTGGGTGTTGGTCGGTCAGTTGCTGGACTGGTACGCCGATCGCATGGCCCGCGACCGCAGCCTGTCGAGCAAGCGCAAGAAGACCGGCGCCTCGCTGATCAAGTGCCACCTGAAGCCGCTGCTCGGTGCCGTGCCCTTGGCGTCGATCGACAAGGCCACGCTGGACGACAAGTTCATGTGGCCGGCACAGGAGTCCATCGGTATCGACTACGTGCGCTCCGCGTTCCAGTTGCTGGCCCTGGCCTTCCGCCAGGCGTTCAAGTTGCGGCTGATCGCGGCCAACCCAATGAAGGACGTCAAGTTCAGCGACTTCTCCAAGGCCAAGGTCGGTGTAAAGCCGTCTCGTCTTCGCGTCACCCAACTGCAGGACCTGATCAGCCAACTGCGGGAGGCCTTGGCCAGCACGCCGGCTGATGCCATGTTCGCCCTGATGATGCTTTGCCACGGCACGCGCATTGGTGAAACCCGGCAGGCCCAGTGGTCGCACATCACCCTGGCCGAGCGCGAGTGGTTCATTCCGGCCGAGCACACCAAGACCGGCGTCGAGCATCACCTGCCACTGACCGACCAGGTGCGACAGTTGCTGATCAACTACCGCGACCTGCAGTGGGCGAACGGCTATGACGGGCAGTACCTGTTCCCGGCGCGCAACGGCAAGGCACTCAGCGAGGGGCAGGCCAGTGCTGTGTTTACCCGGCTGGGGAAGGGCGAGTGGACCAGTCACGACCTGCGCAAGGTGGCCCGCACCGGTTGGGCAGACATTGGCATTGACCACCTGATCGGCGAGCTGCTGATCAACCACGCCATGGGCCACAACGTGAAGGTGTACATCCAATCCGACGTGATGGGGCGCAAGCGTGAGGCGCTGGATCGGTGGTGTGCCTATCTAGATTCGAAAGGCTTCAAGCGTATCCACACATTGACCGGCTTTAGATTCGGAGATTCCGATAATGCTCTGGAAGCCACGGAAAATAAGGGCTGCGAGGCCATTCAAGAATCAACCATAGGCGAGGTTTAAAAATGAGAAAAAAGCAGCATGGACCCGCCTTCCGAGCTTCCCAGCTAGACCTGGCTCGCTGCCCGAACTGCAAGGGCAGGGCGGTGGTAAAGGGTGTGTTCCACGAGCTGGCCTGCGTGCAGTGCAACGCCTCGGGCTGGGTCACAGCCGAGACCGGTGAGGCGCTGCCGCTTGAGATCCTGGTTACCCAGCTGAGCATCCGGCTCCAGGCCGCCGACCACGAGCTTGAAAAGTTGAAGCGCCCGGTGGTGTTGAATGATCCAGCCGCGCAGTACGAACAGAACAACCGCCGCGGTGCAGGCGGATCGAATTTCACGGGGGATTGAACGATGGCCAGAACAGTGAGTTTCACCGAGCGTACTGCAGAAGACTTGTTGGAGCATTGGGGGCGCTGGGTTGTGCTGGGCTCCGGGGTGTCGTGCTGCGCATCACGCGAGAACACTCTGCATACACCGATGATCACCGACGACGATGCGCTGATGATCGATGGCCTCATGGGCCGGCTGATCAAGCGGTACCCGGAATGCGGCAACGTGCTGATGAAGTACTACACCGCCCGCGACAAGGCTCTGGTTGATGTCGGCAAGAAGTTGGGCTTCGGAGAGGAGAAGACCAGACAGCTCTGGAAGGCAGGTATTGCGTGGATCGATGGAGCTTTAGATTTTCGTCGTGAGGCTGCTTGACAGGCCCGGGGCCGACCTATAGATTTCTCGTTACTTTGCGGTTTTTCCGCGAGCAAAGCCCGACTCTAGAGTTGGGCTTTTTGCTTTCTACAGTCCTTTGAGCCTCGGCATTTGTCGGGGCTTTTTCGTTTTCGGCTCCACCACACCCATTGCTCCGAGCTGGGAGTGCTGCTGGGGCCGGATATATTCGCTCCCCGAGAGGGAGGATGCCGAGATGCCGAACATGCCAGACAAACCAGATACCTGGCTGATCGCTCTTGCGTGGCTAAGCCAGCACACGCCAGCGTTCTATGCTGCCGGTCTGGCTGTGTCAATTTCAGCGCTGCGGATTATCTACGGCGGAGGTACAAAAAAGGCGGCCTTCCTTGAGAGCCTACTTTGCGGCTGCATTACGTTGGCGATGCTCTCAGGCCTAGAGGTACTGGGTATTCCTCAGTCAGCAGCCGGAATTGTTGGCGGGATGATTGGTCTGCTCGGGGTGGACAAGATCCGTGCTTACGCTGATCGCTTTACCGGATTCAAGTTGCCAGGACGTAATCCTGATCAATAGTCGCGACACGGTTTGAAGGTTTGTGATCGTGTCGCGACTGATTTTAGGCACTTTGATTTGGAGTTGAGTACGCGCAGCGGGCCTTGGTGGACTAGGTGCAAGAGGTTCTGAAAGGGGATTTGACCCAGTTGAGCTTTTCACATTCCCTGTCTGCTTCTAGGCGGGTTGAGTAGGTGGCTTTCAACCGAAGCTTATCCAGGTTGTCGTATAAGTTGAATCCAAATGCCACCGATTTGCGGTAGTAGCGTCCGCCCACAGGTACTGAGCTCGGGTCGACAGAATTTGCCGGAACCACCACATATCTAAGCATGCATTCTACCCCTGAGTGCGGCGGCCATGGCGGCGGCGCAGGTCAGGGTTAACGCCTGCGTGCCGCTGGAGCAAGGTAATTCGATAAATATCCGATGAGCGGTCTGTTGCAACTCAATTGCATTCGGGTTCATTCATTCAGTAACCAATTATTTATCTCAGGCAAACGTCCATAGCTTTTGCCGAACGGACAGTGATAAAGGTCTTTGAATGGCAAGGCTGAAAACACTTGGTACCAGATTAAAAACCCTACCCGAGAGACTGGCTACCGTTGAGCCGGACTCATGGCGCTCCGACAAGCGCACATCCAATCAGCGTGGTTACACCTACGAGTGGCAGCAAGCACGACTGTCTTTCCTCGATGAGAATCCGCTCTGCGTGTATTGCGAGCGAGAGGGGCAAGTGACTGCGGCATGTATCGTCGATCACCGCATCCCTCACCGTGGTGACAAGGTTCTGTTTTGGGACCGTTCAAACTGGCAGTCGCTGTGCAAGCCTTGTCACGACGGCATCAAGAAGCGAGAGGAGGCCCAGATGGACCACCCCAGGGGGGGTTGAAACCGTGGGAAGTAATTTGCTCTAGACCACTCGCCCCCGCACGGACAGATTTTTTCCCCTGCACAGGATTTTTGTTAATGGCGTTAACAACCAAGCAGCGTGCTTTCGTCGACGCTGTTAGGAAAGGTGCGTCCAACAAAGACGCTGCCATCGCCGCAGGATACGCGGCCTCCAGCGCCTCGGTCGCCGGTTCTCGATTGGCAAAACACCCGAGCGTTCTTGCTGCATTGGCGTCCTCGCCCATTAACAAAAATGTTAACGCGATCGCCAGATCAGCAAGAGCTAAACCGCCTGCTCTGGATCTCGACGAACCCGGTGAAGAACCTAGCTTCGACTTTTCTAAGGCGATGACCTTTACGGATCCGAAAGCTTTTTTGATCGCGACCATGAACGACTACGACGCGGACGCGAAGCTTCGGGTGGATGCGGCGAAAGCACTGATGCCTTTCATCCATCCGCGTAAAGGCGAGGGTGGCAAAAAGGAAGAAAAGGAGAACGCAGCGAAGACAGCATCCAAAGGCAAGTTTGGTGCCGCGCCTCCGCCTCCAGCTCATTTGCGATCGGTGAAATAAATGAACGAACCCATTTGGGACACTGCGTGCCCAGACTGGGAATCGCGAATTATCAACCGACAGTCACTGGTGCCGTTTCCGCCGCTGTTTCCAGATGAGGCGGCTGCGTGCATGCAGGTTCTCAATGACCTGCGGATCGTCGATGCACCAGGTAGCCCTCTAATCGGTGAATCTTGTGCACCGTGGATCAGTGACTTGGCGGGCGCCATTTTCGGGGCCTACAACTCCAACACCGGCGAACGTTTGATCCAGGAGTTCTTTCTCCTGATCAGTAAGAAGAACGCGAAAAGCACCATCGCCGCAGCGATCATGCTCACTGTGTTGATCCGAAATTGGCGCCAGTCAGCCGAATTCATCATCCTGGCACCGACGATTGAGGTGGCGAACAACGCGTACGCGCCCGCGCGTGACATGGTCAAACACGACGAGGAGCTTTCGGCGCTGCTGCATGTCCAGGATCACGTTCGGACGATCACGCACCGCGAGTCCGGCGCCACGCTGAAAGTGGTGGCCGCCGATCAAAACACTGTTGGAGGGAAGAAGGCCGCAGTCGTCCTGGTCGACGAGCTTCACCTGTTCGGGAAGAACCCGCACGCGGCCAACATGCTGCGCGAAGCAACCGGTGGACTCGCGTCTCGACCAGAAGGGTTCGTGATCTATCTCACAACGCAGTCTGACCAGCCCCCGGCAGGAGTATTTCGCGAGAAGCTCCAGTACGCCCGAGGTGTTCGTGATGGCACGATCATCGATCCGAACTTCCTGCCGGTGATTTACGAGTTTCCGAAGAAGATCCTCGAGGCGGATGAACACCGCAGGCCCGAGAGCTTTTACATCACCAACCCGAACCTGGGGTATTCGGTCAGCGAGAAATTCCTGATCCGGGAAATGAAAAAAGCGGAGGAGGCTGGTGAGGCTGAGGTTCTGGGATTCATGTCCAAGCACCTTAATGTCGAGATCGGCCTCGCGTTGCGCTCAGACCGGTGGGCAGGTGCTGACTATTGGATCGGCGCTGAGGAAAACAAGCTCACCCTTGATGATTTGATTGCCCGATGTGACGTCATCGACATCGGGATCGATGGCGGTGGCTTGGACGACTTGCTGGGCTTTGCCGCAGTGGGTCGGGACAAACGAACCCGTGACTGGTTGGTGTGGACTCACGCGTGGGCGCATCCCTCCGTGCTCGAACGAAGAAAGGCAGAAGCCCCTCGTTTTCATGACTTCGAAAAAGACGGTGATTTGACCCTGTCAAAGCGAATCGGTGATGACGTGAATGATGTGGCCGATCTCGTGGAGCAGGTCGAGGCATTCGGACTGCTCGATAAGGTTGGCTGCGACCCGGTCGGCATCGGCGCAATTTATGACGCGATGATCGAGCGTGAGATTCCACCGGAAAAAATCGTTGCCATCAGCCAGGGCTGGAAGCTTGGCGGAGCGATCAAAACCGCTGAGCGCAAGCTCGCCGAAGGCGGCATGAAGCACGGCGGCCAGGCGATGATGGCCTGGTGTGTGGGCAACGCCAAAGTCGAGCCCCGGGCCAACTCCATCCTCATCACCAAGCAAGCCAGCGGGTCGGCCAAGATTGACCCGTTGATGGCTTTATTCAATGCCGTGACCCTGATTTCCCTGAACCCCGAAGGTCGGGGCAACGACGATTTCATGGCCGCCATTCGGAACCCAATCATCGTATGAACCCATTGCACGTATTCATTCTGACCGCGCTATGCGGGTTCGGCCTGGCAGTTGCGGGTGTATTTATCCTGGCTGGACTGGGTTGGGCCTTGCTGGCCGGCGCTGGCTCGCTATTTCTCATCGCGGGCTTTGTGCGCAAGGGGCTGACCGGTGACTAAATCCTTATCGACCGTAATTGGTCGGGCCGCGCGCAAGCCCAGCGCCTCTATCGGTGATTGGTTCGGAAAGTCGATCCAGTTGAGCGACGGCGGTTTCTGGGGGCAGTTCCTGGGTGGACAGTCGAGCTCCGGGAAAACGGTCACCGTCGACAGCGCCATGCAACTGTCGGCGGTGTGGTCCTGTGTCCGCATCATCTCGACTTCGGTGGCAGGGCTGCCACTGGGTGTCTACCAGCGTGAAGCCGATGGCGGCAGGAAGGATGCCAGGGGCTTTGAATTGTATGACGTCATCCACACCAGCCCGAACGAAGACATGACCGCCTTCCAGTTCTGGCAGGCCATGGTGGCGGCGATGTTGTTGCGGGGTAATGCCTATGCGGAAGTTCATCGCATGGCAAACCGAGTCGTGGCACTGGATTTTCTCCTGCCTTCGCGCGTCGACCTCGAGCTGGATGACGATGGCCGTATCACCTATTGGTATAAACCGCGGAAGGGTCCTCGGCGTCAGATCGAGCGGCAGAACATGCTGCACATTCCGGCGTTCAGTCTTGATGGGCGGGTTGGGCTTTCGGCCATTCGCTATGGGGCTGATGTCTTCGGCGCCGCCATGTCTGCGGATGACGCCGCGAATGGCACGTTCAAAAACGGGTTGTTGCCGGCAGTGGCGTTCAAGGTTGATCGGGTGTTGCGCCCAGATCAGCGTGAAGAGTTTCGGGATTACATCAAGCAGGTCTCAGGTGCGCTGAATGCCGGGCGGTCCCCGGTCCTCGAGCAAGGTATCACCCCGGAGTCAATCGGAATCAATCCGGTCGATGCCCAACTGCTGGAGTCGAGGACTTACAGCATTGAGGAAATATGCCGCTGGTTCGGTGTACCACCCTGGATGGTAGGCAAGACGGACTCGGGCAGTAACTGGGGAACGGGTCTAGAGCAGCAAATGATTGCGTTTTTGACGTTCAGCATCAGCTCGATCACCAATCAAATTCAGCAATGCGTCAACAAGCGGTTGCTCACGCCTGTAGAGCGTCGGAACTATTACGTCGAGTTCTCGCTGGAAGCCTTTCTGAAGGCAGATAGCGCTGGGCGGGCCGAGTGGTACAGCAAGATGACCCAGAACGGGATCATGACTCGCGACGAATGCCGCGTGAAAGAGAACCTTCCTCGCCATGGTGGAAATGCCGCGGTACTGACCGTACAAACCAACCTAGCCCCGATCGACAAGTTAGGGCAGTCAACCGATGCGCAGACCGCTCAGGCCGCGTTAAAAAGCTGGCTTGACCAGCCCCAGGAGTAGCCATGCCACCGAAACTTAAAGCTGGCAGTTTTCACTGCGAGCTGAGCCCGCGCGCACTTGAAATGTGGAACCCGGATATCCGCGCCGCGCTAGAAGTTGGGACTGAGACCATCACCATGTATGGGGTGATCGGTGAAGACTGGTGGGGTGAGGGCGTTACGGTAAAGCGGGTTGATGCAGCACTGCGTGCCATTGGTGATAAGCCGGTCACCGTGTACATCAACTCGCCAGGTGGCGATATGTTTGAGGGGATCGCCATCTACAACCGTCTCCTCGAGCACTCGCAGGAGGTCACCATCAAGGTGTTGGGGTTGGCGGCCTCGGCAGCCTCAGTGATCGCCATGGCCGGCGCCAAGCGGGAAATTGCCAAGACCGCATTCTTGATGATCCACAACTGTTGGACCTACTTCGCTGGCAATCGCCACGCGATTCGGGAGCTTGCAGACTCTATGGAAGAGTTCGATCGCGCCATGATCGGTCTCTATGCTGACACCAGTGGCCAGGACGAAAAGACCGTAGAGAAGATGCTTGACGCTGAAACCTACATGAACGGTGCGAATGCACTGGAGAAGGGTTTTGCAACAGGTCTGATCTCGGCGGCCGAGGTCAAGGAAGCGCCGGATGATCAGCAAGCCCAGGCCCACGCCGCTCGCAAGATGGATGCTGCATTGGCCAAGTCTGGTATGACGCGCTCAGAGCGCAGAAAACTCATTTCTGAAATCAAGACCGGCATGCCTAGCGCTGCTGGCGGCGACACGCTTCGCGCTGTCGTGCCGGGTACGCCTCGCGCTGCCCTTGATGTATCTGCGTTTGAAGAAACCGCTCATCAGGCCTCAGCGCTCCGGAATCTGCTTCCGGGCCTCTAGCGTCTGGTTTCGCAACCGATTAACAACCGCCCGCGTGGCGGTTTTTTCATTTCTGAAAGGACCCAAACATGCCCGTCGATCTTTCCCAAATCGAAGCTTCGCAGAAGCAAACCCAAGCGGACCTGAAAGCTGTAGGCGATCAGATCAAAACCTATGCCGAGCGCACCGAGAAGGAAATCAAAGCCTCCGGAGAGATGCAGGCGGAAACCCGTGGCAAGGTGGACGAATTGCTGCTCAAGCAGGGCGAGCTCCAGGCCCGAATGCAGGAAGCCGAGCAGAAGCTGGTCAATGCCGGCAAACAGCATGAACCGGAAATTCAGCAGTCGGCCGGGCAACTGGTGGCGGCCAAGATCAGTGAAGAAGGGCTTACCAGTTCCTTCCGCGGTTCTCGCCGGGTTGAAGTGCCACGCGCCGCCATTACCTCTGCGCCCAATTCGGGCGGTGCTCTGGTGGCGCCGGAGCGTGGCGGCGTTATTCTCGCACCGCAACGTCGCCTGACTATTCGTGACCTGGTCGCCCCGGGTACGACCAACAGCAATGCTTACGAGTACGTGCGTGAAACGGGCTTTACCAACAACGCTGCAGTTGTCGGTGAGGGGATGGCCAAGCCGTACAGCGATCTGAAATTCGAATTGGATAATGCCAACGTACGGACGATTGCCCACCTCTTTAAAGGCAGTCGCCAGATCCTGGATGACGCGGCGGCGCTGCAGAGTTTCATTGATGCCCGAGCTCGTTACGGCCTGCTTCTGGCTGAAGAAGCTCAGCTGCTGTATGGCAATGGCACCGGCAACAATCTGCACGGGATCATCCCACAGGCGCAGGTTTACGCAGCTCCAGCCGGTGTTGTCGTTCAGGCTGCGCAACGGATCGACCGCATTCGCTTGGCCCTCTTGCAAGCGACTCTCGCTGAGTTTCCGTCGACGGGTGTGGTGCTCAATCCCATCGACTGGGCGGCCATTGAACTGCTGAAAGATGGTGAAGGCCGCTACATCATCGGTAAACCTCAGGAAGGTACCTCTCCACGCCTTTGGAATCTGCCGGTGGTTGAAACGCAAGCCATCGTCCAGGACCAGTTCTTGGTCGGTGCTTTCAGCCTGGCCGCGCAGATCCTGGACCGCATGGGTATCGAGGTTCTGGTCTCCACCGAGAACGACAAGGATTTCGAGAACAACATGGTGACTATCCGTGCAGAAGAGCGTCTGGCCTTCGCTGTGTATCGCCCTGAAGCATTCGTGACTGGCGATCTGACCGCTCCTTAACTCGCACATAAATAGGGTTCCGTCCATTGGCGGAGCTCTAATCCTGGGAGATCTACCCATGAGTCGTTCCAAGGTCAAAGCAGCTGGCGATGTTGTTTCCGGTCAGAACGAAACCGTTTTGACAGTCACGTTGAACCAGCCAGCTGCTGAGGCGGATACCAAAGAAAGTACTGGCGCGCTGGATGAAGGTACCCAAACACTAATCGCTGACGCTGACGCTGACGCTGACGCTGACGCTGACGCTGACGCTGACGCTGACGCTGACGCTGACGCTGACGCTGACGCTGACGCTGACGCTGACGCTGACGCTGAGCCCCCGGCAGGTCCATTCGTCACTCTCTACCCATTGCGCAGCTACTTGGATGGGAAGGAGATCCGGCGTGCCGGTGGCGCGAGCTACAAGTCGCCCAAGCACGAGGCAAGTCTTTTGATCGCCAAGGGCCTGGCGTCCGATGAAGACCCGAAGGCCTAACATGAACGTAATCTCGACAGACGACGCACTGCGCCATCTCAGGGCTGAAGATGAGGATCGGGCCGACGTCGAGCAAATGCTGGCCGCCGCGGAAGACAGTGCAGCGCAATTTCTCAATCGGCGGTTTTATGCAGATGCGGCTGCGTTGGATGCTGCGGTCCTGAGCGGCTCCGCCGGTTCGAAACCGATCTTGATCAATCCTTCCATTCGAGCAGCGTGCTTGCTGATTCTGGGAAACCTTTACAGCAACCGCGAAGACACGTTGGTGGGTGACGAGTTCAGCAGCATGCCTGCCGGATCTCGGTCACTGCTGACGCCGTATCGAATCGGGTGGGGGATCTAATGGCTCGTGGCGCAAACCAGCTTCGTGAACCGCATACCGGCGAGCTCAACAGGCGTATCACCCTCCGACTCAGGTCGGATGTGCCTGCTCTGGATATGGGCCTGGAACCGGTGTTTTCTGAGCCTAGAAAACGCTGGGCGAAGATAGAGCCTGTCGGGACCGCGATATACGCCAACGGGGTGCAGACAGACAACAAGATCACCCACCGCATCACCCTACGCTACCACCCGGGTATTACCGAGGCGCACGAAGTGGTTCATGGGGAAACGCTGTACCGGGTTAAACGCAGCGCCGATTTGAATGGCTCGCACCGGTTTACTGTCCTCGAGGTGGAGGATGTGGGGCAACTCAAAAATGGAGGCGAGATCTATGTCTAACTCTGCTTCGATTGACGGTTATCTGCACGTCGAGGGCTTCGATAGTTTCGAGCGCGACGCCTTCGACAAGCGGAAGATTCGAGCGGGAATGCGCAAAGTCGGCTTGCTGGTCACCCAAAAAGCGCAGATGAACCTGGTGTTGGGCAAGGATCAGGATGGCTATCCGATCAACCGCACCGGTGAGACGGTCCACTCGATTAGTTTCAAGGTCTCGCGCTCCGGTTTTCTGGTTCGGATATCCCCGACAAAAACCGCATCGATGGAAGAGTTTTACCCAGCTTACCTGCACTACGGGGTAAAGAAGGGTCGGCGGCCCGGAAAGCTTGCGCCGGGCAAAGGGAAGGGAAAGTCCAACCGTCGAGCCAAGGGGGCTCGCGCTCGCTTAGTTGCCGAGCGTGCCGCTGGCGAATGGCGTATCGCACCCCGTAACAACTACATGGCCGACGCCCTGCAAGATTCTGCACCGCAAGTTCAGTCAATCCTGTCTGCGGCGTTCGCGGCCGCCCTGGGCTGATCGTTTAACCCTCTGGATACCTCCATGAAACTGAATCCTATCGTTGCTCACCTTCGAGCGACATGCCCGAGCTTTGCCCAAAGGATCTCCGGCGGCATCGACTGGGACGCCGTCGTTGAGAGCGCCAAGCTCGCGCTGCCGGCAGCGTACGTAATTGCCTCGGCAGATGTTGCGACGCCGAGCAAAGCCCAGAACGTCACCGTCCAGGACATCACCGACCAGTTCAGTGTGGTCATCGTCCTTGAGCCTACCGATGAGCGCGGGCAGGACGCCAATGATCTGCTTCACGATCTGCGTGCCGAACTCTGGCGGGCGCTGGTGGGCTGGGAGCCCGGCGCCGAGTACAGCCCGATCGAATATGGCAAGGGAGCGCTGTTACACATTAGCCGTGCTCGGGTGGTGTACCAGTTCAACTTCATCGCCGAGTTTCAGTTAGGCCGCAACTCCAAGTCGGATCCGCCCGAGACTTGGCAAGAACGCGAGCTGGACGGCCTGCCCCCGCTTGAGGGGCTGAACATTGATTACGACCTAATCACCAACAGCGGCGCGCCTGACGGCCGTGTCGAATTTCATACGCGCGAGGATTTACCCCAATGACGCGACTTTTTGTGACGCTGGGCGAGGGCCGCCAGGTTCCCGACTTGGAGAACGGCGGCAAGCTGTTGCTGGCCGGCGAAGTCCACTCAGTGCCGAATACTGCCTATTGGCAACGTCGGCTGAAAGATCAAGACGTGATCACGGCGGATCCGCCTGCAGAAGAAGCGCAATTGCCTGAGCCGGTGAATCAACCGGAACAGCCGCCTGCTGAACCTAAAGCCGCTAAGCGGAGTGCCGCCAAATGAACCTGAACACCATTCCGGCCGATATCCGCGTGCCGCTGTTTTATGCCGAGGTCGATAACAGCCAGGCCAATAGCGCTACATCGAGCATGCCGCGCTTGATTGTCGCCCAGGTCAACGATGATTCGACTGCCTTGGAGATTGGTCAGCTGACGCTGGTATCGACCCTGGGCCTTGCCAAAAGCATCGGCGGCGTTGGTTCGATGCTGGAGCAGATGTATGACGTTTGGCGCCGCATCGATCCGGCGGGCGAAATCTGGTGTTTGCCGATCAAGGGCGCCGGCGCCCAGGCTGCCGGCAAAGTCACCATCACCGGCGCGGCGACAGAATCGGGCCTGCTGAATCTGTACATCGCGGGTACCCGCGTGCGCGCCGTGGTGCCCAGCGGTGCGACTCCGACCCAGGCGGCAGCGGCCTTGGCCGCCGCCGTCAACGAGGCCGGGCTGTCGGTGTCGGCCGTTGCCGCGCTCGGCGTGGTGACGCTGAGCTGCAAGTGGGCCGGTGATAGCGGCAATGATATTTCGCTGCAGATGAATCGCTTGGGGCGCAACGACGGCGAGGCTACCCCGGCCGGGTTGGTGGTGGCGCTGACGGCAATGGCGTCCGGCGCGGGATCGCCGGACGTGGGCGCGGTGCTTGCCAGCTTGGGTGATGAGCCGTTTGAGTTCATTTGCTCGCCCTGGACGGATGCCACGACGCTCAACGCCTGGAAAGAGTTCATGGACGACTCAACCGGGCGTTGGAGCTGGGCTAAGCAGCTTTATGGGCATGTGTACGCCGCCAAGCGCGGCACGCTCGGGCAGTTGGTTGCCTTCGGCGTTACGCGTAACGATCAACACACCACCACTTACGGCTTTGAGGTCGGCTGCCCCGGTCCGTTCTGGCGTGAGGCGGCGGCCTATGCCGCGCGCACAGCGGTGTTTATTTCCGCCGATCCGGCGCGACCGACACAAAGCGGCGAGCTGAACGGCAGCCAACCGGCGCCGGCGGGGTCGCGCTTCTCGCTGCCTGAACGGCAATCGTTGCTGACCCATGGCGTTGCTACGGCGAGCTACAGCGGTGGAGCGATGCGCATCGAGCGCGGTGTAACCAGCTATCGGGTGAACGCGTTCGATCAGCCGGATGATTCGTATCTGGACAGCGAGACGCTGCACCAATCGGCCTATGTGATCAAGTACCTGAAAGGGCTGATCACCAGCAAGTATGGGCGTCACAAGCTCGCCAATGACGGCACGCGTTTTGGTGCGGGCCAGGCCATCGTCACGCCGGTGGTGATTCGCGGCGAGCTGATCGGCGCCTATTACGCTCTGGAGCGCCTGGGCATTGTTGAGAATGCCGAAGCGTTCGCCAAGTACCTGATCGTCGAGCGATCCAGCGAAAATCCGAACCGCCTGAACATTCTGTTCCCGCCGGATCTGGTGAACCAGTTGCGGATTTTCGCGCTGCAGTATCAATTCCGCCTGCAGTACGCAGCCTGATTTAACGAACGTCGAAAGCTCGCCGAGTGCGGGCTTTTTTGTGGGAGAACGCAATGGGCAAAAAAGTAGCCGGCACCGTCTACGCCAAAGTAGATGGCGGCCAGGTCACTGTCACAGGGGGCGTTGAATGCCCGCTGAGTGACGTTAAACGCGAAACCGTGGCGCCGGGTTATTTCAAAGAAGAAGACTTGCCGGCGTATGTGAAGTTGACCGCGGTCGATGATCCGGACTTGCCGATTCAGCAGCTTATGACCGCCACCAATTCGACGATCACTGTCGAGTATGCCAACGGTCGGGTCTATGTCCTGTCGGGCGCGTACATCGTCGGCGAGCCGTCGACCAAGGGCGACGAAGGCACGATTGATTTTGAGTGGAATGGCGATAAAGGGGTATGGCAATGATTGAGCATGAACTGAGCAAGTCGATCCAGGCGCACGGCGAAGAAGTTACCCGCATCACCCTGCGCCGGCCGACCGTTCCAGAGTGCCGGGCCATCGGGAAGCTGCCTTATGTCATCGCCAAAGACGAAGCCGTGACCATCGATCTGGAGACGGCCGCCAAATACATCGCGATTTGCGGCGCTATTCCGGCGCCATCGGTCAATCAGCTGGATCTGAACGACTTGAACGGCCTGGCGTGGGCGGTGGCGGGTTTTTTCTTGACGCCGGCTTCACAGGCAAAGCCGGTGACGGAACCGAGCTAAGCCAGGTCGTTGAAATCGTCTACGACCTTGCCTGGTTCTGGAAGGTCGACCCTGAACACATGATGAGTCGGCCGCTTGACGTGCTGCAGGAGTCTTTGCAGCACGCGCAGCGCATTAGTGCGGCCGTGGCGCCGGGGTAGTTATGGCAGATAAGTTTCAGCTAAAAGCGCTGATTACAGGCGTCGACAAGTTGTCGCCTACGCTCGCCGGCATTCGCAAGAACGTCGCCGGCTTTCGCAAGCAACTCGATAAAACTGGCTTGGGCAGCATTGGCTTTTCCGATGTGGTCCAGGGCGGCGCACTGGCGGCCCCGTTCATTGCCGGGGTGAATGAGGCGATCAAGTTTGAATCGGCCATGGCCGACGTGAAGAAGGTCGTCAACTTCGACACACCGGCCCAGTTCAAGCAAATGAGCCAAGACGTGCTGGACCTGTCCGAAGCGCTGCCGATGAGTGCCGAGGGTATTGCACAGATTGTCGCGGCGGGTGGTCAGGCGTCGATTCCTCGGGAGGAACTCAAGGCCTTTGCCACGGACGCGGTGAAAATGGGCATTGCCTTTGATCAGACCGCCGAGCAGTCCGGCGACATGATGGCGAAGTGGCGAACCTCGTTTAAGTTGACGCAACCGGAAGTCGTCGCGCTGGCCGACAAGATCAACTACTTGAGCAACACCGGTCCGGCGAACGCGCAGCAAATTTCCGACATCGTGACGCGCATTGGTCCGCTGGGTGAAATTGCCGGCCTGGCGTCGGGGCAGATTGCGGCCATGGGCGCCACCCTGGCCGGGGTGGGCGTGCCCAGCGAAGTGGCGGCGACAGGCATGAAAAATTTCATGCTGGCCCTGACTAAGGGCGCATCCGCCACCAAGGCGCAGAAGGCCGCATTCAAGGCGCTGCGGGTCGACACCAAGCAACTGGCTGAGGGCATGCAGAAGGACGCCCAGGGCACGATGCTGGACGTGCTGAACCGTATCGCCAAGGTCGACAAAACCAAGCAGGCCGGACTGTTAACCGAGCTGTTTGGTACGGAATCGGTCGGGGCTATTGCGCCGATGTTGACGAACCTGGACCTGTTGAAAAAGAACTTCGCCAATGTCGGCGACGAATCGGCCTACGCCGGCTCGATGCAGCAGGAATATGCCTCTCGCTCGGCCACCACGGCGAACGGGATTCAGTTGCTGCGCAACCGGATTGCCAGCGCCGGCATCACGCTCGGCACGATTTTTTTACCGCCGCTCAATGAGGCGCTGACCACGCTGGGGCCGATGATCAGCCAAGTGGGTGATCTGGCTGCAGCCAACCCGTGGCTAGTCAAAGGACTGTTGGGCGCGGCTATCGGTTTCACAGTGCTGCGGGTGGCGGTGATGGCTTCCATGATGGCAATGAAAGTGTTTAGCGCAGTCGTTGGCATGAGTCCTATTGGGCTGATCGTGCGCGGCATCGCCTTGGCTGCCGGCCTGTTGATTGCCAACTGGTCGACGGTGGCACCGTACTTTGAGGCGGTGTGGGAGAAGATCCGCGCGCCGCTGTCGACGTTGTGGGAGCTGTTCAAAGCGGTGTTTGCCTTTACACCGATGGGCATGATCGTCGCGAACTGGGAGCCTATCGTGGCCTGGTTCAAAGGGATGTATGAGCGGATCAGGCCGTACCTTGAGCCGCTGATGGAAATGGGCGAGTGGATTGGTGGAAAGCTCGGGATCGTGACCACTGGCGGCGCGGTGGCAGCGGGTGGCGGTATGACCGCTGCGCCCAGTCCGCTGGTGTCCTCGGGTTTGCCAAGGTCACTGGCAACGCCGGCCGGGCAATCGCCGGGGTCGTCGCTGCTGGCGCAGGCGGCCGCCAGTAGTCGGGCCAATCTGGACGGCTCGCTGGTGGTTCGCTTTGAAAATGCGCCGCCTGGCATGCGTGCCGATCCTGGGCAAAGCAATCAGCCTGGCATGTCCATCACGCCGCGCGTGGGTTATCGAAGCTTGGGCGGGGGTACTGAGCAATGAGTGAATGGCGCGACCGTAAACAAGGCGCCTCCTTTCGGGGGGTGCCGTTCTGGCTCGATGCCGATAGCGTCAATGTCGGCCGGCGGACGCAGTTGCATGAGTTCCCCCAGCGGGATCAACCCTTTGTCGAAGACTTGGGCCGGCGGACGCGGCAGTACAAGTTCACCGGCTTTGTGGTGGGGGATGACTGCCTGTTGCAGCGGGACAAGTTGCTGACGGCGCTGGATACACCCGGGGCGGGCGAGCTGGTCCATCCGTGGTTTGGTCGTCTGACGGTGACGGCCGGTGAATGTGAGGTGTCCCATGCGCGCAATGAAATGGGCATGGTGCGCTTTAGCCTGGTGTTCATCGACGGCATGTTGGTGTTCCCGGTCCAGGCGCCGAACACCCGGCGGCTATTGTTGGCCCAGGCGCCGAGCTTGCTGGATTCGATCAAGCGTCGATTCCGTGAGGCCATGGCTACGGTGGATCTGGCCCGGCAACGGGTCAACGCGGTGCGCGCGGTGGTATCGGGGGCGTATGCCTTTGCAATCAATTTCCTCAAGCCCGTCACGTCACTGGCTTCGGATCTGGATGCGCTGGTGTACTCCCTCGTTAATGCGCCGGATGCCTTCGCGGCCAGTCTGACCAGTGACATTGCCAGCCTGGAGCGCACGTTTAGCGGTTACGGCGCTGATGGTTCGTTTACGGGCAGCAGCGCCAAAGCATCGGGGGTGGCGGCGCTGCAGGCATCCGCCGTGGTACCCGATGACCCTGACCTGGCGGTGATCCAGGCGGCAGTGATCGGGCTGATTCAGGACGCGGCGCTGTTGGACTTGCTGCTAGACATGGCGCAAATCCCGATAGCCATCGCACCGGTGGTCAGTGAGCCGGCGGATCTGGACGTGCAGCTGGAGCAGCAAGGGGCAACCGTTGCGGCGGGAAGCTCGGCAACGGCGCCCGTTCCGATTGCTGATGATGTTTTGGCTGTCCGTGATGCGATCAGTGAGGCGTTGTGGGCTGTTGCCGGGGAAAGCTCGCCGGAACATTTCGGCGCGCTGAGCGAGGCGCGTACGGCTCTTGATCAGCACCTGACCGAAGTGGCGCGCAGCGGAGTGAGCCTGCGCACGTACGCGCCCCTCGAAACCGTGCCGGCGCTGGTATTGGCCTACGCGCTGTATGGCGACGCCCAGCGCAGCAGCGAAATCGTTACGCGTAACGGCGTAAGGCATCCGGGGTTTGTCCCGGCCACTGAACTTCAAGTAGCGAAAACCTAACCATGAGCGAGCTGAACAAGGTCACTCTTAGCGTGGGTGGGCACGATTACGCCGGTTGGAAAAGCGTCAGCATCAGCGCCGGCCTTGAGCGGCAGGCGCGTGACTTTAACCTGGGCATCACCTGGCGCTGGCCGGGGGGTGGCCCGGTGCCTGTCAGGATCCGACAGGGTGAGTTGGTTGAACTGAGGATCGGTCAGGATCTGCTGTTGACTGGGTATGTCTTTAGCACGCCGATTCGCTATGACAGTGAGTCAATCACCTTGAGCATTGCCGGGCGCTCGAGCACGGCGGATCTGGTGGACTGCGCGGCAATCAATCAGCCCGGGCAATGGCGCGGGCAAAACGTGAAAACCATCATTGCCGCGATTGCCGCTGAATACGGCATCAAGGTCGTGAATGATGCCGGCCTAACCCTGGGCCTTGAGGATCACACCATTGAGCCAGGTGAGACGGCATTTGAAAGCATCGACAGGCTGTTGACGCTTTCCAGGCTGTTCAGCACGGACGATGCCCAGGGCCGCTTGGTGATTGCTAAGCCGGGCAGTGCGGGCCGTGCGGTGGATGCGCTGGAGCTGGGCAAGAACCTGAAGGAAGGGGAAACCAATTTGGACTTTTCCAATGTGTTTTCCGAGTACATCAGCAAGGGCCAGCGCAGTGGCACCGATGACAGCTTTGGCATCGAAGCCAGCGAGGTGCAAGCCTCGATTGTTGATGAGCGCATCACCCGCCGGCGGGTGAAGGTCATTCAGCAGTCCGGCCAGATGACCGAGGCCATCGCGCGGCAGCGGGTCGAGTGGGAGCGGGCGAACGCGGTCGGCAAAGCCCTTGAGGTCAGCTACACCCTGCAGGGTTGGCGGCAGAGCAACGGCGAACTGTGGCGGCACAACATGATTGCGCGGGTGATCGATCCGTTGATTGGGTTTGATCGCGACATGCTGATCAGTGAAATCAGCTATGAGCTGAGCGCGACGGGGACCACAGCAAAAATCACCGTGGCACCGCCGGAATCATTCCTGCCTGAGCCGAATGATGCCTATGAGAAGCGCAAGCTGCAAAAGGGCAAAGCCACGGACAACTTTGAATACCTCATTCCAGCGGACTACAAGCCATGAAAAACCGCATAGCGAACCTGTTGGCGCGTGGGGTGGTGGCCCTGAGTAACTCGGCCAGCAAACTGCAGAGCCTGCAGCTACGGCTAACGGCCGGCGAAGTCAAAGACAACATGGAGCACCTTGAGCCATATGGCTTCACGGCAAGCCCCTTGGCGGGCGCTGAGGCGCTGGCCGGGTTCTTTGGTGGGGATCGTAGCCATGGGGTGGTTATCGTTGTTTCTGACCGTCGCCACCGACTTGTTGGGCTAAAGCCGGGCGAGGTTGCCATCTACACCGACGAAGGCGACCGAATCCACATGAAGCGCGGTCGAGTGATCGACATTGAAACGGTGACGCTGAACGTCACGGCGTCAGGGTCGGTGAATTTCGATACGCCACTGATCAGCACCACCGGGCGCATTGAGTCCGCCGGTGATCAGGTCGCCGCCGGGGTGAGCCAAATCAATCACCCGCATTCGGATGTTCAGCGAGGCGATGGTCAAAGCGGCCCGCCAGTCGGAGGTGGCGAATGAATCGCGAGGACCTGTTGCGCCGTTCCGTAACCATCAGCCTGTTCACCTGGCGCCGTGCTGGCCCTGACGACGTGCTGGACGATGCCGATCGGCAAGGCTGGTGGGGTGACAGTGTGCCGTCGGCGGCGGGTGACAAGATCGGCTCTCGGCTGTGGCTGTTGTGCCGTCGCACGTTGGTGGCGGACACGCTCAAGGATGCCAAGGCTTTCGCGGAGGAAGCGTTGGCCTGGCTGGTCGATGATCAGGTGGTCACGGCCGTTACGGTAACGGTCGAGCGCCAAGGTGTTGACCGAATGAATGTGCGGGTTGAGCTGGTAGAGCAAAACGGCGAGACGCTGCAGCTGGCTTTTGAAGACGCTTGGAGTTTGATCAATGCAGTATGAGACGCCAACGCTGCCGGCGCTGATCAAGCGCATTGAGGCGGACTTTGAACGAAACGCCCCGGACGCGCTGCGCCGGGGTGATGCCAAGGTGACTTCGCGGGCGCTGGGTGGTGCGGCCTATGGGATCTATGGCTATCAAGACTGGATCGCCCGCCAGTCCAACCCGGCCACCTGTGATGAGGAAATGCTGTTGCGCTGGGCGGCGTGGCGCCTGGAAGGCGGGCGCAATCTGGCGGTAGCGGCAAAGGGTGGGGCGGCGATTGTAGGTGCTGCCGGCTCGCTGGTGGACGCTGATCAGGTTTATCAGCTGCCCGATGGCCGCCGTTATGTGGTCACGGAAACCGCGCGGCTGGTCGATGGCGCGGCGACGTTGAAGCTACGGGCCGAAAACGCTGGCGTTACGGGTAACGTACAGGCCGGCACCTTGACGGCGGTTACGCCGGTGATCGGGGTCAGCGCTACGGCCACCATTGGCGCCGATGGGATCGTGGGCGGCACGGATCTGGAAAGTATCGAAGCGCTACGCCTGCGGGTTCAGGCGGCGTTCAAGAACCCCAGCAAGGTCGGAAACGGTGACGATTTTGTGGAGTGGGCGTTGGAGGTTCCGGGTGTTACGCGGGCCTGGGCACTACCGCGCTGGATGGGGCCGGGCACCTTTGGCCTGGCGTTTGTGCGTGATGGTGATCCCGACATTATCCCAACGCCTGAGCAGGTCGCCGAGGTTCAAGCCTACCTGGACAAGAAACGCCCGGTCACGTCTGAGGTGTATGCCCTGGGCGCTGTGCCGCGCACCCTGAATTTCAATCTGCGGGTTAAGCCCGACAGCACTGCGCTGCGGGCCGCTGTTGAGAAGTCGTTGCGGGTGCTGGTCGATGACGAAGGCGGGCCGGGTCAAATCCTGCTGGGCACTCATATTCATTCGGCGATCAGCAACACCGCCGGCGAGGTCGATCACACGTTGATTGCCCCGGCCGGTGATGTGGTGATGGGCGCCAATGAGGTGGCGGTGCCGGGGGTGTTCACATGGGCTTGAGTGAGGCGGACTACTTCCAGCAGCTGCGCCAGTTGTTGCCCCCCGGGCCGGCGTTCGATCTGGAGCAGCAACCCGATATCGCGCAACTGCTGGCCGCGCTGGCCCCTGAGCTGGCGAGGGTCGACGGCAACGGTGAGGCTTTATTGCTGGAGCTGAACCCGGCTACGGCAACGATCCTGCTGCCGGTGTGGGAAGGCTATTTGGGCCTGCCTGACCTTTGCGTGGTGCCCGGATCGCAGACGCTTGAAGAGCGCCGCGCGGCAGTGATCGACAAGCTCACTGCCACCGGCGCGCCTCAATTGGGTTACTACCGCAAGCTGGGCCGGCGAAGTGCTATCCCCTTGCTGATCGAGGAGTTTCAGCCGGCCCGGGTGGGGCCTGCCAATGTCGGCGATTTTTTGTATGGGGATGCCTGGCCCTGGAGCTGGATCGCTTCGGCCCCGCTTGAGGCTTACGGCACAGCCCAGGCGGCCACGCTCAATTGCCGCCTGCAGCGCGACGCGCCGGAATACACGGACGTTTTGCTGGCCTTTGGCCGTGAGCAGGTCGACGGCATTGCGCTGAAGGTGGACGAACTGTTTACCGCCATTCATTACACCCTGCCGGCCGCCGTCGCGGGGATCGAGGATCTTTAAACATGCAGAGAATTTCAGCCTGGTCTGATCTGGTTACGCCGGACGGACTGTTTCGTTATGGCTCACTGACCCATGGGATTCCACCAACTCCTCTTTCGGCTGAATGGCTGAACACGCTGCAGGAGGAATTGGCGCATGTCGTGCTGGCCTATCTGCCGGCCCTGGACAAGAACGACAGCACCCAGTTGCTTAAGGCCATTCAGGCGAGTATTGCGGGCTTTGCCGCGAAGGCAACGACCCTAGCCGGCTACGGCATTCTGGATGCCTATACCAAAAACCAAACTGACTTCCTGCTATCAGGGAAGGCCAATTGGGCGATCACCCTCGCGGGCTATGGCATTGGTGACGCATACACCAAGACTGCAGTTGATGCCGCGCTTGCGGCAAAACAAACGGCCATCGATAGCCTGGCGTCGACTAAGCAAGACAAAAACACCGCGCTGATGGGCGCCAATGGCTGGCGGCTCGACAAGGCCACGGGGTTGTTGGAGCAATGGGGTACCGGCGTTTGTCCGGCGGACACCACCACCGCTCCGATCAACTTTCCCACGCCCTTTGCTGAGGTCTACAACTGCTTTGGCAACAAGATCAACACCAACTCGGTGGACGGTGATGGCAACGCAGCGGGCGCTTTTGCTTCCAGCGCAACGCAGTATCAGCTGTTCAACGATACAAACCTGATGGCCGTCACTGTGCATTGGCGCGCGATTGGCCGGGCGCCCGGTTACTGAGCGGTAGTTATCGGATTCACCCAACCCGCTGCGGCGGGTTTTTTATTGCTCAAGGAAAAGTAAATGACTGAAGTCGCAGCGCTTGAAGCCTACGCCGGGGCTCTTTCGGAGGCCGCCGCCAAAGCAACTACGGCGGCTGGCAAGCAGCATGAGTACATCAATGGCGATGAGTTATCGGATGTGCAGACCGAGTCCGGTCCGGTGCCGACGTTAGCCAAGCAGGCGCGGCTGTATAGCGAAGCTATTCCGGATGCGGTGGCTGAGCTCAGCGCTCAGATGACCGACGGCAGGATTTATCCAGACGAAGCGTCGGGCCGCCTAGCTGTGGGCGATGGTGTCTACTTTTACGTCAAGGGGGCCACCCCGTTAATCAGCCGCTCACTGTATCGGCGGCTGAACGCCACCACCTCCGACCATATCGTGGATGACCCGAGTTCGGCTGCGGTGGCAGAAATCAGCGCCACGGCTAATGGTGTGGCAGAGAAAATCAACGAATTGAACAGCGCTGAGGTGGCGCTTCAGCTTGAGGATGAATTGCGCTTTGTCCTCCTGAAAATCATGACGGACGGCTCTATCGACATGCTAAAAGGCTTGCTGAAAAACAGCGATGGGAACGGGCTGGAGATCAGCGGTGATGACGGCTTTATCGGCTCCCGCATCGGGATCACAAGCAGTGATATCAACGGCCTGCGTATTGTTCCAACCGACAACACAGGGCTAGAGTTCGTCGATGAAGGTGGGTTTATTGTTGGGCGTATCGATGACGCTGGCGCCTTCTTTGGCGTGGCTCAAGCAGCGCCGCAAACGGTGTCGCCGGTCGTAGCGGCGCTGGGTCAGCAGCAGCGTACTGACCTTATTCACATCATCGGCTACGGCCAATCGCTGAGCCTTGGCGCGTTCTCCACCCCGTTGCTGTCAACGGCTCAGCCTTATGGCAACCTGATGCTGCAGGGTGGATTAAGCACACGTCCAGGAGAGCCTGGGTATAACGCCTCCGCTTTTGCGCCCCTGGTTGAGGCCATTCGTGGCGTGGAAGGCGAGACGCCGGTGAGCGCTCAATGCAACGGATTCGTCCGTCGCGCTATCGAGTTTGGCGAGCTTCAGTCCAATTGGACATTGCTGGGCACGGCCGCAGGTCGAGGCGGCCGGTCTGTTGAAGAGCTGATGGCCGGCAGCCCGGAATATAGAGGGCTGATTCAGATCATCAAGGACAGCAAGGCGCTGGCCGACGGCATGGGCAAGAGCTATTCCGTATGGGCCTACACCTGGGATCAAGGCGAGGCCAACCACCAGGTCGGCTCGACTCATTCGGCATACCAGTATGCTCAGTACCAGTTGGAGTTGTTCGATAGCCTGACTCGCGAGATCGTCAATATCATCGGTCAGCGCTCGAGGCCATACATCTTCACTTACCAGGTGGCTGCCCACCGTGCCTACCATTCGGACAAGATGGAAATTGCCAAAGCGCAGTGGCGCGTTACGCGTGAACGTGCCGACATCTCGCTGTCGTCTCCAGCTTACATCTTCCCGACCGCTGCGGACAACATCCACCTGACCAATGAGGGGTCATGGTTGATGGGTGAATACCGTAGCCGCGCCATGTTTGAAACCATGATGAAGCGTGGTCAAAAGTGGCGTCCTCTGGAGCCAGTGGCGGTGCAATGGACCGATACCTATATCGATGTCGAGTTCCACGTACCCCATGGCGAGTTGGTTCTCGATAGCGCCCTGGCTGCGTCCACGATCAACTTTGGGTTTGACGTGCGTGAGAATGATCTGATGGTCGATATCATCACCAACGTCTCCGTCCTGAACAAAAAAATGATTCGCCTCACCCTCTCGCGGCCCGCTGCCTTGAACGCCTCAATCAGTTATGGGCGTGGTCGTGTCGGTGATCCTACGGCGGGAGGTCCAGTCATTGGGGCCCGGGGCAACCTTCGCGACACGCACGGTCTGGTGGATATCGTCCAGTCCCCATCGGGCCAGTCCTATGCACTGCACAACGCATGCGTAATGTTCGAATACAGTCGAAAAATCGGCTTCTAAACAGGAGAAACAAAATGGGTGTTCGTATCGTGGCCAAGGGTGTAAATGCCGAGCCTTACGCAACCGAATATGCCAGCCCGGTTCGCCGTGCGCTGGAAGGGATTCACTTCCTGAACGGGTCACTGGAAAAGTCGGTGCGCAACTACGCCCCGGGCAACAAGCCGCAAGGCTCTGTGGTGGGTACGCCGGTCGTCGGCTCCGGCTTCCTGAAATGCACAGGGCTGTCGAACTTTATTCAGACCGGACTGGCTGAAAGCCGAAACGGTACCCTGTTCGTGGTTTTCCGAAACGCAGTGGATGACGGCGCGAACGGTAACAAAAGCATGCCAGCGGGCAACTACCGTTCCAGCGGTGGCGCTCTTCCAGGCGCTAGCGGCGTGGGCTTCTATGCTGGCTCTGCGGTCTCTCGGGTAAATGGCCTGGCGGCCTGCGCCGCCACGGACGCTGACGCGGCCACCATGTCGGTTGCCACCACTCAAGTGACGCCATTAACCACTTGGTCAATGGCCGTGATGACCTTCAGCGATGCGTCGCTGGCTCACCGCAATCTGACCGTGCCCTACACCGCGACAACGCCCCTGCCGTTTCCTCGCCGCGTGTCCACTGACAAGTTGCGTATTGGTAGTGGCTTTTCGTCCTATCCTGGCGTGTGTGACGTTGCCGCCTTCCAGTATCACAGTGCCGTGCTCACCGAGGCGGAAATTCAGGCCGTATATGCTGACCTGAAAGCCTACGTCTTGCGCCAAGGTATCGCGGTCTGACCATCACGGGTGTAATGCATCTGCCGCCTTGAGCGGTTTTTTTGTGCCTGCGTTTTAAGCCCGCCACTGCGCGGGTTTTCTTTTGCCTGGAGAATCGGCATGACGACTACCGAGAAAGACCGCGACATCCTTGCACGCACGTTGTGGGGGGAAGCCCGAGGCGAAGGCTTGGCCGGCCAGATCGCCGTGGCCTGGACGATTCGCAACCGCGTAAACGACGGCAAGGCCAAATCGTGGTGGGGGGAGGGTTACGTCGGCGTGTGCCAGAAGCCCTACCAGTTCAGTTGTTGGAACAGGAACGATCCGAACTACGCCTACCTAAGTGGCGCGAAGCGGATCCCGTTCCGCGAACTGGCTCAGGCGCAGATCGTCGCTGATCAGGTGATGACGGACAACGTTCCAGATCCGACCGGCGGGGCAACCCACTACTACGCGACGACCATGCCCAATCCTCCCGTGTGGGCTAAGGGCGCCAAGCAGACGCTGAAGCTTGGGCGTCATTTTTTCTTCAAGGATGTGCCGTGAACCCGTGGCGCGGACCTGAATCTCTCCCAATACCCGAGGCAACGAACTATGCAACTGATTAACAATTGGAAAGATGCGTTGAAAATGTCCAGCGTTCAAGCCGGCGGCGCGATTGCCGCACTGGGTATGGCTGAGCAGTTGCTGCCTCAGTTGCAGGCGGTACTGCCGCCGGCAGCCTACGGAGTTCTGGGCATTCTGGTGATGCTGACCCGAGTGATCCTGCAGCCAAAGCTGACTAAATAAGTTGGGCGACTGAAGCTCAATGCCAAATCAATCTCAACACTGAAGTGAAAAAGAGCGGCCGGGTTAGATGCGTCAACATCCAGCCCGACCGCCGTCCCCGCAGAATGTCCCTGCAAGTCCAACCAAGGCTCCCGCTTCGTGCACAAAGCGAAGCGACCCTAGCACCTGTTTATCTATACAGTAAAGGTCTTGCTCTCCATGTCCTCTCCTATCATCCCTTGGATGGGCGGCAAACGCCGCCTGGCCGACCGTCTCATTCCTCTTTTCCCTCCGCACGAATGCTATGTCGAAGTCTTTGCCGGCGGTGCGGCGCTGTACTTTATGCGGCCTCAGGCGGCACCTGTTGAAGTCCTCAACGACATCAATGGCGACTTGGTGACGCTGTATCGCGTCGTACAGAATCACTTGGAAGAGTTCGTGCGCCAGTTCAAATGGGCGCTGAGCTCGCGCCAGATATTCGAATGGCAGAAGATGACCCGCCCTGAAACCCTAACTGACATTCAGCGGGCCGCTCGATTCTTTTACCTGCAGCACCATGCCTTTGCTGGCAAGATCACCGGGCAAGTCTTTGGCACCGCGACGACAGGCCCAGCGATCAATCTGCTTCGGATCGAAGAAAATTTGTCGGCTGCCTGGCAGCGTCTATCCGGCACATACGTCGAGCATCTGCCTTGGTTGGAGTGCGCGGAGCGCTACGACCGTGCCCATACTTTCCACTACATGGACCCGCCTTACTGGCAGACCGCGGGCTATGGGGTGGACTTTCCCTTCGAAAACTACGAGCGAATGGCTGAGTTTATGCGCCGCTGCAAGGGCAGGGTGATGGTCAGCATCAACGACCACCCGGACATTCGCCGGGTGTTTGAGGGCTTTCATTTCGAGACGCTGGATATTCGCTACACCACGACTAACCAGCGGCAGGGTAAGGCCGAGGTCACTGGTGAACTGGTGATCATGAACTGGGAGCCAGCGGCGTTGGGAGGACTATTTTGAGATGACAGACTAGGGGAAGCGTTCCGAGACAACACATTGCAAATCCCAGCATTCCGGTGGTAGGTGCCGACTGCTTAAGCGGTCGAGTTCACCGGGAATGCTGGACTCACTATGCGCCAACGAATTTCTTGAATTTGTTAGGCTTTTACATACACCCATGCCGTCAACCCGGAGACAAGCCCCACTGCAACACGCTTGTAGTCGGAAACCTCGTAGGCATCCGCTGCACGTAGCTCTTGTGGGGTGATCTGGAAGACCATGCCTGAAACGGTTTCCTCAGGGTTTGCACTAGGGATGACAATCGGATGGTGTGTTTTCCCGCTAGTGGCAAGCACCTCTGGATCAGTAATTTCAACGTAGGACTCTTTGTAGCCGGCCATGTGATCAGGCTGCCCAACTAGCTCTCGGCCAAAGTTGGCTACCTGAACGGCCTTGTCCTGCAAGGTGCCATAAGAAAACAGCAAAACTTTAAAATCCTGATGCAACGTCATATTCCTTCCTTTAAGTTATCCATCACAAAGGCAAAACATTAGCTTGGTTAGGAAGCTAAATCCGGCGTCCAGCAGTGCGGCAGAAGCAGGCTTATATCAGTCGCACGATGTGTTGGCAAACGAGTCAGAACGTCCTTCAAATACGCATACGGATCATGCCCATTCATGCGAGCTGACTGGATCAAACTCATGATCGCCGCCACCCGCTTGCCGCTGCGCAGCGACCCTGCAAACAACCAGTTTGAACGCCCAAGTGCCCAAGGTCGGATCTGGTTTCCACCTGATTGTTGTCGATGGGCACAGCCCCATCGTCCAGGTAGCGCGTTAGCGCTACCCAGCGTTTCAGGCTGTAATCTAGGGCTTTGGCCGTGGCCGATCCACTGGGCACCAAGTCGCGCTGACCATGGCAACCCTAATCAACGGAAAATGTCACACGTACATCGTCGCGACCCAAGGCCTTGGCAAGACCTGCCGGCTTGTCGATGCGACCGAGACGGGAATAGGAGTAGGACGAAGTAAAGGTTTGATAAAAGACCACCAAGGTGTCGGTGCCGTACAAAAGCAAATCGCCGTTGTGGATGGTTCCGGGCCGGTAGGCTTGGGTGGGGAGTGGATGATCTAAGGTGGCGTACTTTTCGTTGCTGTGCAGCTCGATCATGTCCAGGCTGAGCGGCAATCGGGCGACAAGCTCCCGAGTGGTCGGGTTATCTTCTAGGTATATGGCGAAGCGCTGTTGGCCGACGGTCATCCACATCGTGGTGTTCTCCATGCCTGTTGACGGGCCTGCGATAGCCGTCGCAGCGGCGAGGGGTAAAGTCGATAGGGCAAATGGCATCAATGCCGCCAACCAGAAGCCCTTCCAGCCTGGGAAGTAATCGGTGCCGAGACTGCGCGTATGCATGGCCTTGCTCCGTCGAATGGATGGTCACCGGGTGTGCGACACCGGCTAACGGGAGGTTAGAAACGTCAACAAGGCGGCCAGCATCAGCAGCGCTGCGCTGGCGATGAAAGTGCTCTGGTAGCCGAGAGTGTCAAACAGTACGCCGCCCACGGTGGAGCCCAATGCGATGGACAACTGCACGGTTGCCACCATCAGTCCACCGCCCGCCTCGGCGTGGTGTGGCAAGGTGTGCGCGATCCAACTCCACCAGCCCACTGGCGCTGCCGTTGCGATAAACCCCCAGAGCCCCAGCAACACCCCCACGGCGATAACCCCAGTGCCAGCAGGAATCAGCGTCAAAGCAATCACAGCCATCAGCAGTGAAATCGTACTCAGGGTGCCGTAGAGGCTGCGTCTCAGCACTGCGCCGATCATCGTCGTGCCAAAAAAGCCAGCCACGCCGAGCGCCAATAGCAGCAAGGAAAGCGTCGGTACGTTGACCAAGGTGACTGTTTCCAGAAACGGGCGCAGGTAAGTGAACAGCGCAAACTGGCCCATAAAAAACAGGCCGCTGGCAGCCATTCCCAGCGCCACCGTACGATTTTTCAGCAGCTTGAAAACATTACCCGCACCCGGCGAGCGCTCCTGAGTTGGCATAGTTGGCAGGCTGATCCATTGCCAGATCAGGGCGATCAGCGCCACCGGAACCAGACAGAGAAATGCGCCACGCCAACCTACGACCGATCCCAGATAACTGCCCAGCGGCGCCGCCACCACCGTTGCCAGGGCGTTGCCGCCGTTGAAAACCGCCAACGCCCTGGGCACCTGCCTGGCCGGAACCAAGCGCATCGCGGTGGCTGCAGACATCGACCAGAAGCCGCCGATCACCATGCCAATCAGGGCGCGCCCGACCATGTAGGTCAGGTAGTTCGGGGCAAGTGCCACAACGGCGCCCGACACTGCCATCAAACCGGTCAGCGCTAACAGCAGGGTCTTTCTGTTGACGCTGCCGGCGATCCAACTGATGGATAGGCTGGCCAACACTGCAAACGCGCCGGAGATGGCCAGCCCCTGGCCTGCCAAGCCCTGGCTCACCTGCAGGTCGTCTGCCAACGGCGTCAGCAGGCTGACGGGCATAAACTCCGATGCGATCAGCGCGAACACGCACAATGTCATCGCATAAACGCCGCCCCAGCTACTGGCACGCGTGCCTGTTTCACTGGCGGAGGTAGCGCCCAATTGGGTGTCAACGCAAGTGTTGTTCATCGTAGATCGAATAGCCTCTGTGGTAATTGCCGGTTACTTAAGGTGGGTTTGGAAGAACTGGGTCAGCTTGGCGAAAGGGATCAGGTTCACTCGGTCATACAGATCGACATGGCCGGCGTTAGGCACAATGACCAACTCTTTAGGTTCACCCGCCAGGCGGAACGCCTCTTCGCTGAACTCGCGGGAGTGGGCGTTTTCACCTGCGACAAACAGCATCGGGCGGGGCGAAATACTCTCGATATCTACGAATGGGTAGAAATTCATGAACTTGGTGTTGCTGCTCAGCGTCGGGCGGGTGGTCTGTTGCGGTGAGGAGCTTGTTGGGGTGAATTCGCCACGCGGGGTGCGGTAGAAGTCAAAGAACTCGCGCTGAATGGGGTGCGTATCGGTATTGAGCTCCTGCACAGTGCCGCCGGTGTATTCGATCTTGCCGCCCGTGAACTCCACATAACGCTGCTCGGCCGCCGCTGCGATGACCTGCTTGCGCTGCTCAAGGGTTTGCGAATACTTGAGACCGTTGCGGTTGGCGGCGCCCATGTCGTACATGCTGACAGTGGCGATGGCTTTCATGCGCGGGTCGATCTTGGCCGCGCTGATCACAAAGCTACCGCTGCCACAGATACCCAGAACACCGATGCGCTGACGGTCGATAAAGGGCCGAGTTCCGAGATAATCCACGGCGGCGCTGAAGTCCTCGGCGTACATGTCCGGCAGCACTGCATTGCGTGGGCTGCCTTTGCTTTCGCCCCAGAACGACAAATCCAGCGCCATGGTAACGAAACCCTGTTCCGCGAGTTTTTGCGCATACAGGTTGGAGCTTTGCTCCTTTACCGCGCCCATGGGGTGGCCAACGATAATGGCCGGGCTGCGGGCAGCGTTGGCAAGACCTTTTGGAATGAAGAGATTAGCCACCACATTGAGCTGGTACTGATTTTTGAAGCTGACCTTTTGCACGGTCACCTTGTCACTTTTGAAGAAGTTGTCTGCACCGTTGGACATATCGGCTCCTGATGCGGCAAATGAACTGAGCAAAAAACCGAGCATTACGAGAAGTTTTTTCATGGGGCGTCCTTATCAGGGGAAAGCTAGCGACGACGTTGGCCGTTAGTGCCCAGCTCGCACCCTCTTCACTCAGGGGCTGGGATTGCAGCTATTGTTGCTGACTAACCGGATTTTGATTAGCTAATGAATGCTTAATGCGGATATAAGAAAGCCTAATCAATCGCCCGAGTGCTATCGCGATGGCTAAACAAAACTTCAACGATCTTCTGGCCTTTGTCACCGTGGCGCGCGTGGGCAGCTTTACCCGCGCGGCGGTGCAACTGGGGGTGACTCAATCGGCAGTGAGCCAGGTGGTTTCGGCCCTGGAGGCACGTCTAAAAATTCGCCTGCTTACCCGCACCACGCGCAGCGTTTCTCTGACCACAGCAGGTGAGCGGCTGCTGGAAGCGGTGGGCCATCGCTTCGATGAAATCGAGGCCGAAGTGGAAGCCTTGACCGAGCTGCGCGACAAGCCGGCCGGCACGGTGCGGATCACCTGCGGTGACAACATCATCAAGACCACGCTGCTACCCAAGCTCACGCCACTGCTGCAGATGTACCCGGATATCAAGCTGGAATTTGATATCAACTATGGCTTTCGCGATATCGTTGCCGACCGCTTCGATGCCGGCGTGCGCTTCAGCGACACGGTGGCCCAAGACATGATTGCCGTGCCCATCGGCCCGGCTATACGAATGGCGGTCGTGGCAGCGCCAAGCTATTTCGCCCAAAACCCCGCCCCTGAACACCCTCGCGACCTGGCAGCACATCGCTGCATCGACATACGTTTCCCTACTTATGACGGCATGGACGCCTGGGAATTCGAGCGTCAGGGCAAGAAGCTGAAAGTGCGGGTAGCCGGCCAATTGGTATTCAACTCCACGACCCATATTGCCGATGCAGCGGCCAGCGGGCTGGGCATCGCTTACCTGCCCGAGGACGAGTTTGCCTTACAACTGGCTCAAGGCCGTCTGGTTCGAGTGCTGGAAGACTGGTGTGAGCCTTTTGGCGGATTTCACCTTTACTACCCCAGCCGCCGGCAACCTTCCCAGGCATTTTCGCTGGTCGTTGATGCATTACGGGTGGATCGCCTGCCACCAGATGACAGCCTGACTGGCACGGATGCGTGACCACGACGGTTCGGGCAAGCACCGGAGTGACGCCTAGCGTTTGCAAGGGCACATGCAGATCGCCATTCTTGCCGAGCTCGGCCAATGGTTCACCCACTCAAGATGCTGACGGCACGATGATTATCTGAGATATCAGTAAAGCTTTAAGGGCAATGGGCAGGGCTCTGAAGCGCTGGGGTTCGAGCTGAGGTTTTGACGCTGCACTGGAGGCAATGCAATGACGTTTTACAAGGGCAAATGCGCAAGGGGCATGCCCGCTTTTGGCCGGCGGCTTCCCTCCGGGAGGGGCAGCTTTGGGTCGGTTGCTACCCTTCACGACAGGCAGCAATCGACCCGAAGCGGACTCTGACCAGCATTTGGTTAAGGGGGGCTTTAGCCCGTCCCATTGAGCGAAGTGAACGATTTGAACCAGTTGTTATGCATGTTTTACTAGCCGTTTCTTTAAATGATACAGGTTAGTCCCGATTGGGCGATCCTCAAGAACACCATAAATCTCATATCCATGCCGCTCATAGAACTTTTTAGCATCAACGGTTTTTAAGAATGCAACTACTGCTCCATTGTTGGCACCAATCGCTTCTGCTTTTTCCAAAAGCATAGATCCTACTTTTTTACCGCGATGAGATTCCTTAACCCAAAAGGTGTCAATTTCTAAGCCATCCCAGTAACAGTTACAGCTTATTGCACCGATGTAGTCGCCTACTTCATCGTGTGCAACCACCATAAATATTCTATCTTCCGATTCTGGTGGCAGATTTGGATATTGAATTCGAAGATATTCTGAAAACCTATTATTCAGAACTCCTTTATCCTTTTCTGTTGGAGAACCCAATACATCAATCTTGATTTCCATTTTATTGCTCCTTAAATTCAACTTTTAGATGCCGAACGGCTTTTGGCATAACATCCTATGTTCATGCGTAATCCCTTGAGCAATCAAAAAATCGACATTGTAAACGCGACATCAAGAAGGGGGAAAGCGACATATTACTTAGCACATTACTGACGTGTTAGCTGCGTGTCCATGGTCTGCTTTTGGCCGATTGCTGCCTGTTGGGAGGGTGTCTCCCGATCGCGGTCATTTGCAGAAAGTGTGAGTTGGTATCACTCCGGAGTCATGAGCACAGCCAGTGTCAGCTTGATGAACTCCTCGTTACGGTCGATCGTGTCCAGAGCGCCACGAACGTTATCGGCGACGTCTGCCGATCCGCGAGCCTCCACCCAGTTTGATAGCTCCATGATGGCGGCTTCCAGGGCGAGTTGGTTTTCATTGATCTTGAATAGCAGGGAAGGGAGCAGGTCGGAATGTGGCATCGTGAATCCTCCGTGGAGTTTTCAGCGTAGCAGGGGGATTGGGGGTGGTGTTTGGTCGGCAGGACGCCAGAGGAGGGGGGCAAAAATAGCTCAGTGACTTTCCAAGTGACTTTGTGAATTACGGTTGCGCACTGTTGGGCATCGTTGCAGCGAGCGCCAAGCGCGAAGCTTTGTGTTTAGCGGGCTGTAGACGTTTCCGCTTGCATGGGGTGCTAGGGGCCTAGTGTAGCGATTAATTGCAGTCACTCATAATCACCGCAGGCGTCATCTTGATGAACTCCTCATTACGGTCGATGGTGTCCATGGCACCAAGCACGTTCTCGGCCACCTCCGGTGACCAGTGCTGCTCTACCCAGTTTGAAAGCTCCATGATGGCGGCTTCAAGGGCGGGCTGGTTTTCGTTGAGTTTGTGAAGCAGGGATGGGAGCAGGTCGGTGTTCGGCATCGCGAATCCTCCGCGTAGTTTTCAGCGTAGCAGAAGGCTTGGGAGTGGGCTCGGTTGGCAAGGCCGGAGGAGGGGGCGTCAGGCTGGCATAATGTTGTCATTACATAGCCAAACTGAGCCATATAAACCCCAAGGAGGGCTTTCTGCCGGGCTGAAAGCCGCAGGCTACGCGGCCCTCAGGGATGTCCTTCAAGATGATGAACCTGGATCGATTCGAGCTGGCTCGCGGCGTCTAGCCAGGCCCGACATGGCGGCGCGCCCTCCACTGAAACAGGGGGGCGCGCTGGCGTTCAGATCGACTCATGCCGATAAACCGCCACGCTCCAATACTGGCTGCCGCTACGCTGTTGGCGCACCCATCCGTCCTTCACCAGTTGCCTGGCGATCATCCGATTCATCACACCATGACCGAGCAGCAGCACAGGCCCTGCAACTGCCAGGGACTGCAACTTTCGCGCGGCCTGCGTGGCACGCTGGCTGGCGGTGGCGGCAGTTTCAACGTCGCCTGAACGACCGCAAAGCCATAAGACACGAAGGATAAAAGCCCAGGTAAAGGGCGATAGCCGTGGGCGTTTCCAGTTTGCCCAAGGGAGCTGCGCTTCGCAGAGACGGCGTCCACCAACTGCGGTTGCAGGCCCAATGCCAGGACCGATGACAGCGCACGCGGCGCCGTGCTTGAAACAACCACCCTGGCCGTTGCGGCGAGTTGCACACTGGCCTGCGGAATCGGCTGGCGGTCGATTTCGGAGCGGTTGTAGTGGTCAATCCACTCCTTCATTTGCCGCGCCGACACTCTATTGCGATTCACCCCTGCGGGCTGGCCGTGTCTCATCAGCATTATTTCCCTGTTCACTGTGCAGCTCCTTGAAAACATTAGGCGCGCCTGAAGGCAGATCAGCTTGATCGAGGCGAGCGTGAGGCTTTTCAAGCCAGCCGTGATCGCGGTACCAGTCGATGGTGTCCGAAAGGGTCCGCTGCAGAGGGCGGAAAACGAGGCCGAGCTCTCGTTCACTTTTGCGCGGATCGAAGCGCGTGCGATTCTCCTCTCGTATCATCAACCGTAACGTCGCCATGCTTAGCAGAATGGGTTTTGTCGTCAGGCGTGCGTAGATCTCCTGCATCGCCGCCAGCGTGTATAGCACGGCAAACGGGAGTTGCCGTGTGGGGGTCTTGACGCCTGCGATGCGTCCTATGAGCGGGACCAACTGGCGCATGGTCATTTCCCGGCCCGCCGCCAGATAGCGCTCTGCACGTCGGCCGAATTGGCCGGCGGCGATCAGCGCCAATGCCACATCACGGGCGTCCACCAGGCTGAAGGTGCCGGGAATCAGTCCAGGCAGCTTGCCTTTGACGACATCATTGACCAACTGCCCGGACGACGTCGGCCCCCGGTCGCCAGGCCCCCACATCCAGCCGGGCAGCACCATGCAGGCGTGCATCAGGGGGTGAGCGTCGAGGAACGACAGGACGACCCGATCGGCGAGGATCTTGCTGCGGTAGTAATCGTCGGCATCGGCCTCGGCTCGCAGGCAGGTCTCGTCAATGGAGGTCCCCGGGGCGCCGTCCAGCACCGCGATCGAAGACGTGTGGACGAACCGTCGTATGCCGGCCCGGTACGCGTGCTCGAGTAAATCCCGGGTGCCCGCCACGTTGATTTGCATAAGCTTGTGCCAGTGCTTGCCGCCTTTATAGTTGTCGCGAAAGAACGCGGCGGTGTGGAACACCGTATCGCAGCTGTGCAGCGAGGCCGCAAAAGCCTCGACGCACGCCATGTCGCCGATTATCAACTCGACGCCGGGCACATCATGGAACTGTTGTTCGCCTTTGGCTCTGCAACGGACCAGCGCTTTGACCGCGTAGCCACGGGCAGCCAGCTCGCGTACCAGGTTGTTGCCTAACAGGCCGGTTGCCCCCGTGACGAATGGAGTGCGCATCGTTCAACCCTCGTTCGGTGTAGCAGGGGGCATCAACACCGACGTGTCGAAGAAGGCCTCTTCACGTATCGCCAGGCCGTTCCTGAAGGTGAAGTGTGCGGCGTAGTGAATACTGACAGGGCGGCCATGGGGCGGGATCACCCGATCCGCCAGCACCAGCGGGGCGCTGAAACGGCCAGTGAGCAGCGCCGTCAATGCCAGGCGATCGTCCGCGACGAGGAAAGGGGTCAGGGTCACGCGGGCATCGGGCAGCGCGTCGAACAGCGCCTTTTCTCGCTTACGCATGGCTTCGCGACCGATTTGCAGGCCCATGCCATCGAGGTAGACAAAGTCTTCGCTGACCAGTGCGAGCATCGCCTCTATGTCGCGGTGATTGAAGGCGTTGGCGGCGCGTGTCGCAAAGTCGTTGGAGGCAGTTTTCATCAAGACGTTCTCGGCGGTTTCAGGGCCGGCAGATATACCGTTCAGCGCGCTTTGCAAAAACAGTCACTGCTGCATAATGGCTTTGCATATCTGCACATCACGGAGGATAGAGGCATGGCAGTGCAAGCGAATTGGGACGATCTTCGTCTGCTGTTGGCCGTGTCACGGCGTGGCAGTTTCCTGCAGGCCGGTCAAATGCTGGGTATTGCAGCGTCGACGGTGTCTCGTCGCCTGACCCAACTTGAGCTCGCACTCGGCGAGCCGCTGGTGGAGCGCGGCGTCGAGGGCTGCTGGCTGACCGCACGGGGCCAGTCCCTGGTGGAGGTCGCCCTCGCGGCGGAGGCGGGGTTGCGCCGTCAAGCCGGGGCTGGCGCGTCCGATTCAGGGGCGGCGCTATCGGGCACAATCCTGGTGAGTGCGGGCGAGGGCTTCTGCGCCCCGGTGCTCGAAGCTGCGCGTCGCATGACCGCCGAGCATCCGCAGTGCTCGGTAGAATTGCAGGTCAGCGCCGAGTTCCACAAGATCGTCCGTGGTGTGGCCGATGTTGCGGTGCGTACTGTGCATCTGGGTGAGCCATCGCTGATTTATCGGCCCATCGGCAGGCTTGCCTATGGTGTTTTCGCCGCAGCCGATTACCTGCAGCGCTGCGCCTGTGTGAGTCCTGGCACCGTAGCCAGTGTCGCCTTGCTCCCGCCAATGGACATGCTGGAGCAGATGCGTGCAGCGAAGGCCGCCGGCCTGACGCGGTCGCAGATCAGTGTGAATTCTTTCGCCGCACAGCTCGAATCAGTGAAGCGAGGGATGGGGGTCGCCGTGTTGCCTCGAATCCTGGCCCAGGATCTGATCGAAGTGTTTGCCCATATCCAGCTTCCCGACATGCCGATCTACCTGGTGACCCGGCCCCAGGCCTTGAAGCAACCCCATCTCCAGTGCTTTTTCGCCATCCTGGAGCAGGTCCTGCGAGACGCGCTGCGCCTTGAACAGGACGAAAAGCACGCCGCAAGTCGCGCAGGGCACGCCGTGGTGGGCTGAGCAGGTGGCCTCCCGGCACGCAATCAGGCGCTTCACATTCTGTTGCTGCGTCTGCCCTGTACAACTTGTATCCTTGTACAAGGCGAGGACATACGCCTGCTTGGTCTGCCTGGAACCGGACTTTCCATTGGGTACTGATGTGAGACGTGACCTTCATCTTGTTGTGCTCCTGCTGCTGATTGTCGGCTGTTCATTGGCGTCGCTGACCCTGTGGAAAGTCATGGACTCCCGAGAGCGTGTGCTGGATGAGGCGAATATCCATGGCTTGAACCTCACCCAGGCGCTGTCCACCTACAGCGATGGCATTGTCCGCCAGAGCTCCTTGCTGTTGCTCGGGCTGGTCGAGCGCCTTGAAACCGAAGGCAGCGACCCCGTGCATATCCAGCGCCTGAACGTGCTGGTCAAACGTCAGCAGCCGTTGATGCCGCAGTTGAGCGGCGTGACCATCTATGACACTCATGGGCATTGGTTGATGTCCTCCAACCGACCGATTCCGGTCGGTGCCAACAGCAGCGACCGCGCTTATTTCATTCATCACCGCAGCGACCCCTCGCGCGAGCCCTTTATCGGTCCACCCATCCGCAGCCGCTCCAACAACGAGTGGGTGATCACCGTGAGCCGGCGTTTCAACGACGCCGATGGAGCCTTTGCCGGGGTGGTGGCCGTGACCCTGGGCGTGGAAAACTTCCTGCGGCTGTTCGGGCAGATCGACGTCGGGCAGGAGGGCGCCATCAGCCTGACTGACGCTGACGGTACGTTGCTGGTGCGCTATCCCTTCCGCGAGCAGGACATGGGCCGCAACTTCTCGCAGTCGCCGATCTTTGCCAAATACCTGGTGGAGCAATCGATGGGGACCGCGTCCCTCACGTCCACTCTGGATGGCGTGGACCGGCTCTACGCGTTTCGCAGGAGTGACAGCCTGGGGCTGGTGACCACGGTTGCACTCGGCAAGCATGAAGCCCTGACGGCGTGGCGCCAGGAAGCCCTGCTGTCGACGGGGTTGGTGATCAGCTTGCTGACCCTCACCGGCATTATCGGCAGGCAGTTGATCTTGCACATCCGCCGGCGCATCAAGGTCGAATCCGAGTTGCTGAGCACTCAGCAGCAGTTGCTCGACTCCAATCGGCAACTGGAAATGTTGGCGATGAAGGATGCGCTGACCGGCCTGGCGAATCGGCGCTGCTTCGACGAAGCCCTGACCATCGAGGCACGCCGCGCGCAGCGCGAGGGCAGCACACTGGGGTTGTTGATGATCGATATCGACTATTTCAAGGGCTTCAACGACAGCCTCGGACATGTGGCCGGCGATGCGTGCCTGCAGGCGGTCGGTCGCCTCATCGAAGCCAGCGTGCGGCGCCCCTCGGACCTGGTGGCGCGCTACGGTGGCGAGGAAATGGCGGTGATCATGCCCAACACCGGAGCCGACGGTGCGCGGGTGGTGGCGCAGGTGATCCTCGATCGCCTGCGTCAGGAAAACATGGCTCACGCCAGCAGCCCGTTCGGGCAGGTGACCGTCAGTATTGGCATTGCCACTGCCCAGGGGCCGCAGTTGGCTCGACCACAAGCCCTGATCGAGGCGGCGGACCTGGCGCTGTACGACGCCAAGTCCACGGGGCGCAATCGGGCAGTGGAGCAGGGCGCGGCCGTCTACGATGTGCCTGCTGTCACCACAGGCTGACGCGCATTTCCAACGAGCGCTGTTGCCCCCCCCTGCGATACATGACCCCAGATCACCCATCCATTGACGATCCATCCTTTGTAAAGCCCCTTGCCCCTGACGCTTAATCGCCGCGACCGCGATCCGCGCGGCCTCATGCGCTCACTACAATAACAAGGGGATGTCATGCACGAAGAGGCGGGTTTACTACTGATATTGGCGGCGGCCATCGGCTTGATTGTGCTGCTGGTGGTCAAGTTTCGGGTTCATTCTTTCCTGGCGTTGATGCTCGCCAGTTTTGTCGTCGGCGCCGGTGCCGGCATGCCGCTGGCGAGCATCGCCGACTCGTTCGAAAAGGGCATGGGCGGCACCCTCGGCTTTCTCGCGGCCGTGATCGGCCTGGGCAGCATCCTGGGCAAGATGCTCGAAGTCTCAGGCGGCGCCGAGCGTATCGCCAAGACCCTGCTCAGCACCCTGGGCGAGCAGCGCGCGAGTTGGGCGATGATGCTGGTGGGGTTCATCGTCGGCATTCCGGTGTTCTTCGAAGTCGGCTTTGTACTGCTGATTCCGTTGATCTACGTGGTGGCCAGGCAGACCCGACTGAATATCCTCTACATCGGGTTGCCGCTGGCGGTGTCGCTGATGACCGTGCACTGCATGTTGCCGCCTCATCCGGCGGCGATGGCGATCACCCAGTTGCTGGGGGCGGATGTCGGCAAGGTGATCGTCTATGGCCTGATTATCGGCTTGCCGACGGCGATCATTGCCGGTCCGCTGTGGGTCAAGTTGGTGTGCCCACGGCATGCTCCGGCGGATGGATCGGGCCTGGACGCGCAAGCCGGACAGCTGACTGCCAACCGTGCGATGCCCGGACTCGGCCTGACCCTGCTGGTGATTTTGCTGCCGCTGCTGCTGATGGTCGGCAAGACTCTGGCGACCATGGGCCTGCCCCACGAGAGCGGTCTGTATCGGCTGATGATGTTTCTCGGCAATCCACTGACCGCCCTGGCCATCGCGGTGATTTTTGCCTACGGTGCATTGGGCTTGAACCGTGGCCTGAGCATGGCCGAGTTGCAGCGCCTGACCGGTCAATCCTTTACGCCGCTGGCCAATATCCTGTTGATCATCGGCGCTGGCGGGGCCTTCAATGGCGTGTTGATCGACAGTGGTGTGGGCAAGGTGCTGGCCAGCACCTTGTCGCAGTGGGACCTCAATCCGATCCTGCTGGCTTGGTTTGTCGCCGGTCTGATGCACCTGGCGGTAGGCTCGGCAACCGTGGCCATGGTCAGTGCGGCCGGCATGGTCCTGCCGCTGCTGGATGCGATGCCGGGGCAGAACCGTGAAATCGTGGTGATTGCGATTGGCGCCGGCGCGATCGGCTGGACCACCGTCACCGACTCGGCGTTCTGGGTGGTCAAGGAATACCTGGGCGTGTCGCTGGCCGATGCGCTGAAAAAATTTACCGTCGCAACCCTGCTGGCCTCGGTAGTCGCCCTGGGAATGACCCTATTGGTGACGGGCTGGGTCTGAACCCGCTGGCGACGCTGTCCACTGTCTGGAGTAAAAGCATGATTCACAGCAAAACCCTTGAACAATGGTGCCAGAGCCATCCGCTGATTGCGCCGCTGGTGCGGCTCGAGCCGACGACCTGGTTCAACCCGGCGCTGGCGCCGACCGCGCAGGCCATGGGCGATGTGCCGCTGAACCTGGCCGATGTCGATGACGCCAGTGCGCGGTTGGAGCGCTTTGCCAGTTTCATCCAGTCGGCGTTCCCCGAGACCCGGGCCAGCGCCGGCATCATCGAATCGCCGCTGATCGCCTTGCCGCGGTTGCAGGCGGTGTTGTGTGCCGAGCAGTCGCTTGCACCGCAGGGTGCGCTGTGGCTGAAAGCCGACAACCTGCTGCCGATTTCCGGCTCGATCAAGGCCCGTGGCGGGATCTACGAAGTGCTCAAGCACGCCGAGGACCTGGCGCTGGCGGGCGGCCTGCTGCAGCCCGGTGAGTGCTACAGCAAGCTGGACAGCGATCAGGCGCGGGCGTTCTTTGGTCAATACAGCATCGCCGTCGGCTCCACCGGCAATCTCGGGCTGTCCATCGGCATCATGAGTGCGCGCCTGGGCTTCAAGGCCAGCGTGCACATGTCCGCCGATGCCCGGCAGTGGAAGAAGGATCGCTTGCGCGCCTGCGAGGTGACGGTGGTCGAGTACGAATCCGATTACAGCGTGGCGGTGGAGCAGGGACGGCGGCAGGCCGAGGGCGACCCGCGCTGCCATTTTGTCGACGACGAGAACTCGATCAACCTGTTCCTCGGCTATGCCGTGGCGGCGCGGCGCTTGCAGAAACAACTGGTGGCCGAGGGCATTGTGGTCGACGCCGAGCACCCGCTATTCGTCTACCTGCCGTGCGGCGTAGGCGGTGGCCCAGGCGGCGTGGCGTACGGCTTGAAGCAGATCTTTGGTGACGCGGTGCACTGCATCTTTGCCGAGCCGACCCATTCACCCTGCATGATGCTCGGGGTCTACACCGGGCTGCACGACGCCGTCAGCGTCTACGACTTCGGCATCGACAATCGCACTGCCGCCGATGGCCTGGCGGTCGGTCGGCCCTCGGGTTTTGTCGGACGTTCCCTGCAGCGCCTGATCGACGGTTACTACACCCTCGACGACGATCAGATGTACCGCTTGCTGGCACTGCTGTACGCCGAGGAAGGCCTGAAACTGGAACCTTCGGCGCTGGCCGGGGTGCCGGGCATGTTGCGCGTGTTGCAGGAGCAGCAGGGTTATCGCCAGCGCCTGGGGCTCGATGCGCAGCGGATGAACAACGCTACACACCTGGTGTGGGGCACCGGTGGCAGCATGGTGCCGGAGGTGGAAATGGACGCTTACCTGCGTCAGGGCCGTAAACTGTTGGCCTGACCAACACGCCCGGGGCTACGGCCCCGGGTGACTTGCCGTGGAAAGACCGATGCTGAATTTGCCTCCGCGACTGAGCTCGCGCCTCAACAGTGCGCAGTTTGCCAATCTGCACACCTTCCTGGTGGCCGCGCGGCACCTGAGTTTTGCCCTGGCCGCCGAGGAATTGTGCGTCACCCCCAGTGCGGTCAGCCATCGTATTGCCCGGCTCGAGCAGGCCCTGGACTTGCGCCTGTTCGAGCGCCTGACCCGGCGTGTGCGCCTGACCTGCGAAGGCGAGCGAGTGTTCGCAATTCTCGAAGGGGTGATGGGGCAACTGACCGAGGCACTGCAGCAGTCACCCCAGGCCGAACTGTCCGGCTCGGTGGCCTTGTACGCCCGGCCATCCGCCGCGCAATGCTGGCTGGTACCGCGCCTGGCCGACTTTCACCAGCGTTACCCGAACATTGCCCTGGACATCCGGGTCGGCAACGACGCCATCGACTTTCGCACGCAAAACATCGACCTCGCCTTGCTGTATGCCAATGGCGAGTTTCCCGGGCTGGTCAGTCACCCGTTGATGAGCGAGACCATTGCCCCGGTCTGCAGCCCGCGATATGCCGAGCGCCACGGTTTGTGCGACACCCCGCAGAACCTGCGGCACTGCACCTTGCTGCACGATGCACTGGCCTGGGACAACGCGGTGTATGACGCCGAATGGCAGCTCTGGGCGCAGCAGCAAGGGCTGCTGGACTCTCTGCCGCAACGCGGCCTGACCTTTGATCGTTCAGACCTGTGTGTCACGGCGGCGATCAACCATGCGGGGATCGCCATCGGCCGCCAACGCCTGGTGCAGAGCCGGGTCGACCAGGGTGAACTGATCCTGCCGTTTGGCGGTTTCACCCAGCCCGGTCGCTACGATTACTTCCTGGTCCATCCCCATCGCCAGCCCATGCCGCAACGGGTGCAGGTACTGATCGACTGGCTCAAGGAATGTGCCGGGCAAGGGTTGCCCGGCTGATCAGGCGGTTTGTCGGCGCATGGTCATGATGGCCGTGCCGAAGAAGATAAAGGTCGAACCCACGATTCGATTCAGCCACCGGGAAAACACCGGGCGGGTCAGCACGCCTTTGGCGCGGGAGGCGAGTTGCGCATAGAGGCTCAGGGAGAGCAGCGACAGCGTCATGAAGATCAGGGTCAGCACCAGGAACTGCGGCAACAGGGCCGCGCTCTGGTCGATGAACTGGGGAAACAGCGCGGTAAAGAAAATCGTCGCCTTGGGATTGGTCGCGGCGGTGAGGAACGCCGACTTGAACAGCTTGAAGCGCGAAGGCGCCTGGCTGCTTGAACCACCCTCGATGGGCTCGCTGATCAGCGGGGTCTTTTTCAGCAGCTGTTTGGCGCCGAGATAGAACAGATAACCGGCACCGGCGATTTTCACCGCGTTGAAGATCAGCTCGGAACTGGCGATCAAGGCGCCCAGGCCAAGCATCGCGGCGGCGGACATGCAGAACAGTCCGCTGATATTGCCCAGGGACGACCAGAGGGTGGATTTAGTGCCGTAGGCCAGGCTGTTGTGCAGCGCCATCAACGTGGCGGGGCCGGGGCTGGCCACGGAAACTGCAGCGACCAGGGTGTAGGCAAGGATCGAGTGAACTTCCATTTTCTGAACTCGTAGGACGGGAGAGCGTTGATTTTACGTGCAAATGTCCGACTGACAACGGCTAATTGCAGGTCAGATTGACCGCCTTGGCCGCGCGCTGCAGTTCCAGCTTGATGTCGACCGGAATCTTCTGCTTGACCAGGCGCTGCTCGAGGAACACCTGCTCACCGCGGGTATCCACCTCGGCGTCCAGTGCCGCGACCTGGGACTCGATGGCGGCCGCGTGGGCGTCGATCACCGCATTGACCTCTGCCTCGCTATGGGCACTGTCCAGCGCCTTGATCAACGCCGCCACCTTGGCCTCCTCTTCCCGGGTGTAGCCGTCGATCGACAAGCCTGCCGCCATCGCCCGCGCGCGAATTTCCACGCCCTTGAGCGCCTGGCGAGCGTCGTTGCACAGCGTATCGTGACGCGGGGGAGCCACCACGATCCACTGCAGCAGGGCAAAGCCCAGCGTGCCGATCGACAGCAAGCTGATACCCACGATCAATCTGCGCGTCATGGTCGCGACCTCGAACCGCCGGGGAGTAAAAGCGCGAATGGCATCGCATCGACTCTTGTTGCCGAAATCCAAGCGTAGCATCGGATCGGCCCGGCCTTGTTCGCCTCCCGTCAGTGACAAGAGGCGCCAGGCCCGGCAAACGTGACCCACGCTCGCAGGCGCAGCGCCGGTCACGGGTGGAAGGTGCGGCCCAGTGCGTCCAGGCGCGTGGCGATGGGCGGCAGGCGCTGGCTGCTCTGCGACAGTGTGCCGATATCCTGCGCGGTGCTCCTTGCGATGTTCTGCACCGACTGCAACCGGCCGACGATTTCCTCGTTGGCCGTGGCTTGTTCACGGGTGGTGGAGACAATGCGCCCGTTGAGCGCGTCGATGTGGCCGATATCGACGCCCACCGCCTGGAGCATCTCGGCCGCCTGACGGCTGTCCTCGACACAGCGCTCGACGCCGGCATGGCTGTCGTGCATGGCGTCCACCGCCTGGCGACTGCCTTGCTGCAACGCTTCGATGATCGCGCGGATTTCCCGGGTCGAGAGCGCCGTGCGTTGCGCCAGACTGCGAACCTCATCGGCGACCACGGCGAAGCCGCGACCTTGATCACCCGCACGGGCGGCCTCGATGGCGGCATTCAGCGCCAACAGGTTGGTTTGCTCGGCAATGCTGCTGATCACTTCCAGTACTGAGCCGATCTGTTGCGCCTGACCTGCCAACGTATCCATGGTCGCGCTGGTGCCGCGGATCGACGCGGCCAATTGGCCGATTTCCTGCTGGGCGCGATTGACACTGGCCTGGCCCCGACTGATTTGCGTGCTGGCCTGGCCGGCATGCACCACGGCCTGTTGCACCTGTACCGCGATATGCCCCATGGCGTCACCCATGCGCTGCATGGAGGTCTCCATCCGCGATATTTCTGTCAATTGGTGTCTGGCGCCTGTTTCCAGGGTGCTGCTGGCCCGGGCCAGCTCATGGCCCAATTCCCCCAGCCCTTGGGAGTCGCGGGTGACCCCGTCGATCAGTTGGGTGATCTGGCTGAGGAACAGGTCGAAACGCTCTGCCAGCGAGACATGGACGCGGCTGGCCTGAGCGTTGTCGGCCGTACCCGAAAACTGCGTGGTGGTGGCGAGCATGCGGTCGAGCATCTCTTGTGCTTCGACTGCTTCAGCCTGGCTATGAACGGCGAGATAGAGCAAGGCGACGGTTTCCATCACTACATAGAAGGCATGCACGAAGACCATGCTCCAGCCGCCGTGATGCTCCATCACAAACACCGCAAACCCCTGATGCTGAAGGATATGGAACAGCACGTGATGGGCGGCGATGGTGGCGGCGGCAATCAGGATCGGCAGCCAGTCGCGATAAAAGGTGAGGACCGCGAGCAAGGCGAAAATGCCGAAGTGCGCTTCGATCAATCCCTGGGCCTGGTTGATGTGCAGGGCGGCCATGACCATGAGGCCCACCGCCAGGGCACAACGCATCACGCGTCTGCCGCCGATGGCGCGGTAGAGCAGGGTCAACAACAGGCTGGTGCCGCCACCGATCCAAAGGGCCTGGCCAAGTGTGTCATGCCAGAACCCAAGGCCCAGGGCGAAGATAAACATCAACCAGGTCAGGCCCAGCATGATCCGGTCGGCCTTGCGGTAGTGCTCGAAAAAACGCGGAGGTTGGACCATTCACTCTTACTCCATTGATTGAGTCAGAACCAAACAGACAACAGGTACCACGTGAAATAGACGGCTGCGGTGGGGCGAACGAACGCTGCAGGCATTGGGGAAAACGCCCGGTCTGGAATCGATTATCGGCAAGCAGTGGGGGCGCTTTAGTCGCTGTTCAGCGCCAGTCCGGTGTTTGGCCGATTAACCCGGCAGTTACTTTCAGATCAGCAGATCGACGGTCTGCAACATCCGCCGATACGGCGACTGGGCGTGGCCCATTTCGAAATGAATGGTCTCCACCAGGCACTCGAGGAAGCGCTCGGCCGCCGGGCGCAACGGCTGGCCGCTGCGGCTGATGGCGCCGACCGCGGCGCTGCCGATCGGCTCGCGCAAGGGCAGGGCGGTGAGGCCTTCGCGCTGGGCACAGAACTCCACCAGGGGCCAGGGAAAGACGCTGAGCATGTCGGTGTCGCGCAGCAGGCTCAAGGTGATCGACAGCGAATGGGCGAAATGCACGTGGCCCTGGGTGGAAATCGTGCTGTCCTGCTGCGAGGTCATGATCCAGTCCGCTGCCGCCAGTTGCGCCATGCTGCGGCTGTCGGCCAGCGGGTGTTGCTGGCGGGCGACCACCGCGCAGTCGGCGGTAAACAGCGGCAGGTAGGTCAGGTCGCTGCTGGAAAAACGCGTATCCAGGCGGCCGATGAACAGGTCGACGCTGGCATCGCGGACCATCGGGCAGGCCACCGACGACAGGCCTTCATACAGCTCCAGTTGCACCTGCGGGAACAACTGGCGAAAGCGCACGATCGCCTTGGGCATCAGGGTCATTGCCAGCCAGGGCGTCACCGAAACCGCCAGGCGCCCCACCAACTCGCCGCTGCTGTCGGCCAACACCTGGCGCGCGCTGACCATCTGCGCCACCAGCAGGCGCGCCTGGATCAACAGCTTCTTGCCCAGCTCGGTGAAGGCGATTCCCGAGGTATTGCGGATCAGCAGCTGGGTCGCGGTGTCGGCCTCCAGCTTCTGCAAGGCCTTGGTCACGGCGGCCGGCGAGGTGTCCAGGCGTTTTGCCGCGCCGCGGATACTGCCGGCGTCCGCCACCGCCACAAGTGCATTGAGTTGATAAAACTTCATGCTTGCTCCCGCTGTTAACCCTGGGTTGCCCTGTTGACTTTCAATTGCCTGTTGGGCGATGCCCGCGCGCTTTAAGCTCGAGCCCACACCGACCTGGCCTGCAACCCCGAATGGGGCTGCCGGACCGTAGCAGAAAACGCCCTGGCACTTTGCGCAAAAGTTGCCTGGCGTTCAACAAGGATCGAGCCAGCCATGCCCCAGACCCTCCCGTTGTTGCAAGAGATCGAGCAGGAAATGCGCGAACTGCGCCAGCAGATCCACGCCCACCCCGAGTTGGGGTATCAGGAGGTCGAAACCAGCGCCCTGGTGGCCGAGCGCCTGACCCGCTGGGGTTACCAGGTGACCCGGGGGCTGGCGGAGACCGGCGTGATCGGCACCTTGAAGAAAGGCACCAGCTCCCGGGTGATCGGCATTCGCGCCGACATGGACGCGCTGCCGATCCTCGAGAAGACCGGCTTGCCCTACGCCAGCAAGATCCCCGGGAAGATGCACGCCTGCGGGCATGACGGGCACACCACGATGCTGCTGGCGGCGGCCTATGCCCTGGCCCACGACCACCCGTTCGATGGCACCGTGCACCTGATTTTCCAGCCGGCCGAAGAAGGCCTGGCCGGTGCCCGGCGGATGATCGAGGAGGGCGTGCTGCAGCAGTTTCCCTGCGACGCGGTGTTTGCCGCGCACAACATGCCGGGCTACCCGGTGGGCACGCTGGGCTTTCGTGCGGGGCCGTTCATGGCGTCTGCCGACCAGGTCACGGTGACCATCCATGGCGTCGGCGGCCACGGTGCCATGCCGCACCTGACGGTCGACCCGGTGGTGGTCTGCGCCAGCATCATCATGGCCTTGCAGACCATCGTCTCGCGCAACGTCTCGCCCCAGGACATGAGCGTGATCACCGTCGGCTCGATCAACGCCGGCAAAGCCTCCAACGTGATCCCCGACAGTGCGCAGATGCTGATCTCGGTGCGTGCCCTGAACAACACGGTGCGCGACCGCCTGGAAAGCCAGATCAAGCAGTTGATCCATGCCCAGGCCCAGGCATTCGGCGCCACTGCCGAGATCCACTACAGTGCCGACTACCCGCTGCTGATCAATGACGCCGAGATGACCCGTTTTGCCAGCCAGGTCGCCACCGATTGGCTGGGTGAGGACGAGGTGTTGAACGATATCGTGCCGTTCAACGGCAGTGAGGATTTCGCCTATTTCCTGCAGAAATGCCGCGGTTGCTACCTGATCATCGGCAATGGCGATGGCGAGAAAAGCTGCATGGCCCATGACCCGCGCTACGACTTCAACGACGACATCCTGATTCGCGGCGCTGGCTTCTGGGTCAAGCTGACCGAAGCCTTCCTGGCGCTGAACCCTTGAATAACGACCCGAAAACCGTGAATAACCCATAACAATGAGGTCATCATGCAGCTATCCAGACGTTCCCTTCGCGCCCTGTTGCTGGGGCTGATCATCACGCCGCTGGCCCAGGCACAGCCGGTGATCAAGTTCGGTGTCGACCCCAGCTACCCGCCGTTCGAGCAGAAACAGCCGGACGGCTCGCTGAGCGGTTTCGACATCGACCTGGGCAATGCGCTGTGCGCCGAACTGCAGGTCAAGTGCATCTGGGTCGAGCAGAATTTCGACGGCATGGTCCCGGCCCTCAAGGCGCGCAAGTTCGACGCCATCCTCTCGGCCTTCAGCGCCACCGCAGTGCGCCGCCAGCAGGTGGATTTCAGCGACAAGATCTACACCGCGCCCTCATCCCTGGTGGCGAAAAAGGACAGCGGCCTGCTGCCCACCGCCGAATCGCTGGCCGGCAAATCGGTGGGCGTGGTGCAAGGCACCCTGCATGAGAGCTTCGCCCGGGCGCAGTGGGGCAACAAAGGCGTGAACATTCACACCTACCAGACCCAGGACCAGGTGTTCTCCGACCTGATCAATGGCCGTCTCGATGCCAGCTTCCAGGCTTCCGTACAGGCCGATGCCGGCTTGCTGCAAACACCCCAGGGCCAGGGCTTCGCCTTCGCCGGCGAGCCGATCACCGACAAGAGCATCATCGGCGACGGCGTGGCCATCGGCATTCGCAAGAACGAACCGCAGTTGAAGGAGCAACTGAATACCGCCCTGGCGAACATCCGTCAGTCCGGCGAATACGATCAGATCGCCAAGAAGTATTTCAACTTCGACATCTATGGAGAGTGACATGAGCCGACTCGACGACCCTGGCTTCGCCTGCCCGATCGATGACGAGGCGGTGCGCGCCTTCCAGACCCACGGCGCCGTGTGCATCCGCAATGCCTTCAGCCCGGAGCAGATCAACCTCCTGACCCGAGGGATCGAAAGCAACCTGGCCAGCCCCAGCCCGCGCGCGAAGGTGGCGAGCAGCGCCAGCGATCCGGGCTGGTTCTTTGAGGACTTCTGCAACTGGCAGGAGAACCCTGATTATCGCGATTTCATCTTCAACTCGGCGCTGGCGCCGATCGCCGCGGCCCTGCTGGGCAGTCGCCAGGTGCGTCTGCACCATGACCACCTGCTGGTCAAGGAGCCGAACACCCGCCAGCGCACGCCCTGGCACCAGGATCAGCCGTACTACAACATCAGCGGCTCGGACACCGTCAGCTTCTGGATCCCGGTGGACCCGGTGCCCCGGGCCTCGACCCTGGAATTCATCGGCGGCTCGCACAAGGGGCCGTGGTTGATGCCGCGCTCGTTCCTCGACAGCCAGGCCAAATGGTTTGCCGAGGGCACGCTGGGGGAGTTGCCGGACATTGAAAATCACCGCGAGGATTTTCCGATCCTCGGCTGGGAATTGGCACCGGGGGACATGGTGTGCTTCAACATGCTGACCTTGCACGCTTCGTCGGGAGTCGGCGGGCAACACCGTCGCCGGGCGTTTTCGGTGCGGGTGATCGGCGACGACGTACGCCACGCGCCACGGCCCTGGACCACCTCGCCGGAGTTCCCGGGGTTGCGCGAAGCGCTGGCGGCGGACGTGCCCCTGGAGCATCCATTGTTCCCGACCCTGTGGCAGCAGGAAAACCAGCGATAAGGCAATTTGCTGGCCCCCAGCCCCGAAACATCTCGTCAAAATCGCCGCAATTCAGGCGGTTAGACGGAACTAGTAATGCGAAATGTAATGAGTGCGCTGATCCCGTTTGCCTTGGCTGGCGTCGCCGTTTGCGCCGAGGCCAAGGAACTGCCGGCCAATGACCGCTATGTCTGCAGTTGGGGCGCAGGCACAGCGGCCCGGGCGCAGGAGCTGAAATTGTCGGGGGTGTCTCTGTATGCGGCGCGGCAGAAGATCCAGGCCTACAAGTTCAACAAGCCGTGGATGCGCATGATGGCGTTAGGCATTACCGAGCAGACTTATGACAGTAAATCGCGGATGAAGCCGGCGGCGGTGCGGGAGATTTTTTATGGGGATTGTGTGAGGTACAAGGTGGCGCGCAGGTGAGAGCGGGGTGGCTGGTTGTATTTGTTTACGGTTCTCGCAATCACCGCAAAACCTTGTAGGAGCGAGCTTGCTCGCGAAAAACCAGAGGCCGCCGCGTGCACTCAGGCTAGCTGCGTCATCGTTAACGACCATCGCCAGCAGGCTGGCTCCCACAGTTTTTGAGCGGCGTCGGCTCCCCAGAATAGGCCGGCCGGTAGGCCGCCTCGGCTGCTTTTGGTTTTGAGTCAACGGCCCCGTTACAGAGGGCTGAGCGGAGGCATTCATCCGAGGGGAGCACGGAGCGAAGGTACGCCGAGCCTAAGCGAGGGGGCCGGATGTTGGGGCATGTACACCATCCCCACAGTAACAGCCCCCAACCTCACGCCCCCGGCGTCTCCTCCCGCCCATGCGCCGCCGCCGCCAACCGGCCCGTATCCACCCGCACAAACACCGAATCCCCCACCGCCGTCAGCACATCCCCTGCATAGATCTCGCAGATCACCCGGGTCTTGCGTCCGACTTCGCCTTCAACCCGCGCCTTCAAGGTCAGTTTTACGCCCATGGGCGTGGGTTTGATGAACTTGATGCCGAGGTTGCCGGTGACGCAGTCGATACGCGGCAGGCTGCCGGCTTCGCGTTGTTCGGCGCGGTAGTGGTAGGCCATGACGGTCCAGTTGGAGTGGCAATCCACCAGCATGGCGATCAGCCCGCCGTAGACCAGGTCCGGCCAGCCGCAGTACTTCTCGTCCGGCAAATGCTCGGCGATCACCTGCGAGCCATCCTCATCCCAGCGGCTCTTGATGTGCAGGCCGTGGGGATTGCGGCCGCCACAGCCGTAGCAGACGCCTTCGGGGGCAGCGAGGTCTTGCAGGGGGGTGTCGAGCATGGGCATTTCCTGGTTCCTTCCTGGGTAAGAAAAATCCCAGACTAACGGAATTCAGCGTTTATCAGAACCCGTCAAAGGGTTGTTGTCGTATGGCTACAGGGCGTTTTTCTTCAATACAGCAGGAAGCCATCCCCCTACCTTGAGCCCCGGGATGTCCCCAAGTGTGTGGAGTACGCAATGAGTCTGATGATTTCCATGGCCGCCTTTGCTCTGGTCGCTTCGATAACCCCCGGGCCGGTGAACATCGTCGCCCTCAGTTCCGGGGCGCACTACGGCTTTCGTGCCAGTCAGCGGCATGTGGCGGGGGCGACCCTGGGCTTTGTGCTGTTGCTGGTATTGATGGGGCTGGGGCTGCATGAGTTGCTGCAAGCCTGGCCGGTGCTGACCCGTATCGTGCAGTGGGCCGGGGTGGGGTTTCTTTTATTCATGGCCTGGAAGCTCGCCGCCGATGACGGTCGACTGGGCGGCGCCAACGAGGGCAAGGCGCCGAGTTTTTTGTATGGTGCCTTGATGCAGTGGCTCAATCCGAAAGCCTGGCTGGCGTGTGTGGCCGGGATGGGGGCCTTTGTCGCGGACGGCGAGATGCGCCTGGTCTGGCAGTTTGCGGCGATCTACCTGGTGATCTGCTACCTGTCGATGGCGTGCTGGGCCTATGCCGGCACCTTCCTGCGGCACTACCTGAGAAACGCCGCCGGGATGCGCCTGTTCAATCGCCTGATGGCCGCCTTGCTGGCAGCGAGCGCCGGTTATCTGCTGTTGCCGTAAGGGAGCGCTCAGCCGCGATACTGTCCCGGTGTCGCCGCCAGGTGCTGTTTGAACGCCCGCTGGAAATGCGCCTGATCGGCAAACCCGGCCTCCAGCGCGACGTCGGCGATCAGCCGGCCCTGGCGCAGTTGCTGGCGGGCGAACTGAATGCGCCGGTTGACCAGATAGGCGTGGGGCGTCATGCCGTAGCGCAGCTTGAAGGCACGGATCAGGTATGAGGCCGAGAGCTGCGCCGCCGCGCAGATGTCCTCGAGTTTCAGCGCCTGGGTGCAGTGTTCGCTAATGTATTCAGCGGCCCGCTCCAGCTTGAAGTTGGGTTCGGCGACCTCGACCTCAGCCGGGTTGAGACGGATCTGTACCTCGCTGAAAAAAGCCACCGCCGTGCTGTGTTTGTGCAGGGTGCTGGCCTGTTCATCCACCAGCACCTCGTACAACTGATTGAGGCCTTTGAACAGCTCGAGATCGGTGCTGTGGGTGCTGCTGAAACGGCGAAAATCAAGTTCGGCGGCAAAACCCATCTGGTGCTGCAAGTCAGTCAGCCACGGCGTCTCGACATACAGCATGCGATAGGACCAGGGTTGATCCTCGATGGGGTTGCAGGCGTGCACGTCGCCCGGATTCATCAGCACCACGGTGCCGGCAGTCACTTCGAAGGACGAGTGCTCGTGCAGATAGGTACTGCGCCCGGCAGTGATGGCGCCGATGGAAAAATGCTCGTGGGAATGGCGCGAGTAGCAGACCTGGCGACCGTCGGCGATGGCCCGGGCCTCGATGAAGGGCAGGGCGTCGTCGCGCCAGAAACGTGGGGCCTGGTCGGCATTCCGGGAGCTGGCAGGGTTCATCGGTCGCGGTCCTTGTGCAGTGCAGAGGGGCAGTGTAAGCGCTCTGGTGGCTAAAGGCTCGCGGTAACCCGCAGGAAAATCGCACGCCGTCCGGGGAGTGGACGGCGTGCGGGGGGTACTGGCTTAGAAGTCCCACCGGGTGGTGAGCGTCAGGTTGCGAGGCTCGCCGTAGAAGGTGGTGTCGAAGTTGCCGAGGCCCGACAGGTACTTCTTGTCGAAGACGTTGTTGGCATTGGCGGTGAAGCTCAGGTGCTCGTTGACCTGATAGCGGGTCATCAGGTCGACCAGGGTGAAGCCGCCTTGCTTGATCCGCGTGTAGTCGCCCACGGTCGGGCTGTAGATGTTGCCGTAGAACGCGCTCTGCCAACTGACGCCGCCTCCGACGGTGACCTTGTCCAGCGCGCCCGGCAGGCGGTAGGTGGTGAAGGTGCGGATCACGTGTTCCGGTTTCGAGGTGGTCAGCGGGTAGCCGAAGATTCGTTGCTCGTCCTGGTCACGGGTGCGCGCATAGGTGTAGCCGGCCATCAGGTTCCAGCCGTCCTGCAGTTCGCCGGCCAGCTCCAGTTCGATGCCCTGGGTGGTCGCGCCGTCGATGGCCTTGTAGATGCCTTCGTTGGTCACCGGGTTGGTGCCGATCGACTCGGCGACGTTGTCCTGCTCGATGCGGAACAGCGCCAGGCTGGCGTACAAGCGGCCATCGAGATATGCGGCCTTGAGGCCGGTTTCGTAGCTGTTACCCTCGACCGGCGCCAGGGTCTTGCCGTCGCTGTCCTTGTAGGTCTGTGGCTGGTAGATCGAGGTGTAGCTGGCGTAGACCGAGTAGGTATCGTCGAGGTCATAGACCACCCCGGCGTACGGCGTGACGACGCCATGTTCCTTGTAGCTGGCGTGCGTCGGGTCGAGGCCGGCGCCCGGGTAATAGCGGTAGTCTTCGTTGTATTTGAAGGTGCTGACGCGACCGCCGAGGATGAACGACAGGTCATCGGTAGGGCGCAGGCGGGTGGCCAGGTACACACCGTTCTGGCTCTGGGTGCGCTCGTACTTGCCGTTTTTCGGGAAGTTCTGATACGGCAGGTCGCCGTCCCAGTCGTAGATGCTCCCAGGCACCTGGGCGAAGGCGCTGGTGTCGTAGGTGGCGCCGGTCTGGCGCGAGTGCGAGGTCATCACGCCGGCCACCAGGTCATGCTCGCGACCGCCGAGGCTGAAAGGGCCCGAGACGTTCACGTCCGCCGTGTTCTGCACCCGATGACCTTCCCAGCGGCCCCAGTACAGGAACATGCCTTCGCCGGTGGCGCGGTCCGGGTTGCCACCGCTGGCCGAGGCCAGGCGGGTGTCGTGGTCGGTGGTTTTCTGATCGAGGCTGACCTTGAGTGTCCAGTCGTTGGCCAGCGCCTGCTCCAGGGAGGTGAAGTAGGTGATGTCGTCGAAGTCGCGACGGCTCCAGTCGGCGCCCGGGTTGAAGTGCCGTGGGAAGTCGGTGCGCCCGCCGTCGGCGAAGTAGGTCGGGTTGCCGGTCCAGGAGGTGCCGCGTGGGGTGACACTCGACTTGTCGATGCCGAAGGTCAGCAGGGTGTCGGGGGTCAGGTCGGCTTCGAGGATGCCGTAGAACAGGTCTTTCTTCTGGCTGTAGTGGTCCAGGTAGGAGTTCTTGTCCTGATAGGCGCCGACGAATCGTCCGCGCACGCTGCCGCTGTCGTTCAACGAACCGGAGATATCGCCTTCGGTGCGGTAGGCATCCCAGGAGCCGACGGTGCCGCTGACCGAGGCCTTGAACTCTTTGGTCGGCTTCTTGCGCACCAGGTTGACTGTGGCGGACGGGTCGCCGGAACCGGTCATCAGGCCGGTGGCGCCCTTGATCACTTCGACGCGATCGAGGGTGGCGGCGTCGACGTTGGTCGCCGCTTCGCCGTAGACCCCGTCGTACGGACGGTTGATGCCGTCGTACTGGTAATTGGTGATGGCGAAGCCGCGGGAGGAAAACTCCATGCGGTCGGTGTCATAGGCCTGCTGGGTGATACCCGGGGTATTGCGCAGCAGATCGCCGACATCCTGGGCGCCGCGGTCGTCCATTTGCTGACGGGTGATCACGGTGACCGATTGCGGCGTTTCGCGCAGCGACAGCGGCAGGCCGGTGGCCGATGAGGTCGAACCGGTGGTGTAGGAGTGGGTGTCTTCGGTGGTCGCGCCGAGGGCCTGGCTGCCGGAAATGGTCGTGGCGCCCAGTTCCAGGGTGCCGTCGCCCTTGGGCGCCGGTTGCAGGATGTAGCCACCGTTGTCCAGGGCCTGGGCTTGCAGGCCGCTGCCCTGCAACAGGCGTTGCAAAGCTTCCTGGGCGGTGAAGTTGCCATTGAGCCCGGCGCTGCGTTTGCCGCTGGCCAGGTCGTTGTGCCCGGCGAGGAACACGCCGCCTTGTTCGGCAAAGCTGTTCAGCGCGGCGACCAGAGAGCCGGCGGCGATGGCGTACTGGCGCTTGCTGCTGGACTGTTCGCTGGCAGGGCTTTCAGCGGCGTGGGCGGCGGCCGGGGCAAGGCTCAGCAGAGCGGCCGGCAAAGCCAGCGCCAGGGGGCGCAAGGCGAATCGAAAACGGGCGGCGACGTGGTGCGGCATGGAGGTCCCTTTGGATCATGTCGATCGGCAATTGAAGTGCTTCTGTGGGGTTAACCGAACGAACAACGGGAAAGGGAACCACCAGCGGAGAACTATTTTCGTCAGGCGTGATTTTCAGCTTTTGACGCCGACATTGACCCACCACGGCAGCGGCGTTTCAACGCTGATCGGCAGCGCCGCCGCCAGCAGGCGCAGGGCCTGGTCGGTGTCCTTGAGGGGGAAGGAGCCCATCACCGGCATCTGCGCCACGGCCGGGTCGCAACCGAGGTGACCATGACGGTGGCGGCCCAGTTCTTCGAGCAATTGTCCCAAAGGCAGGTTGTCCGCCAGCAGCACGCCACGGCGCCAGGCTTCGCGGGCGGGGGAGACGGGTTGCAGTGGGCCGAAGGTGTCTTGCGCGAAACTCAACTGCTGACCGGCATTGGCGACCTGCACCTGGTCGTTGGCCAAGCGCACTTCCACGGCGCCGGCAAACACGCTGAGCAGGGTTTGCCCGTGGCTTTCACGGACGCCGAAGCGGGTGCTCAGGGCACGCAGGCGGCCGTGCGCAGTGTCCAGCAGGAACGGCCGCTGGCTGTCGCGGGCGGTGTCGACCAAGACTTCGCCGAGGCGCAGTTCGAGCAACCGCTGACGGCTGTCGAAGCGCACGTCCACCGCGCTCAGGGCGTTCAGCCAAAGGCGGCTGCCATCGCTGAGCAGGTTCTCGCGGACCTCGGCGGTGCCGGTGGAGAGGTCGGCGGTCCAGCGGTTGAGGGCGTCCGGCAGCGGCGTCTGGCGCCAGGCGCTCCAGCCGAGCAGGCTGCCGCCGCTGAGCACCAGCAACGACTTCAGGCTCTGGCGCCGCGTCACGCGGCTGCGTCCACCGCCACGCAAGGCCATGCTCGCCGCCAGTGAATCGCCGTCGCCGTGCAGCGGTGCGAAGCGCTCGCCGACCCGTTGCACATAGCGCCAGGCGTCCTGATGCTCGCCACTCTGGTCCAGCCAGGCTTGCCAGCGCAGTCGCTCCTGTTCGCCGACCTGTTGATCGTGCAACTGCACGTACCAATGGGCCGCCTGTTGCAGGCTGGCGTGACTGAGTTTGCTCAAGGCGGTGGCAGGCATGGGCGCTTACTCGATCAGCAGGCCGTCGAGTTCGGCCTCGAGCAGGGCGCAGTGCAACAGGGCCTGGGCCAGGTATTTCTTGATCATCCGTTCGGACACGCCGATCTCCATGGCGATGTCCTTGTAGGGCATGCCATGCAACTGCGCGAGGATGAACGCATCGCTGACCCGTTGCGGCAGGCGCTGCAGCATCGCGTCCACTTCATGCAGGGTCTCGACGATGATCGCCTGTTGTTCGGGGGAGGGCTGCAGGGCCTGGGGTTGCTGGCTCAAGGCCTGCAACCAGGCTTGTTCCAACTGACGACGGCGCCAGTGGTCGATGCACAGGCCACGGGCGATGGTCGCCAGGTAGGACCGGGCGTGCACGTCACAGTCGAACTGCTGTGGACGCTTGAGCACGCGAATGAAGGTGTCATGGGCCAGGTCCGCCGCATCGAAGGCATTGCTCAGGCGACGACGCAACAGCTCGTACAGCCAGCGGTGATGGCTGGCGTAGAGGTGCTGCACAGGTGAGGATTCGACGACCATCATAAAGAGCGCATGTCCATACGGCTGAGGCAGTGCAAATGGGAATTGGTCGCGATTAAAGCAAGTGGCCGCTATTGGCGCAAATGATATTGGTTTGCTTTTAGGTGGTCAGCTGCAGTACGGCTGGCTTGACCGGTGGTCGCGCCACCCCGGATGTGGGGGGAAAGTGCGCTTGACTCAACACACCAGCCGAAGCGCGCGCAGGCCTTGCAGGCTCAGCGTCGCTCACCCGTGCCCCCGCAGGAGATTGCCGTGCTGACCTTCAATATCAATGGCAACGATCAACCCCTGGACGTGCCCGACGACATGCCCTTGTTGTGGGTACTGCGCGATGTTGCGCAACTGACCGGCACCAAGTTCGGCTGCGGCATGGCGCAATGTGGTGCCTGCACCGTGCATGTCGATGGCCGGCCGTTGCGCGCCTGTATCACCCCGGCCGCTGCGGTGGCCAGCGGGCAGAAAATCCGCACCATCGAAGGTCTGTCCAGCGACGGCTCGCACCCGGTGCAGCGCGCCTGGGCCGAACTCGACGTGGTGCAGTGCGGCTACTGCCAGTCCGGGCAGATCATGGCCACGGTGGCCCTGCTGGAGAAAATCCCCTCGCCCAGTGACAGCGACATCGATCAGGCGCTGGCGGGCAATATTTGCCGCTGCGGCACCTACGTACGGATTCGCGCAGCGGTGAAACGCGCCGCGCAGCTGCGGGAGGCCTGATCATGAATGGCCCTATCGACAGCTCACGGCGCGCCTTCGTCAAAGGCAGTGCTGTGCTCGGCGCCGGCCTGGTGGTGGCGTTCGTCATCCCCGGCGGCAATCGTTTTGCCCGTGCCGCCAATGCTGCGCACGGCATCTTTGCGCCCAATGCCTTTCTGCGCATCGCTCCCGACAGCAGCGTGACCATCCTGCTGGGCCATTCGGAGATGGGCCAGGGCATCTGGACCGGCCTGAGCATGCTGCTGGCCGAGGAGCTGGATGCCGACTGGAACAGCATCCGCGTCGAGCACGGCCCCGCGTCGGCGGCGGATTACGGTTTGCCGGGGTTCGGCGGGATGCAGATCACCGGTGGCTCGACTTCGACCTGGATGGAGTTCGATCGCTATCGCCTGGCCGGCGCCGCCGCACGGTTGATGTTGATCGAGGCGGCGGCCAAGCGTTTCAATGTCCCGCCGTCGCAAATCCGCACCGAGCCTGGGGTGGTGATTGCCGGCGAGCAGCGCGCTACTTACGGTGAGCTGGCCAATGACGCCGGCCAACTGCCGGTGCCGGATGCAGCGACAATTACCCTCAAGCAGCCCAAGGACTGGACCCTGATCGGCAAACCGACCCCGCGCCTCGACACGCCGGAGAAAATCACCGGCCAGGCGCGCTTCGGCATCGACGTGCAGTTCGACGGCTTGCTCACGGCCATGGTCGCCCGGCCGCCGATGTTTGGCGGCAGCGTCGCCTCGTTCGACGCCCAGCCCGCGCTGGCGGTGCCCGGGGTGCGCAAGGTGTTGCAGGTGCCGACCGGGGTGGCGGTGGTGGCCGATCATTACTGGGCGGCCAAACTGGGCCGGGATGCGCTGAAAATCGACTGGAATCCCGGGCCCAACGCCGGGCTCGACAGCGTCAGCCTGCTCCAGCGTTTTCGTCAATTGGCGGCCACCCCCGGCACGCCGGCTGGCCAGGCCGGAGATGTCGACGCCGGATTGGCCAAGGCGTCGAAAACCGTCGACGTCGAATACAGCGTGCCGTACCTGGCCCACGCGCCGATGGAACCGCTCAATTGCACGGTGAAAATCACCGCCGAGCAATGCGAAATCTGGACCGGTACCCAGTTCCAGACCCTCGACCAGATGGTTGCGGCGAAGATCACCGGGCTCAAGCCCGAGCAGGTGGTGATCCATACCGAGTTTCTCGGCGGTGGCTTCGGCCGGCGGGCCAATCCGACTTCGGATTTTGTCAGCGAGGCGGTACAGGTGGCCCACGCCGCTGGCGCTGCGGTGAAGACCATGTGGTCGCGCGAAGACGACATTCGCGGCGGTTATTACCGTTCGGCCTTTCTCCACCATGCGCGGATTGGCCTGGGTGACGATGGCATGCCTGTGGCCTGGAAGCAGGTGATGGTCGGCCAGTCAATCATGGCCGGCACCTCGCTGGCGGCCACCATGGTCAAGGATGGCATCGACAAGACCTCGGTCGAGGGCGTGGTGGACAGTCCGTACCTGACAGGCCTGGCTGATCACCAGGTGCAACTGCATTCACCGCAGACCGGCATCAGCGTGCTGTGGCTGCGTTCGGTGGGGCATAGCCATACCGCTTTTGTCATGGAGTCGTTGGTCGATGAGTTGGCCGCCGCGGCCGGCAAGGACCCGGTGGAATATCGCCGAGCCCTGCTCAAGGACCATCCACGGCATCTCGGGGTACTGAACCTGGCGGTGGAGAAAGCCAACTGGCAGGCGCCGTTGCCGGCTGGGCATGCGTTGGGGGTGGCGGTGCATGAGTCGTTTGGCAGCTACGTGGCCCAGGTCAGCGAAGTGTCCCAGGACAACCTGAAGATTCGCGTGCACCGGGTGGTCTGCGCGGTGGATTGCGGGATCGCCGTGAACCCGCTGAGCATCGTTGCGCAAATGGAGTCGTGCATCACCTTCGGCCTCGGCTTCACCCTGCACAGCAAGTTGACGATCAAGGAGGGTCAGGTCGAACAGTCCAACTACCACGACTATCAGGTGCTGCGGCTCAACGAGATGCCAAGGGTCGAAGTGCATATCCTGCCCAGCAGCGAAAAGCCCGGCGGGATCGGCGAGGCCGGTGTGCCTCCCACCGCGCCGGCTGTTGCCAATGCGGTGTACGCCCTGACCGGGCAGCGCCTGCGCGAGTTGCCGCTGCAACTGGAAGGAGTCTGAGATGAGCCGTCATCTGCTGTTGGGCACCTTGTTGTTGCTGGGGGTGGGCGGTTATCACTCGGAGCTGTTCGCCGAGGACCAGGCCGCGCTGGACGCCTTTGCCACGGTGCAAAAAGTGTTTCAGAGCCCGCGTTGCCAGAACTGCCATATTCCCGGGGATGCGCCCTTGCAGTTCGACGCCGGGCGGCCCCACGGCATGAACGTGGTGCGTGGTCCGGACGGCAAGGGGGCGGTGGGTTTGCCCTGTGCCAGTTGTCATGGGCAGAGCAATCCGCCGGACAGCTACGGCCCCCATGCGCCGCCGGGTGCACCGCACTGGAGCCTGCCGCCGCCGGCACACAAGATGGCCTGGATCGGGTTACCGGCGGATCAACTGTGCCAGATGATCAAGGACCGTGGCAGCAACGGCAACCGCGACTTCGCGGCGCTGATCAAGCACATCAGCGACGACAAACTGGTGCTCTGGGGCTGGAATCCCGGAGGGGATCGTGCGCCGGTGCCGGTGCCCCATGATGAGTTCGTCAGCCAGTTCAAGCGCTGGGCGGGGGCAGGTGGGCCGTGTCCGGTGGTGGGGGGGTAGGGCATTTGTGTCGATCACAAAAACCTGTAGGAGCCGGCTTGCCGGCGAAGGTCGTAAACGATGACGCGGGTATCCTGAATGCACGCGGCGCTCTCAGGTTCTTCGCCAGCAAGCTGGCTCCTACAGGTTATTCACCAGCAGGGAATGTGTGTACGACTCTAATCCCCTGCAGGGCCTGCTGGCGATGAAGTTGATGCGGTGTGGCTGATGGCCTCATCGCTGGCAGGCATCACTTGGCCGGTCTTGCCGCTCTGGGCTTGCCCTTGGCCGTCGGTGCCGCCTTGCCCCTGGTCGTTTTGCGTTTCTTTTTCCACGGCGTCGCACCTTTACCCGCAGGGCTCGCCGGCCCGCTGATGGTCAGGCGCAGGCCGCTGCAGCGGCCGACCTGTTTGCTCATCCACGCCGCCTGCTTGGCGACGAATTCTTCCAGGCTCATTTCGCCGCTTTGCACCATGTCCAGCGCCTGCTCCCAGATTGCCGTGGTGCCGGGGTCGGCGATGGCCCGGGGCACGGCGTCGATCAGGCTGAAGGCCGCCGGGGTGGCGGCCAGGGCCTTGCCGTTCTTGATCAGGTAACCGCGATCCAGCAGACCCTGGATGATCCCGGCACGGGTGGCCTCGGTGCCGATCCCGGTGGTGTCCTTGAGCTTCTGCTTGAGCAGCGGGTCTTCCACCAGTTTGGCGACGTTCTTCATCGCCTTGATCAGGTCACCTTCGGTGAAGGGTTTGGGGGGCTGGGTCCAGAGGTCCTTGAGGTTGACCCCGGCCACCGCATAGTCGTTGCCCTGAGTCAGCGGCGGCAGGTTCTGCGGGGCCGGAGCTTCGCGGCCCTTGGCCGGTGCCAGGGCTTCGGGCAAGGCGCGTTTCCAGCCCGGCTCGACCACCTGTTTACCCACGGCGCGCAAGGCCTGGCCGGCACAGTCGAAGTCGGCCTGGGTGCGGTCGTATTCGTGGTTGGGCAGGAACTGCGCCAGATAGCGCGCGCGAATCAGGGTATAGACCGAACGATGCTTGCCGCTCAAGCGCTCGAAGTTCTGCGCAGCGGCAGTGGGGATGATGCCGTGGTGGGCGCTGACCTTGGCGTCGTTCCAGGCCCGCGAGCGGCGTTGAGGTTCCAGGTGCTTGAGCAGGGGTGCGAGGCTCGGATCAGCACGGCCCAACGCATCGAGAATCGCCGGCGCTTCGCTGTGTTGGCTCAGCGGCAGGAAGCCGCAGTCACTGCGCGGGTAGGTGATGACTTTGTAGGTTTCGTACAGCGCCTGGGCAACGTCGAGGGTTTCCTGGGCGCCGAGGCCGAGTTTTTTCGAGCAGATTTCCTGCAGGGTGCCGAGGTCGAACGGCAACGGCGCCACTTCGCGAACCCGTTCAGTGCGCAGCTTGACCAAGCGTGCGCTGGCGGCGCTACCCATGGCCTCGGCGGCTTGCCGGGCGAGGTCCTGGTTCAGGCAGCGGTCATGTTCATCGCAGACATCCGCTGCGGCTCGCCATTGCGCGGTGAAGGGCGTGCCGTCGTGGAGCAGTTGCACGTCGATTGCCCAGTAGGGCACCGGCACGAAGTCGGCAATGCTGCGGTCACGGTCGACCACCAGGCGCAAGGTCGGGGTCTGCACCCGACCCACCGGCAATACCCCTTGATAACCGGACTGACGCCCGAGCAGGGTGAACAGACGACTCATGTTCATGCCAATCAACCAGTCGGCCCGTGAGCGACCCAGCGCCGAGTGATACAGGCTGAAGGTCTCGGCACCCGGCTTGAGCGCGGCCAGCGCCTTGCGGATCGACGCGTCGTCCAGCGCCGACAGCCACAGCCGCTGGATCGGCCCGCGATAGCGACAGTGCTCCACCAACTCGCGGGCAATCATTTCGCCCTCGCGGTCGGCGTCGGTGGCGATCACCAACTCCTGGGCCTCGCCCAGCAGTCGCTTGACGGCCTTGAACTGGCTGGCGGTCTTGGGCTTGACCAGCATCTTCCATTTTTCGGGAATGATCGGCAGGTCTTCCAGCACCCAGCGTTTGTAGCGCGCGTCGTAGGCATCCGGTGGTGCGGTTTCCAGCAGATGGCCAATGCACCAGGTAACAGTGATCCCCGAGCCCAGCCAGCAACCATCGCCACGCCGGCTGGCGCCGAGCACTGCGGCAATGTCTTTGGCCTGGGAGGGTTTTTCACACAGATACAGCCGCATAACCACCATCGGTCAAAAGGGTTGAAAGGTGCACAGCATGCGCGGTCTGGCGCTGTCGATCAATGATTATCTGTATGAATGTACAGTGCTGATGTTGCCGCTGATGACAGCCGCCTGCGGATGACGGAATTGTCATTCGCCGCTCATCTTCGCGTTATCTCGCCCTTGCCACGATAGCCTCTGGCGGACTCGGGGCACTGCGCCCTGCACGATAACAACAGCTCCGCCAGTGGAACCTTTGCCGTTCTGCCAAACATTCAGGAGCGAAACATGAAAACCACAACAACACTCACCGGGGCAGCCATTGCGGCGCTGCTTGGTGCCGGCTCGTCGCTGGCAATCGCACAAGAGCAAGCCGAGGGCTTTATCGAGGGCAGCAGCCTGACCGTGCTCAACCGCAACTATTACTTCAACCGCGATTACCGCAAAGGCCAGTCTGCGCCGAGCGGCAATGGCTACTCCGAGGCCTGGGCGCACGGCATTATCAGCCGCTTCGAGTCGGGGTTTACCCAAGGGACGGTCGGCGTGGGGGTGGATGCCTTTGCCATGCTCGGATTGAAGCTGGACACCGGCGACGGGCGCAACGGCGGGCGCAGTTCGTTCGATGTGCTGCCGGTCAACGGCGATGGCGAGGCCAGTGACGAGTACAGCAAGATCGGCAGCGCGGCGAAGATTCGCGCGTTCGACACCGTCGTCAAGATTGGCGACGTGTTTCCTGCCACACCCGTCGTAGCGGCGGGCGACTCGCGGTTGCTGCCGGAAAGTTTTACCGGGATCACCGCCAGCAACACCAGTCTCGACGGCCTGACCGTGCAGGGCGGGCGCCTGCATGCGATGAGCCAGCCGACCTCGAGCAATATGCGCGACAACTTCGAGACCTTCTATGCCGGCCCCGTGGATTCCCCCTGGCTGGCCTATGGCGGCGGTGATTACGTCCTCAACCCGAACGCCAGTTTCAGCCTCTACTCAAGCCGGCTCAAGGACGCCTGGAACCAGTACTACGCCGGTACCAGCCTGAGTTATCCGTTGAGCGATGATCTGTCGCTGTTCTACGGCTTCAACTATTACAAGGCGGTCGACGAGGGCAAGCAGCTGCTGGGCGCCTTCGACAACAACATCTGGAGCACCCGCACCGGGGTCAAGTTTGGCGCCCACAGCGTGGCGTTGTCCTATCAGCGCAACAACGGCAACGATGACTTCGACTACCTGCGCCAGTCGGATTCGATCTTCCTCGACAACTCGATCCAGTACAGCGACTTCAACGCGCCCAGGGAACGTTCGTGGATGCTGCGCTATGACCTCGACATGACCGGCTACGGCGTCCCCGGCCTGAGCTTCATGAGCCGCTACGGGCGTGGCAGCAACGCCGACTACTCCAATGCCAACGCGGTGTACATGCGCCGCGACGCCGAAGGCAATCCGTTGACCGACCAGAAGCGCTGGGAGCGCGATATCGAAGTCAAATACGTGATGCAGGCCGGCACGCTCAAGGACATGTCGTTTCGCATCCGCCAGGCCACGACCCGGGCCACGGCCTTCGAGTCGGATCTGGACGAAGTACGGTTGATTGTCGAATACCCGCTGTCGGTGCTCTGAAGTTGAAGATGTCAGCAATGTAATGTTGCGCCCATGCTCCTGTTAACTTGGCTTTTTTATAATCACCGGGAAGCCAACAACTTGAAGGCAAACATGCCGCCAAGTGACCCGATGATTGTAAGAGGATGCCTGCCATGAAACTGCTCAAGGTTCTGTTTTTGACTGCTCTCACCACCACCAGTGTCAGTGTATTCGCCGAAGGCGGCGCCGAACGCTCGGCGCAATACCTGGCCCAGTTCAAACTGAGCCAGGAGCAGATTCATGGCGCACAACAGGCGCCGGATGCCCAGGCAACCGCTAAAGCGGATGCTGCGGATGGGCAGAAGTCGGGGGCAAACTCCGAGGGTTGAACAGGTTTCACAGTGTGGCCATTCACCTTTGGTAGCGCCTTGCTCCTTTGGAAGAGGTGAATTTTTCAGCGTCCTTCGGGACGCTTTTTTTGGCTTTGGAAAAGCCCCACAATGCCCGCCCGCGTTGATCGCGGGCGGGCATGAGCACGATCAGCCGCGGGTCCGGCAGTCGCCGGCGACGCTGTAGCGCAGGGTAGTCAGCTGGCCCTTGGAGTCTTCATAGGTCATCTGCGCCGGGACCACCCCGCAGGACTTGATCGGGCGGCTGACATTCACCACCTTGACCACATCCAGCGGCATGCCATAGGCATAGTCCTTGATCACTGGCGGCTGCTTGCCTTGTTGCAGGGCGTAGTTGTCCATGGCTTGCCGATTGTTCTGCATCATCCGTTCAAAGGTCGCATCGCCGCCACTTTCCGCCAGTACCGCAGAAGAACTTAACAAGACGCCGACAAGGCTCAATAGTTTGATGGTTTTCATAGTCATTACCTCGAATAAATACCGCTGAAAGTTTATCAATCGCTGCCTTTCGTCGACGTGGCACACAGATGACAGATACGTCATGGGCATAAAAAAGCCCGCCGTCATTAATGAGGGCGGGCCGTTGATGGTTGAGCAGATTAGTGTTCGCTTACTGGCTCTTCATCACGTCGATGAGCCCAGTGGTACAGCGCCGGCAGTATCAGCAAGGTCAGCGCGGTGGAGGACAGGATCCCGCCAATCACCACTGTCGCCAGCGGGCGCTGGACTTCGGCGCCGGTGCCGGTGGCCAGGGCCATCGGAATGAAGCCCAGCGAGGCTACCAGGGCGGTCATCAACACCGGGCGCAAGCGGGTGAGGGCGCCTTCGTTGACTGCCACACCCAGTGGGCGACCTTCTTCGCGCAAATTGCGGATAAAGGCAATCATCACCAGGCCGTTGAGTACCGCCACACCGGACAGCGCGATAAAGCCGACGCCTGCGGAAATCGACAGCGGAATGTCCCGCAACCACAACGCCATGACCCCGCCGGTGAGGGCGAAGGGTATCCCGGTGAACACCAGCAAGCCGTCCTTGAGGTTGTTGAACATCATGAACAGCAGGGCGAACACCAGCAGCAAGGCCACCGGCACCACTACCTGCAGGCGCTTGGCCGCCGATTGCAGTTGCTCGAACTGGCCACCCCAACTGGTCCAGTAACCGGCCGGGACCTGCACTTGCTGGTCGATCAGGGTGCTGGCCTGCTGCACGAACGAACCAATGTCGCGGCCGCGCACGTTGGCGCTGACGATCACCAGGCGTTTGCCGTTTTCCCGGCTGACCTGATTCGGACCCAACTGCAAATCCAGGCTGGCGACCTCCGACAAGGCGATGAAGCCGATACTGTTGGCGTTGCCATTGAGCAGGGCCGGCACCGGGATCAGCAGCTTCGACAGACCGTCGACGTCCTGGCGCATGGCATCGGACAAGCGCACCACCATGTCGAAACGCCGGTCGCCTTCATACAGGGTGCCGGCCTGGCGTCCACCGACCGCCACTGCGAGGGTGTCTTGCACGTCGCCGACATTCAGCCCGTAGCGCGCGGCCTTGTCGCGGTCGATGTTGATGGTCAGCACCGGCAGGCCGGAGGTCTGTTCGACCTTGACCTCGGACGCGCCCTCGACCTTCTGCAGAGTCGCGGCGATCTTCGCTGCGGTGCTGTTGAGCACCTCCATGTCATCGCCGAAGACCTTCACCGCGACATCGCTGCGCACCCCGGAAATCAGCTCGTTGAAGCGCAACTGAATCGGTTGCGACAGTTCGTAGTTGCTGCCCGGCAGCAGCGCCGTGACCCGCTGGATATCGGCGATCAGTGCCTCGCGGCTCTTGTCCGGATCCGGCCATTGCGCCTGGGGCTTGAGCATTACATAGCTGTCAGAGATGTTCGGCGGCATCGGGTCGGAAGCGATTTCCGCGGTGCCGGTGCGGGCGAACACCCGCTGCACTTCCGGGACTTTCTCCAGCAGCAGGGTTTCCAGGCGCTGTTGCATGTCCACCGATTGGCTGAGGCTGGTGCCGGGTACGCGCAGGGCCTGCAGGGCAAAGTCACCTTCGCTCAAGCTCGGTACAAATTCGCTGCCCATGCGGCTGGCCACCACGGCGCAGACGCCGATAGCTGCCAGCGCCAGGGCGAACGCCAGGGTGCGGTGGGCCATGACCCAGTCCAGCGCCGGAGCGTAAACCCGACGTGCGCTGCGCATGACGATGTTTTCGGTTTCCTGGACCTTGCCGGTGACAAACATGGCGATGGCGGCCGGCACGAAGGTCACCGAGAGCAGCATGGCGCCGAGCAGGGCGATCACCACGGTGAATGCCATCGGGTGGAACATTTTGCCTTCGACCCCGGTCAGGGCGAAGATCGGCAGGTACACGACCATGATGATCAACTGGCCGTAGATCAATGGCCGACGCGCTTCCCTGGCCGCGGCAAAGACTTCATGGAAGCGTTCGGAACGCGTCAGCACCCGGCCGTGGTGCTGCTGGGCATGGGCCAGGCGGCGGATGGCGTTTTCGACGATCACCACGGCGCCGTCGACGATGATCCCGAAGTCCAGCGCGCCGAGGCTCATCAGGTTGGCGCTGACCTTGTTGCTGAACATCCCGGTGAAGGTGAACAGCATGGCCAGCGGAATCACCATGGCGGTGATCAGCGCGGCGCGGATGTTGCCGAGGAACAGAAACAGGATCGCGATGACCAGGATCGCCCCTTCCACCAGGTTTTTCTTCACCGTGGCGATGGCCTTGTCCACCAGGCTGGTGCGGTCGTACACCGTCACTGCGACCACGCCCTTGGGCAGTGTCCGGTTGATTTGCTCGAGCTTGGCGGCGACCGCCTGGGACACCGTGCGACTGTTCTCGCCGATCAGCATGAACACCGTGCCCAGCACCACCTCGCGGCCATTTTCGGTGGCGGCGCCGGTGCGCAGTTCTCGGCCGATGTCGACGCTGGCGACGTTCTTGATGCGGATCGGCGTGCCGTCGACATTGGCCATGACGATATTGGCGATGTCATCCAGGCTCGCCACTTGCCCCGGCGCGCGGATCAGCAACTGCTCGCCACTGCGCTCGATGTAGCCGGCGCCGACGTTGGCGTTGTTGCGCTCCAGCGCCGTCACCAGGTCGGCCAGGGTCAGCTTGTAGGCGGCCAGGCGCTTGGGGTCGGGGGCGATCTGGTATTCCTTGGCATAGCCGCCAATGGTGTTGATTTCGGCGACCCCGGGCACGTTGCGCAACTGCGGCTTGATGATCCAGTCCTGGATCACCCGCAGGTCGGTCGGCGTGTAGGGCGTGCCGTCGTCCTTCACCGCGCCGGCTTCGGTTTCCACGGTCCACAGGAAAATCTCGCCGAGGCCGGTGGAGATCGGGCCCATGACCGCCTCGACGCCTTCGGGCAGTTGCTCGCGGGCCACTTGCAGGCGCTCGTTGATCAGTTGCCGGGCGAAGAACAGGTCGGTGCCTTCCTTGAAAATCACCGTCACTTGCGACAGTCCCGAGCGCGACAGCGAGCGGGTCTGCTCCAGTGCCGGCAAGCCGGCCATGGCGGTCTCGATCGGGAAGGTGATGCGTTGTTCGGTTTCCAGCGGCGAGAAGCCGGCGGCTGCGGTGTTGATCTGTACCTGGACGTTGGTGATGTCGGGGACCGCATCGATCGGCAGTTTCTGGTAGCTGGCGATACCGAGGCCGGCCATGAGCAGGACCGCGAGCAGCACGATAATGCGCTGCTCGATGGCGAATTGAATCAGGCGTTCGAACATAAGGACCTTCTTGTGCCGAGGGCGGATCAGTGAGCGTGCTCGGCCGAGGCCTTGCCCAATTCCGATTTGAGAATGAAGCTGCCGGCCGTGGCGACCTGCGCCCCGGCGGCCAGGCCCTGGGTGATCTCCACCTGGTCAGCGGTACGGCTGCCGAGTTGCACCGCCTGGGCCTTGAAACCGTCGTCGGTGCGCACGAAGACGTTGGGCTGGTCCTCGACGGTCTGGATCGCACTTTCCGGCACCGCGACCGGGGTCTGGCGGGTGTCGGTGGTGACCCGTGCGGTGACAAACAGCCCCGGGCGCCAGGCGCCTTGCGGGTTGTCCAGCGATACACGCACGGTGGCGGTACGGGTTTGCTCGCCCAGCAGGCTGCCGACGTAGGACACCGTGCCGGTCACCTGGGCATCCAGTTCCGCGGCGCTGATGCTCACCGCCTTGCCCACCTGCACGCTGTCCAGGTCCTTGGGCGAAACGCCAAAGGTCACCCACACCTTCGACAGGTCGGAGAGGGTCAGGACGCTGGTGCTGTCGTTGACCACTTCGCCCAGGGTCAGGTGTTTTTCCACCACCACGCTGTCGAAGGGCGCGCGCAGCTCATAACGATTGCCGCCGATGGCGGTGCTGTTGCCGCTGAGCACACTGACTTTCTGTCGGGCATTGTTCAGGGCGATTTCGGCTTCCTGCAGGGCCTGACGCGCTTGCAGCAAGTCCTGCTCGGCGGAGATCTGCTCCTGCCACAATTGGCGCTCGCGTTCGTAGGTGGTGCGTGCCAGTTCGACCCGGCGCTGGGCTGCGGCCTGTTCGCTGCGCTGCTCGGAGATCTGCTGGCTGGCAATCACCGCCAGCAACTGGCCCTTTTTCACCGGTTGCCCGAGGTTGACCAGCACTTGCTCGACCACGCCGGGGGTGCGTGGCACGACATGGGCGGTGCGGTCTTCGTCGAAGCGCACTTCACCGGGAAACGGCAGGGACAGGTCCATCGCCAGCGGTCCGGCTTGGGCCAGTTGAATGCCGGCAGCGCTGATCTGCTCGGCGCTCAGGTTCAGGTGACCTTCTCCTTCGGCCTCATTCTCGGCATGTTGCTCGCCGCCAGGGGCGCTTTCCTCGTCGTGGTCGGCATGGGCAGTTGCCTGCGCTACCGGGGCGGCGGCCCGTGTGGTGAGCCAGGAGCCGAGGCCGGTGCCGACGATCAGCGTCAAGGCGATGGCCAGGAGGTTTTTCTTGTTCATGCAGACTCCCTGCGTCCCGTGTGTTGCACGGGAGCGAAAAAGGTGGGGTTCAAGGGGTGCGGGCGAGGGCGCGGGTATCGCCATACAGGCGCTCGATGCGCACCCAGGCGTCGGTGGCATCGGCCACGGCCTGGATGAATTGGCTGCGGGCGTCGATCAGGGTGCGCTGGGCGTCGAGCACTTCGAGGAAGTTGAATTTGCCCATGGCAAACCCACGGGTGGCGGTATCCACTGCGCTTTGTGCGGCCGGCAGGATCACCCGGTTGAAGGCCTCGACTTCGCTATTGGCGGTGGTCCATTGATCGAGGCTCGCCTGCACTTCGGAGCGCAGGCGCAGTTCGTTGGCGTTGCGCAGGTCGCGGGACTGATCGGCACGGCGCGCGGCGGCAAGGATGTTGCCCTGGTTGCGGTCGAACAGAGGAATGGGCATCGACAAACCCACGACGTTGACCCGTTCGCGATCGGTCTCGCTGTACTGGCTGCCGACGCTCACCGTCAAGTCGGGAATGCGCTGGGTTTTTTCCAGGCCCAGGGCCGCTTCCTTCTGGATGATCTGCAGCTGCGCCAGGCGCATATCGGCAGTCTCGGGCAGACGGGCAAGGAGGGTGGCTGAGCCAGGAATCACCGGCAGGGGGCTGCCGGGTTCCTCGACCCGGGCAAAGCTGGCCTGCGGCGCTCCGGTGACCTGCGCCAGCTGCTGGTAGGCATCGGCGCGATCGCGCTCGGCCCTGCGCAACTCCAGGCGCACCTGGGACAATTGCACCTGGGCCCGCGTGGCTTCCACCGGCGAAGACTTGCCGGCCTTGATGCTGCCTTCGGCAACGCTCAGTCCGCGTTCGGCCAATTGCACGGATTGCTCTGTCAGTTGCCAGCGTTGCTGGGCGGTGCTGGAGCGGTAGAAGGCCTGGATCACATCGGCGCGCAAACCGTTGCGCTGGCGCTCCAATTCGACGTCGGCGGCATCCTGTGCACGGCTGGCAACCTCGATGCGCGCCCCACGCTTGCCACCCAGTTCCAGCGGCTGGCTGAGCGTCACAGTGGTCGTTCGCGATTCACTGCGGGTGTCTTCGGCCTCCCAGGACAGCTCCGGGTTGGGAATCAGCCCGGCTTGTTGGCGATCGCCTTGGGCGATGCCGATTTCCCACTGCGCCGCGGCCAGTTCCGGGTTGTTGGCGAAGGCACTCTGCAGCGCCTGGTCGAGACTCAATACCGCTGCCTGCGCGGCGGCAGGCAAGGCACTGGTGGCGGAAAGCAGACTGACCAGCAATAGCGCAACAGCCTTGCGTCGCGTTTTGATCCTCGGGGGAATGACCACACTTTCATAACCCTGCACGTTGGTTGTTCCTTTAATGCGAAACCGGTGATGGCGACAATGTAGTGGTCGGTACTTATCAATAGGGTGGCTGGATAATTACAAATGCGTTATCTGCGGTGATGCCGGTAAGTTGTGCATTAGGATAGAAAGTGTCGGGCGGTGATTGCGCAATATGGAGAAACAAATAGCCAGATTAATCCGCTCGAATGCACTTGTTCGCCAGCTAATTCCATGATGTTCGGCACCCAACGGGGTATTCGACTGCGGCAAATCGTCGCGAATCCCTCTGGAATGGGCTTCTTTCGATTGACCCTGTAGCGACTACAGGCTTTAGCGTGCGCATCGAGTCAACCAGCAAGTTCAATAACTACTCACTCTGGCTGGCGGTCTCTTCTACTGTCTTTTTATTTGTAAGGGTGAAAACTTATGCGAATCCTTGTCATTGAGGACGAGCTGAAAACTGCCGAGTACTTGCATCAAGGCTTGACTGAAAGTGGTTATGTAGTGGATCGCGCGGATAATGGCGCCGATGGACTTCACCTGGCCCGACAACAGGCTTATGAGTTGGTCATCCTTGATGTGAATCTTCCTGAAATGGATGGCTGGGAAGTGCTGGAGAATATCCGCAGCAGTGGCAATACGCGGGTGATGATGCTGACCGCCCGCGGCCGCCTGGCCGACAGAGTCCGCGGGCTGGATCTTGGGGCGGATGACTATCTGCTCAAGCCGTTCGAATTTCCCGAGCTGTTGGCGCGAGTGCGCACCTTGTTGCGTCGCAGCGAGCATATTCCGCTGCCCCGGGTGCTGAAGGTGGCCGACCTGGAACTGGACCCCGGGCGGCACCGGGCGTTTCGTGGCGCGCAACGCATCGACCTGACCACCAAGGAGTTCGCGCTCCTGCATTTGCTGATGCGCCAGTCCGGTGAAGTGCTGTCGCGTACACAGATTATTTCCATGGTCTGGGACATGAATTTCGACTGTGACACCAATGTGGTCGAAGTCTCGATCCGGCGCTTGCGAGCGAAGATCGACGAGCCGTTCGACAACAAGCTGATCCACACCTTGCGCGGTGTCGGTTACGTGCTGGAGGCCCGGGAATGAAACCCGCCAGCCTGTCGATGCGCCTGGGGCTGACGGTCAGTGTGATGGGGGCGCTGTTGGTGGTGCTGTTGGCGATCCTCGCGTTCCTGGCGCTGACCCACGAACTCGACTTCCTGGCCAAAAGCGGCCTGGAAAAGAAAATGCAGCAGATTCAGCACAGCCTGGCGGCGGACCTGAGCGTCAACGAGATCGCGCGCAAGCCGCATTCGTTGCTCGACCAGGTGCTCGGCCACGACAATCTGAACCTGACGATCCTCGACCGCAACACTCCGCCAACCCCGCTGCTCAGTGTCGGCAGCCCGTTGCCGCCGCTGACCCAGGCCATTGCGCCGAGTCAGGAGCGCCTCAGATATTTCAGCCGTTCGGACGGCAAGGGCCAGCACTTTCTCACGGCGAGCCAGTTGATGCCGTTGCCCAATGGCGAGTCGGTTGCGGTGTTGCTGTCGGTCGACCGTTCCAACGACGAGGCACTGCTCAGCGCGTATTTGAGTTCGACCCTGATTGCCCTGCCATTGCTGTTGATCCTGATTGGTATCGGCGCCTGGGCAATTGTTCGGCGCGGCCTGGCGCCGCTGCGCGAATTTCGCAAGGTGGCGGCGATGGTCTCGACTCAGGAGTTGAGCCATCGCCTGGCGGAATCGAATATGCCCCAGGAACTCAGTGAACTGGCCCACGGCATCAACTTCATGCTGCATCGGCTGGATAACGGTGTGCAGCAGCTCTCACAGTTCTCCGACGATATCGCGCACGAACTGCGCTCGCCGATCAGCAACCTGATGGGCAAGGCCCAGGTGACCCTTTCGCGAGAACGGCCAAGCGAGGAGTACAAGGCAGTGCTGGTGTCCTGCACCGAGGAGTTGACCCGGGTCACGCGCATCGTCGCCGATATGCTGTTCCTGGCTCAGGTCAGCCACCCGGCGGCACTGGTGCCCTTCGAGCGAATCGAACTGGCGGAAGAAGTGAACAAGGTGGCCGAGCTGTTTGACCTGTCGGCCGAGGAAAAGCACATCAGTCTGCAGGTCTGCGGCAGTGGCGCCACCCTGGGCGATCGGCTGATGATCCAGCGCGCGATCTCGAACCTGTTGTCCAACGCCATTCGCCATTGTCCGCCCGGCAAATCGATCAGCCTGGTCATCGAGCGTCACAGCGAGCACGTTACAGTACGGGTCGGCAATCCCGGGCCCGGCATCGCCGCAGAACACTTGCCGCACCTGTTCGAGCGCTTCTACCGGGTCGACAACAGCCGCTCGCGGGCGCAAGGCGGAACGGGGTTGGGGCTGGCGATCGTGCGTTCGATCATGAGCTTGCACCAGGGCTCGGTCCAGGTGCAGAGCACGCCGCATGGCTGGACCGAGTTTTGTCTGGCGTTTCCCGGGGCCGATAAAAGCTAGAACCGCAGCGTCGCCCCTGTCGTCATCCACTGTTGCCGGGTATCCGTCAGCTCACGACCGACCAACAGATCCAGGTCCAGGCGTTCGCCGATGCGCCAGCGCGGGCCGGCTTGCCAGGCCTGTTGGGCGCCGCGTTGACCGTAGCGTTCGGCGATCAGGGTCACCGGCTTGGCGAGGTCGTACTCCACACCGCTGCCCCAGGTCCAGCGCTCATTGGGTTGCGCCTGGTCATTGGCGTGAATCCAGCCGGCGTTGAGGTTCAGGCGCAAGGCTTTGGTGAGGCTATAGGTCAACGGCAGGTTCAATTCGGCGCTGTCGAAGATCTGTCCTCGGTCTACCGCGAAGGTGGCATTGGCCGCCAGGGCCAGGTCCAACCCAAGGTCAGCCCGGCTCAGCAGTTGTGCCTTGAATTGCGGCGCCAGCAGGTTGTAGACGCCGTTTTCCTGGTCATGGGCATGCTGCCAGGTCGCGCCCAGTTGCAGAGCGGGCAGGTCCCTGGCGGTGCAGGCTGCAGAGAGCACGCGGTCGTGGCTGGAGCCGGCATGGCGCAGGTTCTGGTTCCAGAGGTCGAGGGTGCATTCCCCCGGTTCATTGATGCTGGCGTCATCCACCACATAGGCACCGCCCGCTGCATGGGCGCCGGAGATCAGCGACAGGCAACCGATGACAGTCAGGGTGACTGCGGTGAATACCAGGTTGCGCCGCAGACGGCGGCTGTAGGCGGCTGGCAGGTCGCCGATCAAGGCGTGCAGGTGGCGACGAAAATCGTACTTCGGCATGCAGGTCATCCATGTATTTTTGCGATGCAGCCACCACGCCCCAGCGTGGTGGCCGTGCGTTGCAGGGTCGGCTCAGGCACTCAGTACCATTGCTTGAAGCGACGGATGTAGAGAGTCTTCATCAGTTGCGCGACCACGCAGTAGCTCAGCAGGGTGCCCACCAGCCATGGGAAGTAGGACCACGGTAGCGGCTCCAGGCCAACCAGGTTGCCCAGTGGCGAGAACGGGATGTAGATGCCCACGGCCATCACCATGCCGGTCATCAGGATCACCGGCAGTGCCGCAGTGCTCTGGAAGAACGGGATTTTCTGGGTACGCAGCATGTGCACCACCAGGGTCTGCGACAGCAGCCCTTCGATGAACCAGCCGGACTGGAACAGGGTCTGCATTTCCACGCTGTTGGCCGAGAACACGTACCACATCAGGGCAAAGGTGGTGATGTCGAAGATCGACGAAGTCGGGCCGATCCACAGCATGAAGCGGCCGATGTTCTTCGCGTCCCACTTGCGTGGTTTGCTCAGGTACTCCTTGTCCATCCTGTCCCACGGCAGGGCCAGCTGGGAGATGTCGTACATCAGGTTCTGCAGCAGCAGGTGGATCGCCAGCATCGGCAGGAACGGAATGAAGGCGCTGGCCACCAGCACCGAGAACACGTTGCCGAAGTTGGAGCTGGCGGTCATGTTCAGGTACTTCATGATGTTGCCGAAGGTTTCGCGGCCTTTCAGCACGCCTTCTTCGAGCACCATCAGGCTCTTTTCCAGGAGGATGATGTCCGCCGATTCCTTGGCGATGTCAGTGCCGCTGTCCACCGAGATGCCCACGTCGGCATCGCGCAGGGCCGGGGCGTCGTTGATTCCGTCACCGAGGAAGCCGACGGTGTGGCCGTTGGCTTGCAGTGCCTTGATCACCCGCGACTTCTGCAGCGGTGTGAGCTTGGCGAATACGCTGCGCTCCTCGACCTGCTGGCGCAGGGTCTGCTCGTCCATGCGTTCGATCTCGGGGCCGAGCAGCGGAGTGCCGGGCTCCAGGCCGACTTCACGGCAGATCTTGCTGGTGACCACCGCGTTGTCGCCGGTCAGCACCTTGACGTTGACCCCCATGTCACGCAGCGCGGCCAAGGCCGGCCCGGCAGTTTCCTTCGGTGGATCAAGGAAGGTCAGGAAGCCGCGAATCACCAGGTCATGCTCGTCGCTGGCGGTGTACTGCGCCTTGCTCTGGTTGCGCGGGATTTTGCGGGTAGCGATCAGCAACACGCGGAAGCCGTCTTCGTTGTACTCGCTGGCCAGCTTCAACAGTTGCGCGCGACGTGGATCGTCGAGGGTCACCACCACACCGTCCTCATAGATGTGGCTGGCAATGCCGAGCATCTCCTCGACCGCGCCCTTGCACACCAGCAGGTGGTCATCGTTGTTGTCCTTGACGATGATCGACAAGCGCCGGCGGATGAAATCAAAGGGCAGCTCATCGACTTTGCTGTAGGCGAAGGGTTTCTTGAAGGTGCGGTTTTGCTCGGCAAACTGCACCACAGCCTGATCCATCAGGTTTTTCATGCCGCTCTGGTGATAGCTGTTGAGCCAGGCCAGTTCGAGGATGGCATCATCGCGCTTGCCGTCGACGTCGATGTGATGCTCGAGAATGATCTTGTCCTGGGTCAGGGTGCCGGTCTTGTCGGTGCACAGCACGTCCATCGAACCGAAGTTCTGGATCGCGTTCAGGCGCTTGACCACCACTTTGCGCTTGGCCATGGCCACTGCGCCCTTGGCCAGGTTGGCACTGACGATCATCGGCAGCATCTCCGGGGTCAGGCCGACAGCCACGGCGAGGGCGAACATGAAGGCGTCGCCCCAGTCTCCCTTGGTAAAGCCGTTGATCAGCAGCACCACCGGCACCATCACCAGCATGAAGCGAATCAGCAGCCAACTGACGCTGTTGACCCCGCGGTCGAAGGCGGTTTGCGTGCGCGAACCGACGATCGCCTTGGCCAGCGAGCCGAAGTAGGTCCGCGGCCCGGTGGCGACCACCACGGCGCGGGCGGTGCCGCTGACCACGTTGGTGCCCATGAAGCAGATGTTGGAGAGGTCGAGCAGGTTGGATTGGTCGGCAGCGGCAGTAGCGGATTTCTGCGCGACATTGCCCAAGGTGTCGTACTTCTCGACCGGCAGCGCTTCGCCGGTGAGCACCGCCTGGCTGATGAACAGGTCGCGGGACTCGATCAGGCGAATGTCGGCCGGGATCATGTCACCGGCGGACAACTGCACGATGTCGCCGGCCACCAGTTCGCGCATCGGCACTTCACGCAGGGTCGGGGTACTGCCCAGTTGCTCGCGGCGCAGCACGGTGGCGGTGGTACGGACCATGGATTTCAGGGCTTCGGCGGATTTGCCGGAGCGGTATTCCTGCCAGAACCGCATCAGGCCGCTGGCCAGGACCATCACCAGAACGATGATCACGCCGGTCAGGTCGGTTTCTTCACCTGCCTGCAAGGGCATCCAGAAATCGGTGATGAAACTGATCAGGGTCAGGGTCATCAGCACATAGATGAAGGGGTTGTTGAAGGCTTTCAGCACCTGGACCAGGGCATGGGGCGGCTTGTCGTGGGCCACCTCGTTGTAGCCTTCGCGCAGCAGGCGACCTTCGGCGTCGAGTTCGGTCAGGCCGACGCTGCTGGACTTGACGTTGGCCAGGGTCACGTCCAGGCCGTTGCGCGCTTCGCGGGCTGCACGCATCGACAGTTTTTGCTCGTCGTTGCTGGCGCCCTGTAGCGGGGTCTTGCGGTTTTTTACAGTGCTCATGTCGAGTGCTCCTGCCGCAGGCTTGCGGCACGGCACGGCAGCTCCCGACTAATTAAAGACGAGCGAAGTCATGGCGAAGCGCAAACCGGCGTTCGATTCAGGGAAGTGTGGTGGTCGGGTGTTTAACGTTCGCTGCCTATCCACGTAAATGGGGTAGGTAGCGAACCGTCTACTGTCGTCGTCCATAGTGTTTCTCGCTTTTTGCAGGCAATAGAAAGTTGCCGAACATCTGAATAAGGAGTTCGCTGTTTTAATGCGTTGATGAAACTTTCAGTTCAACTGAAAGTGCGCGCGCCGAAACACAGGCCGAGCTGTTGTATCAGCGGCGCGAAGTATCGACTCGGGGGTTCCAGACGGGCATCGACCGCCCAGCATTGCTGCAGTTGCCTGCTGCTGGGACAGATGCGCCAATGGGCCCGCAGGCGAGGCTGCAGGCACATGGAAGAAGAGGGCTGCTGCGAGCGCGCAAGCACTGTCGGCTCGCGGCACAACTTGATTGGCAGCGCCTTGCTCAAGGCGCGCAATCCTGGGATCAGCGTGTTGATGAAATACATGACATGCCTCGCGACCGGACTGGCGCCGGGCGGGCAGGTCACGTCGGAGCTCAGGCTCTGGCGCGGCGTGCCTGACCGGAACCTGGGGTCCCGTCAGTTGCTTGTATTGAAGCCCGGCCTTGCCTGTTGGCAAGCGCCGGGCCGCGTCTAGATACTGTGTCCATTGAGTTCTTTATTCAGTTGAAAAGAGGTTGGGCTGGCCAACCCGCGCAATGTACTCAGGCGGGTTTATGGAGTCAAACCTTTAATGGGTTTTGTTTGGCTTCTAGACAGGTAACAAAAGATTTCTGAAAGTTGTTCCGTGTATGTGACCGTTATATGACAGATGTGGAGGTTAATTGTAGGAGCGAGCCTGCTCGCGATGGTCGCCAACGATTACGCGCATTGACTGAATGTACGCGCTGTCTGGTCTACCATCGCGAGCAGGCTCGCTCCTACAGTTCAATGCACTTCAGTTTTTCTCCAGATCGACATCCTTGGTCTCACGCAAACACAACATGCCCACCACCAGGCTCACTGACGTGATCAGCACCGGGTACCACAGGCCGTAGAAGATATCGCCGGTGTACACCACCAGGGCAAAGGACACGGTGGGCAGGAAGCCGCCGAACCAGCCATTGCCGATGTGGTAGGGCAGGGACATCGAGGTGTAGCGGATGCGCGTCGGGAACAGTTCGACCATCAGCGCCGCCAGGGGGCCGTAGCACATGGCGGAAATGATGATCAGCGCGACGATCAGGGCAACGATCATCGCTTTGTTCACTTGCTGGGCGTCAGCAGCCTGTGGATAGCCGGCCAGGGTCACCGCACCGCGCAAGGCGGCTTCGTCGTAGCCGTCGATTTTGATCTCGCCGATGCTCACCTGTACGCCGCTGCCGGCCGGCGCGGCAACACTGCTGTACGGCAGGCCCTGCTTGACCAGGAAGGTCTTGACCTTGTCGCATGGGCTGTCGAAGCGCGCCTTGCCCACCGGGTCGAACTGGAAGGTGCAGGTGGCCGGGTCGGCCAGCACGCTGATCGGCGCCTGTTGGCTGGCGCGGTCGATGGCCGGGTTGGCGTAGTGGGCCAGGGCTTTGAAGATCGGGAAGTACAGCACGGTGGCCAGCAGCAGGCCGAGCATCAGGATCGGCTTGCGCCCGACCCGGTCGGACAGCCAGCCAAAGAAGATGAAGAACGGCGCGCCGATCACCACGCTGACAATCAGCAGGGTGTTGGCCAGGGCCGGGTCCATCTTGAGGAACTGGGTGAGGAAAAACAGCACGTAGAACTGCGCCGCGTAGAAGGTCACGGCTTGCCCGGCATTGATGCTGAACAGGGCGATCAGCACCACCTTGAGGTTCTGCCAATTGCCGAAGGACTCGCGGATCGGCGCTTTGCAGGACTTGCCTTCCTCTTTCATTTTCAGGAACGCCGGCGACTCATGCAGGCTCAGGCGGATCCAGGTGGAAATGCCCAGCAGCACGATCGACAGCAGGAACGGGATGCGCCAGCCCCAGACCTCGAACTGGTCACCGGTGAAGTAACGGCAGCCGAGCACCACCAGCAGGGACAGCAACAGCCCGAGGGTCGCGGTGGATTGAATCCAGCTGGTGTGGAAGCCGCGCTTGCCAATCGGCGCGTGTTCGGCGACGTAGGTCGCGGCGCCGCCGTATTCGCCACCCAGGGCCAGGCCCTGGAGCATGCGCAGCACCACCAGGATGATCGGCGCGGCGATGCCGATGCTGGCATAGGTCGGCAGCAGGCCAACGGCGAAGGTTGCCACGCCCATCAGGATGATGGTGGCGAGGAAGGTGTATTTGCGCCCGATCATGTCGCCAAGGCGGCCGAACACCAGCGCGCCGAAGGGCCGCACGACAAAGCCGGCGGCGAACGCCATCAGGGCGAAGATGAAGGCCGTGGTGTCGTTGACCCCGGCGAAGAACTGCTTGCTGATCACCGCCGCGAGGGCGCCGTAGAGAAAAAAGTCATACCACTCGAACACCGTCCCCAGGGAGGAGGCGAAGATGACTTTCTGGGTTTCCTTGCTGGTGCCGGTGCTGAGTGTCCCGGCGACAGCTTGCGCGTGCTCTGACATATCGTTCCCTCACAGTGTGTATTTATTGTTGTTTCACTGGTGTTGCGTGTTCTTTCTCTTTGTAGGAGCGAGCTTGCTCGCGAAGAACTCAAGGGCGCCGCGTTCCTTCAAAATGGACGCGTTATCGTTGACGTTTTTCGTCTGAACGCCGCCCGGAGCGAGCTCGCTCCTACAGAGGTGGTGGTTGCAGCCGGTGTGGCGAGAATCAGTTGGGCGGCTTTTTCGGCGATCATCAGCGTCGGCGAGCAGGTGTTGCCCGAGGTGATGTGCGGCATGATCGAGGCGTCGGCGATGCGCAGGCCGGGGATGCCGTGGACCCGCAACTGGGCGTCGACCACGGCATCGGCGTCCTGGCCCATGCGGCAGGTGCCCACCGGATGGAAGATGGTGGTGCCAATTCGCGCGGCAGCTTCGTGCAGCTGTTCTTCGGTTTGCAAGGCAGCGCCCGGCAGGTACTCCACTGGCTTGAACGGCTGCAGCGCGGGGGCGGCAACGATGCGCCGGGTCAGGCGGATGGCGTCGGCGGCGACGCGCAGGTCCTCGGGATGGCTCAGGTAATTGGGCTGGATCAACGGCGCCTGCTGCGGATCGGCCGAGCGGATGTCGATTCGCCCACGGCTGTGCGGACGCAGGTCGCAGACCGAGGCGGTGAACGCCGGGAAGGCATGCAACGGCTCACCGAAGCGCTCCAGGGACAGCGGCTGCACGTGAAACTCGAGGTTCGCCGAGGTCTGCTCGGGGCCGGAGCGGGCAAAGGCGCCAAGTTGGCTGGGGGCCATCGATAGCGGGCCGCTGCGGTCATACAGGTAGTGCAGGCCCATGCCCATCTTGCCCCACAGGCTGCCGGCGATCTGGTTCAGGGTGCGGGCATTTTCCAGTTGGTAGATCAGCCGCAGTTGCAGGTGATCCTGCAGGTTGCCGCCGACGCCGTTGAGGGGATGCACAACATTAATTCCCAGGCGCTTGAGCAGGTCGACAGGGCCGATACCGGAGCGTTGGAGAATTCCCGGTGAACCGACGGAGCCAGCGCTGAGAATAATTTCCCGGCGCGCACTGAAGTGCTGCGACTGGCCTTGCCAGCGCGCCACCACCTTGCTCGCCCGACCGTTTTCCAGCAGCACCCGGTCAACCTCGACCCCGGTCAGCACGGTCAGGTTGGGGCGCTGGGCCGCCGGTTTGAGAAAGGCCTTGGCGGCGTTCCAGCGCACCCCGGCTTTCTGGTTGACCTGGAAATAACCGCAGCCTTCATTGTCGCCGCGGTTGAAGTCATCGATGCTGGCGATGCCGCTCTGTTCGGCGGCGGTGCGGAAGGCATCGAGAATCGGCCACGACAGGCGCTGGCGTTCGACCCGCCATTCGCCGCCAGCACTGTGAAACTCCGAGTCACCGGCAAAATGGTTTTCGCTCTGGCGGAACAGTGGCAGTACCTCGTTCCAGCTCCAGCCCGGGTTGCCGTCGGCAGCCCAGCGATCATAGTCGCCGGCCTGGCCGCGCATGTAGATCATGCCGTTGATCGACGAGCTGCCGCCGAGCACCTTGCCCCGTGGGTAGCTCAGGCTGCGGCCCTGCAGGCCGTCCTGCGCCTCGGTCTTGAAGCACCAGTCGGTGCGCGGGTTGCCGATGCAAAACAGGTAGCCGACCGGGATGTGAATCCACGGATAGTTGTCGCGGCCACCGGCCTCGAGCAGCAGCACCCGGTGCTGCGGGTTGGCGCTGAGCCGGTTGGCCAACAGGCAGCCGGCGGGACCGGCGCCGACCACGATGTAATCGTATCCATCAACGGCAGGTTGCATCCGTGACCTCACTGCTTGTTGTTCTTATTGCGCTTGATCCTAGTTGTTAGCTTTCGACAAAAGAATGTTAGTTTTTGCGCAGCCATTGTGCGTTTATAAACAATCACCCTCAGACGTGACACAAGGACGGTCCATGTTCGACTGGAATGACCTGCGGTTTTTTCTCGAATTGCAGCGCAGCGGACGCCTGCTGACCGCCGCCAAGCGCCTGAAAACCACCCACGCCACGGTGGCACGGCACATCGAGGCGATCGAACAGAGCCTCGGCACCGCGTTGTTCGTCCAGCACGCCCAGGGTTATCAACTGACGCCGGCCGGCGAAGCCCTGCTTAAACACGCCGAGGCCATGGAGAACGTGGCCTTGTTGGCTCAGGAGGAAATCACTCAGTCGAGCGCGCCCCTGGGCAAGATTCGCCTCGGGGTCACGGAGGGCTTGGGCACCATGTTCCTTGCCAGCCGGATGAGGGGGCTGTTCGAGCGTTACCCGGGGCTGGAGGTGGAGTTGGTGGCGGTGCCGCGCTTTGTCAGCATCCTCAACCGCGAAGCGGAAATCAGCATCCACCTGGAGCGCCCGGCGGCGGACATGCTGGTGACCCGCAAACTCACCGATTACCGCCTGGCGCTGTACGCCAGCCAGGACTATCTCGACCGTGCGCCGCCCCTGCGCAGTCGCGAAGACCTCGGCCAGCACGCCTGGATCGGCTATGTCGATGACCTGCTGTACAGCCAGGAGCTGATGTTCCTCAACAGCTTCTGCCGCAACCCCCGGGTGGTGTTCCACAGCACCAGCGTGATCGCCCAGCAACAGGCGGCACGTTCCGGCCTGGGCATCGCGGTGCTGCCGTGCTACCTGGCCAGCGCCGACCCGCAGTTGCTGCCGTTGCTCCCTGCCGAGCGCATCCAGCGCAGTTACTGGATGAGCACCCGGCGCGAGTTGCACAAGTCGGTGCGCCTGCGCCTGCTCTGGGATTACGTTGTGCAGCTGTGTGACCAGGAACAGGCGCTTTTGCTCGGGCCGGACCTTTAGTCGCGGATTTCGAAGGCGGTGCTCGCCAGTCGCTCGCCATTGACCATGATGTGCACCGCATGGCTGCCGGCGTAGTGCTTGCGGGTAGTCATGTCGCGAATCTGCTGGGCGCGACTCAGACGCTGGCGGGCATGGGCGGGCAGGGCCAGGCCCTTGAGCTTGAATACCTTGGCCGAAGTCGCGCCGGAAGCCTTGACGTACTCGATGGCGTAATCCACTACCAGGCGCTGGTCCTGGTCGGCGGTGGACTGCAGTTCGAAGGACAGGGTGATGCCCTGGCCGAGGCTGATCACCGCCGGTTCGACCTTGAGCCGGTGGATCTGCACTTGCGGCTTGGCCCCGGCGCCGATGATGGTCAGCGCCCGCAGATCGCCCTGTTTGATCAGGCTGCGCAGCGCGTGCTTGGCGATCCAGGCGGTGCGCGGATCGTCCAGTGACCAGCCTTCGATAACGTCGAGGGCCCAGGCCGGATGGTCCTTGGTGATGTCGTTGAGGTGGTTGGCCACCGATTTGCGCACGTACAGGCTGCTGTCGCGCTTGAGGTTGTCGAGGATCGCTGCTGCCAACGACGGATCGGCCTGCACCGCTTCGAGACGAAACGACCACGGTAGGCGCGGCCGGCTGCCTTCACTGGCCAGGCGACGAACATGCTCGTTATCGTCCAGCGACCATTCATGCATCAGCGCCAGGCCGCGCTGCAAATCGCTGCGCAGAAAATGCCGGACGGCAAACTCGGAAGAGCCAAAGCGGGTGAAGTACTTCAGAGCTTCCATCGAGCGGGCGAAGTCATGAGCGCCGTAGGTCGCCACGTAGTCGGCGAGGAACATGCAGACGAAACCACTGTTGAGCCGTGGCGCGAGTGCCTCGAGCACTTCCAGGGTCTGCTCGTAGTCCAGGCCCAGCACGGCGTGCAGGCACTCGCTGGTGCGCGCCATGCGTTGCATCACCGAACGTTGCGCCAGGCCGTCGTTGGCCATGGCAAGAAACGCCCGGCTATCGAACGACGGGTAGACGGCGCGCACTTCACGAGCGATATGGGCAAAACGTTCGGCGTTGAAGATTTCCTTCAGCGCCGGCGCAGACGGGCTGTCACTCATGCGGGGCTCCCTGGCAAGTGGTGGATCACCGGCGTGTGCCGGCATCGTCCTGGATCTGGTCGGCCTCGAACAGGCGCGCCAGCTCGGCGCGGGCTTCCTGGGCGGTTTGCAGCACCTTGGCCGCGTCATCGTAGACCGCGTGCTGGGCTTCCAGGACCTGTTCGTCGTGATGGCTGAACAGCTTGATCCGTGCGTCGGCCTGGGCCTGGCTCAGACCCAGGCCAAGCAGGGTGCGACGGCTCATCTCCAGGCTGGAATAATAGGTTTCACGCACCGCATCGGCGCCGAGATCCATCAGCCGGTGCACGTGCTGACGGTTGCGCGCCCGGGCGATGATCTTCATGTGCGGGTAGAGCTTGCGCACCAACTCGGCGGTCTTGATGTTGGTTTCCGGATCGTCGGTGGCGATGATGAAGAACTCCGCCTCGCCGACCTTGGCCGCGCTGAGGATTTCCGGGCGCATCGGGTCGCCGTAGAACACCGGCACGCCACCGAAGCTGCGCGACAACTCGATGGTCTCCACGGAGGTGTCGAGGGCGACGAATTTGATTTTCTGCGCGCGCAGGATCCGCGCGACGATCTGTCCCATGCGGCCCATGCCGGCAATCACCACCCGCGGCGCGTCGGTGTCGATCTCGCGCAGGTGCGGCGGCACGGCTACCGGCTCGACTTTGCTTTTCGCCAGGCGGGCGCACATCAGCATCAATAGTGGGGTGATCGCCATCGACAGGGTGATGGTCAGCACCTGCATGTCATACAGCCTGGCATCGAACAGGTTATGGTCCCGGCCCATCTTGAACACCACAAAGGCGAACTCGCCGCCGGCGGCCAGCACCACCCCCAGGCGCACGGCGCTCAAGCGGTTGAGACCGCCGGCGAGGCTGCCCACCAGGTACAGCAGCGGCAATTTCACGGCGATCAGCAGCAGGGTCATGCCCAGTACGGCGAGCGGGGCGCTGAACAGCAAATCGAGGTTGGCGCCCATGCCCACGCTCATGAAGAACAGCCCCAGCAGCAGGCCCTTGAACGGCTCGATCTGCGCTTCCAGTTCGTGGCGGTACTCGGAGTCGGCCAGCAGCAAGCCGGCGAGGAACGCGCCGAGGGCCATCGACACGCCCACTTCGTCCATCAACCAGGCGGTGCCGATCACCACCAGCAAGGCGGTGGCGGTGGACACCTCCGGCAAGCCGCTTTTGGCGACGATGCGAAACACCGGGCGCAACAGATAACGCCCGCCGACCACGACTACGGCGATGCTGCCAAACACCTGCAGCGCATGGTTGATCTCTTCGGCGGTCGTGGTGGTGTCGCTGCGGCCAGCCAGGGCCGGGACCATGGCGATCAGCGGGATCGCCGCGATGTCCTGGAACAGCAGGATGGCAAAGGCCAAACGCCCGTGGGGGCTGGTCAGCTCCTTGCGCTCGGCCAGGCTCTGCAGGCCGAGGGCGGTCGAGGAGAGCGCCAGGCCAAGGCCGAGGACGATGGCACTGTTGAGCTTCTGGCCAAACACGTAGAACGCCAGCACCCCGATCAATGAGCCGGTCAGCAGCACCTGGGCCAGGCCGACGCCGAACACCGCCTTGCGCATCACCCACAGGCGTCGCGGCGACAATTCCAGACCAATGATGAACAGCAGCAACACCACGCCCAGTTCGGAAATGTGCATCACGCTTTGCGGGTTGCCGATCAAGCCGAGCACCGCCGGGCCGATGATCACACCGGCCAGCAGGTAGCCAAGCACGGCACCCAGTTGCAGGCGTTTGGCCAGCGGTACCGTGAGTACGGCGGCAAACAGAAAAACCACGGCGGCCTGCAACAGGCTTCCTTCCTCGTGCATCGGTCACTCCTGGGGGGCTTGTATAGGCTGAGCACGGAACGGATTCCGTGTACGTCGAGGCGCAGTGTAACGGCGTGTTGCATTCACTGCATGGGTCGGTAAGTATCGCGGCTGATTAATTAAGGCGTATGACAGGCGAGAGCGGCAATGAACGAAGAACTACAGATCATCGACCTGGCAGTGGGCGAGGGTAAAGAGGCCGTGAAAGGCGCGTTGATCACCACCCAGTACCGCGGTTGGCTGGAGGACGGCAGCGAGTTCGATTCCTCCTGGAGTCGCGGCAAGCCGTTCCAGTGCGTGATCGGCACGGGCCGGGTGATCAAGGGTTGGGACCAGGGCATCATCGGCATGCAGGTCGGCGGCAAGCGCGAACTGCGGGTGCCGGCGCACCTGGGTTATGGCGAACGCAGCGTGGGCAGCATCCCGCCCAACTCGAACCTGAAGTTCGAGATTGAACTGCTGGAAGTGCTGACCCGCGACGATTGAGATTTACGCGGCGGGCTCAGCGACTGGCCGCGGCCATCAACAGACCGAATCCGGTGAAGGTCACACCCGAGACTTTCGCCGCGATCCAGGCGCCTTTTTCGCTCGACAGCCAGCCTTTGGCGGCATTCGCCAGCAGCGCGTAGCCGCTGTGTACCAGAATCACCACCACCGCGTACGAACCGACCAGGGTCAGGAACTGCGGGCGAAATGCCTGTGCAGGGTCGATGAATTGCGGAAACACGGCGAGGAAGAAGAAGATCGCCTTGGGATTGAGAAACTGGATCGACGCGGCCTCGAGGAACCGATAACCAGGCCGGGCCGGACGTGCTTGCAGGCGCGCACTGAAGTTGCCACCACGCCAGCTTTTGATCCCCAGGTACAGCAGGTAAGTGGCACCGGCGTACTTCAATACGGTAAAGGCCTGGGCCGAAGTGCTGAGGATCAGCCCGACGCTGGTGGCACTGATGGCCGCGACCACAAAGGCGCCGGAGGCAATGCCGAGGATTCCCGGCAGCGCGCCGGTGAAACCGTGGCGCAGGGCATTCGACAGGGTCAGCAGCACGCCAGGTCCTGGGCTGAGGACGGTCAGGGTGGCGAACAATACAAACAATCCGTAGCTGTGCATGATGAGCTCCTTGAAAAACGGCGAGTGGACGCAGGCACAGTGGCGTTACGCACAGGCGCTGACAAACGCTTTAAATGCACGGCATAGGTGACTAAATTAGACACATGAATCCATTACCTCCCTTGAATGCCGTTCGTGCCTTCGCCGTTGCCGCGCGCCACCAGAGCTTCAGCCTGGCGGCCGAAGAGCTGCATGTGAGCCACAGCGCGGTCAGTCGTCATATCAAATTGCTGGAAGAGCACCTCGGTGTGCTGCTGTTCGAACGGCGCGTGCGTCAATCGCTGCTGACGCCCGCCGGTCAGCGCTTTTATCAGCAGGTCAGCGCCGGTCTCGAGCAGATTGCCCAGGCGGCGGCTGCGTTGAAGCAGCAGGCCGCGAGGCCGACGGTGAAGATCAACGTCCGCCCATCCTTTGCCTTGCTGTGGCTGGAGCCCCGGTTGCACGATTTCACCGCACGCCATCCGCACATCACCCCGCAGGTGATTACCCAGACACTGGCCCCGGATCAGGCGCGAGATGATTTTGACGTGGTGATTCGCCGCGGTCGCGATGACTGGGCGCCCGGCCTTGATGCCCAACCCCTGTTTACCGACGAACTGGTGTTGGTGGCGGCCCCCGCGCTGCTCGCCCGCCAGGGCCTGGCGGATTTCCATGCCCTGGCGCAGCACCGTTTGCTCACGGCCAAAGCGCGCCGTGAGGATTGGCACAACTGGGCGATGTTTCTGGGGCAGGCCCGTCCCAGCGGGCAGCTGACACAGCAGTTCGAGCACATGCATCGGGTGCTGGAAGCCGCGATTGAGGGGCAGGGCGTGGCCTTGTGTCCGACCTCATTGCTCGGCAGCCATCTGGCCAGCGGCCGCCTGGTCTGTCCGCTGCCAGCGTTGCGCATGCCCTTGCCGGACTATTACTTCGCGGTTGCCGGGTCGGGGTCGGCCCAGGCACAGGTGTTCGTCGATTGGCTGGTGGCCCAGCCGGTCTGCCTGGAGCAGGTTGGGCAAGGTTCAACGCAACCCGCGCAGCCATAAAAAAGCCCGCCCGACGCATACGCGAGGGGCGGGCTTTCGGTGTTTCAAGCGTTGCTTAGACCTTGACGATCCAGCCCGCTGGCGCTTCGACGTCGCCGGTCTGCACGCCGGTCAGCTCTTTGTAGAGCTTCTGGGTGATCGGGCCGACTTCGGTTTCGCTGTGGAACACGTGCAGGTGGTCTTTGTAGCTGATGCCGCCGATCGGCGTGATCACGGCAGCGGTACCGCAGGCACCGGCTTCCTTGAAGTCCGACAGTTTGTCGATCAGCACGTCGCCTTCGACCACTTCCAGGCCCAGGCGCGATTTCGCCAGTTCGATCAGCGACAGGCGGGTGATGCCCGGCAGCACCGATGGCGACTTCGGCGTGACGAACTTGTCGTCGTGGGTGATGCCGAAGAAGTTGGCCGAACCGACTTCCTCGATTTTCGAGTGGGTCATCGGGTCGAGGTAGATGGCGTCGGCGAACTTCGCCTTCTTCGCTTCGGAACCTGGCATCAGGCTGGCGGCATAGTTGCCACCGACCTTGGCCGCACCGGTGCCCTGGGGAGCGGCACGGTCGAAGGTGGAGATCAGGAAGTTGTGCGGGGTCAGGCCGCCCTTGAAGTAGGCACCGACCGGGATGGCGAAGATCGAGAAGATGAACTCGGGTGCAGTGCGCACGCCGATGTTGTCACCGACGCCGATCACGAACGGACGCAGGTACAGCGCGCCGCCAGTGCCGTACGGCGGAATGAAACGCTCGTTGGCGCGAACCACGGCCTTGCAGGCTTCGATGAACTGTTCGGTCTCGACGAACGGCATCAGCAGGCGCGCGCAGCTGCGTTGCATGCGCTGGGCGTTCTGGTCCGGGCGAAACAGGTTGATCGAGCCGTCCTTGCAACGATAGGCCTTCAGGCCTTCGAAGCATTGCTGGCCGTAGTGCAGGGCGGTGGAGCCTTCGCTGATGTGCAGCACGTTGTCGTCGGTCAGGCTGCCTTTGTCCCACTCGCCATTGCGAAAGTGCGACAGATAGCGCTTGTCAGTCTTGATGTAGTCAAAACCCAGCGTGTCCCAATTGATGCTCTCGTTACCCATGACACCCTCTATCACTTAACAATCGCCTGAGTGGCTCAAGCTTCTGACGTTTTTCTGGATGGGCACAACAATACTTCATTCCGGGGGTGTTACGCAGCCCGGACGATCGGATGACGGGCAGATAAATCGCGTTGGCCTCAGGAAATCGCGAGCAGGCTCGCTCCTACAGGGGGGCAGCGCAAATACATTGTAGGAGCGAGCCTGCTCGCGATGAGGTCATCCCGGTCACCCTCGATTCAAATGTGCAACGCATGCCCCAACGCCCGCAACGCCGCCTCCTGCACCGCCTCACCCAATGTCGGGTGGGCGTGGATGGTGCCGGCGATGTCTTCCAGGCGCGCACCCATTTCCAGGCTCTGGGCGAACGCGGTGGACAATTCCGAAACCCCGACGCCTACCGCTTGCCAGCCGACAATCAGGTGATTGTCGCGGCGGGCGACTACGCGCACAAAGCCGCTTTTCGATTCCAGGGTCATCGCCCGGCCATTGGCGGCGAACGGGAAGTTCGCGACGATGCAGTCCAGGCCGGCGCCCTTGGCGTCGTCCGGGGTCTTGCCGACGACCACCAGCTCCGGGTCGGTGAAGCACACCGCGGCAATTGCCGTCGGGTTGAACTCCCGGGATTTGCCGCTGATCAGCTCCGCGACCATCTCGCCCTGGGCCATGGCGCGGTGGGCGAGCATCGGCTCGCCACTCAGGTCGCCGATGGCGTACACGTTGCGCATGCTGGTCTGGCAACGGTTATCGATCTGGATCGCCGCGCCATTCATCTGCAGATTCAACGCTTCGAGATTCCAGCCCTGGGTGTTGGGCTTGCGGCCCACGGCCACCAGCACCTGATCGGTCTCCAGGTTCAAGGTGTGCCCGTTCTGATCCAGAACTTGCAGAGTATTTGCTTGTGAATCAAAGCCTTGCACGCTGTGCTTCAAGTAAAGTTTCACGCCGAGCTTTTTCAGCTCTTCCTGTACTGGCTGGGTCAATTCAGCGTCGTAGGCCGGCAGGATGCGCTCCTGGGCTTCGACCACGCTGACCTCGGCGCCCAGCTTGCGATAGGCAATCCCCAGTTCCAGGCCGATGTAGCCGCCGCCGACCACGATCAGGCGTTTTGGCAGGCTTTTTGGCGCCAGGGCTTCGGTAGAAGAGATGATCGGTCCACCGATTGGCAGCATCGGCAGGTTGACGCTTTTCGAACCGGTAGCCAGCAGCAGGTGCTCGCACTGGATCCGCGTATCGCCGACGTCGACGGTCTTGCCATCGACGATCTTCGCCCAGCCGTGAATCACCTGGACCTTGTGCTTTTTCAGCAGGGCGGCGACGCCGGTGGTAAGGCGATCAACGATGCCGTCCTTCCACTCGACGCTTTTGCCGATGTCCAGGCTCGGCGCGCCGACCGTGATGCCCAGCGCCGAATGCTGGTTGTGCTTCTGGGTTTGGTGAAACTGTTCGGCGACATGGATCAGCGCTTTCGAGGGAATGCAGCCAATGTTCAGGCAAGTACCGCCCAGCGCCTGGCCTTCGACCAGGATGGTGTTGATCCCCAACTGGCCGGCGCGAATCGCCGCTACATAGCCGCCAGGACCGCCGCCAATGATCAGCAGCGTGGTGTTCAGAGTCTGCATGCCTTACTCCACAAACAGCGTAGCGGGTTGTTCGAGCAGGCCGCGCAGGGCCTGGATGAAGAGCGCAGCATCCATGCCATCGACCACCCGGTGATCGAAGGAACTGGAGAGGTTCATCATCTTGCGAATGACGATCTGGCCCTTGATGACCATCGGCCGCTCGACAATCTTGTTGACCCCGATGATCGCCACTTCCGGCAGGTTCAGCACCGGCGTGCTGACGATGCCGCCAAGGGCGCCAAGGCTGGTCAGGGTAATGCTCGAACCCGACAGCTCATCGCGGCTGGCCTTGCCGTTGCGTGCTGCGGTGGCCAGGCGCGAAATTTCCGCGGCGCTGTCCCACAGGCTGCGGGCTTCGGCGTGACGCACCACCGGCACCATCAGGCCGATGTCGGCCTGGGTGGCGATGCCCACATGCACCGCACCGAGGCGGGTGATGACCTGGGCTTCATCGTCGTAGCGCGCGTTGATCTGCGGGAAGTCGCGCAGGGCGACGACCATGGCGCGCACCAGGAAGGGCAGCAAGGTCAGCTTGCCACGACTCGCGCCGTGTTTTTCGTTGAGGTGCGCGCGCAGCTCTTCCACGGCAGTCACGTCGATTTCCTCGACATAACTGAAGTGTGCCGCGCGCTGGGTGGCGTCCTGCATGCGCTGGGCAATCTTGCGGCGCATGCCGATCACCGGGATTTGCTCTTCGTCATGCCGTGGGCTGTAACTCGCACCGCCCGTCGAAGCGCTCGCCGGACCCTGTGCCAGGTAGGCATCGAGGTCTTCGTGGAGGATGCGCCCGGCCGGGCCGCTGCCCTGCACCAGACGCAACTGGATACCGGCATCCAGGGCGTGCTTGCGCACGGCCGGCGAGGCCAGCGGACGTTCGTTGGCTTCCCGCGCCACCGGCGCCTGGGGCGCTGGACGGCAGGCGGCTGCCGGCTTGCTGACGGCTGGCTCGACCTTGGGCGCTGCCACCGGCACCACCTTTGGAACTTCCGCCTCAACCTTGGCCGGGGCCGGTTGCGCGGACTCCTTATAGTTGCCCGCACCTTCGACTTCGATGCTGATCAGGATGCTGCCCACGGCCATGACTTCACCAGGCACACCGCCCAGGGCGATCACCTTGCCATGCACCGGCGAGGGAATATCCACCATCGCCTTGTCGGTCATCACATCGGCCAGCACCTGGTCTTCTACCACCATGTCGCCGACCTTGACGTGCCAGACCGACAGTTCCACTTCTGCAATGCCTTCGCCAATGTCCGGCATTTTAATAACGTGCGTGCCCATTCAGACCTCCATGACCCGTTTCAACGCCGCGCCCACTCGGGACGGCCCTGGGAAATACGCCCACTCCTGCGCGTGCGGGTAGGGGGTGTCCCAACCGGTGACGCGCTCGATCGGCGCTTCCAGGTAGTGGAAGCAGTGCTCCTGTACCAGCGACACCAGCTCGGCACCGAAACCGCAGGTGCGGGTCGCTTCGTGGACGACTACGCAGCGGCCGGTCTTTTTCACCGACTTGACGATGGTCTCCAGGTCCAGCGGCCAGAGGCTGCGCAGGTCGATGACTTCGGCGTCGATACCGGCTTCTTCGGCGGCCACTTGCGAGACATAAACGGTGGTGCCGTAGGTGAGGATGGTCACGGCCTTGCCCGGACGGGTAATCGCGGCCACGTCCAGCGGTACGGTGTAATAACCGTCAGGGACCTGTGCCGCCGGGTGTTTCGACCACGGGGTTACCGGGCGGTCGTGGTGGCCGTCGAACGGGCCGTTGTACAGGCGCTTGGGCTCGAGGAAGATCACCGGGTCATCGTTTTCGATGGAGGCGATCAGCAGGCCCTTGGCGTCGTAGGGGTTGGACGGCATCACGGTGCGCAGGCCGCAGACCTGGGTGAACATTGCCTCGATGCTCTGGCTGTGGGTCTGGCCGCCGTAGATCCCGCCGCCGCACGGCATGCGCAGGGTCATCGGCGCGGTGAATTCGCCGGCCGAGCGATAACGCAGGCGCGCCGCTTCGGAAATGATCTGGTCGGAGGCCGGGTAGACGTAGTCGGCGAACTGGATTTCTGCCACCGGACGCAGGCCGTAGGCACCCATGCCGACGGCAACGCCGACGATGCCGCTTTCCGAGATCGGCGCGTCGAACACCCGCGAGGTGCCGTATTTGTTCTGCAGGCCCTCGGTGCAGCGGAACACGCCACCGAAATAGCCGACGTCCTGGCCGAACACCACGACGTTATCGTCACGCTCAAGCATCACATCCATGGCCGAGCGCAGGGCCTGGATCATGGTCATGGTAGTGGTGGTCATGGCGGTTTCCAGCTCGATATGGTTGTTGTGATCGTTCATCTCAGATCCCCAACTCTTGACGCTGGCGCTTCAAGTGCTCCGGCATCTCTTTATAGACGTCTTCGAACATGGTTGCGGCGCTCGGAATCTGCCCGCCAGCGAGGGTGCCGTACTGTTCGGCCTGCTTCTGTGCGGCGATCACTTCGGCTTCCAGTTCGGCGCTGACGGCGCTGTGTTCTTCTTCGGACCACTGGCCGATTTTCACCAGGTGCTGCTTCAGGCGGGCAATCGGGTCACCCAGCGGGAAGTGGCTCCAGTCATCGGCCGGACGGTATTTCGAGGGGTCGTCGGAGGTCGAGTGCGGACCGGCACGGTAGGTGACCCATTCGATCATGGTCGGGCCGAGGTTGCGTCGTGCGCGCTCTGCCGCCCAGGCGGACGCGGCGTACACCGCGACAAAGTCGTTGCCGTCGACCCGCAGCGAGGCGATGCCGCAGCCCACGCCACGACCGGCAAAGGTGGTGGCTTCACCGCCGGCGATGGCCTGGAAGGTGGAAATGGCCCATTGGTTGTTGACCACGTTGAGGATCACCGGCGCGCGGTACACGTGGGCAAAGGTCAGGGCGGTGTGGAAGTCAGACTCGGCGGTGGCGCCGTCGCCGATCCAGGCCGAGGCGATTTTCGTGTCGCCCTTGATCGCCGAGGCCATGCCCCAGCCCACGCCCTGGATGAACTGGGTGGCGAGGTTGCCGGAAATGGTGAAGAAGCCGAAGTCCTTGACCGAGTACATGATCGGCAACTGGCGACCCTTGAGCGGATCGCGCTCGTTGGACAGCAGTTGGCAGATCAGGTCCACCAGCGGCACCTCGCGGGCCATCAGGATGCTTTGCTGGCGATAGGTCGGGAAGCACATGTCGTCGATGTTCAGGGCCAGGGCCTGGGCGCTGCCGATGGCTTCTTCGCCAAGGCTCTGCATATAGAACGACATTTTTTTCTGACGCTGGGCGACCACCATGCGGTTGTCGTAGATCCGCGTCTTGAGCATGGCACGCATGCCCTTGCGCAGGATCTCGGACGGCACGCCTTCAGCCCACGGACCCAGGGCGTTGCCCTGGTCATCGAGCACGCGAATCAGGCCACGGGCCAGGTCGGCGGTGTCAGCGGGTTCTACGTCGATGGGGGGCTTGCGCACCGTGCCGGCATCGGTCAGGTGCAGGTAGGAGAAGTCGGTTTTGCATCCAGGGCGGCCCGAGGGTTCAGGCACGTGCAGACGCAGCGGTTCATACGCTTGGGTCATGGCTTCTACGCTCGATCTTGTGAATTTCTTGTAGTGAGCTGACAGTTTTCATCCGGGTCGGATGAATCTTGTCCTACAACAATCATAGGCCCGCCGCAGGAGAATATTTATCTCTGTTTCATTGCATGAAAGATCATTTGAGGATAAAAAAACTGCATAAACATAAAAAACAGGTGATTTCGTCTCATGCGCAAACTGGACCGTACCGATATCGGCATTCTCAACAGCCTTCAAGAGAACGCACGTATCACCAATGCCGACCTGGCCCGCTCGGTCAACCTGTCGCCCACGCCCTGTTTCAACCGGGTCAAGGCCATGGAGGAACTGGGGCTGATTCGCGAGCAGGTGACCCTGCTGGATGCCGACCTGTTGGGGCTGCACGTCAATGTGTTCATCCACGTCAGCCTGGAAAAGCAGGTGGAAGAGGCCTTGCAGCATTTTGAAGAAGCCATTGCCGACCGCCCGGAAGTGATGGAGTGCTACCTGATGGCCGGCGACCCGGACTACCTGCTCCGGGTGCTGGTGCCGACCATTCAGTCGCTGGAACGGTTCATGATGGACTTTCTGACCAAGGTGCCGGGTGTGGCCAACATCCGTTCAAGCTTTGCCCTCAAGCAGGTGCGTTACAAGACTGCGCTGCCGTTGCCGGCCAATGGCATGACCTTGGGCAACTGAGTGCCACGCCGGTCAGATGTCGGCGTAGCGATAGTCCAGGTTTTCGCTGAACAGCATCTGGCGAACAGTGTAGGTGCCCGCCCAGGGCGCCGGTTCGTTGGCAGGATTGAACACGAGTACGGTTTCACCGAAGTCAGGTTGCCCAGGTTGCCCTGGGAAGGACGGAACAGTGGGGTGCTGCAGCTTCCAGCGCTCCCACAGCAAGTCGAGATAGCAGTGATGCAGGAAGAATATCGGGTCGTTGGGCGAGGAAGATGACAGCATGTCGCCACCGATCCAGGCGTGTACCGGGTTATGAAGGTCTGTTTCGGAGAAATTCTCCCAGCCATTCTCCGGGCTCCAGTAAGGCGTCCGGTTCAGCGTTGCAATGATCTGTTCCTGCGACGGTAAATAACCGGCGGCCCCAAGATTGCGGCGGATCCCGGTGTTTCCGAAGCCTTCGTCCCATACCGCTACGGTGAATTGCGAGTGCTCCCGGGAGAAGGGCCCACCCGTTACCCGCTGTTCCTGGGTGTTGTCGCCGTTGGCACCCATGAAGTTCATGGTGAAGGGATTGTCCGCGCCGGTGAGTTGCCAGTTCCAGTAAGGCAGGGTGATGGCCGGGTTGCTGGCGGCGGTCTGCAAGGCCACTTCAAACTGCCGCAGGAACGCTCGGTGCCAAGGGTAGAACAGGGGGCTGCGATGCGGATTGGGGACCAGTGGATTGCCCAGGCCCATCGAATTCTTGTGGATCTGCACGAAGTCATCGTAACGACTTTGCAGGCCTGGACGGAGCACGCTGTCGACGTTGTTTTTCAACAGCAGGATGGCATCGGTGAAGAGGGTTTTCTGTTGCGGGGTCATATCACGGTGATTGATACGAATATCCATTTCGGTAAAGCTCCATTGATTGTTTGGCCAATGGAGTGTGTGCGCATGTGTCCTTCATTCCAAGTTCATCACTGTCGCCAGAGCAGATAGGAATTGTTACTTGTCAGTAGGTTAGGCGAATTTTCTCATATGGAATCGAGAGGAATCTTCAGGTACCTCACACCGTTTTCCTCGGCCGGAGGAAAGTTTCCGGCCCTGACATTGACCTGAATCGCCGGCAACAACAGCGTCGGCATCCCCAGCCCGGCATCGCGCTGGGTGCGCATTTCGACGAATGCTGCGGCATCGATTCCGTCATGCACATGAATGTTGTGAGCCCGTTGTTGCGCCACGCTGCTCTGGCACTGCAACTCGCGACCGGGCGGTGGGTAGTCGTGGCAAACGTACAGGCGGGTGGCGGGCGGGTAGGCCAGCAGGCGCTGGATCGAGGCGTACAGTTGCCGGGCATCGCCGCCGGGAAAGTCGCAGCGGGCGGTGCCGACGTCCGGCATGAACAGGGTGTCGCCAACCAGGATCGACTCATCCTCGATCAGATAAGCCATGTCCGCCGGAGTGTGGCCGGGCACATGCAGGGCCTTGGCTTTCAGGTTGCCGATGGCGAAGGTTTCGTCAGGGGCGAACAGGTGATCGAACTGCGAGCCCTCCACCGAAAACTCGGCTTCGAGGTTGAACAACTGCTTGAACACCTTCTGCACCGTGCCGATTTGCTGGCCAATACCGATTCGTCCACCCAGTTCGCGGCGCAGGTAGGGCGCCGCGGACAGGTGATCGGCATGGGCATGGGTCTCCAGCAGCCATTGCACCTGCAGGCGATGCTCGCGCACGAAGCGAATCACCCGGTTAGCCTCGCCGGTACCCGTACGGCCCGAGGCCGGGTCGTAGTCGAGCACCGGATCGACGATCGCGCAGGCACCACCTTCCTGTTCGTAGACCACGTAGGTGCAGGTCTTGGAGGCGTCGTCGAAAAAAGCTTCAATCAAGGCGGGCATGCGGTCCGCTCCGGTCAGGTCCAGCCCAGAGGGTAGTTGGCTTTTTACCCGATTGACCAGTTCGACGGCATATCCGCAGGTAAAACCGCGGAGCGACATTTAGACTGTGGGGCATCGATACCGGGCGCTCCCGGCTTTTGTCCCTGGAAGACGAGTGTTTTATGTTACTGGCAAGTCTGTTTGGCGTGGTGATGGGGTTGGTGCTGGGCTTGACCGGGGCCGGTGGCGGCATCCTCGCGGTGCCGGCGCTGGTACTGGGCCTCGGTTGGAGCATGACCGATGCGGCGCCGGTGGCCTTGTTCGCGGTGGGCAGCGCGGCGGCGGTGGGCGCCATCGACGGCCTGCGCCACGGCCTGGTGCGCTACCGCGCGGCGCTGTTGATTGCCCTGTTGGGCGCGGTGTTCTCGCCGCTGGGTATCTATTTCGCCCATCAACTCTCGGAAAAAATCCTGATGATCCTGTTCAGCCTGCTGATGCTCCTGGTGGCGGGCCGGATGCTGCGTCGAGAGCGTCTGGAGGCGGGGCCGAGCGACCACGGCCATGCCAACTGGGGCCAGAAGAACTGCATGCTCGACCAGCAGACCGGGCGCTTTTCCTGGACCGCCAAATGCACTGCGACCCTGGCCACCCTCGGCGCGGTGACTGGCGTGGTCTCCGGATTGCTGGGGGTAGGCGGCGGTTTTCTGATTGTCCCGGCGTTCAAGCAACTGACCGATGTACAGATGCGCGGCATCGTCGCCACCTCATTGATGGTGATCAGCCTGATCTCCGCCATCGGGGTGATCGGCGCCTTGCATGCCGGCGTGCGCATCGACCGGCTGGGCGTGGCCTTTATTGTCGCCAGCATCGTCGGCATGGTGCTCGGCCGCAGGCTTTGCGCCAAGGTTCCGGCTCGCGCGCTGCAACTGGGTTTTGCCAGCGTCTGTGTACTGGTGGCGGGGTACATGGCCTTCAAGGCTGCGTACTGAGTCGTGGGTCGCCCCGTTCCAGTGTCCTGACTCCAAAGTACCGGGCCCCGGCGCGGCCCGGTCTTGGGTCGAAATTGCCGCGCACCATCGGCCCGTCCAAAGCACCCGAAAACCGCCTCCAAGGCAGCGTAGGCCGCCGTCTGTCCGCTTTCGATAATCGCCTCCGACACCAAGTCCCCCGTCGCGGAGCGCGCCATGCACAACAATAAGAAATTCCAGCACCGTTTCTTGCCAGCCTTTATCGCCACCTTGTCCAGCCTGGGCCTGAACTCCGTCGCACAGGCCGAGATCATGCTGTACGACAAGGACCAGACCACCTTCTCCACTGACGGCTACATCAACGCCTTCTATGTGAACAGTGACGTCAACCGTGAAGGTGACCAGTACGACCGCCGCCAGTCGCGGGTGAAGATGGGCTTTTTGCCCAACTACCTGGGCTTCAACATGGGCAAGCAGGTCGACGACCTCAAGCTGGGCGCCCGGGCCTCGTTCTGGGTGACCATCAACGACAGCGAAACCAACGGCACCGACACCGCCATCGATGTACGGCAGTTCTACGGCACGGTGGCCAATCCGGAGTGGGGCGAGGTGCTGATCGGCAAGGATTTCGGGCTGTTCGCCCGCTCCAACATCCTGCTCGACGAATTGCTTGCCGGCTACGGCCAGGTCAGCGACACCCTGGGCCTGGTGGACGGTGGCGGCGTGTCGTTCGGCAACATCGGCACCGGCTACCCGTACCCGTTCCCGACGTCGCAGATCACCTACCGCACCCCGGTGATGGACGGCCTGCGGGTGGCCGTGGGGATCATGGACCCGGTGGACACCAACGACAGCAGCCCGACCGGCAAGGCCTACCAGGAAAATCCACGGACCGAGACCGAAATCACCTATCAGTTCGACCTGGCCGGGGCGAAGATCTACAGCTGGGTCAACGGCAGCTACCAGACCTCGGACAACACCGATTCCACGGTCGACACCGTGACCTCCAAAGGTGTCGGTTATGGCGTGCAGGCCAAGATCGGCGGCCTGTCGCTGACCGGCTCCGGTTTCCAGGCCAAGGGCATCAACCCGTTCTACACCAACAACGCCGGCGAGCCGACCCTGCGCAACGTCGACAGCGATGGATATCTGCTGCAGGGCTCGTACAAGGTCGGCAAGAACCGTGTGGCGCTGTCCTATGGCAAGACCAATGACGACGGCAACGGCGTGGTCGGCAGCGGCGCGGACTACGAGACCCGCGGTATCGCGCTGTTCCATGACGTCAATGACAACCTCAAGCTGGTCGCCGAGTACAACCAGTTCGAACTCACCGGCCACGACACTAGCGCGCAAAACGAAGACACCGATACCTTCGCCGTCGGCGCGGTGCTGACCTGGTAACCCCCGCACAGCCCCCTCCGGACAGCGGTCGCGCATCGGCCGTTGTCTGGGGAGTGCTGTGCATTTGCTGTGACTGCAGATGTTGTTATCGCCCCATTCCCCTGTAGGAGCGAGCCTGCTCGCGAAGGACGTCAACGATAACGCGCGCATTCTGACGATACGCGGCGCCCTCAGGTTTTTCGCGAGCAGGCTCGCTCCTACAAGGATTTTGCTGTGACTGCAGATGTTGTTATCGCCCCAATCCCCTGTAGGAGCGAGCCTGCTCGCGAAGGCGGCGGCACATTCGACATCTGATTTGAGTGTGCTGGCCTCTTCGCGAGCAGGCTCGCTCCTACAGGGGATCGTATTACCAGGGGGCGATTTTTCATCCCATCGAAGCCCCCGACCGCTACCCAAGTAGCATAGGTCCAGCCCCAGCGCCTTCGTACACTCACCTCTCAATCATGCGCACCTGCCGGAGGCGTTCATGCAGCAGGTCCACAATGAAGGTGTCGTCAGCGCCATGTCCCAGGCCGGCGATGCACAACAGGCTGCCCAGGAGCTGGCGCGGCAGTTGTTGCACCCGCACCTGGGCTTCGTGCTGTTCTTTTGCTCTGCCGAGTACGATTTGCAGGCGCTGGGCCAGGCTTTGCAGGAAAGTTTCGGCGGGATCCGCCTGGTGGGCTGTACCAGCGCCGGCGAAATCACCCCCCAGGGCTATGGCCGCAACTGCGTCAGCGCGGTGGGCTTCGACCATAGGCACTTCTCCATCTCGACCGAATTGATCGACGAAATGGAACACTTCAGCCTGATCGACGCCCAGCAGATGGTCGAACGCCTGGTCGGTGGCTGTCGCAGCAACACCCTGGCGCCGATCAAGGGCAACAGCTTCGCCCTGACCCTGCTCGATGGCCTGTCGAGCCGCGAGGAAATGGTCCTCGCCGCCCTCAGCGCCGCCCTCGGCGATATCCCGCATTTCGGCGGTTCAGCCGGCGACGACAACTACCTGACCCACACCCACGTCTATTTTGGTGGCGAATTCCACAGCGGCGCGGCGGTGGTGGTGCTGGTCAACACCTGGCTGGACTTTGAAGTCTTCACCACCCACCACATCCTCCCGCGAGAGGAAAAACTGGTGGTGACCGGTGCCGACAGCGCGTCCCGGCGCGTGTTCGAGCTCAACGCCGAGCCCGCCGCCGAAGAGTACGCGCGGCACATCGGCGTACCGGTGGCCGAGCTCGATCACCGGATCTTCGCCGCGCACCCCTTGGCGGTGCGGATCAACCAGCAGTACTACGTGCGCGCCATCCAGCAGGTGCATGCCGACCTGAGCCTGAGTTTCTACTGCGCCGTGGAAAACGGCATTGTCCTCACCGCCATGACCCCCGGGCCCATGCTGCCAAACCTGGAACAACTGTTCGATGGCCTGCAGGAACGCCTCGGCGAGCTGCTCCTGACCATCGGCTGCGATTGCTTCCTGCGCCGCCTGGAGTTGCAGGACGCCGGCAGCCTGGAACAGATCGGTGGCTTCCTGCGCGAGCAGCGGGTGATGGGCTTCAACACCTACGGAGAACAGTTCAATGGCATGCACATCAACCAGACGTTCACCGGGGTTGCCATTGCCCGTGGCCGCGCTCCCGGACACCGTTGAGCTGCAGGCGCAAATCGCCGAACTGCAGCGCGACAAGGCGAAGCTTCAGCGCATCAACAGCGCACTGATCGAGCGCATCGAGTCCGGCAGCACCGGTGGCAACGACCCCTACGCGGCGTTCCAGCATTCGGTGGTGCTGGCCGAACAGGTGCGCGAGCGTACCGATGCGTTGAACCAGGCAATGGCCGAGCTCAAGGCCGGCAACCACCTGCTGAGCGAAGCACGCCTGCGGGCCGAGACCGCGCACCAGCACCTGATCGATGCCATCGAAAGCATTTCCGACGCCTTTGTGCTGTTCGACGCCGACCAGCGCATCGTGCTCTTCAACAGTCGCTTCAAGGCGTTCTGGAGCAACAGCCGGGTGCGGATTATTGCCGGCATGCGCCTGAGCGAAGTCAAGCGACTGATGGCCAGCACCGGGCTGTTCACCGAGGAACCGCGCGGGCACGCCGACGAAAACCTTTTATATCGCCTGCAAAATGGCCGCTGGCTGCAGGTCAGCGAACGGCCGACCCAGGAAGGCGGGCGGGTGATCCTGTTCACCGACATTACCGACGTCAAACTCAATGAAACCCTGCGCCGCGAGCAGGCGGTGGCGCAGAAGTCCCACCTGTTGCAACGGGCGGTGGACAACCTTTCCCAGGGCGTGGCGATGGTCAATGCCGAGGGCATCCTCGAGCTGTGGAACCGGCGCTTCCTCGAACTCAGCGGCCTGGCGCCAGTGGCGGCCCACCGGTTGTTTGCCGAGGTGATTGGCGACAGCGAGCTGCAACTGCTGACCCCGGCCAGCCGCGACCACAACGGCCGCCCGGTGCAGGAATGCGAACAGCGCCTGTACGATGGCCGGGTGCTGGAGATCCGCACCCACCCGCTGCCCACCGGCGGCTTCGTCAACACGTTCACCGACATCACCGAGCGCTACCAGCACGCCGAAGCCCTGGCCGAAAGCGAACGCTGGATCCGCCTGATCACCGACCATGTGCCGGCGTTGATCGCCTACCTCAACGCCGACCTGGTCTACGAGTTCACCAACAAGGTCTACGAGCAGTGGTACTGCTGGCCACGGGGTGTGATGCTCGGCCAGAGCCTGCGCGAAGTGCACAGCGAGCAGCACTATCAGCGCCTGGAATCCTATGTGGCGCGGGCGCTGGCCGGGGAGAGCGTGACCTTCGAGTTCGCCGAAACCAACATCAACAACCAGGAGCGCTACATGCTGCGCTCCTATGTGCCGAATCGCCTGGCTACTGGTGAGGTGGTGGGGATTTTCGTGTTGATCCGCGACATCACCGAGCGCCGGCGCACTGCCGAGGCGCTGCACCAGGCCTATCAGAGCCTGGAATTGCGGGTGCGTGAACGCACGGCGGAGCTGACCACCCTCAACGATCAACTGCGCAGCGAGATCGACGAACGTCGCCGTGTCGAGTCGAGACTGCGCGAGGCCAAGCTGGACGCCGAACGGGCCAACCTGTCAAAGACCAAATTCCTCGCGGCGGTCAGCCATGACTTGCTGCAACCGCTGAACGCCGCACGGCTGTTCACCAGCGCCTTGCTCGAACGCCGCGAGCCGCTGGCCCATGAAAACCTGGTGCGTAACGTCAGCAATTCGCTGGAGGACGTGGAGAATCTGCTGGGCACCCTGGTGGATATCTCCAAGCTGGATGCCGGCGTGATCACCCCGGACATCGCGCCCTTTGCCTTGAGCGAGTTGCTGGAAAACCTTGCCGCCGAGTACACCCAGGTTGCTCGCAGCGAAGGCCTGGCCCTGCATTTTGTCGGCTGCTCGGCGCTGGTGCGCAGTGATATCCAACTGTTGGCGCGGATCCTGCGCAACCTGCTGAGCAACGCCATCCGCTACACCTACAGCGGGCGGGTGGTGCTGGGCTGCCGACGTAAAAACCAGCGGCTGTCGATCGAGGTCTGGGACAGCGGCATGGGCATCGCCGAGGATCGCCTGGAAGAAATTTTCCAGGAGTTCAAGCGCGGTGATGTACAGCGCCCCCATCAGGACCGGGGCCTGGGGTTGGGCCTGGCGATTGTCGAGAAAATTGCCGGGATTCTCGGGCACCGGATCCACGTGCGCTCGTGGCCGGGCAAGGGCTCGGTGTTCGCCATCGAAGTTCCGCTGAGCGCCACTGCGCCCAAGGCCTTGCCCAATCTGGTCATGAGCGAACCGATGCTCGAGCGTCTGCGCGGGGCGCGGGTGTGGGTGCTGGATAACGACGCGGCGATCTGCGCCGGCATGCGCACCCTGCTCGAAGGCTGGGGCTGTCAGGTGGTGACGGCGCTGTCGGAACAGGACCTGGCGCGGCAGGTCGATAACTACCACGCCGAAGCCGATCTGCTGATTGCCGACTATCATCTGGACGATGAGCAAAACGGCGTCGATGCCGTGGCGCGGATCAATGCCCGGCGTGGTTCGGCGATTCCGGCGATGATGATCACCGCCAATTACAGCAACGAACTCAAACAGCAGATCCGCGAACTGGGCCATACGCTGATGCACAAGCCGGTGCGGCCGATGAAGTTGAAGACGGCGATGAGTCATCTGTTGGGTAGGCCGTGAGGTGGCGCCATGCAAAACCTGGTGGTGGGGGGTATTCTTGGCCAGCCAAAATGTGAACTCCACCACGATACTGTAGGAGCTGGCTTGCCAGCGAAAAACCCGAAAGCGCCGCGTACATTCAGGATGCTCGCGTCATCGTTGACGTTTTTCGCTGGCAAGCCAGCTCCTACAGGGGGGTGAGGGGTGCCGAGTAAGGAGGAGAGCTTTGACCATGGAAAAAGTCATCATCATCACCGGAGGCGGTCGGGGGATTGGCGCGGCCACGGCATTGCTGGCCGCAGCGCAGGGCTATCGCATCTGCATCAACTACCAGGCCGATGAAGACTCCGCGCACAAGGTGCTGGAGCAGGTCCGGGCCCTCGGTGCCCAGGCGATCGCCGTGCGTGCCGACGTCAGCATCGAAGATGAAGTGATCAGCCTGTTCCAGCGCGTCGACCACGAACTGGGTCGCGTCACCGCCCTGGTCAACAATGCCGGCACGGTCGGGCACAAATCCCGGGTCGAGGAGATGTCCGAGTTCCGCATCCTCAAGATCATGAAAACCAACGTCCTGGGGCCGATCCTTTGTGCCAAGCATGCCGTGCTGCGCATGTCGCCCAAGCACGGCGGGCAGGGCGGCAGCATCGTCAACGTCTCGTCAGTGGCCGCACGCCTCGGCTCGCCGGGTGAGTACGTCGACTACGCCGCGTCCAAGGGCGCGCTGGATACCTTCACCATTGGCCTGTCCAAGGAAGTCGCCGGCGAAGGCATTCGTGTCAACGCGGTGCGCCCGGGCTACATCTTCACCGACTTCCACGCCCTCAGTGGCGATGCCGAGCGGGTCAGCAAACTCGAATCGGCGATTCCCATGGCCCGTGTTGGACGCCCGGAAGAAGTGGCCGAGGCGATCATCTGGCTGCTGTCGGACAAGGCGTCGTACTCGACCGGGACCTTTATCGATCTGGGCGGCGGGCGCTAGAACGAGCGCACGATACGCCCCAGGGTTTCCATGGCCTTTTCGCTGTCCTCGGTCCAGGGGCTGCCGTAGTTCAGGCGGATGCAGTTGCGAAAACGCTGGGTCGGCGAAAAGATCGGCCCCGGCGCAATGCTGATGCCCTGGGCCAGGGCCATCTGGAACAACTTCAACGAATCCATCTGCGCCGGCAGTTCCAGCCACAGGAAATAACCGCCGGCCGGCTGACTGACCCGAGTCTGCGCCGGAAAATAACGGGCAATCGCCGCCAACATCGCACTCTGCTGTTCTTCCAGGGCGTAGCGCAGCTTGCGCAGGTGGCGGTCGTAGCCGCCGTGCTGGAGGTAGTCGGCAATCGCCGCCTGGGCCGGCATCGAGGCGCAGAGCGAGGTCATCAGTTTCAGCCGTTCGATTTTCTGCGCATAGCGCCCGGCGGCGACCCAGCCGATCCGGTAGCCGGGCGCCAGGCTCTTGGCGAACGAACCGCAATGCATCACCAGCCCTTCGGTGTCGAACGCCTTGGCCGGCTTGGGCGCCTGTTGCCCGTAATAGAGCTCGGCGTACACGTCGTCTTCAATCAACGGCACCTGATGGCGGCGCAGCAACTCCACCAGCTCCTGCTTCTTCGCCTCGGGCATGGTTGCGCCCATCGGGTTCTGGAAGCTGGTCATGCACCAGCAGGCCTTGATCGGATGGCGCTCGAGGGTTTGCGCGAGGACCCCGAGGTCGATGCCATCGCGCGGGTGCACGGGGATTTCCACGGCCTTGAGCTTCAGCCGCTCCAGTACTTGCAGGCTGGCGTAGAACGCCGGGGCCTCGATAGCGACCAGATCACCGGGTTCGGTGACCGCCTGCAGACACAGGTTCAACGCTTCCAGCGCGCCATTGGTGATCAGCAGTTCCTCCATGGGCAACATCAGCCCGCCGACCATGTAGCGCAGGGCGATTTGCCGGCGCAATTGCGGGTTGCCCGGCGACAGGTCGGTGACCACCATCCGTGGGTCCATTTCGCGGCTGGCGCTGGCCAGCGAACGCGCCAGGCGTTGCAGCGGAAACAGCGTCGGGCTGGGGAACGCCGAGCCAAAGGGCACGGTGTGCGGGTCCTTGATCGAATCGAGCACCGAGAACACCAGTTCGCTGACGTCGACTTCGGTGGACTCGTTGACCTCGCTGCTGATCACCGGCTCCGAGAACGGACTCGGTGCATGGGTGTTGACGAAGTAGCCGGAGCGCGGCCGGGCGCGGATCAGCCCACGGCGTTCCAGCAGGTAGTAGGCCTGGAACACCGTGGACGGGCTGACCCCGTAGGTCTGGCTGGCATAGCGCACCGACGGCACGCGCTGGCCGGGGCCGAGCACCCCGGAGCGGATCAGTTCGGCAATGTCGTCAGCGAATTTTTCGTAGCGTTTCATTGAGGGCCCGATGGGTGTCTTTCAGGGAAATTGCGGTGCTTGTTTCGCGAGTAGCGGAACGCCGCCCGGGCTGCTCCCACATGTAAGGCTGTGCAGTACCTGTGGGAGCGAGCCTGCTCGCGAATGCAGCACCGCAGTGTAAAGGCTCAACGGTTGGTCGGCGCAACAAACCGGCTTTTCGCCACGCTGTTGACCTCGGGCTCGTCGCTGTCGGTCACCTTGAAGTACAGGCTCTGCGAACTGCTGTCGGCCTTGTCAGCCAGCATCGCCACCGAGACCGGCACATCGAGGATCTCGCCGGGCGCCAGACTCAACTCGGTCTTGCCCTGGAGCTGGAAGCCCTCGGCGTCCACCAGCGACAACTGATATTCCTGGCGTTGCTGGGTCTTGTTGATGACCTTGAGACTGTAGATGTTCTCGATCTGGCCCTGACTGTTTTCGCGGAACAGACCCCGGTCCTTGCTGACGTCCAGCGACACCATCGGCCGCTCCATCAACGCCAGCACCAGGGCGCCGATCATCACCAGCAGCACCAGGGTGTAACCCACCAGTCGCGGGCGCAGCAGGTGGGTCTTGCCGCCCTGCAACTGGTGCTCGGAGGTGTAGCTGATCAGGCCACGGGCGTAGCCCATCTTGTCCATGATCGAATCACAGGCGTCGATACACGCTGCGCAGCCAATGCACTCCATCTGCAGGCCATCGCGGATGTCGATGCCGGTGGGGCAGACCTGCACGCACATCTGGCAGTCGATGCAATCGCCGAGGCCGACGTCGGCCGGTTTTACCTCACGTTTACGCGGGCCACGGTTTTCGCCGCGGGCGCTGTCGTAAGAGATGGTCAGGGTGTCCTTGTCGAACATCACGCTCTGGAACCGCGCATACGGGCACATGTGCATGCACACCGCTTCGCGCAGCCAGCCGGCGTTGATGTAGGTCGCGGCGGTGAAGAACAGCACCCAGAACAGGCTGACACCGGCCATTTGCAGGGTCAGCAGCTCTTCGGCCAATGGCCGGATCGGGGTGAAGTAGCCGACGAAGGTCAGGCCGGTTAGGACGCTGATCGCCAGCCACATCGTGTGCTTGGCCGAACGCCGCAGCAGTTTGTTCAGGCTCCACGGCGCCGCTTGCAGCTTGATCCGCTGGTTGCGTTCGCCCTCGGTGACTTTTTCGCACCACATGAACAGCCAGGTGAACGAGCTCTGCGGGCAGGTGTAGCCACACCAGACTCGCCCGGCGAACACGGTGATGGCGAACAGGCCGAAGGCGCAGATGATCAGCAGCGCCGAGAGCAGGATGAAATCCTGGGGCCAGAAGGTCGCGCCGAAGATGTGGAATTTGCTTTCCGAGAGGTCCCAGAGCACGGCCTGACGCCCACCCCAGTTCAGCCACACGGTGCCGAAAAAGGCCAGGAACAGAAAGCCCGCGCCGGCCACCCGCAGGTTGCGGAACAAGCCGGTGAAGCTGCGGGTGTGGATCTGGTTGTCGCTGGATTTGGCCTTCATCTTTGGACGCGAAGGCTCGAATGTTTCTACTAATCGGACGGGGATTTTTTCGCTCATGGTCTTTCGCTCATCAGCCTCCATCAGGCCGATGCACTATGAGCGCGCAACTGTTTGCATAACAGACTCAGGTATTGGATTAAAAAGCGGATCAGATGTGCTGATGAAGCGCCCCTGCGACAACTTGATGCACCCCGCCAGGCGTGCCGCGAGCGCCTGGCACAGGGCATTCGCGGCGGTGCTGATCTGTATCAGTCAAATCACCGAATCACTGTCGGTGGCCCGCAGGTGCCGGCGTCCGTCGGCGGCGCCTGCTACGGTCAAAGCGTCGGCTTCTGCTTCGGTGATGAACACGCGCTGGCCATCGAGGTCGACCGCCGACATCGATTTTGCGCCGTCGGTGATCACCGTCAGGTCGGCTGCCAGGCGAATTTCTTCGCCGCTCTCGGTGGTGAAAAAACAAGTCTGGTTTTCGATGCGTACGGGCATGGGACTCTCCAGTTGGGCGGACCTGTTCTTTAGGGGCCATGCGGCGGGCATCGTTCGCTGCAACCGATTAGCGGTCGGCGCTGTCCATCGACTATTCCTGTCCTTAACGAGGAGCGCCCCATGGACGCCTGGTGGCAGCAAGTCTGGATCACCCTGCAAGGCGAGTTCGCCGATATCGGCGACGCCGCGCAACTGACCCGCATCACCGTGCGCCTGCTGATCGCCGCGTTGCTGGGGGCGATCCTCGGTTTCGAGCGCGAGCACAAAGGCAAGGCCGCCGGCGTGCGCACCCACATGCTGGTGGCCATGGGCGCGGCGCTGTTCGTGCTGGTGCCGCAGGTTGCAGGCGCAGAGTCGGACGCGATGAGTCGGGTGGTCCAGGGCGTGATCGCCGGCATCGGCTTCCTCGGCGCCGGGACCATCCTGAAAAACAAGGATGGCGACGAAAGCCACGTCAAAGGCCTGACCACCGCCGCCGGGCTGTGGATGACCGCCGCCATTGGTGTCGCCGCCGGGTTGGGACGGGAATCGACGGCGGTGCTGAGTACCTTGTTGGCGTTGGCGGTGTTCAGTGTGATGCCGGTGATTGTGCGGTGGTTGGAGAAAGACGAGCAGTGACGATCGTCATGGGATCGTCAACTGGCTCGCGCAGGATCAGTGGTTTACACCCGAATCGGCGGCTCCTCCGGCGGTGGATCACCCACCGGCGGCATCGTACCCGGTGGCACCGGGTCTTTTTCCGGGACGGGCTCGGGGTCGGTGGGCGGCAGGATCGGTTGGTCGATGTTTGGATCGGGCGTTTCTGGTGGGGTCGGGATACTCATCGTGGTGGCCTCTTTTGTGCTTGGCTTAGTGCGATGGACCGCAGACACCACGAATTGATTCCACCGCCGGGCGGATTGCAGATCCGGCTGAACTTTTCCCGGGTCCTGGCGTTCGGAAACTTAAGCAGGTCAGACAGGCACTGAAATCAGGCACAAGAGCGTCCATGGGGCGTAAGGGGCGATGCTCGATGACGACCGAATTACCACCGCAATTGCACGACGATTCACAGGATCACAATTCGCATCTGCCCTTGGCCCAGGCCTTGCTGCTGCCGCGTATTGCCATCGAGAACACCCAGCCGGTGCTCGATGGTGGGCGGTTTGCGGTCAAGGCCGTTGCCGGGCAGACCGTGACGGTGCGCAGCAAGGTGTTTGCCGACGGCCACGACAAGCTGGCGGTGCGGGTGCGCTGGTGTAACGAAGCGACCGCGATCTGGCACACCGATGTGCTGAAGGACCTCGGTAACGACGCGTGGCAGGGCCAGTTCAAGGTGCTGGCGCCGGGTCGTTACCGCTTCTGCATCGAGGCGTGGATCGATCAGTTCGCCAGCTTCTGTTATGAGCTGGAGAAAAAGCATCTCGCTGGGGTTCCGGTCAGCCTTGAACTGCAGGAGGGCCGCCAGCAGGTGCAGCACGCCGCCGAGCGCAGCGAAGGGGCGTTGAGTGAGGAGCTGGCGGCATTGCAGCATCAGCTGGAAGGGCTGCTGGAAGCCGAGCAGGTGGCGCTGTTCCTGCACCCCCACAGCCGCTGGTTGATGGCCGCCGCGGACAATCGACCCTACCTCAGCCTGAGTCCCGAATACCCGTTGGATGTCGAACGCGAGGCGGCGCAGTTTGCCAGTTGGTACGAGCTGTTTCCCCGCTCGATCACCGACGATCCGGCGCGCCATGGCACCTTTAACGATGTCCACTCGCGCCTGGCGATGATCCAGGACATGGGTTTCGACGTGCTGTATTTCCCGCCGATCCACCCTATCGGCCGCAGCCATCGCAAAGGTCCGAACAACTCGCTGACCGCCGGCCCCGATGATCCGGGCAGTCCCTATGCGATTGGCAGCGAGGAGGGCGGGCACGAGGCGATTCATTCGCAACTGGGCACGCGCGAGGACTTTCGCCGCCTGGTGGCGGCGGCCAACGACCACGGCCTGGAGATCGCCCTCGACTTCGCTATCCAGTGCTCCCAGGACCACCCTTGGCTCGAACAGCATCCGGGCTGGTTCAACTGGCGGCCGGACGGCACGATCAAGTACGCGGAAAATCCTCCGAAGAAGTACCAGGACATCGTCAACGTCGACTTCTACGCCGCCGACGCCATCCCCAGCCTGTGGCTGGAACTGCGCGACATTGTGGTTGGCTGGGTCGAGGAGGGGGTGAAGATCTTCCGTGTCGACAACCCCCACACCAAGCCCCTGCCGTTCTGGCAGTGGCTGATTGGCGATGTACGCGCCAAGTACCCAGAAGTGATTTTCCTCGCCGAGGCCTTCACCACCCCGGCGATGATGGCGCGGCTGGGCAAGGTCGGTTACTCCCAGAGCTACACCTACTTCACCTGGCGCAATACCAAGCACGAATTGGCGACCTACCTGACCGAACTGAACCAGTCGCCCTGGCGCGAGTGCTACCGGCCAAACTTTTTCGTCAATACCCCGGACATCAACCCGGGCTTCCTGCACCAGTCCGGCCGCGCCGGCTTCCTCATCCGCGCCGCGCTGGCGACCATGGGTTCGGGGCTGTGGGGCATGTATTCGGGGTTTGAACTGTGCGAATCGGCGCCGGTGCCGGGCAAGGAGGAATACCTGGACTCGGAGAAGTACCAGATCCGCGTCCGCGACTTCACGGCGCCGGGCAACATCATCGCCGAAATCGCCCAACTCAACCGCATTCGCCGACAAAACCCGGCACTGCATACGCACCTGGGCTTGCAGATCTACAACGCCTGGAACGACAACATCCTCTACTTCGGCAAACGCACCGCCGATGGCAAAAACTTCATCCTGGTCGCCGTCAGCCTCGACCCCTTCAACGCCCAGGAGGCGCATTTCGAACTGCCGTTGTGGGAACTGGGCCTGCCCGACGACGCCGCGACCCAGGGTGAAGATTTAATGAATGGCCATCGCTGGACCTGGTATGGCAAGACCCAGTGGATGCGGATTGAGCCTTGGCATCAGCCGTTTGGGATATGGCGGATATCGGTGTGAGGGGTGGCGCACCAGTCCCCAGCCAGGCCGGCCGGCAGGCCGCCTCGGCTGCTTGGGATTTTGATTCACAGGCCCCGTTACCGACGGCTGAGTGGAGGCATTCATCCGAGGGGAGCGCGTAGCGCGCTGCGGCGCAGCCGCAGTCATCGAGAGGAGGTGCCAGCGAAGCCAACCGGAGGCGATGACCCGCGGATGGATGCCGGAGCGAAGTTACGCCGAGCCTAAGCGAGGGGGCCGGAGGTTGGGGCAAGCGTTTTTTGCTTCCTTTTTTTGGCGCTTGTAAAAAAGGGAGTCGCTGTAAGAGCGAAACCATAGGCCGCCGTTACCGCAGGAATGGATATGTACACCGGAAAAATGCCTTCGCTAGCAGCCGCAAGCGGGAGACCGCTCCTACAGTGGAGCGGAGTATTGGCAGAGAGGGATATGTACACCGACACATCGCCTTCGCTGGCAAGCCAGCTCCTACAGTGGAGCGGAGTATTGGCAGAGAGGGATATGTAGACCGACACATCGCCTTCGCTGGCAAGCCAGCTCCTACAGTGGAGCGGAGTTTTAGGCAGGGAGGGATATGTGCACCGTCAGGCCGGCTTCGCTGGCAAGCCAGCTCCTACAAAGACCCGTAGCAACACCGCTCCACCCCCAATTCGAGCAGGAGATTTTCATGGCGAAGAAACCCAGGTCAGCCACCTTCAACAACGACCCGCTCTGGTACAAGGACGCGGTGATTTATCAGGTTCACGTCAAATCCTATTTCGACTCGAACAACGACGGCATTGGCGATTTTCCCGGCCTGATCAGCAAACTCGACTACATCGCCGATCTCGGCGTCAACACCATCTGGCTGTTGCCGTTCTACCCTTCGCCACGGCGTGACGACGGCTACGACATCGCCGAATACCGGGGCGTGCACAGCGACTACGGAACCATGGCCGATGCCCGGCGGTTTATCGCCGAGGCGCACAAGCGCGGGCTGCGGGTGATCACCGAACTGGTGATCAATCACACCTCCGACCAGCACCCCTGGTTCCAGCGCGCGCGCAAGGCCAAGCGCGGATCGGCGGCGCGGGATTTCTACGTGTGGTCCGATGATGACCAGAAGTACGACGGCACGCGGATCATCTTCCTCGACACCGAAAAGTCCAACTGGACCTGGGATCCGGTGGCCGGCCAGTACTTCTGGCACCGTTTCTACTCGCACCAGCCTGACCTCAATTTCGACAACCCGCAGGTCATGAAAGCAGTGCTGTCGGTGATGCGCTATTGGCTCGACATGGGCATCGACGGCCTGCGCCTGGACGCCATCCCGTACCTGATCGAGCGCGACGGCACCAACAACGAAAACCTGCCCGAAACCCATGACGTGCTCAAGCAGATCCGCGCCGAGATCGACGCCAACTACCCGGACCGCATGCTGCTGGCCGAGGCCAACCAATGGCCGGAAGACACCCAGCTGTATTTCGGCGATACCCATGGCGACAACGGTGACGAATGCCACATGGCCTTTCACTTCCCGCTGATGCCGCGCATGTACATGGCGCTGGCCCAGGAAGACCGCTTTCCGATCACCGATATCCTGCGCCAGACCCCGGAGATCCCGGCGAACTGCCAATGGGCGATTTTCCTGCGCAATCACGATGAGCTGACCCTGGAAATGGTCACCGACCGCGAGCGCGATTACCTGTGGAACTACTACGCCGCCGACCGTCGGGCGCGTATCAACCTGGGTATTCGCCGGCGTTTGGCGCCATTGATGGAACGCGACCGCCGTCGGGTCGAATTGCTCAACAGCCTGCTGTTGTCCATGCCCGGCACGCCGACCCTGTACTACGGCGACGAGATCGGCATGGGCGATAACATCTATCTGGGAGACCGCGACGGCGTGCGCACGCCGATGCAGTGGTCGATCGACCGTAACGGCGGCTTCTCCCGCGCTGATCCGGCCAGTCTGGTGCTGCCACCGATCATGGACCCGCAATACGGCTATCAGTCGGTCAATGTCGAAACCCAGGCCGGTGACCCCCATTCGCTGCTCAACTGGACCCGGCGCATGCTCGCCGTGCGCAAGCAATCCAAGGCGTTCGGCCGGGGCAGCCTGAAAATGCTGTCGCCGAGCAACCGACGAATCCTGGCCTATACCCGTGAGTTCACGGGGGAGGACGGCCGTCAGGAAATCATCCTGTGCGTGGCCAACGTCTCGCGCAGCGCCCAGGCCGCCGAACTGGACCTGTCGGCATTCGTCGGCATGGTCCCGGTGGAAATGCTCGGCGGCAATGCCTTCCCGCCCATTGGCCAGCTGAATTTCCTGCTGACCCTGGCGCCCTACGGTTTCTACTGGTTCGTCCTCGCCGCCGAAAACCAGATGCCGAGCTGGCACGCCGAGCCTGCGCAAAGCCTGCCGGACTTCATTACCCTGGTCCTGAAAAAGCGCATGGAAGAGCTGCTGGAGGCACCTTCGCGCACCTTGTTGGAGCAGACCGTGCTGCCGAGTTGGCTGACGAACCGTCGCTGGTTTACCGGCAAGGATGCAGGCATCGATTCGGTGCGCATGGCCTACGGCGTGCGCTTTGGTGATGCACAGCACCCGGTGTTGCTCAGTGAGATCGAGGTCAGCAGCCAGGGCCAAGTCAGTCGTTATCAATTGCCGTTGGGCTTTCTAGCGGAAGACCAGGTGGGCGCGGCGCTGCCCCAGCAGTTGGCTTTATCCAGGGTGCGACGTGGCCGTCAGGTCGGCCTGGTGACTGATGCCTTCAGTCTGGAAAGTTTTATCCGCGCGGTGTTGCAGGGGTTGCAGGCGCAAACCGTGCTCAGTTCCAGCGACGGTGATATCCGCTTCGAACCCACACCGCGCCTGGCCGAACTGGGCCTGGGCGCCGAGTCGGAAGTGCGTTACCTGTCGGCGGAGCAGTCCAACAGTTCGGTGGTGATCGGTGGCAGCCTGGTGTTGAAATTGATCCGCAAGGTCGCCAGTGGCGTACACCCGGAACTGGAAATGGGCGCTTACCTGACAGCCGCCGGCTTTGAGCATATTTCACCCTTGCTGGGCTCAGTGGTGCGGCGCGATGCCCAGGGCGACGACAATCTGCTGATGATCGCCCAAGGCTATTTGAGCAATCAGGGCGATGCCTGGGAGTGGACCCAGAACAACCTCGAGCGGGCGATTCGCGACGAACTGGCCGATGCCATGTCGGAACAGGACCAGCACTACAACGCCCTCGGCGAACTGCAGGATTTCGCCGCCATGCTCGGCCAGCGCCTGGGGGAAATGCATCAGTTGCTGGCGTTGCCCAGCGATGACCCGGCGTTCGGTTGCGAGGTCACCACGGCCAAGGATCAAAAGGCTGCGGGCAAGGCCATCGCTGCCCAAGTGGAACGCGCCTTGCTGCTGCTGGAGCAACATCAGTCGCAACTGACTGCTGCCGATCAGGCACTGGTCACGCAATTAGTGCAACAACGCAAGGCCATACTCAACCAGGTGCAAGTCCTGGCCGAGGCGGCGACCGGCGGTTTGCGCATGCGCGTTCACGGCGATTTGCACCTCGGCCAGGTGCTGGTGATCAAGGGCGATGCCTATCTGATCGACTTCGAAGGCGAACCGGCGCGGCCGTTGCATGAGCGAAGAGGCAAGCACAGTCCGTACAAGGATGTCAGCGGCGTGCTGCGCTCGTTCGACTACGCGGCGGCCATGGCGCGCAGTGGCCAGGGCGTGGACAGCAGCGGGCAGGGCGACGCTGCGCGGCAACGGGTCACCGAACGTTATTTGCGTGAGGCTAGCCAGGCGTTTGTCCAGGCGTATCGGCTGGCAACGGCTAGTCTTGGCCATGCCTGGCAGGCGCCCGGGGCCGAAGACGCAGCGCTGGCGTTGTTCAGCCTGGAGAAGGCGGCGTATGAAGTGGCGTACGAAGCGGAAAACCGTCCGGCCTGGTTGCCGGTGCCGCTGCACGGTTTGCATGGATTGTTGAGTGAACTCAAACCCTTTTCCGAATCAGGTGGAGAGCAGTCATGAAGGAACAGGGACTACAGGAGGCGCTGCTGCCGGCAGCGCGTGATATCGAGGCGCTGGTACGCGCCGAACATCAGGATCCCTTTGCGGTACTTGGCCCGCATGCCGACGGCGCGGGCGGCCAGTTCATCCGCGCCTTCCTGCCGGATGCGTTGAGTGTGCAGGTGATCGATCGCGACAGCGGGGAAGAGCTCGGTAATCTCCAGAGCAGCGAGGTACCGGGGTTGTTCGTCGGGCATTTTCCGCGTACCGGGGCTTACCGGCTGCGTACGCAATGGGCCGGTGGCGAGCAGATCGCCGAAGATCCCTATAGCTTTGGCCAGTTGCTCGGGGAGATGGATCTTTACCTGTTCGCCGAGGGCAATCACCGCGACCTCAGTGCCTGCCTCGGCGCCCAGTTGGTGAATGTCGAGGGCATCGACGGTGTGCGTTTTGCCGTATGGGCGCCGAATGCGCGACGGGTGTCGGTGGTGGGCGACTTCAACAATTGGGACGGGCGCCGCCACCCCATGCGCCTGCGTCACCCTTCAGGGGTGTGGGAATTGTTCGTGCCGCGCTTGCAGGCCGGCGAGGCCTACAAATATGAAATTTTAGGCGAGCACGGGATTCTGCCGCTCAAGGCCGACCCGATGGCCCTGGCCACCCAGCTGCCGCCCGACACCGCGTCGAAAGTCGCGGCACCGCTGAGCATCGACTGGCAGGATCAGGCGTGGATGCAGGCTCGCGGCGAGCGTCAGGATCCGCAAGCCGCCTTGTCGATCTATGAACTGCATGCCGGTTCCTGGCGCTGCGAAGTTGACGATGCTGGCGAGGTGGCGCGCCAGTACAGCTGGGGCGAACTGGCCGAACAGTTGATTCCGTACGTCCAGGAGCTGGGCTTCACCCATATCGAACTGATGCCGATCATGGAGCACCCGTTCGGAGGCTCCTGGGGCTATCAGCCCTTGTCGCAATTTGCCCCGAGCGCGCGCTACGGCTCGCCGTCCGAGTTTGCTGCCTTCGTCAACGCCTGCCACGTGGCGGGGATCGGCGTGATCCTCGACTGGGTGCCGGCGCATTTTCCCACTGACGCCCACGGCCTGGCGCAGTTCGATGGCACCGCGCTGTACGAATACGGCAACCCGCTGGAAGGCTTTCACCAGGACTGGGACACGCTGATCTACAACCTCGGGCGCACCGAAGTGCATGGCTTCATGCTGGCCTCGGCACTGCACTGGCTCAAGCATTTCCACATCGACGGGCTGCGAGTCGATGCGGTGGCCTCGATGCTCTATCGCGACTATTCGCGCAAGGCCGGCGAGTGGGTGCCCAATCGCCACGGCGGGCGGGAGAACCTCGAGGCCATCGACTTCGTCCGTCACCTCAATGACGTGGTCGACCTCGAAGCCCCGGGCGCGCTGGTGATTGCCGAAGAGTCCACGGCCTGGCCGGGCGTCAGCCAGGGCACTCAGCAAGGCGGCCTGGGTTTCGACTACAAATGGAACATGGGCTGGATGCACGACTCCCTGCACTACATCCAGCAGGATCCGGTGTACCGCGCCCATCACCACAACGAGTTGAGCTTCGGCCTGGTCTATGCCTGGTCGGAGCGCTTTATCCTGCCGATCTCCCACGATGAGGTGGTGCACGGCAAGCACTCGCTGATCGACAAGATGCCCGGCGATCGCTGGCAGAAATTCGCCAACCTGCGGGCCTACCTGAGTTTCATGTGGGCCCATCCGGGCAAGAAGCTGCTGTTCATGGGCTGTGAGTTCGGTCAGTGGCGCGAGTGGAATCATGACCAGCAACTCGACTGGTACCTGCTGCAGTATTCGGAACACAAGGGCGTGCAGCAGTTGGTCGGTGACCTCAATCGGCTGTACCGCGACGAGCCGGCCCTGCACGATCAGGACGACGTGCCACAAGGCTTCCAATGGCTGATCGGTGACGATGCCATCAACAGCGTCTACGCCTGGCTGCGCTGGAGCAAGGCCGGCAAGCCGGTGCTGGTGGTGGCCAACTTTACCCCGGTGCCGCGCGAGGCTTACCGGGTTGGCGTGCCCTTCGCCGGGCAGTGGGACGAGGTGCTCAACAGCGATTCGGCGATCTATGCCGGGTCCAATTACGGCAACGGCGGCGGAGCGCTGGCCGAGGATGTGCCGAGTCATGGGCAGGCAATGTCGTTGGCGTTGAATCTGCCGCCGTTGGCGGTATTGATCCTGCGTCCGCAGGGCTGAGGGCAAACCTGGCGGGCGGGCAGGGAATTGTCCTTGTCGGCCCGTGGGTCGAATGGCGGGCAAACCACTCCCTGCGACACTGCCTCGCTGTCGGGTCTCACCAGCGCATGCGCACGCCAAGACTGCCGATCAGGCCGTTCAGGTCGTTGTCATCGACATCACTGCTGTAGTCGGCGCTGACGTACAGGCTGACCGCCGGGGTGACCTTGGCCACCAGGCCGAGGCCCAGTTCGACGGTTGACGAGTTGCGGCTGCTGCTGATCTTGTCCACCTGGTCGAGGCTGACCGTGGCGCTGGTGTTGACCGTGTGCCACAGGTTGGTACGTACATAGGGTTCGATCGGCAGGCCGTTGATGTCGTAACTCCCTTTCAGGCGCGCGCCGACACGCCCACTCCACGACGTCATGTCGCTGGACTGAGCATTGCCGTTGCCGGCGTTGTTGCTGTCCAGGGTGATGCGCTGGTTGATCAACTGCGCCTGGGGCTCGATCACCCAGTTCTTGCTGACACCGATGGGAAACCCACCTTCGACCGACAGGGTCACCGCGCTGCCCTCGGTGGCTTGCCGCTCGCCCTCACTGTTGCGGCTGAAACCACTGACCCGGCCGCCGCTGGCACTCAAGTCGACATGCCAGCCGCTGGCGCCGATCAGGCTCCAGTAGGCACCGAGGCTGTCACCCTGCACATTCAGGCTGTCGCTGCCGGGATCGGCGAGCGCCGGACCGATCAGCACGCCGCTGCTGTTGCCCTGAATCTGCTGGCTGCCGCCGATCAGGCCGATACGCTGGATGCTCCCGCCATTGCCGTGCAGGGTCAGCAGCGCAGGGCTTTTGCCAGTGGGGGCGGCGAGGGCGGCGAAGGGTGAGTTGAGGATGTCGTGTTCGGCCTGGGCGGCAGGTTGGCCATAGACCCGTTGCCAGGCGGACGGTGCGGCTTGCTCGATGCTCAGCCGTTGATTGTCGATACCGGGTTGGCTGAGGAAGCGGGCGGTCTGCAGGGGCGGCGTGGCCGGAAAGGTGAAAGTGGGTACGTCTTGCCGGTACCAGGGGATGGCCTCCTCCTCAGTCTCAGCGGCCAACACCTCCATGGACGTACAGAGCACCAGCAGTGTGGTGGAAACGGTGAGGGTCAGGGTGAACTCATGCTGGAAAGAGGAGGTGTTCATGGCGCTGTACCTGGCTGGCAGTGCACGTGTTGGCGTCTCTCCTACCCCGATCGAGGGGCGACCGATTTCATCGAGGCAAACCCTGGCGGCCCGCTAGAGCGGGTGTTCAGGGCCTGCCCCAGGTGTGTTTGCGGGGGGTAGTAAGCTGTAGCTAAGAAGACCGCGGGCGCTGCGTCAAGAAATTGAACGATGAGCGGTACGTCAAAATCAGAGCAGGTAAATGACTGAAAATTGGCGATTCTCCAAGGTGTTGTTTCTGCGTGAAATCACCTCTGAAGCGATTCTCATGCGCCTTTGTGGGAGTCAGCCCGCTGGCGAGGAGAGCATCAGCCACACCGCATCAACTTCATCGCCAGCAGGCTGGCTCCTACAGCGGATTGAATTGGCCCCTCTGATTGCATTGGCAGTACAAACAACCTGTAGGAGCGGGCTTGACCGCGATGGTCGTGAACGATAACGCGCGCATCCAGAAAGCACGTGGCGGCCTGAGGTTTTTCGCGAGCAGGCTCGCTCCTACAGTGGATTGTGTTGGCAGATCAGGTCGCATTGTCTTGTGGGACCGAGCCTGCTCGGGAAGAGGCCGGCACCGGCCAAATATGTGTTGGCTGACAGCCCGCTTTCGCGAGCAGCGGAACGCCGCCCGAGCTGCTCCCACAGTGGGTCATTGGCAGGGCAACATCTGGTGGGAAGGCGCATCCATCCCGGTTTACAAATGCACCTCCACCGACAGTGGCAAATGGTCGGAGAGATGGGTCCAGGGTTTGTTGCCGAGGATTTTCGGTTCGTGGCTGCTGGCGTTGCGCAGGTAGACGCGGTCCAGGCGCAGGAGGGGGAAGCGCGCGGGGTAGGTTTTTGCCAGTTGTCCGTGGTGACGCTCGAAGGCTTCGTGCAGGTCGTTGCGCCGGCCGAGGGTGAGGTTGCCGTGCATCTGCCAGTCGTTGAAATCGCCGGCGATGATCACCGGCGCATCCGCGGGCAGCGACTCGATCAATTGGCAGAGCAGGGCCAGCTGCAATTGCCGATGGCTTTCCAGCAGACTCAGGTGCACGCAAATCGCGTGGACCTCGGCGTGCCCCGGCACATCCAGCACGCAGTGCAACAAGCCGCGGCGCTCGGGGCCGGTGATCGATACGTCGAGGTTGCGGTGATGGCGAATCGGGTATTTCGACAGCAGGGCATTGCCGTGGTGGCCGTCGGGGTAGACCGCGTTGCGTCCATAGGCAAAGTCGCTCCACATGCTGTCGGCGAGGAACTCGTATTGCGAGGTGGCCGGCCAGTTGCTGTGGCGGTTGGCGTGGCGGTCATGCTCACCCAGCACTTCCTGGAGGAACACCAGGTCGGCCGACGTACTGCGCACCGCCTCGCGCAGTTCGGGCAGGATGAAGCGCCGGTTGAATGCGGTGAAGCCCTTGTGCGTATTGACCGTCAGGATCCGCAGGCGATGCACGTCCGCAGCGGTACCCAGCGGAGTAGGCCGGGTCGGTTGCCGTTCAGGGTCGGGGTTCACAATCTCTCCTCGAAAGTCGCAACGGGTTATCCATGCGACTCGTGCTTTGCCCGGCAGTTCAGACTATTGCGGATTTTTCCTGCTGCCGGGCGACCCCTCAGTCGTCCTCCTCGCGCTGCAACTCGAACAGCAACAGCGAGCGCCCGGTCACCGAGTAGACGTGGTTGAAGTCGAAGCGCTCCTGGCCACGAATCGCCGGCTGGTTGGTGTCGAGCATGCAGGTCCAGAAACTGCCGTCGGGGACTTCGGGCAGCTGGAAGTTGACGATGTCGTGATGGGCATTGACCACCAGCAGCAAGGTGGCGTCGCCGCCCTTGCGACGGATCCCGGTTTCCTGGGCACGGCCGTCAAGCAGCATGCCGAGGCAACGGCCATGGCCGTCCTGCCACTGCTCGGTGGACATCTCGCTGCCGTCGGGTGCGAGCCAGGTGACGTCCTTGACTCCGATATCTTCGTTGTAGCTACCCACCAGGAAGCGTCCCCGGCGCAGGATCGGATAGGCCAGGCGCAGCTTGATCAGGCGCTTGACGAACTTGAGCAGGGCCTTGCCGTCTTCGCTCAGGTCCCAATTGACCCAGCCGATCTCGCTGTCCTGGCAGTAGGCGTTGTTGTTGCCGTGCTGGGTGCGGGCGAACTCGTCGCCGGCCACCAGCATCGGCGTGCCCTGGGCCAGCAGCAAGGTGGCGAAGAAATTGCGCATCTGCCGATGGCGCAGGGCATTGATCTCGGGGTCGTCGGTCGGGCCTTCGACGCCGTGGTTCCATGACAGGTTGTTGTTGCTGCCGTCCTGGTTGCCTTCGTCATTGGCCTCGTTGTGCTTGTCGTTGTAGGACACCAGGTCATTGAGGGTGAAACCGTCATGGGCGGTGACGAAGTTGACCGATGCATAGGGCCGCCGGCCACGCTGGTTGAACATTTCACCGGACGCGGTCATGCGTGCGGCGAAGTCTGCCAGCTGGCCGTCGTCGCCTTTCCAGAACGCGCGCACTGTGTCGCGAAAACGATCGTTCCACTCCATCCAGCCGGGTGGGAAACCACCCACCTGATAACCGCCGGGACCGCAGTCCCAGGGTTCGGCAATCAACTTCACCTGGCGCAGCACCGGATCCTGGCGGCAGGCCACGAGGAAGCTGTGGCGCTCGTCGAAGCCGTCGTGATAGCGCCCAAGAATGGTTGCCAGGTCAAAGCGGAACCCGTCGACGTGCATTTCCGAGGCCCAGTAACGCAACGAGTCGGTGACCATCTGCAGCACGCACGGATGACTCAGGTCGAGGGTGTTGCCGGTCCCGGAATCGTTGATGTAGAAGCGCTTGTCGTCCGGCATCAGTCGATAGTACGAGGCATTGTCGATGCCGCGCATCGACAGGGTCGGGCCCTGCTCGTTGCCTTCGGCGGTGTGGTTGTAGACCACGTCGAGAATGACTTCGAGATTGGCTTCGTGCAGGTGCGCGACCATCTCCTTGAACTCGGCAATCTTGCCGCTGGCTAGGTAGCGCGGGTCGGGGGCGAAGAAGGCGATGCTGTTGTAGCCCCAGTAGTTGGTCATGCCCTTGTGCAGCAGGTGCTGGTCGTTGACGAAGGCGTGGATCGGCAGCAGCTCCACCGACGACACCCCGAGCTTGCGGATGTGCTCCAGCAGGTCGTCGACCATCAGCCCGGCAAAGGTCCCGCGCAGCGCGTCGGGCACGGACGGGTGGCGCATGCTGATGCCGCGCACGTGAGTCTCATAAATGATCGTCTTGTCCCACGGCACATTGACCCGGTGATCGTGCCCCCAGGTGTGTGCCGGATCGATCACCTTGCACTTGGGCACGAAGGGCGCGCTGTCACGTTCGTCGAAACTGAGGTCGGCGTCCGGGTGACCGATGGTGTAGCCGAACAGTGCTTCGGACCACTTCAGTTCACCCACCAGCTGCTTGGCATAGGGGTCGATCAACAACTTGTTGTGGTTGAAACGATGACCGTTCTGCGGATCGTAGGGACCGTACACCCGGTAACCGTAGATCAGCCCCGGGTGGGCGTCGGGCAGGTAACCGTGAAAAATCTCATCGGTGTATTCGGGCAGCTCGATGCGCTCCAGCTCGACCTCGCCGGCCGCGTCGAACAGGCACAGTTCGACCTTGGTGGCGTGGGCCGAGAAGATCGCGAAGTTGACGCCAAGACCATCCCAGGTGGCGCCCAGCGGGAAGGGCAGGCCTTCACGAATCCGCGTCGGGTCCACGGTGTGCGGCTCTGTTGCGGTTTGCTTGTGCGTGGGCATGGAAACTCCTGTTGCGCGATTGCGATATCAGTCAGTGCAATCTGTCGTTCAAATCGCCGGCTTGCGCGGAGCGCGGGGTTTTTTCACCGCAGCAGGCTTTTCACCGGGCGGGGTCACCACCTGGGCGGCGGAGGCCTTGGCCTTGCTCGCGGGTTTGGCGCTGGTTTTCGCGGCGGCTGACTTATCGCTGGCGGCTTTACCGGCCTTGGGTGGTTTGCTCGGGGCCAGGGCCTCGGCTTCCGCCAGTTTGCTCGCCATCTCCCAGTGGCGGGCTTCCTGCCCTTCGGGTTTGCCCTCGGATTCCCAGATCTGATAGGCGAATTCACGTATGCGTTTGTCGTCGTTGCTCATGGTGATGCTCCTGCGTTGAACTCAAGGCTGGATAAACACATTGACCGTGAAATCCCCCAGCGCGGTGCTGATCGGCAGCTCTGTTGGGTGTGTGACTTCGACGGTGGAAAAAAGTCCATTTAGTTTTTGCCGGTGTGGGCTGAACGGTAAGGTGACCCGGGTATCGTCCCAGCACGGGGCAGGCACCAGGGGGGTGGCACTGCTTTGCAGCAAGCTTGCAACCCGCACCGGCACCACGACCACCAGCCATTGCCCGCGGTACTCACGGGCGAACGCCAGCACGCGATCGGCCTGGCTGCCGTGCACCGGCAAGGGCAGATAGCGCCCGTGCCGGAACAGCGCTGGATGCTCGCCGCGCAGGGCCAGGGTGCGGGCGATCAACGCCTGCTTGATGTGCCCGTTGCGCCAGTGCTCCAGCAAGCCGCGAGGGTCTGTCTCGGCGTGCAGTGCCTGCCGGCGTGCCAGGTAATCAACAGGGCGGCGGTTGTCCGGGTCGACCAGGCTGAAGTCCCAGAACTCGGCACCCTGATACAGGTCCGGCACTCCCGGCACGGTCATGCGCAGCAAGGTTTGCGCCAAACTGTTGAGCGCACCACCCACGGCTATTGATTGCGCGGCTTCGGCGATCTGCCGGCGCAGGGCCCGTCCTTCCGGCGAGCACAGCAGGCGTTCAGTGAAGGCCCGGGCGGCTTGCTCATAGGGTTCGTTGGCGGCGCTCCAACTGGTGCTGAGCTTGGCTTCGCGCAGGGCCTTTTGCTGCCACTGCCAGACGCGCGCGCAGTAGTCGGCCAGGGCCGGCTCGTCGTCGGCGCGCAGGTCCAGCGGCCAACTGCCGAGCAGGCTCTGGTAGAGGATCAGTTCGTCGCCCGCCGCAGGCGCCTGGGGATCCTCGCGCAAGCCCTCGGCCAGGACGCGCCAGGCCTCGACCTGATCGGCGTACCAGGCACTGCGTTCACTGAGCAGCGCCAGGCGCGCGCGGCTGTCTTCGCCGCGCTTGTGATCGTGGGTGGCGGTGGCCAGCAAGTTGTCCGGGAAGCTCGCCAGACGTTCGCGGTTGACGCGGTGGAACTCGCTGACGGGCGCACTGAATTGTTCGCTGTTGAAGCCCACGTCGTTGCGCGACAGCAGTACCCCGCTGCGGTAGAACGCGGTGTCTTCGACGGCCTTGGCCGCTGCCGGCGAAGTCAGTTGCTGGAAGCGCACGCAGGCGTGCTTGAGGATCTTGCGCGGGCGGCCCAGGGGGCGTTCGCGCCACGGTTGGCCTCCGAGCCATTGGGCGATGTTGTCCAGCACCGGCCAGTCGGCTTCGTTCAGCGTCAGGCGGGCGCCCTGCAAGGCCTGCTGGAAAAACCCGTCGTCCTCGGCGCAGCGTCCGCGGGCGCTGATGTAGGTGCGGTACACCGAGAAATTCACGATCAGCGCCTGCAAGGCCCGGCGGATCGCGCCCAGGGTCAGGTCGCGGCTCATCACATCGTCGCGTGCCACTTGCAGCAAGGCCTGGGCCACGCTCTCGAAATCGCTGCCCAGCGAGCCCTGGAGAATCTGCTCGCGGGCGAGCCGTGCTTCCTCGATAAAGGCCGGGGTGCGACCGCTGTGGCGCTGCCACAAGTCACCCAGCGCCTGCGCGCCTTGCGGGTCGTGTTGCAGCAACGACAGCTGGTTCATGAACTCGTAACCGGTGCTGCCATCGACCTGCCAGTCGCGGCGCAGGCTTTCGCCTTCACCGAGGATTTTCTCGACGTAGATCGGCAGGTGCCTGCCGGGTGCCAGGGCGTCGACCCGGCGCCGCAGTTTGCGGCAGTAACCTCGGGGGTCGGCCAGGCCGTCGATGTGATCGATGCGCAAGCCGTCCACCAGGCCGGCGGCAATCAGTTCGAAGATTTTCCGGTGAGTGGCTTCGAACACGGCTGGGCGTTCGACGCGAAGCCCGCCCAATTCGTTGACATCGAAAAAGCGCCGCCAGTTGATATCGTCGGCGGCGGTGCGCCAACTGGCGAGGCGGTAGCTCTGGCGCTCCAGCAGGCTGTGCAGTCGAGCAAAGCCGTCAGCCTGACGACCATCGTGCCGGGCCAGATTGGCCTCGATGCAGCGCGCGATGGCCGGGTCTTCGGCCAAGCGTTGCAGGGCCTGCCTGAGGGATCCGGCGCGGGCATGGGCATCGCTCTGGTAGTGCAGGGTGGTGAACTGATCGGCGAGGGCTTTCAGCTGTCCGGCCTGGTCACTCTCCAGATCGCCTTCGGCCTGCAGCAACAGCCCATAGTCGCTGGGGCAGATGGGGAACTGGTGCTCATGGTGCTCGGCGTAGAAGCGCCCAAGCCGTGGATCGAACTTCAGCGCCAGGCTGCCGTCCTGCAGGGTGAAACCGTAGTCATTGCCGAGGAATGGCAGCAGCAACTGGCCTTCGAGCAAGGGGTCCGGTGAGTGCCATTGGATATCGAAGAATTCGCTGTAGGGACTCAGCCTGCCCCATTCCAGCAGGTCGAGCCACCAGGGGTTATCGGCCCCGCCGACCGCCATGTGATTGGACACGATATCCAGGATCAGCCCCATGTTCCTGGTGCGCAGGGCCTCGACCAGGCGGCGCAGGGCCGGTTCGCCGCCCAGTTCGGGATTGACCTGGCTGGGGTCGACCACGTCGTAGCCATGCATCGAGCCGCTGCGCGCACTGAGCAGCGGCGAGGCGTACAGGTGGCTGATGCCCAGTTCGGCAAAGTACGGCACCAGCGGCACCGCATCGTCCAGGGTGAAACCCTTGTGGAATTGCAACCGCAGGGTCGCTCGCACAGCCCCGGTCATTGATCACGCTCGCTGGCCTGTAGTCGCGCACAGGCGAGCATTTCCAGGCGCCGTGCGGCGTCGGCGTCATCCAGCAATGTGTCGCTGGTGGCGGGCAGGCGTCGGCTCCAGTTCGGGTGGGCGTCGATGGTGCCCGGCAGGTTGGCCTGCTCGTCCAGGCCCAGGGCGTCCTCCAGCGGCAGCAGCACCAGCGGTGCGCGGGTATGGCCGAGAAAGCGCACGCTGGCATCGAGCACCTGGTCGGTCTCGTGGCTTTCCTCGCGAAAGTTCTGCGGATCCTGGCTGAGGACGCTGCGCAGGCCGTCGCGCTCGCGCTGGCGATGTTGGCGCCAGTGCTGTTCGCCGTCGTGATCGATCATCTGCAGGCGCAGGTTCCATTCGATATCCCGGCCGTGCCACCAGCCGTTGAGGGTCGGCAGGTCGTGGGTACTGGTGGTGGCCAGGGCATTGTCGGGCCAGTCGAGAATCGGCCGGAAGCGGGTGTTGTGGTCCTGCTCGAACAACAGCACGCGCATGCCGAGGATCGAGCGGGCCGCGAGTTTGTCCCGCAGGCCGTCGGGGACGGTGCCGAGGTCTTCGCCGAGGACGATCGCCTGGTGCCGGTGGGATTCGAGGGTCAGCAGGCGCAACAGGTCATCGACCGGGTAATACAGGTACGCGCCATCGCTGGGCGGCGCCCCAAGGGGAATCACCCACAGCCGCTGCAGGCCCATCACATGGTCGATGCGCAGGCCGCCGGCATGGGCGAAATTGGCCCGGAGCATTTCGATGAATGCGCGAAAACCGTTGCGTACCAGGCCTTCGGGGGAAAACGCGGAGATGCCCCAGCCCTGGCCCGTGCGGTTGAGAATGTCCGGTGGTGCGCCCACGGTCAGTTCGGCGAGCAATTCGTCCTGGCGGCTCCAGGCCTGGCTGCCACCGCCGTCAGCACCCACCGCCAGGTCGGCAATCAGGCCAATGCTCATGCCGCTGCTGCGGGCGACGTTCTGCGCGCGTTGCAGGCAACGGGCGATCAGCCACTGGCAAAAGGCGTAATAGCCGATGCGCCCGCTGTTTTCCTCGGCGAAGGCTGCCAGTTCCGCGCTGCGTGGATTGCGCAGGGGGGCTGGCCAGTGGCGCCAGTCGAGGCTCTCGCCACGGGCGGCGCAGGCTTCCTGCAACGCTTCGAAGCGGCAGTGGTTTTCCAGGGCCTCGCCACCGCTGTGGCGAAAGCTGCTGAAGTCGGCGTGCAGCGGGTGATCGCCCTGGCTGAAGTCGGCGTACAAGGCTTCGAACACGCGTTGTTTGGCCCGGGCCGCGCGTGGCCAGTCCACCAGCGGCTGATCCTCAAGCTGTTTCAACTCGTCGCCCAGTTCGGTGGCCTCGATGGCCAGGCGCAGGGCACGCTCGCCGAGGATTTCCCCGGGGGCGGCGTACAGGCTGTTGAGGAACAAGCGGCTGGAAGGTGAATAAGGGCTGTAGCGCTCGGTGTCATTGCTGAACATGGCGTGCATCGGGCTGATCGCCAGGGCATCGGCGCCGCGCTCGCCAGCAACCCGGGCGAGCATTTCCAGGGCCTGGGTGTCACCGAAACCGCCATCCCCGGTACGACGCAAGGCATAGAGTTGCGCACTCAGGCCCCAGGCCCGCGGCACTGGCGCGTCCACCGCGGCTGCGACGCTGTGGCACTGCAGGGGGGCGACCGCGAGGGTGAAGTATTGGCCGGCAATGCTGACGTCCTGATAACCCACTGGCAGCAGCCCGGGTAGCACGGCCGCATCGTCCAGTTTCAGGTTGAGGATCGCGCCGTCTTCGAGTTGGATCTCGCAGGGGGTTTGCCCGGGAAAGTAGCGGCTCAGGTCGAGACCGCTGCCGACGTCGACGGTGAGCATCGGTGGCAAATGGTCGAGGGCCTGGCTCTGCTGCAAGGCCAGCAGGCTGGCGTCGATTTCCTGGGCACTGCCGGCCGGGTGGCCCAGGCCATTGAGGATCGTGCGCAAGACCGCTGGCTGGACTTTCTGTGGTCGCCCATTGGCGTCGATCCAGTCCACCGCCAGGCCGGCTCGGCTGGCGAGGATTTCCAGTTGCGCATCACTCATGGGCGCTCTCCTGCAGGGGGTTGCAATGACGTGGCGGGGGTGAGGGTGACAATCGCGCTGTAGGGCATCAGTTGACCTTGCTGCAAGTGTGCACGGGCGTGATCGGGGTATTCGAAGAGGGTCCGCGCCTGGGCTTGAGAGGTATGGGCAACGGCATCGGCGCCAAGGTTCAACTCAATGCACAGCAGGCTGCCATCGCCCAGTTGCCAGCGCGCGCACAGCGCCTGCGGTCCTAGGACGTTGGCCCCCAGGGCGTGGGCGCCGGGCAGGCGGGCGGTGAGTTCGCGTTGGCGAATCAGCAGCAGTTGCCGGTACAGCGCCTGGGTGCGATGGCCCAACCCATAGTCGTCGGGTATCAAGCGGACGCGCGAAGCATCGAAGGTAGCCTGGGCATTGGGGTCGGGAATGCGTTGGCGTACCTGTGGATCGGCAAAGGCCTCGAACGAGGCGAACTCGTTGCGCCGCCCCTGGCGCACCGCCTCGGCCAACTCGCCGTGATGGCTGGTGAAGAACAGAAAGGGTTCGCTGGCAGACACTTCGTCGCCCATGAAAATCAGCGGGATCATCGGCGACAACAGCAGCAGCACCGTGGCGGCGTGCAAGGCGGCCGGCGGGCAGAGCTGCTGCAGGCGCTCGCCGAAGGCGCGATTGCCGATCTGATCGTGGTTTTGCAGAAACAGCACGAACGCGCTGGGGGGCAGGTGCCCACTGGGTTCCCCCCGCGGCTGGCCACGACGGTCGGGCTCGCCCTGGTAGACAAAACCCTGGCTCAGGCAGCGAGCGAGCAGGGCGCAAGGCTGTTGGCTGAAGTCAGCATAATAGGCCTCGGTCTCGCCGGTCAGCAGCACGTGCAGTGCGTTGTGGCCGTCGTCGTTCCACTGCGCGTCGTAGCCCTTATTCAGCAGGCTGGCTTGATTGTGTTCGTTTTCCACGGTGAGCCAGACATGCCGGCCCGGGTCGACCTGCTGGCGAATGCGCCTGGCCAGTTCCTGGAGGAAGTCCGGGTCGTCGATGGCGTGCACCGCATCCAGGCGCAGGCCGTCGAAACGGTATTCCAGCAGCCACATCAGCGCGTTGTCGATGAAGAACTCACGCACTTCGCGGCGGCGAAAGTCGATGGCTGCGCCCCAGGGCGTGTGGCGGTCTTCGCGAAAGAAGCCGCTGGCGTACTGGTGCAGGTAATTGCCGTCGGGGCCGAAGTGGTTGTAGACCACGTCGAGGATCACCGCCAGGCCCAGGCCATGGGCCGTGTCGATCAGTTGCTTGAGCTCGGCCGGCGAGCCATAGGAGGACTGGGGGGCAAAGGGCAGCACGCCGTCGTAGCCCCAGTTGCGCTCGCCGGGAAACTGCGCCAGGGGCATCAGTTCAATGGCGGTGATGCCCAGTTCCACCAGGCGCACCAGATGGCTGCGCACCTCGCTGTAACCACCCAGCAGGCCGACGTGCAGTTCGTAGATCACCGCCTGGTGCCAGGGCCGGCCTTGCCAGGAGGTGTGTTGCCAGCGATAGGCCAGCGGATCGACCACGATGCTGTGGGACTCCGGTCCGCGGACCTGGGCCCGGGATGCCGGATCGGGAACGTCATGCTCGCCATCGATGTTGAAGCGGTAGCGGGTGCCGGCCGGACAGCGGGTCTTGAGTACAAACCAGCCGTCGACTTGGGGCAGCATGGGCAGTGACTGCCCATCCGCCAATTCGACGCTGACAGAAAATGCATCGGGCGCCCATAACGCGAAGCGGGTGTGCTGTGCGTCCTGCATGACGGCGCCGTGAGTCCAGGTATCCTGCGTCCTTAACGGCATTCAGGCCTCCTTATTGATGCTTGACCGACCTGCCCAGGGCCTTGGCCACCAGTTGCTCGTAGAGTTCGGCGTAGGGTTCGACTGCCTTGCACCAGTTGAACGGCGCGGCCATCGCCCGGCAGCGCATGGCGTTGAGCAGGTCGGGGTAGGCAAACACCTTGAATGCCCGGCTCAAGGCTTCTTCGTAGCTGGCGACGGTGGATTCGTCGAACAGGAAGCCGGTCACGCCATTTTCGATGGTATCGGCCAGGCCGCCGGTGTTGCGCGCCACCGGCAATGAGCCAAAGCGCTGCGCATACATCTGGCTCAGGCCGCAGGGCTCGTAGCGCGATGGCATGAGCAGGAAGTCGCTGCCGGCGAACATGCGTCGCGCGTCGGTTTCGTTGAAGCCGATGCGCACACCGATCTGTCCGGGAAAACGCAGGGCCAGGTCGCGCATGGCCTGTTCTTCCTCGGGCTCGCCACGGCCGATGATTGCAATCTGCCCGCCGGACTTGACGATGTACTCGGCCACGCCCTGGGTCAGGTCCAGGCCTTTCTGGTAGACCAGCCGCGAGACCACGGCGAACAACGGCCCGGCACTGGCGGTCAGGCCGAACAGTTCGCGGACCTGGGCGGCGTTGGCGGCCTTGCCCTCCCAGTCGCCAATGCTGAACGGGCACGACAGGTGCGGATCGGTGGCTGCGTCCCAGCTTTCGTCAATGCCATTGGGAATGCCGCTGAGCAGGCCCTGCTGGGTCTTGCTGGCAAGAAAGCCGTCGAGGCCGCAGCCGAACGCCGGGGTGGTGATTTCCTGGGCGTAGGTCGCGCTGACCGTGGTGATGTGGCTGGAATAGGCCATGCCGGCCTTGAGGAACGACAGCTTGCCGTAGAACTCCATGCCTTCCTGCTGCAGGGCGTGCTCGGGAATGCCCAGCTCCGGGCACGAGGCCAGGCTGACCACGCCCTGATAGGCGAGGTTGTGGATGGTGAACAGGGTCGGGGTGCGCTGGCCACGCCAGTGCATGTAGGCCGGCGCCAGGCCTGCTGGCCAGTCATGGGCGTGCACCAGATCCGGGCACCAGTGGATCTGTGCCAGGTTGGCGGCAATGTCGGCGGCAGCCAGGCCGAGGCGGGCGAAACGGATATGGTTGTCCGGCCAGTCGCGACCGTTGTTGGCGCCGTAGGGCGAACCCTCGCGCTCATACAGTTCGGGGCAGATCAGCACATAGATCACCAGGCCGTCGGGCATGTCCATGCGCCCGATCTTGCACGGCGGCAACGCGGCGTGGCCGCCCAGTTCGCCGATGATGTGGATCGGGTTATCGCTGTGCAGCACTTGCGGGTAACCGGGTATCAGCACCCGGACGTCGTGCAGGTGGGCCATGGCCCTGGGCAGTGCAGCGGAAACGTCCCCGAGGCCGCCGGTCTTGACCAGATCGGCGATTTCCGACGTCACGAACAGGACTTTCTTCTTGTTCGGATTCTGACGTGGAGTGGGCAGTACCGTTTTTGCACCCGGGGCCAGGATGGCCATTGACGTCGAATCGCCCTTGGCCTGGTGACTCAGCTCTCCCTGGATTTCTAAAGCGGCACTGTTCATGTGTTTCTCCCGTTTTATTGATCTGATTCAGGTCTTTCATCGGTACTGCAAATGGCCGCTTCCTGTGGCCGGGCGCAAAAGCGCCACACATCACTGCGCAAAGGCGCCGCGACGCGGTGGACTACCCAGGCTGTCGAGAACATTGCAAGGATTGCACCAGTGACCCTGACCCTTCCTATCACCTGACCTGTCGCGCTTGCGGAAAGTTTCGATTATTTCCTCGCAATATGACCGACCGGTCGCACTGGGCGAAAATGAGTCTAGGCCAGAACCTAGAGCGGGGTACGCAGGTTTTTCAATTGTTCGACAATCGGTTTTGTTGCACTCGAGACAACCGGAAAATTGTTACAATTGCACCGACGAAGGGCAGGACTTTCCGCTCGATGTGCAAAAAAAGGCAGGGGAATTGCCTGCGCAGAAAGCGCGGTGGAAGGGGGTGCGCACCGAATCAGTGCGTGCTTATGACTGCCAACCCAGAGTCGCCCAGGCCAGCACGGCATAACGGGCGCCCTTGGCCAGGGTCACGATCAACAGGAAGCGCCCGAGGGGTTCGCGCATGACGCCGGCTACCAGGGTCAGGGGATCGCCGATGATCGGCAGCCAGCTCAATAACAGCGACCAGTGGCCATAACGCCGGTAATGCTGGCCGGCCTGTTCCAGGCGCGCGGGGCTGACCGGGAACCAGCGGCGGCCCTTGAAGCGCTCGATGGCGCGGCCCAGCCACCAATTGACCAGCGAACCGAGCACGTTGCCGGCAGTGGCCACGGCCAACAGCAGCCATAAGCCGTACTGGCCATTGAGCAACAGGCCCACCAGTACGGCTTCGGACTGCAACGGCAGGAGTGTCGCGGCGCCGAAGGCCGCGAGAAAGAGTCCGAGGTAACCGACCAGCATTACTGGGCGGGGTAGTCGGCGATCACTTGATCGCTGCCGTCCTGAGTTACGCCGATCACCTGGTAGGCGTCGACCCGGTCGCCCATTTCCATGCCGGGCGAGCCGGTGACCATGCCCGGCACGGCCATCCCCTTGAGGTCGGCGCGCTTGCTCAGGGCCAGCACCTGGTCGGCGGGGACATGGCCCTCGACGAACTTGCCGTTGATCACTGCCGTGTGGCAAGACGCCAGGCGTGGCTCGACGCCGAGCTTCTGCTTGACCGCACTCATGTCGGTTTCGACATGATCGGTAACCTTGAAACCATTGCTCTCCAGGTGGCTGATCCAGGCCTTGCAGCAGCCGCAATTGGCATCGCGGTGCACATCGATCGGGATCAGTTCGGCGGCCAGGGCCTGGGAGCTGATGAACAGGGCGCCGATTGCGGCGGCCAGACGAAGGGGAGAAGTGAGCATAACGGGTCTCATTGTCGATCTTGCGTTCAGGGGGCTCAGAACCACAGCCGCACACCGGCGACGAAGCGCGCCTCGCTGCGCTTTTCGCAATCCTCGCCAGTGTAGTCGGCGGTGTTGCCGTAGGAACTGCTCCAGGTCACGCCAAGGTAAGGGGCAAATTCGGGGACGATCTCATAGCGCAGGCGCAGGCCGATTTCGCTGTTGGCAAGGCCCGAGCCGATACGCCGCGCGGGGTCGTTGCGCGTGTAGACATTGGCCTCGGCGCTGGGCTGCAGAATCAGGCGGTTGGTGAGCAGAATGTCGTACTCGCCTTCCAGGCGGAGCGCATTTTGACCGTTTTCGCCGAAGAAGGCCGTTGCTTGTGTTTCAAAGTTATACAGGGCCAGGCCTTGCACGCCGAAAGCGGCCCAGGTCTGCGGCGCCCCCGGCTGGAAATCCTGGCGCAGGCCACTGACCACGTCCCACCAGGGACCGATGGCGTGTCCCCAGAGCGCCTGGACTTCGGCCTTTTCCGTGTGACCGTTGCTGCGCTCGCCCTCGGAGCGCAGCCACAGCCGGTCGATATCGCCGCCGATCCAACCGCTCATGTCCCAGTTCAGGACACTGGCGTCGCTGGCATCCTGGTATTCCAGTTGATCGATCAGCCAGAAGCTGTTGAGGGCCTTGTCGTGGACTTCGTGGCCCTTGACGTCGGGGAAGGCGGCGCGGCGATCGGCGTCGGTCAGCGTCGGGATTGGCGTGCGACTGCTGGTCGTGGGCATCTGGCTATGATCCATGCCTGGCATCGAGCTGTGGTCCATGGTTTCGGCCGCCTGGCTGGTGCCCATGTAAAGGCCGAGCAGGGCGCTGAACATCAATTGGCTTCTCATGACGGACTCCCTGCTTCTTCGACCCGCACTTCGCGAAACATGCCGGTTTCCATGTGCAACAACAGGTGGCAGTGATAGGCCCAACGCCCCAGGGCGTCGGCGGTGACCCGATAGCTGCGGCGGCTGCCGGGTGGCATGTCGATGGTGTGTTTGCGTACCTGGAACTGACCGTGCTCGTCCTCCAGGTCACTCCACAGACCGTGCAGGTGAATCGGGTGGGTCATCATGGTGTCGTTGACCAGGGTAATGCGCAGGCGCTCGCCATACACCAGCCGCAGCGGCTGCGCATCGCTGAACTTGATGCCGTCGAACGACCAGGCGAATTTCTCCATGTGTCCGGTCAGGTGCAGTTCCAGGGTGCGCGAGGGCTCGCGTCCATCAGGGTCGGCAAAGCGGCTCCGCAGGTCGGCGTAGGTCAGCACCCGGCGGCCGTTGTTGCGCAGGCCGATGCCCGGATCGGCGAGTTTCGGGCTGGGGTTCATGGTCTGCATGTCGACCAGGGGGTTGGCGGTTTCCGAAGCCGGGTGGCTTTGCATCGGCGCGGTCATGCCAGCCATGTTGGCGTGGTCCATGCTGCTCATCTGGCTGTGGTCCATCCCGGCCATCCCGGCCATCGGCGCGCCATTGCCGTGGTCCATGCCCATGTCGGCCATGCTGATCAACGGGCGGGGGTCGAGCCTCGGCACGGCGGCGCTCAAGCCCGGCTGCACGGCCAGGGTGCCACGGGCATAGCCGCTGCGGTCCATGGCCTGGGCGAACAGGGTGTAGGCCGGGGCGCCGGTGGGCTCGACGATCACGTCGTAGGTTTCGGCGACGGCTATGCGCAACTCGTCGACGCTGACTGGCTCCACGTATTGGCCGTCGGCGGCGACCACGGTCATCTTGAGGCCGGGAATGCGCACATCGAAGTAGCTCATGGCCGAGCCGTTGATCAACCGCAGGCGCAGTTTTTCACCCTGGGCGAACACACCGGTCCAGTTGCTGTCGGCGGTCTGGCCGTTGAGCAGGTAGCGGTAGGTGACGCCGCTGACATCCGCCAGATCGGTGGGGCTCATCTTCATCTCGGCCCACATCGCCCGGTCGGCGACGCTGGCGCTCCAGCCGTCGCTGGCGACGTCGTCGATGAAATCACCGACCGTGCGTTTATGCCGGTTGTAGTAGTCGGACTGTTTTTTCAGGGTGTGCAGCAAGTGCTCGGGTGGCTGGTCGCTCCAGTCGCTGAGCATCACCACGTAGTCGCGGTCGTAGACGAAGGGTTCCGGCTCGCGGGCCTCGATCACCAGCGGACCATAGACCCCGGCCTGTTCCTGCAGCCCGGAATGGCTGTGATACCAGTAGGTGCCGTTCTGTTGCAGGGTAAAGCGGTATTCGTATTGGCCGCCGGGGGCGATGCCGGCAAAACTCAGGCCCGGCACGCCATCCATGTTGGCCGGGAGGATGATGCCGTGCCAGTGGATCGAGGTGTCCTGTTGCAGCCGATTGCGTACGCGGACGGTCACCGTGTCGCCTTCGCGCCAGCGCAGCAGGGGCCCGGGGATCCCGCCGTTGATGGTCATGGCGGTGCGTGGCGTGCCGCTGAAGTTGACCGGAGCCTCGCCGATCCACAGGTCGAACTGGCTGCCGCGCAGTGCCGTTTGGTCATTGACGGCCCAGGCCGTTGGTCGCCACAGCCCGGTGCCCGCCAGCAGAGCGCCGGCGCCGAGGCTTTTGAGCAGGGATCGTCTTGAAGGAGTGCAAGGCATGGTCACGTCTCGTCGCGGGTGTGACGAGACTTTGCACAGCCGGCGCTGTCAGCCAGCTGAGGGGCGCATTACAGTTGTGTCAGCCGGGGCATCCATCGGTCCGCACAGCGCATGCGAGCCAAATGCCACTGTGGCCTGTACCATGTGGGCGCGCAGGCAGTCGTGCTGCGCCGCACACCGGATTCATCTATCAAGTTCAGGAACTCGCAATGACCCAGTCGCAACGTTTGAAATACTCGATTCTGATTTCCCTGCTGGTGCTGGCGATCATGCTCGGGCTGTCGTATCTGCAGAACGCCGGGAAAATCAGCGAGCAGCTGTTCCAGTACATCGCCATTGGCGTGGCAGTGACGGTGGTGGTGATCAACGGCGTGATGCGTCGCAAGGTCAAGCCCTGAACGACGCCCCCGTTCAGTCGAAGCGCTGCAGCAGGGCGATCGCCTCGGGGTGCAGGCTGTAGCTCTTGTCCGGATTCAAGACGATCACGCCTTCGCTGCACAGGCGCTTGAGTACTTCGCGCACGCTGAGAAAGGACAGCGGAATGTCCAGTTCCAGCAGGTGAGTGTGCACCCCACGGACCCCGACCGGGTGGCCGCTTTCGGAGGCGCTCAGCAGCGCGTCGATGACCTTCAGGCGGATCAGGCTGGTGCGCAGGCCAAAGTGCTTGAGCAGCTGTCGAATCCGCTCGTTGCCGTGGCGCTCGGCACCCTTGCCGAATACACCCATCTCCTGACCCAGGGAAACACCTTGCGGCATTGGTTTACCGTCCGTTGGTAGCTGCGAGTTGTACATGCAAAAAACTCCTTATCAGAGCCTGATCAGGAAATTGTGATAGATGCTCTCTGTCATTAAGACGAATGAGCTGCACAAATCATGAAGGCTTGAATGTAGAAATTTTGTCGAAAGTACGTGAGCGCAGGGTTAGGCACCGGTATTTCGGGCCGATGGCGCAGGCAATCTGGATGAACGCGGCGCTCTCCGGTTTTTCGCGGGCAAGCCCGCTCCTACAACGGCAGCGAGTTGAGGATCGGGTTGCCTTCGGCATTGCGGCTCAGGTAGACCGGCAACACTTGGGGCAGCGACGGCACCAGGCTGTCGATCTGACTGATGTTGTAGACGCCGCCGATGCGGATCATTCCGGTGGCGTGGTCGGCCAGCATCACCGGGGTTTTCAGGTAGCGGTTGATCAGCGGCAGCGCGTCGTTCAGCGTCAGGTTGTCCAGTACCAGCCGGCCATCACGCCAGGTCAGCGAGGTGTCGTTGGCGTAGGTCTGGTTGATCTGTGGCTGGTAGTCGCCGCCCTTGAAGCGGGCCTGCATGCCCGGGCCGAGGCGCAAGCCATCACCGCGCTGGGCGTCGTTGCTGGTGACCAGTACCGAGCCTTCGACCAGAGTGACCCGCACCTGGTCCTGGTATTTCCAGACGTTGAACTGGGTGCCGGTGACGCGAATCTGCCCATCCGCCGCCTTGACCACGAACGGGTGGCTCGCGTCATGACTGACCTTGAAAAAGGCCTCGCCCTGTTTCAGGGTGATCCGGCGCTGGTCCTTGTAGTTGCTGTAGGTCAGCACCGTGCCAATGTTCAGTTCGACCTGGCTGCCATCGGCCAGGGTCACCTGGCGCAGCGCCCCCTGTGCCTCGAAGCGCTCGTAGGAATCCGGCAGCCAGCCCAGTTGCCAGCCGCTGTACGCCGCCAGGGGTAGGGCCATGGCGCAGACCGCCGCGGCGATTGCCAGGCGTCGCCAGGTCGGGCGGCCCAGGGGTTTGACAACCGCGGGCAGGGGCTCTGCACGCGGCAGGTGTTCACTGACCTCCCAGATCTCCAGCATCGCTGCATACTCGAAGGCATGCAGCGGGTGCGCATCGCGCCACTGGATAAACGCCTGGCGCTCGGCAACCGTGCAGTCAGTGGCGTGCAGACGCATGCACCAATGCGCCGCAGCGTCGGTGACGGCTTCGTATTCTGCTGGCGTTAGGGGGGGTTGGGTCATTGAGGCTTCCTGATTCCCTGCATTCTAACCTTCGCGACCCTCTGGCGAGAACAACCATCATGGCGATTGCACATCAATGAACGATTTTTTTCGTTTACTCACCACCCCGATCAGGGAACTGCCGGCACTGTCCTGATCGAGGGGCGAACACGCGCTCAAAGCGCGTTCAAATCATCGACACGGTCTACGTCATCGGGACAGCAGGAGCCGCATCAAGCTGGCGGCCCATCTCACAGATCATTCGCGCCACGGAGTCGGCGTTGCGCAAAATGGTGTCGATCCGACGGTCTGCGGAGCCGGTATCGAAAAATGCCGTGCGCGCTGCGCCCATGTCCTGACCACCGGTGGCCTCCCGGATCACCTGGCGCAACTGACGGATCCCCGAGGTCTCGTCGAAGTCCTCCCAGGCTTGCCGTTCGTGGTTCCACAGCGCAAACAGCTCCTCGGCGGGCGTGGCGAGCGACAGGGCCTGCCGCTGAAAGGTTTCCAGCGACGCCTTGAGTTCCCGATTTTCTGGTTTGAGGGTGGAAATCAGGTCACTGAAAGGTCGCCTGGCTTCCAGGCTGGCGATGTCCCAGGTGTTCGAGTACAGGTGTGAAAACTCATGGATCAGGGTGGCTGCCTGGGCGTGCGCGAGGATATCAAAGTCCTGCGTCAGGGTTCCGTTGTACTCCTCCAACCCCTGTTTGAAGAAGTGCTCGGTGAAGTGCACCGTCTGCAGTGCGTCTTCGGTGACCACGAAGGCGATCACCCCGGCCTCCGGATAGCGGTTGGCGCCCACGACAAAGCGCTTGTGGTCGAACTGATCCAGGGTGGGATCCACCAGCGCCTTGCACAACGGGACGATCGCGTGCTTGATCTTCTTCACCACCGATTCATTGACAATCGCAACATCGAAGAACGACCGGATGAACGCCTCCAGCCGCGGGTTCCGGGTGAGCGGGCCAAATTGCGCGAGGTTGTGCAAACTGTTGAAGGCATAGAACCGAGCCAGGTCCAGGGACTGGACAATCTGCCTGGCGCGCTCGGGGTAGATCTGGCGAATGGCATCCATGCCGCGCGCCTCGACATTGATGAACCGGTTCACTTCGGCACGCGTCACATACTTGTTGTGCAACGTCGACATGACCTTGCCGTAATGCACGCTATGGAGATCAGGGTCCAGCAGCCATTGCCCGTTGTGGCGCTGCAGCCAAGGGCCCGCGTGCTCGCCCCGGACGATGCGCGGCACCACGGCCTTGTGCTGGAATTGATAGACCTTGCCGTGTAGCGCCACGTAGCTGAGGGAGCTGATGGCGTCAATGCACACCCCATCGGCGTTCGCCGCCGCCAGCTGCTTGAGTTCCACAGCGGTGGTTTCGAAGGCGTGCAATTGAGTGCGCGCGGGGGACGTGGCCTCCAGCAGCGGATAGTCCTGAGGATTATCGCCGGCGGCAGCGGAGCCGGCTGGCTCGGGCATGACCTTGCCCAGCGCGACCATCTGCGAGACGCCGTTGATGAAGCTGTACAGCGCGGCTTTCCAATGATGCGTCTGCAGGGCCTCGGCCGACTGCTTGAAGGCACTGTAGCTGTGCCAGAGCAGCAGCGGCATCGCCAGTTTCCCGGGCAGGAAACGCAGCGCGAAGTGCACCCCTTTGCCGAACAACCCGGTTATCGTTTGCCAATTGGAGTGTTCGACCGGTTGCGCATGGCTGCCCAGCATCTGTGACAGCAGGGCGGCGTTATCGTCGAACAACTGCCACAGCAGGTTGCCCTGGATCGGGTGGTCGGCCAGCTGGATCCCGCGCTTGGCGGCGTTGGCCAACAGAGCCCTGCAGGTTGCTCGGTCTGCCTCGGGCAGACGCCCGATCAGCAGCGCCTGCAGCGGGCCGTCAGTGCTCAATTCATCAAGCAGCGCGCGTTCATCGGTGTACTCGGTAATCGCCAGCTCGGTTTCATAGGGCGCGTAAAGTACCTGCTGGCCATTGCTGCCTTCAGCCACCAGGTACACCCCCGGAACCTTGATCGCACCTCCCGCGTCACTCGTCAGCAACGCCAGCGCTCGCACGCTCGCCCTGGCACCGTCGACCGTGGCGCGGGCAATGGCATCCGGCATGTCGAACACCTGTTGCAGCAGGTTGTAGCCGTGGACGGTGAGCCTGCCCTGCAACTTCAGGGTGTGGGCGTGCAGCAGTAATTGCCAGGGCAGTTGCCGCTAGAAGCGTGGGCGCCGAGCCGTAACCTCGGGGCTGCTGCCGAGCAGCCGGTCGCTGAGGATCTTCTGGTAGGCGCCAGGGATATCCAACTGTAAGACCAGGGCACGCACTGCGCTGACATTCAGGGCGGCCGGCAGTGCCGCGGACTGGCTCGAGGTGATGCTGAAGTCGGTGGTTTCAATAAAACGGGCAGGGTTCAAGGCAAACTCGGTCAGGGTCTGTGCCGGCAGATTCAGCGATGGTGAGGGGGTGAGCCAGATCAGATCGGGATCCAGCTCGGCCGCGGCGTAACTGCGCGCCAGGCTGGCACGCAGTTGACTGCGGGCATGCTCGAGCAACGGATCGATGCCCGCCAGGTAGTCCAGGCCTTCGTCCGTGCTGAAGCGCACTTGTTCGAGCAGCTCGACGTGCCGCTGCAGATCGACGTTGCCGGCGGTTGCCAGCCAATGCGGCAGCCCTTGTCGCGTGATGATGGCCTGGGCGATCGCGGTTGTTCGCTGCACGTTCAACTCAGTGCCCAGCGGCGAGTACGGTTCGCGCTCGGGGAGCGTCGGGTCCGCCGCCTGTTGTAACGACCGGCGATGGGCGCGGGCGTCCAACAGCAACTCGATGGCCGATTGCTGACGGTCCTCAAGCACATTGCGTTCAATCAGGCGCAAGGCGCCCAGACGATAGGCACTGTCCAGTTGGTAGTCGCTGCGTGCGAGATTTTCCAGCAGCATCAGGCGCTCGATCGGGTGTGCCAGGCGCTTGCGCAAGAGGTCTGTGGCGGCGTCGAGCGAGCGGAACGATTCCAGCCCCATACTCGGCGTCCACATAATGGCGCGGCCGGCAGTGGAGGAGTCCTGGCCGCCACGCTCGGTCAACAACAGGCAATTGGCCAGGGGAATCAGCTCGGGCGTGCTCGGGTGCTCGAGGGTCAGCGACCAGGCATCCGGGCGAAAACCGTTGAGCAGCCTGCGTCGGGCACGGGTCGGTTGGTCTGGGTTGAGTACCGTGTCGACAATCGCCTTGTCTGCGATGCGCAGGGTTCTGCCAAGCACACGCAAGCGTGCCTCGCCACGAATCCCCACTGACATCGCCTGGGCAAGGTCCGGCTTGATCGACTGCAGGAAGGCTGCATGCTGCTGTGCGGTGCCTGCCGGTTGCGCAGCCGCCTTGAGGTCAAGTGCAGCCTGCAGGCTCTGCAGTGTCTTGATCTGCAAGGCCGCCTGCAGGGCCAGGACCAGTGAGGTACGAGGGTCGCTGGCGGCCACCGGCTGCACCTGCCAGCGTCCGCCGCCGGCAGTGCCAAGCAATTGGCTGTCGACCAGGCCGCGCACATCCAGCGCCTGGTCGAACAGCGCCTGGACATCGAAGGCGCCCGCGCTGTTGCGCCAGCTTTGCAACACGTGTTCGACGCTGTCCTGCTGCTTGGCGATGATGTCGTCGAGCATGCCCGCGAACACCGGCCCGGAGATCGCTGCCTGGGAGACCCGGGGCTGATCGAAACCGAGAAACAGATCCCTTTCACGCAGGCTCAGCAGGCTGCATAACTGATCGGCATGGCCATCTGTGACAACCATGGTCGACAAGGTCTGCTGCAGATCGTCGAGACTGTCCAGTACCTGCAAGCCACTGGGCTGGGTATACAGGTAGGCGTTCTCGTCATCGATCAACATCAGGCTGGCGGCCAGTTCCGCGTAGTGCCCGGGGGTCTCCCACAGGCGCACCTTTTGTGCCTGCCCCAGGCTGGATCCCGTGCTCACGCGTTGGCCGCCCAGCCCCAGGCGCGCACTCAACGCCAGACTCTGCTCGGGGCTGATGATCTCGCTCTGGCGCTTGAGCAGCAGGTCGGTGCGGGCTTTGTCACTCATGACTTGGGCAAACAACTGCCGACGATCCATGCCGTAGCCGACTGCAGTTTTCCAGTAGCATTGCAGCGCTTGTGCGAGCGTCATCGGCAGCGTGGAGGACAGCTGCTTGAGGGCCTGCTCCCATGCGCGCTGCTGTGACGCATCGCTGTTGGTAGACAGCCGATGGGGGTGGCTGAAGCGTCTGCCAGGTGGCACCTTCCAGGGTTGATGCAGGTAGTCGCGCAGCACCGCGGCAGTGATGGGCTCGTCGGGCAACAGGGATGAACCATTGCCATAGCTGACGCGCGTTTCGGCTTGCTCGACCCCCGGCATTGCCTGGCGCAGCGCCTGATTGGCGAGCTGCTCGAGCATTGTCGTCAAGGTCGGCAACTGTTCCAGTTGTTCGAGCAATTCTGCAGCGTTGGCCCGTTGGTTTTGCTTGAGCAGATCGGCCTGGGTCTCGAACACGAGGCCGTCGATGACTTCGCCGCTCAGTTGCAGTGCGCTGTCGTCCTTGAGTTCCCAGCGCCGTGAAATGGCCATGAATGCGCTGAGTTCGCTGCGGGTCGCGGCGGCCTTGAGCTGACTCTGCAACGAGCCCAACAAGGCCTGGCGGTCATCGAATTTCACCAGCCCGCCGTATGGCGTATACAACACGGCTTCAGCGCCATCCGCTGCGGGGTACATCATGAAGCTGCCAGCCAGGGGAGCCGCGTCGCGGCCAGGCAGGTTCAGCAAGATGTTTTCGACCGTCATCGGCGGCGTCTGGGCCGAGCGTTGCGCGTGGCTGGCCAGCTCAACGGAGCGCAGCCATTGCAGGTCGGCAAGGGAGAATGCCAGCGCCCGCAGGCGCGGCGTGAGGACTTGCAGGTCCTGCAGGGCCTCGGGGAAAAACAGCGGCAGGGAAGGTTCGGTCATGGCGTTGTCTCTGTGTTCGGCGACGACAGTGGGTCGTGCCTGGGAGAGACAACGCTAAGAGCCCGGCAGGCGGGCAGGGCGGTAGATAAGTGAACGGAGTGAGGCAAGGTGGCGAGCGCGGTGCAGCTCGCTCGCCACAGTTGCGGCGGCAGGGATTAACGGCGTCCCAGCAGCAACCCCACGACCAGGCCAAAACCGGCAGAGATCGCCACGGTCTGCCATGGATGCCCGCCAATGTAGGTCTCGGTCGCCTCGACCACCGGTTGGGTGCGTTCGCGCACGCTGGTCACGGAGTCGCGGGCCTGTTGCAGTTTCAGGGAGATCTGCCCCCGCAGGGTCTCGGCTTCCTCGCCGACCAGCGAGGCACTGCTCTTGAGCAGTTTTTCCGATTCTTCGATCAGCGCCTGCAACTCGCTGAAGGCCTGGTCCTTGATTTGCTCATCCTGGGCTTGTCTGGCGGTTCTACGGGCCATCGGGTGACTCCTTGCTGGTATGTGAAGATGAACAATGGAGTGTAGGCAACTGGAAAAAGTTGCAGCTTTTTTGCGCTGAATCCTCAGTGCACTGGAAATCCGTCTCTGGAGATTTCTGCCTACAGTGTAAGATGTCACCTATTTATGCAGCAGGTAACGCCCCCATGAGCTTCAATCTGGCCAACAAATCCCTCGCCGAGCGCGCCGCGCTTGAAGATGAAAAGTCCCGCCTGTTCGACCTCTGGCAGAGCAATCTGGGTAAATCCAAGGGCGAAGCGGCGCGTCTGTTCGGTGAGCGCGCCAAGCGCAAGGGCAAGTGGGCCGAGTGGGTCCGTGCGGAACTGGACGCGATGTCGCCGCCGGAATTCGCCAACATGGTGCGCAGTGAAGTCAATCGCCTGATGGCCGCCAAATAATCCCCGACAGCGGTTCAGCGACTGAAACTGGCGACAATCGCCTCGCGCACTTTCAGCAGCAATGGATCCAGTTGGCTGCTGGTGCGCCAGCCCAGTTCGATCGGGTAGCGCGGCAGGTCAAGCGGGCAGGGCAGTAGCGCCAGGCCACTTAGCTCGGCGATGGCCTGTGCGGCATGCCCGGGGATGGTCGCCACTGCCTGGCTGCCTTTGAGCAGAAACGGCAGTGCGGCAAAATGGCTGGTGGAGGCGCAGACCCGGCGCCCCAGGCCCAGACTGGCCAGGCCCTCGTCGGTGATGCCAATGAACCCGCCCGACGACACCAGAATGTGCTCGCGCCGGACAAACTCCTCCAGCGCCAGTGTTTGCTGCCCCGGCGTCAGGCTCGTGGCGTCCACCAGACACCGGTAGTCGCCCTCGCCGAGGATCTGGCGGCTCAGCAGCCGCTCGCTGAAACCCCCGGCGCAGATCGCCATATCGAGGCTGCGCTCCATCAGGGCCTGGGCGACGATCTGGCTGTGGCACTGACGGATAATCAGGCGCAACTTCGGCGCCCGGCGGGCAATTTCCTCGATCAGCCGACGCCCGTAGGCAATCTCGAAATCATCCGACATGCCGACGATCACCGAGCGGCCGTCGTAGTCTTCAGCCGCCGGGTCGACCATGGCCAGGCTTTGCCGGCATTTGTTCAGCGCCTCGCTGAGCAGCGGTTTCAACTGATTGGCCCGCAAGGTGGGTGCCAGGCCACGGCCAGTGCGCACAAACAATTGATCGCCATAGACCTCGCGCAAACGCCGCAACGCCGCGCTCACCGCCGACTGGGTGACCCCCAGGCGCAGCGCCGCCCGGCTGGCGCTGGACTCGTCGTGCAGGGCTTCAAAGACTTTCAGCAGGTTGAGGTCGACGTCGGTGATATTCATATGGCTCATATCATTTAGCAGCGAATGGGGCTTTATTGATGATCCATGGCCGCCGGAGAATGGGCAACACCTCATTCTCAGGGAGTCACCGTCATGCCCAAGTCCATCGTTGCCGCACTGCAGATCGGCTCCTTGCCAGGTGGCAAGGGCGAAACCCTGGAACAGATTCTTTCCTATGAACAGGCAATCATCGACGCCAGTGCGTCACTGGTGGTAATGCCCGAAGCGCTGCTGGGCGGCTACCCCAAGGGCGAAGGCTTCGGTACGCAACTGGGGTATCGGCTGCCGGAAGGTCGCGATGCCTATGCCCGCTACTTTGCCAATGCCATCGACGTACCAGGGGCGGAAACCGAGGCCCTGGCGGGATTGAGTGCACGCACCGGCGCCTATCTGGTGCTCGGCGTGATCGAGCGGGACGCCAGCACCCTGTATTGCACCGCGCTGTACTTCGACCCGCAGTGCGGGCTGGTGGCCAAGCACCGCAAATTGATGCCCACCGGTACTGAACGACTGATCTGGGGCAAGGGCGACGGCTCGACACTGCCGGTGCTCGACAGTCCGCTGGGGCGGATCGGCGCCGCGGTGTGCTGGGAGAACATGATGCCGTTGCTGCGCACCGCGATGTACGCCAAAGGCGTGGAGCTGTGGTGTGCGCCGACGGTGGACGAGCGCGAAATGTGGCAAGTCAGCATGCGCCACATTGCCCATGAGGGACGCTGCTTTGTGGTCAGTGCCTGTCAGGTCCAGGCCTCGCCCGCAGCAATTGGAATCGAGGTGAGCAATTGGCCGGCGGAACGACCGTTGATTGCCGGCGGCAGCGTGATCATCGGGCCGATGGGGGACGTGCTGGCCGGACCGCTGCGCGATGGCCCGGGCCTGTTATGGGCAGAAATCGATACCGATGAACTGGTCCGCGCCCGTTATGACTTTGACGTGGTTGGGCACTACGCGCGCCCGGACGTGTTCGAGTTGAGCGTCGACCAGCGGGCCAAACCAGGCGTGCGCTTCATTTGAGCCGGCGCCATTCCTGGCGGGTGATTTCCCAGGTCTCGCGGGCATAACGCCCACCGACGAACTCATCGTCGTCGACTCGGATCAAACGCATCCCGCTGCGCTCCGACAAGCGCCGCGAGGCCAGGTTGGGCGAGGCCTTGGGCACCCGCAGGCAATCGCGGCCAAGGTCCTCGAACCAGTAGCGGGTGACCTCGGCGCAGGCTTCGGCCATCAGCCCCTGACCTTGCCAGGGCAGGCCCATCCAGAAGCCACGGTTGTTATCCTGCTCGTCCATCAGGCTGATGTTGCCAATCAACTGTTCGGGCGCCGATTTCAGGCGCAGCGACCAGTGCCATTCCTCGCCCCGTTCAATCGCTGGCAGGGCGATGTCTTGCAGGTAGTGCAGGGCGCCGTCCTCCGGGTACGGCCAGGGCACCTGGGCATTGAGGTAGCGCACCACCTCCCAGTGGGCGAACTGTTGCTGGATCGCCTCGGCGTCCGCCAGTTCCAGCGGCTTGAGGATCAGGCGCTCGGTGTACAGGGTTGGGTAATCGGCCATGCTGCAAAGCTCTTCCTTGAGACGGTTAACGGGCGCCCGCCAGCGGGCTGGCCAGGCTCAACTGGCCGCTGTCGACAAAGCGCTGGGTGCCGAACAGCCCGCCCGCGAGCTTGCCACGCAGCACATAGGGCAGGTTGTCGAGGGATTGGGTCTGGCTCAGGCCGAGGGTCTGGCGCATCACTGAAAAAGCGGAAATGCTCACCGGCACCGTGACCACCGTTTCGGAAAACCGGCCGATGCTGCCCCGTTGATCGCTGACCCCCGACGCCAGCGGCTGGCCATTGACCTCGAGGTTCAAGGCCACGCCGTTGTAGTCGATCGGGTTGTCGTTGGGGTTCTGCACGCGGATCTTCACCGCAAAACGCACTTCCATGCCCTGGCTTTGCAGCGGTTCAAGGCCCACCACGTTGATGTTCAGCGGGTCGCGGTCCGGGAACAGCGCGCATCCGCCAAGGCTGAGGAGCAACAGGCACAGGCCTGAGAGTAACAATCGACGCATGGTTGGGCTCTTGTCATCAAGGGTCGAACCCTCACGATTCGACCCTGCTGGCGTCAGCCGTTCAGTGACGCGATCCGTGAGGGCTGACGTCCGGATTTTCCATGACCTGCAGGACCGACGCTTCGGGGTCGAAGTCGTCCTCTTGCAGTTCGATGAACTCTTCCGGGAGGAACATGTTCAGCACGATAGCGCACAACGCGCCGACGGTGATCGGCGATTCGAAGATGTTGTGCAGCGCCTTGGGCAGTTCGCGCAATACTTCCGGGACCGCCGCCACGCCCAGGCCCATGCCCAGGGAGATCGCCACGATCAGCATATTGCGCCGGTGCAGCCCGGCTTCGGCGAGGATCTTCACCCCAGCCACCGCCACCGTGCCGAACATCACCAGTTCGGCGCCACCGAGCACCGGCTTGGGCATCAGTTGCAGCACCGCGCCAATCATCGGGAACAACCCCAGCAACACCAGCAGGCCGGCAATGAAGAAGGCCACGTAGCGACTGGCGACGCCGGTCAGTTGGATCACCCCGTTGTTCTGCGCAAAGGTCACCATCGGCATGCTGTTGAACACCGCGGCCATGGCCGAGTTGAGGCCATCGGCCAATAGCCCGGACTTGATCCGGCGGATGTACACCGGACCCTTGACCGGCTGCTGGGAAATCATCGAGTTGGCGGTCAGGTCGCCGGCGGCTTCCAGCGGCGACACCAGGAAAATCACCGCCACCGGAATAAACGCCACCCAGTCGAAGTTGAAGCCGTATTTGAACGGCACCGGCACGCTCATCAGTGGCACGTCGGTCATGTTGGCGAAGTCGACGTCACCCATCAGCCAGGCCACCAGATAGCCGAGGGTCAGGCCAATGACAATCGCCCCGAGGCGCAGGAAGGGCACGTCGACCCGGTTCAGCACGACGATGGTGCCCAGCACCAGCGCCGCCAGGGCCAGGTGATGGGCGCCGCCCAGGTCGGTGGCGCCAAAGCCGCCGGCAATGTCGGTCATCGCCACCTTGATCAACGACAGGCCCATCAAGGTGATGATGGTGCCGGTGACCACCGGGGTGATCAGCATGCGCAGCTTGCCGATGAACTGGCTCAGCACCACTTCGATAAAGGCAGCGAAAAAGCACACGCCAAAAATCGTCGAAAGGATCTCGTCGGTGCCGCCGCCCCGGGCCTTGACCATGAAGCCGGCGCTGAGAATCACGCTGATGAACGAAAAACTGGTGCCTTGCAAACACAGCAGTCCCGAACCGATGGGGCCGAAACGCCGAGCCTGGACGAAGGTGCCCAGGCCCGAGACGAACAACGCCATGCTGATCAGGTAGGGGATTTCACTGTGCAGGCCCAGGGCGCTGCCCATGATCAGGGTCGGGGTGATGATCCCGACGAAACTCGCCAGCACGTGTTGCAGCGCGGCGAAAAGGGTCGCGGTGAAATGTGGGCGGTCGTAGAGGCCGTAGATCAGGTCGGAATGCGGGGCAGTTTTTGCGTGGGCGGATGAGGTCACGGGAAAGGTGCCGGTAGGGTCAGGTCGGAAAAAGGAGGCGCAGGATGCCAGAAAGGTCTACTCATCGACAGTGACAACAGACTAAAGCATTGAAAGTTATCCCGTATTCGCCCATCGAGCTATTGAGCGAAGGCCGCCAGCAGATCCTCCTCGAACGCCAGTTGCGCATCCCCCGGCACCTGGGCGCGATGCCGGGCCAGGTGGAAGGCCACCTCGAAACTGTGTTGCGGCTGGCCGATGGCCTTGAGCAGGCCCTGGTCCTGCCAGCTGCGGGCAAAATGCTCGGGCAGGTGGCCGACGTGACGGCCGCTGAGGATAAACGCCAGGGTGCCTTCGACCTGTTCCGAACGTGCCGAACCGACGCGGTTGTGCAAGGGCAGGTCATTGCGCAGGAAGCGGTAGGGGTGTTCCACCAGGTCGCTGGCCGCCAGCGCTGTGGCGTCGGGGTCCGGCAGGGTAAACAGTGGATGGCCGGCGGCGCAGTACAGATGCTGGGTTTCGCTGAACAGCGGGCGATAGTCGAAGGCGCTCTGGGCCTGGGAGAAGTAGCCGATGGCCAGGTCCAGCCGTTGCTGCAACAGCAGGCGCTCCATTTCTCCGGGCATCGCGCTGAGCAGTTCCAGGCGCACGGACTCGTCGCGCTGGCGAAACTGGCTGATCGCCCGCGCCACCCGCTGCACCACTGAGGGGTCGAGGGCTTCAGAGAGCCCGAGGCGCACTTCACCGATCAGGCGTCCGGCGACGCCGTTGGACTGATGGCGGAAAGTCTCGATGGACTCGAACAGACCACGGGTCGCCAGCAGCAATTGCTCGCCCTTGGCCGTCAATTTGAAACCGCCCTTGCCACGGCTGCACAGGCGATAGCCGAGGCGGGTCTCGAGCCGGGCCATGTGCTGGCTGATGCTCGACTGGCTCAGCCCCAGTTCACCCTGGGCTGCGCTGAAGCCTCCGCACTCGACCACGCTGACGAACAGGCGCAGCAGTTGCAGGTCGAGGTCGTGGAGTTGACCGAGCATCAAACATTACTCCTGGATAAAGTCAGGGTGATTAACTTGAGATTTTAACGATGTATCTTGCCCTGCATCCTGCAAGCACTTCAATGACTCCAGGTGCTGGTCATGGCTCTCAAGTTTGCGTTTCCCGCGTTGCTGCTCGCGGTGGCGGTCTCGGCCCAGGCTGAAGACCCGGTGCTGAATCTCTACAGTTGGGCCGATTACGTGGCGCCGCAGACCTTGCAGCGCTTCGAGCAGGAAACCGGGATCAAGGTGCGCTACGACACCTTTGACAGCCCGGAAGTCCTGGAAACCAAGTTGCTCACCGGCGGCAGTGGCTATGACGTGGTGGTGCCATCCTCCAGTGTGCTGGCTCGTGGCGTAGCGGCTGGGGCATTGCAGGCCATTCCCCACGATTCGCTCAAGGGCTACGCCAACCTTGATCCGGACTTGCTGGAAAAACTCGCGGCTGTCGATCCTGGCAACCGCTTCGCAGTGCCTTATACCTGGGGCACCCTGGGCTTGGGGATGAACGTCGAGGCGGTGAAAAAGCGCTTGCCGGACGTGCCGCTGAACAACCTCGACATCCTGTTCAAGCCCGAATACGCCAGCAAACTCAAGGACTGCGGGATCGCCATTATCGACTCGCCGCAAGAGGTGATCGGACTGGCGCTGCATTACCTGGGTAAAGATCCCTACAGCACCGACAAGGAGGATCTGGCGACCGCCCAAGCCTTGCTCCTGCAATTGCAGCCGTCGGTGCAGTATGTCGCCAGCGGGCGGCAGATCAACGACCTGGCCAACGGCAGCGTGTGCCTGGCCCTGGCCTACAACGGCGATGCGAGCATGGCTGCCGATCAAGCGCGCAAGGCCAACAAACCCTTTGAAATCGCCTACCGAATTCCGACCCAGGGCACTTTGGTCTGGCAGGACAACCTGGCGATTCCCAAGGATGCGCCGCACCCCGAGGCCGCCCGCAAATTTATCGAATTCATGCTGCGCCCCGACTCAGTGGCAGCGCTGACCAACACGCTGTTCTTCGCCACGGCCAACCAGGCGGCGACGCCGCTGGTGGATGAGGCCGTGCGTAATGATCCCGACATCTATCCACCGACTGCCGTGCGCGAGCGGCTGTACGCCGACCGCAGCATGAACCTGAAAGACATGCGCCAGCGTACCCGCTTGTGGACCACCTTCCGTAGCCGCCAATAACAAGGATTGCCTGATGGACATTTCCGAACACAACGACCAGGCCATGACCCGCGACAGCCTGTACGGCACCGCCGCCGAAAGCACCTACGCCGGCATCACCAGTTTCATGCGCCGACGTTACACCCGCGATTTGCGCGGGGTGGACGTGGTGGTCAGTGGCGTGCCATTCGACACCGCCACCAGCAACCGTCCCGGCGCCCGTTTCGGGCCGCGGGGGATTCGTGCGGCATCCACGGTGATGGCCTGGGAACGGCATTGGCCGTGGACCTTCGACCCGTTTGATCACCTGGCGGTGATCGACTACGGCGACTGTAATTTCGACTACGGCTCGCCCCAGGACACGCCGGCCTATATCGAGGCCCACGCCGATAAAATTCTCGACGCCGGTTGCGCAATGCTGACGATGGGCGGCGATCACTTCATCAGCTATCCCTTGCTCAAGGCCCATGCGCGCAAACACGGCGCGCTGTCGCTGATCCATTTCGACGCCCACAGCGATACCTGGGCGGACGAAGAGGGCGGCCGCATCGACCACGGCACCATGTTCTGGCACGCCGCCAGGGAAGGCCTGGTGGATCCATCGCGCTCGGTGCAGATCGGCTTGCGCACCACCAACGACGATCACCAGGGCTTCGCCGTGCTGGATGCTCGCCAAGTGCACCAGCGCGGCTGCGCGGCGATCGTCGAGGCGATCCGCGCCCGGGTCGGCGATAACCCGGTGTACCTGACCTTCGACATCGACTGCCTCGACCCGGCCTTCGCTCCCGGCACCGGCACCCCGGTGTGCGGCGGCCTGAGCACGGCCCAGGCCCTGGAAATCCTCGGCGGTTTGCGCGGGATCAACCTGGTGGGGATGGACGTGGTCGAGGTGGCGCCGGCCTATGACCATGCCGATATCACTTCGCTGGCAGCGGCAACCCTGGCCATGGAGATGCTGTGCCTGTATGCGGCGCGGCATAAGGTGGATCGTTAACCCCTGTAGGAGCTGGCTTGCCAGCGAAGAGGTCGGCACCTGGGACATCTGTGGTGCCTGACACTACGCCTTCGCTGGCAAGCCAGCTCCTACAGGGAGTGCGGTGACATAGATCCTGTGTGAGCCAGCCTGCTGGCGATGAGGCCAGCAGGTCCACCGCAGAAATCTGGTGAACTCGAAAATCCAGTAGTGGCAATGTCGCATGCAATAATGGGTGTTTTATCCCATCACCCAAGGGCCAGCATGACCTTCGACTCGCCCCTCAGCGCCTATCAATACGCCATCAACCAACAGGGTTTCGTCACCGACGCTGCGCAAGAGCGCGCGGTACAGGCCTTGCAGCAGTGTCACCAGGCGCTGCATCAGGGCCAATCGCCGATCTCCGGGGTTTACCTGTGGGGCCCGGTGGGCCGGGGCAAGACCTGGTTGATGGATCAGTTCTACCAGACCCTGCAGGTGCCAGCGCGACGCCAGCACTTTCATCACTTCATGGGCTGGGTCCACCAGCGTTCGTTTCAACTGACCGGCACCGCCGATCCCTTGCGCGCACTGGCCCGGGAGCTGAGTGCCGAGGTGCGGGTGCTGTGTTTCGATGAGCTGTTCGTCAACGACATCGGCGATGCGCTGATTCTCGGCCGGCTGTTCCAGGTCATGTTCGATGAAGGCGTGGTGATGGTTTGCACCTCCAATCAGCCACCGCAGCAACTTTATGGCGACGGCTTCAACCGCGAGCGCTTCCTGCCGGCAATTGCCGCGATCGAGGCGCATATGCAGGTGGTGGCGGTGGACGGTGGCGAGGATCATCGCTTGCACCCAGGGGTGAATGTGCAGCGTTATTGGGTCAACCAGCCGCAGGCCATTGCTGCGGTCTTTGACCAATTGACCGAGGGTCAGTCGGTGTCGAGTGAACCGTTGGCGTTGGGCTATCGCACCGTGCAGGTGGTCAAGGCCAGCGAGCGGGTGCTCTGGTGCCGCTACGCCGATCTGTGCGAGCAGCCGTTTGCGGCGATGGACTTCATGGCCCTGTGTGATCGCTTCCGCGCCATCCTGCTCAGCGAGGTGCCCAACCTCAGCGCGCAGCCACGTGCGGGACGCATTGCCCGGGGCACCGAAGACGCCAGCGCGCAGGTCGAGGCCGGTGATCGCGAGTTGCCCCAACTCTCGGTACACGATGACAGCGTGCGGCGTTTTATCGCCCTGGTCGATGAGTGCTACGACCGCAAAGTCCCGCTTTATCTGGAAGCACAGGTGCCAATGGATGAGCTGTACACCCAGGGCTACCTGGCGTTCCCGTTCCGTCGCACCCTGAGCCGCTTGAAGGAAATGCAATTGCAGCGCTTCGCCGACGTCTGAAGCAATGGGGGCGGGGTTGTGGGCAGGCGTGGCGCGCGTTAATGTCGATGGCCCCGGGCGACACCCGCAGGGAAGCACACTTATTGATCGAGGGAACGCAATGGACTCCGCAGACATCCTGATACTCCAGGCCAGCTACAGCAACCCGATTCACGCCGAGGCGATCTGCCTGGTGCTGGACCACTACGCGCAAGACCCGATGGGCGGCGGCCACCCCCTGGAAGCCGACGTCCTGCAGCAACTGCCAGGCGAACTGGCCAAGCGCCCTCACGCGTTCAGCGTGCTGGCCTTCGTCAATGGCGAGCCGGCGGGGCTGGTCAACTGTTTCGAGGGTTTTTCGACCTTTGCCTGTCGACCGCTGGTCAACGTGCACGACGTGGCGGTAGTCGACAAGTTTCGTGGTTTGGGCCTGAGCCAGAAGATGTTGCACAAGGTCGAGGAGATCGCCCGTCAGCGCGGCTGCTGCAAGATCACCCTGGAAGTGCTGGAAGGCAACGATGTCGCCCAGGCGGCCTACGCCAAGTTCGGCTTCAGCGCCGGCATGTTCGACCCGGCTCATGGGCGGATGATGTTCTGGACCAAGGGGCTTTGAGGTCTGGCCGATGACACTGTAGGAGCCGGCTTGCCGGCGAAGGCGTCTCTGAAAACGCTAAAGGCTTCGCTGGCAAGCCAGCTCCTACACAGCCAGCTCCTACACAGCCAGCTCCTACACAGCCCGCTCCCACAGTTGTTCAATCCCTGTAGGAGCCGGCTTGCCGGCGAAGGCGGCGAAGGCGGCGTGTCTGATGTACCCAGGGTCAGTTCCTACATCCGATAATCCAGGCTCAACGTCACCGTCCGCGGATCACCCCAGAACACGCCGTTGTAGAAACCAACGTTGTCGAAGTACTTCTCGTCAAACAGGTTATCGACGTTCAACGAAGCGCTGAGGTTCTTGTCGATCTCGTAGCGTGACATCAGTTTCACCACCGAGTAGCTGCCCTGATTGATCCGGCTGCGCTCGGTGATGATTCTGCCATTGGCGTTACGCCCCACTGGACGGTTGGCGGTGCCGTAGATATCGCTCTGCCAGTTCACCGCGCCACCCACCGTCAGTGCACTCCATTCCCCCGGCAGGCGATAGGCGGTGGACACCCGCAGCATGTTCAGGGGTTGCGCGGTGTTGTTGCGCTGGTCTTCACCGTTGACCGAGTGGGTGTAGGTGTAGCCGGCAGTCATGTTCCAGCCTGACGATACTTCGCCGGACACCTCTGCCTCAAAACCCCGCACCTTGTTGCCCTTGCCACCGGACTTGTAGAACTCTTCGCCGGTCAGCGGATCCGGTGGCACCGAGTCGTCGAGTTCGGCGACGTTGTCCTGCTTGCTCCAGAACACCGCGGTGGCAATGTTCAGGCGCTCGTCCAGCAAACTGCCCTTGAGGCCCACTTCGTAGTTCTGGCCGACAATCGGTTCCAGGTATTTGCGGCTGGCATCGCGCTCGGTCTGCGGCTTGAAGATGTCGGTGTAGCTGACGTAGGCGGTGTACTCCGGGGTGATGTCGTACAACAGGCCGGCGTAGGGGGTGAAGACGTCGTTTTCCACCTGGCTGCTGTGGTCGTTACCGGTGCGGTGATTTTGCTCATCGAAGGAGTAATAGTTGCTGCTGGTTTTCCAGCTGCCGTAGCGACTACCCAACACCGCGTGCCATTGATCGGTGAGGCTCAGGCGAGTGGCCAGGTAACCGGCTTTCTGCCGGGTGCTGTCGTTGGAGCCCTCGATGCCGGTATCGGTGTCGCGGAACTTGGGGATGTTGCCCATGTATTTCCAGTCGGGAATATTGTCGTAGCCCGGGGGCGTCGGCGCCTCCACCAGATACGGGCTCGAGGCACTGCGCTCGGCCTCGCCATAGCCGACCATCAACTCGTGCTCGCGGCCCAGTAACTGATAAGGGCCGGCAAAGTTGAAGTCATAGACCTCCATCTTCTGCTCGCCCTTCATGTGGCTGCGGTAGGCCACCATGCCGCTGCGGTCGTCGTTGGGGTAACCGCCACCGCCGTAGTAGACCTTGCCGTCGGTGTCGCTTTCGCGGTGGGTGTAGGCGGCTTTCATGTGCCAGCCGTTGCCCAGGTTCTGGTCGAGGTTGGCAAAGGCGGTCTTGTCCTTCAGTGGCCAGGAACTCCAGCTGGTCGCCATGTTGGTGGAACGTGGCAGGTTGGCCTTGTCGCCATTGGAATTCCAGTAGGGCACGGTGCCCCAGGAGGTGCCCTGGACATGTTTGTTCTGGTAGTCGTAGCCCACCGCCAGCACGGTGTCGTCGGTCAGGTCGGCTTCGAGAATGCCGTAGCCGACTTCGCGCTGCAGTTGATAGTGATCGCGAAATGACTTGCTGTCGCGGTAGGCCAGTACGCTACGGCCGCGCAGGCGACCATCGAAGGCCAGCGGTCCGCCGACGTCGACGTAGCTGTAGTAATCGTCGTAGCTGCCGCCGCTGACACCGGTCTTGGCTTCCCACTCGTGAGTCGGGCGCTTGCGCACCATGTTGATGGTCGCGGACGGGTCGCCGGCGCCGGTGGTCAGGCCAGTCGCGCCGCGCACCACTTCGATGCGGTCGTAGATGATGGTGTCGGAGTCGGACTTCATGCGCCCGAAGGTGTTGAGCATGCCGTCGATCTGGAAGTTGTTGATCGAGTAGCCCCGGGACGAATAGCTGACCCGGTCGGAGTCGTTGTGCTGGACGACGATACCGGTGGTCTGGCTCATGGCTTCGGACAGGGTCGAGAGCTTGAAGTCGTCCATTTGCTGGCGAGTGACCACGGAGACTGACTGCGGCGTTTCCTTGATCGAAAGATTCAACCGAGTCGCGGTGCTCATCGCACCGGTGGTGTAGGAATCGGTATTTTCGGTGGTGCTACCCAGGGCGAGAGCGTTGACGTTGGTGGTGTCCAACTCAAGGGCCTTGGCGGCCGGCTCCTGCTGTTTTTCGGTCTCGGTTTCCGCATGGGCGGTAGGGCACAGGGCAACACTGCACAGGCCCAGGGTCAGGGTCATGGAACGGGTGATAGGCGCGAACATCGCAGCCGACTCCTTGTCTTCGGGTGGAAAAATTCCGTTTGCTCAAAGACGAAGGGGGATCAGAGAATTTAGGCTTATTGCGAATAATTATTAATAATCTTTCCGTCGAGGCCTGCAGGGCTGCACGCCCGACGGAAGAAAAGGGGGGGGCTGGCACCCGCCCCCGAGGCATCACTCTATTGCTTGACCACGGCCGGTGCAGGCGCCTTCGGCTTCATCAGGCTGAAGTCGATCAGGGCTTTCTGTTCGACCTCGTAGGGATTGCCGATCAGCAGCGGGCGTGGCTTGAAGCTGTCGCTGACCAGGCTCTTGCTGCGGTCCAGTTCGTCGAAGCTCAGCCCGGCGAGGTCGGCCCAGGTGTGGATCAGGTGCGAGCTGCTGTAGGGCCGCTGCAAGTCACCGGCGAAGTTCCAATCGTGGTGCTCGCGCCATTTCGGCGAGGCCCAGGCCATGAACGGAATGGTGTACATAGGCGCCGTCGGCTTGGCTTCGTTACGGCCCAGGGTGCTGTGGCCGGCCGAGTCGAATACGTCTTCGCCGTGGTCGGAGAGGTACAGCAGGAAGCCGTTCGGATCGGTCTTGGCGTAGTCCTTGATCAGGCTGGAGACCACGAAGTCGTTGTAGCGCACCGCGTTGTCGTAGCTGTTGTAGGTCGGCAACTGGTCATCGCTGACACCGGGTGGCACGCCCTGGCGATCCTGGAAGGTGTCGAAGGTCGGCGGGTAACGGTACTGGTAGCTCATGTGCGTGCCCAGCAGATGCACCACGATGAACTTGCGCGGCGCGCTGTCGGACAGGGCCTTGGCAAAGGGTTCCAGCACATCACCGTCGTATTGGCGGGCGTTCTGGTTGCGGTTGTTATTCAGGTACACCTGTTCATCGGCCTGTTCGGAGAAGGTCGTGAGCATGGTGTTGCGCTTGGTCATGGTCTGCTGGTTGGTGATCCAGTAGGTCTTGTAGCCGGCCTGTTTCATCATGCTGACCAGCGACGGGGTCTTCAGGTACAGGTCCGGGTTCTCTTCATCGGCAAAGGTCAGGACCTGTTGCAGCGCCTCGATGGTGTAGGGGCGCGGAGTGATGACGTTGTCGAACACCGCCAGTTGATCCTTGAGCTTGTCCAGCTCCGGCGTGGTTTCACGCGGATAACCGTACAGGCTCATGCGCTGACGGTTGGTGGATTCGCCGATCACCAGCACCAGGGTCGCCGGCTGGTTGGCCATGGCGTCCTTGAAGTTGTGCAGCGGCGGCACCTGGCTGGCATTGTCGAGCATGCCCTGCATGCTGGCCAGGGTCTCACCGTAGCGGCGGTACGCCACCAGCATCTGCCAAGGCACGGCCGGCTCGATGCGGGTTTCGAATTTCTCGTAACCGGCGGCCAGACTACCGGTACGCGCGGTCTGCTTGACCAGCGGATAACCGACCACGGCCACCACAATCGCCGTGGCTGCCAGCAGCGCCTTGCCACGGGACAGGTACACCGGGCGCAGGCGGCTCCAGAGGAACAGCGCCACCAGGGTGTGGGCGAGGAACGCGGCGACCATCCACCAGGCAAAGTACTGCGTCATGTATTCGCCAGCTTCCGACACGTTCGACTCGAACATGATGAAGATGACGCTCTGCGAGAACTCCTGCTGGTAAATGAAGAAGTACCCCAGGCTCGCCATGGAGCAGGCCCACAGCACCACGCCGATGATCGCTGCCAGCAGGCGAGTGCGCGCAGGGAACAACAGCATCGGTGCCAGCCAGATGGCACTCATCACGAAGGCCTGGCGGAAACCGCTGAAGCCCGCGGTGTCACTCAACAGGATCAGCAGTTGGGTGATTCCGGAGAAATACCAGAAAAACAGGAACAGCCAGCCAAGGCCGGCCCAATCAAAACCTTTTGCAGGCGTACCGCTGCGTTCTAACGTCGCCATCCAGCGCTCCAGCATCATTCGTGACTTCCAGCGCCAGACAAACCTGGCTGCCGGTGCAAAAAAAACGCTCGAAAATCGAGCGTCAACAGTGCTTTACAGTATCTGTAAGGGGATGTGAAAAGTTTGTGAACAATGCCGTTGGGATAAAGGACTACCGCACAGCCGGCTGCTGATTGGCATTCCATCAGGGCAGTGCAGGCGAGGGCGCCTGCTATTCCAACAGGACGTTGCGATGACTGACAATGACCCATCCTCCCCGGACTATTCCGACACCCTGGCCCAGGCCGTCCAGGCCGAGTTCAGCGACCGACCGATCCTGGTCAGCGTGGCCTTGAAGCAGTTCACCGGCGCGCTGAATAACCGCTATCCCGGGCTGAATATCGATGTACTCAGTACGTCACTCAACTCGCCGAACTGGGTCGCTGACACAGCCGTCGCAGCCTCGCGGATTGACGGCTACAGCACCACCCCGCTGCTCGAAGTCATATTGCATGCGCTCACCGCCAGCGCCAACCTGCTGTTCACCTCCGAGCATTATCTGAGCGATGGGCAAAACCGCCGCATTGACCTGTCAATGCGCGAGGTCGAAGACCTGCTGCGCCGCCTGCCCCAGGTGATGATCGCGGCCATGCAGCAGGCGCTGACGGACTACTGGAACGAACCGACCGTCGACGGCAGCCGGCGCTGGCAATGGCTCAGCGATGTGCTCAGGAGCGCGGTGCAGGTGAGCATGGGGCCTTTGGCCAGCGCCGAGTTCCTCGATGCCGCCCAGGTCGACACCGTGCTGCAGGTACTGCGCTGTCCGGTCAAGCAAGACCGGCTCGAACTGTACGGCGCGGACTGTACCCGGGTGTTTCTGATGGACCTGCACACCCGCACCGGACGAACCCACAGCGCCCATCTGGCCGTCGATCTGCTGGCGGTGCGCACGGTCGAGCAAGGCGACGTGGTGCTGGCGATCAGCGCCAGCGGCGTGATCGAGGCGTACGACAGCCTGCAGGCGTTTGCCGACGCCGAGGCCGACAAATGGGGGCGCCGGCGCGAAATCGACGCCCTCGAACTGCAGCCCTACGAGTCCTATGGGGATGTGTTTGTCACCCAGGCCCAGGCACTGCTGAACAATCAACTGGAGGGCCTGAATTTCTTCGGCAGCCTTGAAGGCCAGGACCTGAGCGTCCTCGAAGAGCGCTTCGCCCGGTTGACCGATCTGGCGCCCCATCTGCTCAAGCAGAATCCCGGGGCGTACGAGCAAAGGCTGTACAGCGAAATCAGCAGCCAGTTGCCGGACTGGCTGATTGATGCGAGCCCGAGCCAGGCCCAGGCCTACAGTCGCTACCTGTTTCGCCTGGGGGCGCTGCAGCAGGCGAGCAAAGGCCAGGCCTACAATCACGACATTCCAGGGGCCGAGCAGTTTGCCCGGGAAACTTTGCAAGACCACATGGCGGCGTATGGCGAAGCGGTCGACCCCGACCTGATCGACATCACCCAGTACCGCAACGAAGACGGTCTGCTGGTGATCGTCGGGCCCGCTACCGGTCGGCTGGTGGGCGAGACCCAAAGCCTGACCCAGCGCGCCCTGAGCAACCTGGCCGGGGTGCCGTTCCTCGCGTCCGAGTTCAAGCGCCGCGACGGCTCCCCGGCCCCGGCGTGGATGAACCTTGACACGGTCAGGGCCTTGATCAACGAGGCGGATATCGGCAAGGCCTACCCGGCAGAAGTCCGCCGCCGGCTGCTCGATGACCCGGTTGAGCGGGCCGCGCGGCAAAGTCTGTTCGCCGGACAGTTGCGCGTCCAGTTGCCGATGCGGGCCCTGGAGAACTGCATCCGCGAACAGTCAGGGTTCAGCGATGCCGGCTATCGCTGCGTCGCCGCTGCATTGGAGCAGGATTCGCAAGCCAGGCGGGTCAGCGGCCAGGCGATGGTCGCAAGATCACTGGCGTTCGAGGCCGATGTGTCGAGCGACCGTCATCCGGTGAGCAACATGTTCGTGTTCGGCCCCGCTGATGTGACCACCGGCCCCCATGTCCTCTACCGACCGCTGTACCCGGAACCCCTGATCGAGTTTGCCTCGCTGCAGGCGCTGATGACCGAGATCGTCGGCGACAAGGCACGCGGCGCCAGCGGGCAGGGGGTGTCGGTGCAAAAGAGCCTGCTCGACTGGATGACTCCCGAGGGCCGCCGAATGTTCGGCAATGGCGGCTTTGTCGAACCCCATCCCGTCGGCGTGCTGTTCGGCACCGAGTTGTTGGCCTCGCACCCCGCCCGCTTTGCCCTGTCGGCCCTCGAAGGCGATATCACCGCCCATTTGTATACGGCTAATGCCGAGGTGCTGGCACAGTTGGCGGACGAGCAGACCGTCTCCGACGCCGAGCATCGCTGGAACACTCTGCAGCAACTGGGCGAAGGGATTTTCAATGGCCTGCTCAACGCGGTACTGCCGTTTGTCAGTGGGCCGATTGCCGCCGTTGGCTGGCTGCTGACCCTGGAGGCCTCGGTGCTGCAAGCCCTTGAGCCGCTGGCCTCGGGCGACAGCGAACCGGCCACTGATTTGATGTACAACCTGCTGATCAACCTGGCGTTGGCTGCACTGCTTCACCGCCTGTCACCGCGTACGGGCGCGCCGGTCAAAGCCTTCGAGCACCACTCGATTGTCGCTCGCCCGGGCGTGGCGGCGCTCAAGGCCTCGGTGAAAACGCCGATCGGCCCCGGCGCGGCCAGTGCCATCCGCGACAGCGTGCTGGACTTCAGCACCCCGGTCAGCGCCGATTCGCGTCAGTTGCTCGAGCGTTTTCTCAGTACCGCCCAGGCGGGGCAGGGTGAGGTCGTCAGCGCGACTGCCCCGCAAGGCGTGGTGGTGGTTGGCGGACGCTGGTACGTCCAGGTGCCAGCGCGCCTGCGGGGCTTTGGCTGGGCCAATGTGGAGCCTGCGGACAACGCCAATGTGGTCGTTCTCGATCATCTCGGGCAGCGGATCAGCGGCCTGCAACTCAGCCACCAGGGGCAGGGGCGCTGGGAAATTGCGCCAGAAATGCGCGTACGCGGTGGCGGGCCGGGCATGAGTCGGTATCTGTCGGATGTGTTTGCCGACTCCGCGCTGCGGGCACGGCGTGCCGAGATTGCGCTGAAGGTCAGGAAGCTCCAGGCGCGCCAGCCGCAAATTCAGGCGAGCATTGCCCAGGCCCTGGAAATCGGTCAGGCGGCCCACCGCAAGGGCCAGTTGCTGGCCAATGAAATCGCCTTGAAGACCGAGGCCATCGAGGCCGCCACCGGTAGCGAGAAACAGCGGTTGCTGGAGGAACGAGTGGTGATGCGTAAAAAACTGCATGCCATCGACATCGATTACAAGAAGAAGGCCAGGGTCTACATCAACGGTTATCTCGACCAGAGCCGGCTAGGGGAGGAAATTGCCAGCCTGTTGGCCAAGGACCCGGACTATCAGCGTGAGGCGATCCTGGAAAACCTCCAGCAGTTGGTCGCCTGCTACGGCGCAATCGATGAAAACCTGATCAAGGTCTCGGCGGTGTGGTGGGAGTTGGGCTTGTCGGTGCGCAGCGTCTTTCCCCTGGCGTTCGAACAGCGCACGGTGATCACCGATGTGCCCTACAGCGTATTGCTCGAAGCCCGCAAGCGAGTGATCAATGCCTTTCCCGAACGCATCCGCATCAGCAGTCTGCTGGAACAGGCCATGAGCGACCTGGAGACACTCGACCGCAGCATGCGCAAGGGCCTGCTGCAACGAACCGGCTACCTGTCGCCGGAAACCCAGAGGATCAAGGCGATTCTCGACGAGCGGGTAAAAACCACCGACTGGCTGATTCTTCACGAGTTGATGTGCCTGCGCGGCGCCCTGGCCGGCGACGCAGCGCTGGTGCCCAGCCTGGCGGAAGTCGCCGGCCTTGAAGGCCTGGGCAAGGCGCGCCTGGGGGCGGTCACTGATGGCGTGCTGCGCGTACGCGCGACCCAGGGGTTTGACGCCAGCGAGCGGGTCGAATTGCTGCAGGACGCGATCAACGTCTATAACGATGCGCAGTTGTTGGCGGCCAATCTGCGCAAGGTGGGCGACCGTCCCAGTTACGTGGCGCAGTTGTTCCTGGAAAAATTCCTTGAAGCCCTGGCGCGGATGCGTGCCATTGCCGAAGCCGAACTCGGCGAATCGATCAGCGAAGACATCCACCGCACGTCCACCGAACAGGACGAACCGGCAGCGGCTGCGCAACCGGTGAAAAAAAGCCGCAAGCGCGTCCGCCGCCCCAATGAGCGGCTGATCAAGACGACAGAGGGTTTCCGCGTCGGCGATGTGCAATCGAGCAGTGACAGCGAGCCGGAAGAAACGGTGGTGGTGCAGGATGGCGCAACCGAGCAACAGCTCATTTTCTACAAGGACAAGGAGCAGGGCATTTACCGCCAGCGCCAGCAGGCACCTGTCGAGCCCATGCCGCCCGCCACGCCGGCGCCAGCCCTGCAGGCGCTGCTGGGCAAGGCTGGAAAGATGCTGGAAGAACTGCCGCTGCTGCTCGCCAGCTACAAGAAAGACGCTTCCCGCTACCGTGAACCTGCCAGCCTTGAGGATCGTTTTTTATCCCAGGCGAAAAAATTCACCGACCTGGAACTGCAGGTTCATTCGGCCATGCAAGGTTTGAAAGGTGCGGAGTGGGGCAACGCGGTCAAGGTTTTCCAGGACCTCGGCAATGCTGGCAAAACATTGACCCGTGAAGGGCGCAAGCTGCGTATCGAACTGACCAAGCAACTGCCACCCAACGCCGGAAGCTTGGAGTACCTGTTGGGCGAGCGGGAAGTGCGGATCGAAAATCCGCTCTGGACCGACAAATCCACCCCCACCCAGGCGGACTTCCTGCTGGAGTACGAAATTTTCGATAACGGCAGCCGCGGGTCACGCAAGGTGTTGTGGTACGCGCACTTCCACGGCAGTGCGCGGGTGACCCAACGTTTGACCACCGGCCACCTGAAACTGGCGCGCCTGCGCTTCGTCACGGTGCGCGACCAGGTGCTGCATCCCGAGCAATATGGGGCGACGGTGGTGTATCCGGGGGGTATGAAGATGGCGTTCGCCCAGCAGCACTTCTTTGATGTGCTGCCGCCGGACGCCTGACAACGCTGCAAGCGACCGGCGGTGAGGTTCAGCCCAGGGCGCGAACGGCCGGTGCGTCATCAGCCTGCAACTGCTGGCGCAGTTGCGCGACTTCCTTGAGCAGGCGCTCGCGATCAGCCTTGAGTTGCGCCAGTTCGTCACGACGGATGGTGACGTACAGGGTTTGTGGCGGCAGTGTGTTGACGACGGTGCCCATTGTTTACCTCGCTGTCTGACCCGGTGGTCGAGCACGGAAACCCGCGTTCGAGAGCACTTTCGGCGGCAATTCTGATTTCTTTTGCCAGGTAATGGAACTTTTTTATTTTCCGTTGTCCTTGTGTCTTCGTCATCGTTTGGGACGTTATCCCTGTAGTTCAGGCAAAATGCCCGGAAACTATGTTGCAGCGCTCTGGACTAAGCTTGATTGAGTCCGGGGCGCTATTGACCTTTTGACACACATTTATTCGCAGTAAGGAGCATCAGCACATGCAATTGGGGATCATTGGACTGGGCCGCATGGGCGGCAACATTGCACGGCGCCTGATGCTCAACGGGCATAGCACTGTGGTCTATGACCGCAACACCGCGTTCGTTGACACCCTGGGCAAAGAAGGCGCCACCGGCGTAGCCGACCTGCCGGCACTGGTCGCTGCCCTTGAGCCGCCGCGCGCGGTCTGGGTGATGCTGCCCGCCGGCGCACCGACCGAAGACACCATCGACGCCCTGAGCGAATTGCTCGACGCCGGCGACGTGATCATCGACGGCGGCAACACCTTCTATAAAGACGACATCCGCCGGGCGAAAACCCTCGCCGAAAAAGGCCTGAAGTACATCGACGTGGGCACCTCCGGCGGCGTCTGGGGCCTGGAGCGCGGCTACTGCATGATGATCGGCGGTGACGCCGAGCAGGTTACGCGTCTGGACCCGCTGTTCGCCGCACTGGCGCCTGGCATGGGCGATATCCCGCGGACCAAGGACCGTGTTTCCAATGACGACCGTGCCGAGCGCGGCTACATCCACGCCGGCCCAGCCGGTGCCGGGCACTTCGTCAAGATGATCCACAACGGTATCGAATACGGAATGATGCAGGCCTTCGCCGAAGGCTTCGACATTCTCAAGACCAAGTCTTCGGAAATTCTTCCGGAAGACCAGCGTTTCGACCTGAACGTCGCCGATATCGCGGAAGTCTGGCGTCGTGGCAGCGTGGTCTCCTCGTGGTTGCTCGACCTGACCGCCGATGCCCTGGCCAGCGATCCGAAACTCGATGGTTTCTCCGGCTCCGTGGCCGACAGCGGTGAAGGTCGCTGGACCATCGAAGCCGCCATGGAGCAGGCAGTGCCGGTGCCGGTATTGTCCAGCTCGCTGTTCTCGCGCTACCGCTCGCGCCAGCAGGGTGCCTACGGTGACAAGATCCTCTCGGCCATGCGCTTCGGCTTTGGCGGCCACGTCGAGACTTCGAAAAAATGACCGTGATCCGCAAGAAGTCCAAGGTACAACCCGCCCCACCGACCACGTTGTTTCTGTTCGGTGCCCATGGCGACCTGGTCAAGCGTCTGCTGATGCCGGCGCTGTACAACCTGAGTCGCGACGGGTTGCTGGGGGACGGCTTGCGGATCATTGGCGTTGACCACAACGCCAGCACCGATGGCGAGTTCGCCGCCAAGCTCGAGGCGTTCATTCGCACCGAGGCGGCAAACAAGGTCGGCAACGGCCATGACTCGCTGGATCCGGTGCTCTGGGCCAAGCTGGCCAAGGGCATCAGCTATGTGCAGGGCGATTTTCTCGACGACAGCACTTACCAGGCGCTGGCGGCGAAAATCGCCGGCAGCGGCACCGGTAATGCGGTGTTCTACCTGGCGACCGCGCCGCGCTTCTTCAGCGAAGTGGTGCGCCGCCTCGGTGCCAACGGCTTGTTGGAGGAGAGCCCCGAGGCCTTCCGCCGGGTGGTGATCGAAAAACCCTTCGGTTCCGACCTGCACACCGCCGAGGCCTTGAACGCGTGTCTGCTCAAGGTCATGACGGAAAAGCAGATCTACCGGATCGACCATTACCTGGGCAAGGAAACCGTGCAGAACATCCTGGTCAGCCGGTTCTCCAACAGCCTGTTCGAAGCCTTTTGGAACAACCACTACATCGACCACGTGCAGATCACCGCTGCCGAGACCGTTGGCGTGGAAACCCGGGGCAACTTCTACGAACACACCGGTGCCCTGCGGGACATGGTGCCCAATCACCTGTTCCAGTTGCTGGCGATGGTCGCCATGGAACCGCCGGCGGCCTTTGGTGCCGATGCGGTACGGGGTGAAAAGGCCAAGGTGGTCGGGGCGATTCGTCCCTGGTCGGTCGAAGAAGCGCGGGCCAACTCGGTGCGCGGCCAGTACACCGCCGGGGCAATTGCCGGCAAGCCGGTGGACGGTTATCGCGAAGAGCCCAAGGTGGCGGCTGACAGCAGCACCGAAACCTTCGTCGCCTTGAAAGTGATGATCGACAACTGGCGCTGGGTCGGCGTGCCGTTCTATCTGCGCACCGGCAAGCGCATGAGTGTGCGCGACACCGAAATCGCCATCTGCTTCAAACCTGCGCCCTACGCGCAGTTTCGCGACACCGAAGTCGACGAGTTGCAACCGACTTACCTGAGAATTCAGATTCAACCCAATGAAGGCATGTGGTTCGACCTGCTGGCCAAGCGCCCGGGACAGGCCCTGGACATGGCCAACATCGAACTGGGCTTTGCCTACAAGGATTTCTTCGAAATGCAGCCCTCGACGGGCTACGAGACGCTGATCTACGACTGCCTGACTGGCGATCAGACCCTGTTCCAGCGCGCCGACAATATCGAAAACGGCTGGCGTGCGGTGCAGCCCTTCCTCGATGCCTGGCAGCAGGATGCCAGTGTGCAGACCTATGCGGCCGGCGAAGACGGCCCGAGTGCCGCTGACGAGTTGCTGGCCCGCGACGGTCGAAGCTGGCATCGCCTCGGCTGAGTCACCCAAACCCCGGCGCGAACGCCGGGGTTTGTCGTTTTACAGCCAGTAACTCACCGCGTACCAGCCCAGCACGCCCATGACGCAGGTGTAGGGCAGGGCCATCCACACCATGCGCCCGTACGACAGGCGAATCAGCGGGGCAATGGCCGACGTCAGCAGGAACAGGAACGCCGCCTGGCCGTTGGGCGTCGCTACGCTGGGCAGGTTGGTGCCGGTGTTGATGGCGATCGCCAGGGTCTCGAAATGTTCGCGGCTCATGCTCCCGGACGCAAACGCCTGCTTGACCTCGGTGATGTAGATGGTCGCGACGAACACGTTGTCGCTGATCGCCGAGAGCAAGCCGTTGGCAATGAACAGCATGCCGGGCTGCTGGTCTGCCGGCAGGGCCAGTACCCATTGAATCAGCGGCCGGAACAGCTGCTGGTCATGGATCACCGCGACCACGGCGAAGAAGGTCACCAGCAACGCGGTGAAGGGCATCGCGTCCTTGAACGCGCTGCCGATCCGGTGTTCGTCGGTGATTCCGGTAAAGCTGGTGATCAGCACGATGACCATCAGCCCGATCAAGCCGACTTCCGCCACATGCAATGCCAGGCCGGCAATCAGGATCAGCGCGGCAGCGCCTTGCACCAGCAGCGCCGCGCGTTGCCGCGAGGTGCGTTCGGTATTGTCCTGGGCGGCATAGGCGGCCAGCACGGCACGCACGTTATCCGGCAGCAGGGTGCCGTAGCCGAACCAGCGCACTTTCTCCAGCAGCACGCAGGTCACCAGGCCCGCCGCCAGCACCGGCAGGGAAACCGGCGCGACCTTGAGGAAAAACTCGGCAAAGTGCCAGCCCATCTCATGCCCGATCAGCAGGTTCTGCGGCTCGCCCACCAGGGTGCAGACGCCGCCCAGCGCAGTGCCGACGGCGCCGTGCATCAACAGGCTGCGCAGGAAGGCGCGGAACTGCTCGAGGTCGGCATGGTGCAGTTGCGGCAGGTGCTGGTCGTCACCGAACTCGCTGTCCTGGCGCGGATCATTGCCCGAGGCCACCCGGTGATAGACCGAGTAGAAACCCACGGCGGCACTGATGATCACTGCGGTGACCGTCAGGGCATCGAGGAATGCCGAGAGGAACGCCGAGAGGAAGCAGAACATCAACGCCAGCATGGCCTTGGAGCGTACCCCCAGCAGCAGGCGAGAGAACAGGAACAGCAGCAGGTCCTTCATGAAGTAGATCCCCGCGACCATGAACATCAGCAGCAGGATCACCGGGAAATTGTGTTGCAACTCGTCGTACAGCGCCTGGGGCGTCGTCATGCCGAGCACCAGGGCCTGGACGATCAACAGCCCGCCGGGCAGCAAGGGATAGCATTTGAGCGCCATTGCCAGGGTGTAGATGAACTCGGCCACCAGCAACCAACCAGCGGCGACCGGACCGACCGTCCACAGCAGCAGTGGGTTGAGGATGAGAAAAGCGAGAATGCTCGCCTTGTACCAGCGCGGTGAATGCCCGAGGAAATTATTTGCAAACGCCTGGGCCATTGAACCGGACATCGGCGACTCCTTTGTTTAAGAAGCGCGCAACTTGCCGTAACACTCGGGGAAGATCAAGTTATTGAGTTTTATTGTTGATCATGAGTCAGCACTTGTCAGGTCAGGTAGCGCACCAGCACCGCGCGATAATGGCCGTCCAATGAATAGCCGGCGACGACCACGCCCCCGGTGCCCTGCAGGGCAATTGCCGTCGCGGTGTCGAGGCTGCGCCCGAGGCGCGTGCGCACCCAGCCGTTGCCGTCGGCGAATTCCAGGTCTGGACGGCCGTCCGGCAGGTGGCGGGCGACAATGAAGTCGGCGTCGATCCCGCCGATGGTTGCCCCCGCGCTCAGTACCCGGCCATCGCTGCAACCACAGGCGGCAATCCACTGGCTGGGGCTCTGGCCGATTGTCGTCAGCAGCGGCTGACCGGCGTTGCAACGATGCTCCGGCCGGCCGTCGCTGCGCACGCTGAACGTCAGGCTGTGCATCGGGTCGCGGCTGCTGCCCAGGCACAGTAACTGTCCATTGGTTTGTTCAATCACCCGACTGACATGGGCGCTGCGCCCGTCGACGCGGAAACTCAGGAAACCATGCTCGGCAAAGCTGGCATCCAGTCGACCGTGCGCATCGAACCGTGCCAGCAGACCCTCCTGCGGAAAGTCGATGGCGCCGGCGACCACAATCGCCCCGTCTTTCTGGATCAGCAGGCTGGACAGCCAGGTATTCAACAGCAGGTGGCGGACCATCGCAAAGCCACGGCCATTGAACGTCTGATCCAGAGCACCCTGGGCGGTCAGGCGGATGATGATGCCAACATGATCGGAGAACTGGTACTGATGATTGGCCAGCAACAGGATCCGGCCGTCGCCCTGAACCTGTACGTCGCAGGCCTCGGCCCCCGGCACACCGGGCGGCAGCCACGGATCACGGGCCCCTTGGGAGAGGTTGCCGGGCAGGCGCACCACCTGCACGCCGCCAACACCGAACGCGGGGTCGAGGCGGCCTTGTCGATCAAAGAGGGCGAGGGCGGGCAGGGTGTGCTGCGGGTCTTCGTACATCAGGCCGCAGAGCAGGATGCGTCCGTCGGGCAATAGCTGGATCTTGCCTGCGGTGGATTCGCGGCCGCTTTCGAACTGACCGACCACGTGGCCCTGGGTGCCGAAGCTCAGGTCGGTCGAGCCGTCCTCGTGCAGGCGCATCAGGCCAAATTGGCAGCCCCGTTCGCCGGCGACCTTGGCCGCGACCAATAACCGGCCTTGGCGGTCGACGGCAACATCATTGGCGATGCTCCACAGGCTGTCCGTGAACTCGAGCCAGGCTTTGCCATTGCGGCCAAATTGGCTGTCGAGTTGCCCCGCCTCTTCGAGCGGGGCGTAAACGGCGACTGCGTGATTGATGAAATGGACGGACATGACGCTTCTCCTTGCGAGTCGACCAGATCCAGTACCGAGGAGGTGGCTACACGAAGGAATCATTCAAGCGCTGATTCGAATATTGCACAACTGTCAGAAATTACAGGCGGTGCGGCGTTATGTGCCAGAACAGTGTCTTTGTAACCCGAAGTTTCAAGTTGGGGTAAAAACAGCTGTCTATCGTTACTTGGCAATAAGAAAGCGGACCACCGAGCAGTGGTCCGCTGTTGTTACTTAGTGCGGCATGGACCAGCCCTGCAACTGATAACCTTTTTCTTTAAGTTCGCTGCGGGCTTCGTTGAGCAGTTTTTCAAGCTGTGCCGGATCGATGTTGCTGCTGGACAATTGCTTGTCGAGGAGGCGATTACTTGTGCGGTCGATAACCGTCAGTGTCACCGGGCCGGTGCCGTCCTGCAGCGCCCAGGCTACGCATTGGAAAGGAGTAAATGCGCGGTCGGCAATCAAAAGAGCTTCGTTCATACGGAGCGGAGCGTTCATGGGGTCTTCTCTCTCAAGTGCCCAATCAAGATCATCGAGGTGCCGGCGGTTGGGCGTACCGTGCGGCGGGTTACTTGTACTGATGCGCGCAACTGGGGGGCGGGTCACACATATTCCGAATAAATTTCATGTTTCTTTCGATGGCGCCTGAATAGCGGCTAATTTGAAAGCCTGGTGAAAGGTTGGATCTCATTGTTTGTGCCTTTGATTCTTGTGGGAGCGAGCCTGCTCGCGAATAACCACAGGCACAGCGTACTTTCAGAATGATCGCGTTATCGTTGACGCCTTTCGCGAGCAGGCTCGCTCCCACAGGTCACGGGTACATAGCTGGCTAAGTAAGTGCCTGCTTATAACTAAAAGCTCATTAACCTTATAGTTAAACGATACAAGCCACTGTCAAGTTCTTGCTAATGTTACACCCAGGTCCGCCAAACGACTGTTTCTAATAACTTTTCCGAATTTTGGCGCCAAGGAACAGTCATGATTGAAACGCCTGCAACGCGCCGTCTGTTGGTGGTCGATCCCTGCGAGGACTGCCATCAATTGTTGCCTGGCTTGCGCGCCATTGGCTGGGATGTCGACAGCTGCAGCCTGGAAAATGCCGGTGATCGCAGCTGCGATGTCGGTTTGCTGCGTCTGCAGCCGTTCCACCTCGAGCGACCCGAGGCGGTCAAGGACCTGATCAGCCGCAGCGGCACCGAATGGATCGCGGTACTCAGCCCGGACGTATTGCGCCTGCAGAACGTCGGCGATTTCGTCTGCGAGTGGTTTTTCGACTTTCACACCTTGCCCTTCGACGTCTCCCGGGTCCAGGTCACCCTCGGCCGCGCCTTTGGCATGGCGCGCCTGCGTGGCCAGGGCACCATTCATGTCGACCAGCCGGAACACGAACTGCTGGGCGACAGCAAGCCGATCCGCGAACTGCGCAAGTTGCTGAGCAAACTGGCGCCTACCGAATCCCCGGTGCTGATCCGCGGCGAAAGCGGTACCGGCAAGGAACTGGTGGCGAGAACCTTGCACCGCCAGTCGCAACGTCACAGCAAGCCCTTCGTGGCGATCAATTGCGGGGCGATCCCGGAGCATTTGATCCAGTCCGAGCTGTTCGGCCATGAAAAGGGCGCATTTACCGGCGCCCATCAACGCAAGGTCGGACGGATCGAGGCGGCCAACGGTGGCACCTTGTTTCTCGATGAAATCGGCGATCTGCCGCTGGAATTGCAAGCCAACCTCTTGCGCTTTCTCCAGGAAAAACACATTGAACGGGTCGGCGGCAGTCAGCCGATCCCGGTGGACGTGCGGGTGCTGGCCGCAACCCACGTTGATCTTGAGGCGGCAATTACCGTCAAACGCTTTCGCGAAGACCTGTATTACCGGCTCAACGTACTCCAGGTAGTAACCGCACCCCTGCGCGAGCGCCATGGCGACCTGGCGATGCTGGCCAGCCATTTTTCCCACTTCTATAGCCTGGAAACCGGTCGCCGTCCGCGCAGCTTCAGCGAGGATGCGCTGGTCGCCATGGGCAAGCATGACTGGCCGGGCAATGTTCGCGAACTGGCGAACCGGGTGCGGCGCGGGCTGGTCCTGGCCGAGGGCCGGCAGATCGAGGCGCGGGACCTCGGCTTGATCAGCCAGCAGACGGTCGCCGCGCCCATGGGCACCCTTGAAGACTACAAGACCCGCGCCGAACGCCAGGCGTTGTGCGACGTATTGAACCGCCACAGCGACAACCTCAGTGTCGCCGCCCGGGTGCTCGGGGTGTCCCGGCCAACGTTCTACCGATTGCTGCACAAGCACCAGATCCGCTAGGGCGCGGAAAAGTGAAAGGCCCGCTGCGAGAGGATCGCAGCGGGCCTTTTGCTGGGTGAAGCGGGTTAGAAGTAGTACGGGAATTTCAGGCTGAAGGTGAAGTCCGGGGCGTCGTCCGTCAGACCAATCGACAGGTTGGGCACGATGGTCAGGTTGTCGCTGGCGGCCACCGTCATACCGACGTTGAAATACCCGGCGTTGGCGTCGCTGGAGGTCACCGATTGCCAGTCGCCGCCGTCGGCCTTGAGCTTGCTCTTGCGCTGCACCAGGTCGGAGACCGAGAACGACATACTCATTTTTTCGTTCAGGGCAAAGGCGACACCCGCGCCAATCTGGAAGCTGTCGCCCAGCTGGACCTTGCCCGGGGTTTTGACGTTGACCGTGGAGCTGATGTCGTCAAACGACTCTTCCAGGTTGTGGGTGTAGGACAGGGAGCCGAACAGCACGGCCGGGTCGAAGGTCTTCACCAGCGAGATGCCCGGGGTCACCGACCAGACACCGTTACCGGTGGGCAGGTCATCCGGGACGAACAGGTTGGTGTTGCTGTCCACCTGGCGCAGCTTGATACCAAACGGCTCCTTGCCGGTCGGCGCCTTGACCCGCAAGGTAAACACCGCATCCGGTGAGCTGACCGACTCGTCGAGGAACTTGTAGGCAACACCGAAGTTGACGTCGCCGATGGTCGGATCCTGGGTCACGGTCTGCTCTGACGTCACGTTCGCCGCACCGCCGGAAGCGCCGCCGGACTGGTAGGTCGACTCGCGATAAACGACTGGCACGTTGAGGTCGAACTGCCAGCGATTGTCCAGGTTGTAGCGACCGGTCAAGTCGAAGGTCCAGTTGTCGGCCTTGATCCGATCCAGGTTGATGTTGCCGAGGAAAATCGAGTCAAGGGCCAGGAAGCCATTGAGAATCAGCGTGCGGGTATCGTAACGAGCGTAGGTCACGCCGGTTTCGAGGCTGAATTTGCCGCCGCCGAAGAAACCACTGGCTTCGTCATAGAGGTTGGACACGCTTTGCGCCGGTTGGCTGTCGTCCGACAGCGACTGGCCATAGGAACTGCCCTTGGCGCCGGCGCCCCCGGCTGCCCCCCCCGATGCCGCTGCTGCCCCGGTCCCCGCAACCTGGGTGTTGCCGCGCATGTCGGCAGGTGATTTGGCGAGACGCTTTGGTGGCGGTTCGGCGGGTTGCTCTTCCACCTGGCGGACCCGTTGTTCCAGTACCGCCAGGGCCTTTTGCTGTACTTCGTAACGCTGCTTGAGTTCCAGAAGTTCCTGTTTAAGGGCCTCTACTGCCGGATCGGGCGCTGCCTGCACCAGTGCCGCGGGAAGAAGAGTACTCAGACATACAACCGTGCGTAGTGACACAGATCGATACATGAATCATGCCGTCCCTTTGAGCCCAATGGTCGAAAGTCAGCGTAGTTCAATATCCCATATTGCGTAGGCCTTTGAGTTGACTCAGGTTGCAATCCAAAGCGCCAGGGCTTGGGCCGTTGTTATTGAGCACCACGTTGAGCTGAGTCAGGTTGTTCACCATGTTGCTGTCGCCAAGCAGGCGAGTGTTTTGCAGCAAGCCCCCCTGGGCAACCTGTTGCAGGGTGCTGCCCTGATTATTGTTGGCCGCGATGGCCATCTGGATACCGCCACTGTTGGCCGAAATGGCAATGGAACCGGCGGCGTTGCTGGCATTGATGGTGTTACCGGCGGTCAACACCTGGCTGCCAGGAGGTGGGGCGAGTTGTGCGGGGGCGCTGGACGCTTCTTTCACGTCAATCGCCACATTGTTGTAGGCGGTGTTGCCATCGCCGGCGGCGCGCACGCTCTGGGTGACGCCCTGGCTGCTGCTCAAGGCTGCGCCGCCATAAATGTTGCCGGTGCCCTGGGATTGCGAATGGCCTTTGTCACCCGAACCCGGTTCGTTCACGGTCGATACGTAAAACTGTGGTTTGACCGTGGAAGCTTGAATCTGCATCGAGGTGGAAGCCCCAATGATGTCACCGCTGGCGTTGCGCCAGGTGCTGCTCATGACCACGCCAAAGCTGATGATCCGCCCGGGCATGACATACCGACCGCGTAACTGCGAGAGTTCCGAGTCTTTAATCTCTATGGGTGTAAAACCTGCGTAGGTGAGCGTCGGAAAGCTCGCAGCCAAGCATGCGGCGACCACCCAATGTGAAGTTTTCATCTTCGGCTCCTGGAGCGTCCAACTGCTCCTTTGTTTTTGTGAGCGCCTAGAAGAAATCGCTCTGAATAAACCCGAAATCCATCAGCTCGGCATCTTTGACCGGGTTGAAGTTATCCAGCTTGTTCTTGGCAGTCAGCGGCGTCGGTGGGTCGAGCAAGGCGTTGGCCTTGTCGTAACCGGGGCCGATGATGGCAAATACAATGCCGTTCCAACCTTGGACAAAGTCATCGTGGGTGTAACGCTTATGGCCCAGGACTGGATCACCGATGTACACCCAGTCTTTATCGGCCCGCTGCAATACCACGAAGTGCTTGTAGCCGCGAACATCCATCAGAACCACCACCGGGATCGTCACCGCTTGCAGTTTCTCAGGCGGAATACGATAGCCCCGCGCACGCATACCGATACTTTCGATGTAGCGCTTCATGTCGAGCATGGAAAACCCCTGGGTACGCACCAGGTCCTGGTCAGCATTGACCAGCATGCCTTTGATGATGTGCTCTTCATCGACATCCAGCCAATAAGCCTGGCGCAGGATGGTTGCCAGTGTGGCAGCACCGCAGCTGAAGTCGGTTTTCTGTTCGACCAGGTCGGCAAACTTGCGCTCACGCAGGCTTTGCACTTCCTTGTAGACCATGACACCGCCGGGTAGGGCGGCCACGGGCATCTGTGCGGCCTGAGTCAGGCCAGACAGGCAAAGCAGGAGGGAGAGGGCAGCAACTCGCATGGTCGTTACGCCTTGTGGGGTCAGAAGAAAAGCCCCGTTTCCGGGGCTTTCAGGTGCGTCGCAGTTAGAAGGTGTTGCCGCCTTGGCAAGCCTTGCAACCTGCAGCGATGGACAGCGAGTTGCTTTGTTGGTTACCCACGCCGGCTGCAACGTTGGTACCACCATTACCCGAGAAGCCGTTCATCGAGTTGGTCATCGAAGCATTGTTAACCACTGGGTTTTTCCAGCCATCTTTGGTCAGCACTTGCTGAGTCCAGTAGCCAGCCAGCTCAACACTTCCTTGTTCTTTGAAGGTGAATTTCTGATCTTTGTCCTTGCCACCACCATAGCCGCGGTCATCATGACCTTTTTTGTCGCCTTCGATGGTGCCGTAGCCGGTGCCTTTGTAGCTGCCGGTAGCTTTGAAGCTGCCTTTGAGGTCAACCACTTTGTTCACGCGATCGGCTTTGTTGTCCACGTCCAGGCCGGTTGAGGACTGGTTGGCAGCGGCGGCTGCGGTGGCTACACGACCGGCCGATACGGCAATGGCCAGGTTGTTTTTCTGTTGGTTGAAGTTGCCGGCGGCAGAGTTGACGCCGATGTTGCCCGAGCTGCCATTGCCAACGTTGTTGACGGTGGCGAGGTTTTGCGTAGAGCGGTTGGTCACAGAGTTGTCGGTGTTGATTTGAGTGGCACTGGACAGGGCAACCGCGCTACCGAAGATGAATTTTTCATCGGCGGTGGCGATGGCTGCGACGTTGTCTTGTTGGTTGCCGTCGCCGGCTGCAACGTTGGCGCCCATGTTGCCGCTGGAACCGTTGAGCGAGCTGTCAGCCTTGGAGGTGTTTTTGGTGCCCTGGTTGAGCACGCTGTTGCCGGAGCTGTCCTGTTGATCGAGAACCGCTGCGCCTGCACCGGCGGTGATCGAGAGGATTTGATCCAGGGTCGGACCCTGTGGTTTAGGTTGTGGGTGATGACGTTTGCCGCCATCGGCCTGAGCCGCAATTGCCATGACCGCTGCCAGAGCGAAAACCAGTGGTTTCAGAGCTGTTGTAGGTTTCATGGTGTTTCTCCGTGCTTATTAGTTGGTTAAGTGTTGGTACTTTCTAATTGCACTGCGGGATTTGGGTCAGTCTGCGACCCGGATGCTCAGGGTGTTAGCCATGCGGTTCCCCACCCCGGCACTCTGGTTCACCTGAATCACTCCTCGGCTGCCGGTGAAGGCCTGGTCGCTTGTCACGACCTGGCGACTGCCTTGCGAAGTGCCAGTTGCTCCTGAGTTTGGTAACAACGCCACGTTCTGTTGCGACAGGGCGCTGTCATCAATGCTCTGCGGCGCGGCGCTGACGCTGATCCGCATGGCATTGATCATTTGGTTGTTGGCCCCGGCCGACTGGTTCACGCCCAGTGCGCCGCTGCCATTGCTGAAAGAGTTGCCACCGATGGAGCTGGTTGCGTTCATCGAACGATCGGCGGGCGTGGTGATTTTCTGGGTGATGCTGCCGGTGGCCGACGCCTCGGAACCGATGGCGATGGCCCGGTTGTTGATCTGTTGCTGCTGGTCGCCGGCAGCCTGGTTCATCATCAGGTTGCCTTTGTAGTTGGCGCCGGAGTTGTCCAGGGTTGCGTTGTTCACCGTGTTGACACCGGAGTCAGCCATGGCCGAGGTGCTGCTCAACAGGGCGAGGAAAATCAGCGTCCGATTCATCTCATTTCCCCATGTTGGTCAGAGGCGAAAGGCCAATGTTGATGGAGCGGGTGATGGTGCCGGAGATCGCGCTGCCGCTACCGCCGCCGTGGCCGGACTGCATGCCCGGCAGACCGTTGGGATTGGTCAGCACGTTAATCCCGGAGCCGCTGTTGGCGCTGGGTACGGTGCTGCGATTGATGATGCTGGCGCCGCTGCTGATGCCGGCAAAGTCACCGTCGTTGAGTTCCGAGTTGGTGACCTGAACGATCCGTTCCGATGGATTGGCGTTGACCGTGGTCGGGTAGGGGTCTTTGGCGAACGGCTGGCGGCCAATGGCGCGAGGTTGCACATCGCGTTGCAGCACAATCACCCCGTTGCCTTCGGCGTGCACCGGCAGGCTGAGCACAGAGCTGAGCGCACATCCGAGCATCAGCAGGCGGGTTGTGCCTTTTTCGATAGTCCCCATCTCTGCACTCCTTCTCAAATTTGCCGCTGGCCCTGTCAGCGTTGTGAGGGAGAGAGCAGGAGCTGTGCCGCTTTTTATTTCTATCGAAAATTCAAGGGCTTGGAGTTTGTGGTCGGATTTTGCAGGCGCAGGTTGTTTCAACCGTGAGACAGGCGGCAGGGCAACTCGGCCGTGGTTAGCCGGCTATCAGTGTCGAGATGCTCTGGATCAAGGGTTGGGGAGGAGGTGTTTCAATCGCTTAACAATTGCTGTGTCAAGCTGATGAACCCCTTGTACGCAGGCCGTTACACCGCTGCGTGGTGTTTCAGGATCGGACACTTGAGGCCCCAAAACAGGGGAAATGTGGGGGTAAGACGTGGTTTCAGGGGGCTAAAACTTGAGCAATTGCTCTACCGCAAGCACTGCCTGACGGCGTCTTTCGCTCCAGTCGCCTTCGATAATCTGCAGCGGCTGCTGGTGCCGGTGCAGCCAGTCGCAGGTCGCCTGGAAGAATGCCTGGCGCTCAGCCAATTCCGGCTGGCAACGTTGGCCGTCGTCGGTCCATTCCACCATTTGCGGGGAAAGCACCAGGTGCAGGTCGTAGTGGCGGGCCAGCAATTGCTCTTCGATCCAGGCCGGGCAGGCGCCAAACAGGGTCTGGCTCCAGAGCATGTTGCTCAGTAGATGTGTGTCGAGGATCAGCAGGTCTGGCTGCTGTGCGCGGGCGCTGTCTTCCCAGGCCAGTTGCCCACGGGCAATGGCCGGGATATCCGCCAGGCAGGTGTCGCGCGGATTCTGCTCGATGAAATGACGCACGTATTCGCCCACCAGCAGCCCGCCGAAACGCTGCTGCAACTCGGCCGACAGCCAGCTTTTGCCACTGGATTCGGGACCACAGAGCACCAGCACCTTCATGTGCGCAGCGCCGGATCGGCACGCCACTCACGCAGGCCCTGGACGGCCAGCGCGGTAAATACCGCATACAACGCCGCGGTCAGGTACAGGCCCTTGTAGAGGAACAGGCCGACGAAGATCACATCCACGGCAATCCACAGCGACCAGCATTGCACACGCTTTTGCGCCATCCACCACTGCGCGACCAGGCTGAAACCGGTCAGGGCGGCGTCCAGCCACGGCTGGGCGGCATCGGTCCAATGGGCCATGGCCGCGCCCAGCAGCAGGCTGCCAAGGGCGCCAAGCCCGAGGTCGCGAAGTACCGTGCCAGCGCCCAGGCGGCTGACTTCGCGGCCATGATGACTGGCGCCGCCACGGGTCCATTGCCACCAGCCATACAGTTGCAGCCCGGCGTAGACCACCTGCAGCAGCATGTCCGAATAGAGTTTGACCTCAAAGAAAATCCAGCTGTAGAGCAGCACCATCACCAGGCCGATGGGCCAGCACCAGGGGTTCTGCTTGACCGTCAACCAGACAGCGATCACGCCGAGCGTGGCGGCAAACAGTTCAAGCCCGGACATGCAGATTCCTTGGTCAAGTCGAAGAGGGCGCCGATTGTACCCAGAGTGGGCGGCGAGGCGTTAGCGCCCTCAGTGCTGGCGAGTTACACGCGGAACTGCTTGAGCGAGGCATTGAGCTGTTCACTCAACACCCGCAGGTGCTCGCTCGCGGTGCTCGATTGCTCGGCCGCCAGCGCGGTGCTGTGGGACAACCCGGCCGCCTGGGTGACGTTCTGGTTGATGTCCTCGACCACATGCGCCTGTTGCAAGGTGGCGCTGGCAATCGAGGCGTTGAGGCCATTGAGGTTGTGCAGCGCCTGGCCGATGGCACTGAGGCTGGCACCGGCCAGGCCAGCCTGCTCGATGGTCAGTTGCGAAGCGCGGCTGCTGTCGCCGATCACCTTCACCGCGGCCTCGGAGTGATTCTGCAAGCGCTCGATCATGCCCTGGATCTCGGCGGTGGATTTCTGTGTGCGCTGGGCCAGCAAGCGCACCTCGTCCGCCACCACGGCAAAGCCTCGGCCTTGTTCGCCAGCCCGCGCCGCTTCGATCGCGGCATTCAGGGCCAGCAGGTTGGTCTGCTCGGCAATCGAGCGGATCACCTCCAGCACACTGCCAATCTGCGTGCTTTCCGTGGCCAGGGTGCGGATCACCTCCACCGCCTGATCGATGGTCGAGGACAGTTGGTCGATCTGTTGCAGGCTGCCGTCGATGTTGACCTGGCCTTGCTGGGCCTGGACTTGCGCGTCACGCATCTCGCTGGCGGCGTGTTCGGCATTCTTCGCCACATCCTGCACGCCGTAGGTCACTTCATTGATTGCGGTTGCCACCAACTCCATCTGTTGCGACTGCTGCTGGCTGCGCGCCTGGGCCTGGGCGGCGTTCTCGCCCAGATCGCTGGAGGACTGCCCCAGGGCGCTGGCGGACTGCTGCAGCTCGCCGATGACCCCGCGCAACTTGGCGGTGAAGGCGTTGAAGTGCCGGGCCAACTGGGTGACTTCGTCCTGGCCGTGGGTATCGAGGCTGCGGGTCAGGTCGCTTTCGCCACTGGCGATATTGGCCATGGCGTCGACGGTTTCCTGCAACGGCCGGACGATACTGCGGGCGATCACCATCACCAGCAGCGCCATCAGCACGGCAATGCTCACGCCGACCAGCGAGGCCTGGCGCACCTGGCTCTGGAACTCGAGCTGCATGTCGTCGATGTACACACCCGAGCCAATCACCCAGCCCCAGGGTTCGAAGAGTTTGACATAGGAGGTTTTCTGCACCGGCTCGCTGGCCCCAGGCTTGGGCCAGCGGTAGTCGACCATGCCGGCGCCCTTGGCCTTGGCGATGGCGACCATCTCGTTGAACAGTGCAAAGCCGTCCGGGTCCTTGATCGCCGACAGGTTCTGCCCGTCGAGCTTGGGATTGGTCGGGTGCATGACCATCACCGGCGTCAGGTCGTTGATCCAGAAATAGTCGTTTTGCTCATAGCGCAAGCCACGCACCACACTCAGTGCCTGCTGCTGGGCGGCCTCGCGGGTGAGGGTGCCAGCCAGTTCCAGTTGACGGTAATAATCCAGCACGCCGCTGGCGGCCTGGACCACATGCCGGGTCTTCTCGGCCTTGGCCAGGTACAGGTCCTGGTGAATCTGCTTGAGCATCAGCAGCCCCAGGGTCAACAGCATCAGCACAGCCACTACCAGGATCAGCCACAACCGCCGGCTGATCGACATACTGCGCAAGCTATTCATAGCGTGTCACTCCCGTTTCTTGTTCTTGTCATAAAGCGTTGCCAGCATTCAGGCATGCTTTGGCCACTACGCCAATGCGACTGAAGTCCTATAACGGCGCGGCGTTTTCAGGGCATGTCTGATAGGATTTCGGCCGCACACGGGAGAACCTGAGCCCGCGTTGATTTTTCACAGGATTTTTACCTTTTTCGGTAGATTCTGTGCGCCTTGACCTTCAGCTACGCTGATCGCAGTGAACACTCAAAAAATTATTAAAGGGGCATGCCTTGGGGGCATCGCTTCACGGGGGATTGATGGATCTTTGGACGGCCGCACAGGCGTTGATTCTTGGAGTTGTAGAAGGGCTGACGGAGTTTTTGCCCATTTCCAGTACCGGGCACCAGATCATCGTCGCCGACTTGCTCGACTTCGGCGGTGAACGGGCCATGGCATTCAACATCATCATCCAGCTCGGCGCGATTCTCGCCGTGGTCTGGGAGTTTCGGCGCAAGATCCTCGATGTGGTCATCGGTCTGCCGACGCAGAAAAACGCCCAGCGTTTCACCGCCAACCTGCTGATCGCCTTTTTGCCGGCGGTGGTGCTCGGGGTGATCTTTGCCGACCTGATTCACCACTACCTGTTCAACCCGATCACGGTGGCCACCGCCCTGGTGATTGGCGGGATCATCATGTTGTGGGCCGAACGTCGGGTGCACACCGTGCGCGCCGAAACGGTCGACGACATGGTCTGGACCGACGCCCTGAAAATCGGCTTCACCCAGTGTCTGGCGATGATTCCGGGAACCTCGCGTTCCGGCTCGACGATCATCGGCGGCCTGTTGTTCGGCCTGTCGCGCAAAGCCGCCACCGAGTTTTCCTTCTTCCTGGCCATGCCGACCATGGTCGGTGCCGCGGTGTATTCGGGCTACAAGTACCGTGACCTGTTCCAGGCCTCGGACTTGCCGGTGTTCGCCATCGGCTTCGTCACCGCATTCGTTTTCGCGATGATTGCGGTCAAGGGCTTGCTCAAGTTCATTGCCAGCCACAGCTACGCCGCATTTGCCTGGTACCGGATTGCCTTCGGCCTGCTGATCCTGGCCACCTGGCAGTTCGGCTGGATCGATTGGGCAGCGGCCAAGCCGTGAGCCTGGATATCCAGCATCCTCGGCTCAAGGGCCTGATCTTCGTCGCGCTGTGTGTGCTGCCGGGGATCGGCTCGACCCTGTTGTGGCTGCGCGGCGGCTCGCTGATCCCGCTGGCGGCCTACGGGCTGATGAGCCTGGTGGCGTTCCTGTTGTACTGGAGCGACAAACGCAAGGCGCGCGCCGAGCAGTGGCGCACCCCGGAAAACGTCCTGCACGCACTGGAACTGGCGGGTGGCTGGCCGGGAGCGCTGCTGGCTCAGCAGCTGTTTCGGCACAAGACCCGCAAAGTCTCGTTCCAGCTGGTGTTCTGGCTGATCGTGCTGGCGCACCAGGTGTTCTGGATCGACCAACTGTTCCTCGGCGCCGGCTTGTTCCGCCTGTTCTAGAGCAACAAACCGACTTGCACGCGCTTGGGCAACTTGCTCACCACCAGTTGGTGGGAACGTTGCAACAAGCCTTGCAACTCGTCGGCGCCCAGCGGGTAGGGCAGTTGCATGATGATCCACTGGGCCCGCGCCAGATACGGCGCCGGGCCTATGCCGGGACGGTCGACATGGCCGAGGAACAAATCCTTGTCGACCTTGAACGCCAGGGAATCGCCCCGCAGGTTCTGCAGGGCGAACATTTTGTTGCCGGCCACCGAAAACACCCGCACGCCGCCCCATTTGTAATCTTCCCGCGCACCGGGCAGTGCCAGGCAGAACTGCGCCACGGCGTCCTCGGTCATGCTTGCAGCGTTCATAGCAGACGATCCCCGCAACTGTTGAACGACTCGGCCAAATGCTCGATCCAGGCGCGCACCGCCGGCAGTACACCCCGACGATGAGGGTAGACCGCCTGCAGCCAGCCGCCGGGCAATGACCACTGGGGCAGCAACTGCACCAGTGAACCGTTGGCCAGCTCCTCCTCGCAATACATCATCGGCAGGATGGTGAAACCCAGGCCCGCCAGGGTGCAGGCTTTGCGCACCACGAAGTCATCGATCCCCAGGCGCGCTTCCAGGCTCAGGTCACAGGTCTGCCCCTGTTCGCCAATCATGCGCAGGTGCACCAGGCGGTCGGCTTCCAGCGCGCCAAGTACCGGCACCTGTTTCAGGTCCTCCGGGGTATTGATCTGGCGCTCGCGGACGAAGCTCGGCGCAGCGACTATCACGGTCTGCGCCTGGCGCAGGCGGCGCGTCACCAGGAACGGATCTTCATCGCCGAGCTCGCGCACCCGCAGGGCGACATCGATGCCCTCTGTCACCAAATCAACGCGACGATTGAGCAACTGCATTTCCAGCTGCACCAGGGGGAAGCGCTGCAGAAAGCTGCTGATCACCCCTGGCAGAAATTCATGAGCCAGGCCCACCGGGCACGACACCCTCAGCCGTCCCCGTGGCTCGCTGGTCATGCTCGCCACCGCTTCATCGGCCATCTCGGCTTCCAGCAGCATCGCCTGGCAATGGCGCAGGTAACGCTCGCCGACCGCGGTCAGGTTGAGCTGGCGGGTGGTGCGCTGCAGCAAGCGCGCGCCCAGGCGCTCTTCGAGTTCGGCGATGCGCCGTGACAGGCGTGACTTGGGGATACCCAGCAGGCGGCCGGCGGCAGCGAAACCACCGGCTTCGACCACCTTGGCGAAGTAATAGAGGTCGGACAGATTTCGGGCGGTGCCCTCTGTCAATGTCATGAAAGCTCGCCTGTTCATTGGAAAGGATAGGGGGCCGATCAAACGGCCCGGCGCTCATGATCCAACAAATTCAGGCGAAACGTCACTCAGGAGTAAACGGCGCGTGCACCTTGTGCCACGGCTGGCGAGTGATCCAGCGAATGTTGCCGCGCAACCTGTGCCTGGACCACGGCAACTGCATCGAGCACTTTCTGCGCCCAGTGCTCGTCCTGCGGATCGACCACCACCACGCGAAAGCCGTAGTCATGGCCTTCCATGCGCACACCTTCGGAATCATCGACGTGCAGGTCGATATCGAAAGCCGGCGGCAGCTTCGACGGCGAGTTCGACAAACCGCGGGCCGCCAAGGCTTCGTTGTGCAAGACACTGTTGACCACGCCGTCGACGCGAATGCCGTACAGCAACAACCAGCGGCGAATATAGGAAGGCGTGCGCCCGGACGAGGTGTAGACCCAGATGCTGCAGCCCTGGCGACGCAGCTCGCGGGTCAGGGCGCGGGTGCCGATGCGCAGCGGTTCAGTCAGCGAGCTGTGCAGACGCTCCGCCAGCCAGTTCGGCTCAACGTCGCTGTGCTCGGGTTGGCAGGCCAGGGTGTCGTCGATATCGAAGGAAATGCGGATGCGCGGGGTTTTCGCCGCTGCGCCAGGGACGGCACGCTGCATCGCTTCCCAGCCACGGGAGGCAGACATCCGGCACTTTTCGAGCAGTGGATAGCCGTTCATCAACGTCCCCCCTGAGAGATCGGCAAGGGCTTGTCCTTGAGAAAAAACTTCTTAGGATCAGGCGCCTGATCTTCCAGGAAAGCGGCGTACTTTTTCTTGATCTTGGGCAACTCGTACAACGCCTTGACTCCATGTTTGGCAGAATTTCGGATCACCGACGACGGGTTGAAGTAACCCTCGGCGTTTTCCAGCGACAGCACGAACGGCGGCAGGCCGTCGCGCATCAGCAAATAGCTGACGATCAGCGAACCGCTGCGGTTGTTGCCCTCGATAAACAGTTGCGGCTTGCTGAGGATGCGCACGTAGACCCCGGCGGCGCGCTTCCACACCGATTCCCCGTGGTGCTTGCAATACCAGGTGTGGAGATCCTTGATGCCACCCTCGACGTTGTTGAAGAAATGCTCTTCGGTCGCCGTCAGGTGCTGGGCGTATTCCAGGCGGCGCGCCGGGTCGTTGCCGCAGAGCACGGTGGCGTTGATTTCCAGCATCAGGTCCAGGTGCTGCAGGTCGAACAGATCGATGCCGCGAGCCACATACTCGTCAACCAGGGCGTAGCCTGCGATCACATTTTCCAACACCTCGTCGGTCATGGGATCGCGCTGCTCGGTGAAGTGCAGGCTCAACTCGTCGAAACGGGCCTGGACTTCACGCAGGGCGCGTTCAACCGCGACCAAATCAAGACGACGCTGGGTTGGCATCAGCTGAACTTGCCGCTGATGTAGTCGCTGGTCATCTGCTCGCGCGGATTGTCGAAAATCTGCGTGGTCGGGCCCATTTCCACCAGGTAGCCGGTGCGCGTGCCCTGGGAAATATCCACCGAGAAGAACGCCGTGGTGTCGGCCACCCGGATCGCCTGCTGCATGTTGTGGGTGACCAGGGCGATGGTGTAGTCCTTCTTCAGTTCAACCATCAGCTCTTCGACCCGGCGAGTGGCGATCGGGTCGAGGGCCGAGCAGGGTTCGTCGAGCAGCAGCACTTCCGGCTCGGTGGCGATGGCGCGGGCGATGCACAGGCGTTGCTGCTGGCCGCCGGAGAGCGACAGGCCGCTGACCTTGAGTTTGTCCTTGACCTCGTCCCACAGCGCGGCGCCTTGCAGCGCATGCTTGACCCGATCGCCGAGGTCGCCCTTGTAGCGATTCAGGCGCAGGCCGAAGGCGACGTTGTCGAAGATGCTCATGGAGAACGGGTTGGGCTGCTGGAACACCATGCCGATGTAGCGGCGCACTACGACCGGGTCAACACCCTTGCCGTAGACGTCCTGGCCGAGGAAGTGCACGTGGCCTTCGAAGCGGAAGCCTTTGACCAGGTCGTTCATCCGGTTGAGGCTGCGCAGTACCGTACTCTTGCCGCAGCCGGAAGGTCCGATGAAGCCGGTGATCTTGTTCTTTTCGATCGGTACATGGCTGTCACGCACGGCCAGGAAGTTGCCGTAGAAAATCTTGTCCAGCTTGCAGTCCATGACCACAGGCGCCGGGGTGACGATAGGAGCAGCATTCAGTTGTGCAGTTGAAAGGTTCAAAATTCAGGTGCTCCCGTTCTCAATACTTGGGCTTGCCGAAAATCCGGCTGACGATATTCACGACCAGCACGATCATTACCAGCACCAGCGAGGCGGCCCAGGCGAGCTCCAACTGGTTGTCGAACGGCATGCCGGAGAAGTTGTAAATCAGCACGGCAAGCGATGCCGTCGGATTCATCACGGCCAGGTCGCCGTCGTGGAAGATCCAGTAGTTGCTGAACAGCGCGGTAAACAGCAGGGGGGCGGTTTCGCCGGCGGCACGGGCCACCGCGAGCATCACGCCGGTGAGGATGGCCGGCAGGCCGGTTGGCAGGACGATCTTCCAGATCACTTGCGAGCGGGTGCAGCCCATGCCGTAAGCGGCGTCCTTCATGATCTTGGGCACCATCTTCATCGACTCTTCGGCGGTCAGCACGACGATCGGCAGCATCAGCACCGCCAGCGCCACACCACCGGCCGGGGCCGAGTAGGTGCCGGTGGTCATCACCACCAGGGCGTAGGCGAACACACCGGCCAGAATCGACGGCAGGCCGGTGAGCATTTTTGCGGCGAAGCGTGCGGCGTTGGCCAGGCGGCTGTGGGGGCCCAGTTCAGCGAGGAACACCGCAGCCATGATGCCTACCGGCACGGCGATGGCGGCGGCGATGCCGACCATCACGAACGTACCGGCCATGGCGTTGCCGAAGCCGCCACCGGTTTCAAAACCGGTGGGTGGCAGTTCGGTGAAGACTTCCAGGCTCAGACGGGCGCCACCACGGGTGATCAGCATGTACAGCACGGAAATCAGCGGCACGCTGGCCAGCAGGGCACCAGCCCAGACCAGGGTGGTCAGCACCAGGCTGCGCAGGGCGCGGCCTTCGAATTTGCGCTGCAGGCTGGGCAGGGCGGCTACAGGGGTAGAGAGGTCCGTCATCATTTATTCCCCCGCTGGGCGTAGAGCATGATCATCGAGCCGAGGACGTTCACCAGCAGGGTGATCATCATCAGCACCAGTGCGGCGTACATCAGCACTTCGATTTCGTTCGGCCCGGCTTCCGGGAAGTTCAGCGCCAGCAAGGCCGCGAGGGTGTTGGCCGGAGCGAACAGCGACAGGGAAATGTTGTTGGCGTTGCCCACCAGCATGGCCAGGGCCATGGTTTCACCCAGCGCCCGGCCCAAACCGAGAACCAGCGAGCCAAAGATGCCGGTGGCAGCGGAAGGCACCATGACCTTGAGAATCGCTTCCCAGTGGGTGGTCCCCATGCCGTAGGCGGCCTGTTTGGTTTTCATCGGCACGGCGGTCAGGGCGTCCTGGGACACCGCGGCGATGGTCGGCAGAATCATGATGGCCAGCACCAGCGCTGCCGGAAGCAGTCCGGGGCCACTCAGTGATGTGCCGAAAAAAGGGATCCAGCTGAGTTCGGTGTGCAACCAGGTGGTCAGCGGGCGGATCGCCGGAATGACCACATAGATGCCCCACAGGCCGTAAACCACGCTGGGGATTGCGGCGAGCAATTCGACGATGGTGCGAAAGACTGCGGCGAGTTTCGCCGGGAGGAAATCCTGGGTGAGGAAAATCGCCATGCTCACGCCGAAGAAGCCGGCGATCAGCAACGCGATAAAGGCGCTGTACAGCGTGCCCCAGATGGCCGGGAGGATGCCGTACTTGCCCTGGTTGACGTCCCAGACGCTGCCAAAGATCACGTCAAAGCCATGCTTTTCCATGCCCGGCAAGGCCTTGCGTCCGACTTCAAAGACCAGCGCAAAGACTAGCGCCAGCACCAGCACCACGCCGACGCGTGCAAACGCACGGAAGGTACGATCAACGAGGAAGTCTTTGGTCGAGGGCGGCTGGCAGGCGGAGTCCGGATTAACCGGTACGCTGAAGGGTCTGTTCATTGGCTCATTCCGGAACAAATAGAGGGGAAGCGCTTCCGGCGTGGCTGACAGCGCACTCCGGAAGCAACCTCGCGTGCCTTACTGGATGTTGGCGGAAGCTTTGCGAACCTGATCGATCACCGATGGCGGCAGCGGGATGTAGCCCATCGAGTCGGCGATCTTCTGGCCTTCGGTCAGGCTGTACTCGACCATGTCGCGCATGGCCTTGGCCTTGGCCGGGTTCCCGTTGTCCTTGCGGAAGATCATCCAGGTGTAGGAAGTGATCGGGTAGGACTTGGCGCCGTCCGGATCCGGCAGCCAGGCCACCAGGTTTTCCGGCATCTTCACCGCGGCCAGGGCCTCGGCGCCGCTTTCGGCGTTCGGTACGACGTACTGGCCGGCCTTGTTCTGCAGCGCGGCGAAGTCAACCTTGGCCAGCTTGGCGAAGCCGTATTCGATGTAGCCAACCGCACCCGGGGTCTGGCGCACGGTAGCGGTCACGCCATCATTCTTCGGCGACTTGATGAACTTGTCGCTGGCGGGCCAGTTGACGGTGTTGCCTTCACCCAGCGTGGTGTTGAACTCGGGGTTGATGGCTGCCAGGTGCTTGGTGAACACCGCGGTAGTACCGCTGGAGTCGGCACGCACGACAACAGTGATCGGCATGTCAGGCAGTTTCAGGTCCGGGTTGGCTGCAGCGATCTGTGGATCGTTCCACTTGGTGATCTTGCCCAGGAAGATGTTGGAGTACACCTCGCGTGGCAGCTTCAGGCCTTTAGGATTGCCTGGCAGGTTGTAGGCCAGAACGATTTCACCGGCAGTCATCGGCAGCAACTGAGCGCCTTCTGCAACCTTGGCAATGTCTTCGTCTTTCATCGCCGAGTCGCTGGCGGCGAAGTCGACGGTCTTGTTCAGGAAGTCCTGCACACCTGCACCGCTGCCTTTGGATTGGTAGTCGACGGTGACGCCTTCGGTCTTCTTGCTGAAGTCCTTGAACCAGGTGAGGTAGATCGGCGCAGGGAAGCTGGCGCCAGAACCGGTCAGGCGAACATTGTCGGCAGCGAAAACGGAGCCGGCACAAAGAGTGGCTGTAACGGCGAGGGCAACGGACTTCATCAAGCTTTTCATCGAAAGGACTCCTTGTGATATCGGGCTCGCGCACTTTGCAGCAGTTTTGTTACGGTTTTATGAATGGCGTTTATGACGCGGCGAAATGCCACCTTCGCAGTGCCCTCGTAAGCCAAACGCTGGCTCAGTCGTACGACGTCGTCCTACAGAAGAAGCGAAAGCCATTGTCCTATGAGTAGGACGAACCATCACATTGTTGTGGGCTTATCACTGATTGATCGCATCTGTAGGATTGTTCCTACTTGATCGCCCAGTGGCGATCCTCACTTGGAGATCCCACATGAAACTGCTGCACATCGATTCCAGCATCCTCGGCGACAACTCCGCTTCCCGTCAGTTGAGCCACGACGTGGTCCAGGCCTGGAAGGCTGCCGAGCCCGAAGCCGTGATCACCTACCGCGACCTGGCCAGCGATGCCATCAGCCATTTCAGCGCGGCGACCCTGGTGGCTGCCGGCACCAGCGCCGAACTGCGCAACGCTGCACAACAGCACGAAGCCGACCTCAGCGCCTCGACCCTGGCCGAATTCCTCGCCGCCGATGCCGTGGTGATCGCCGCGCCGATGTACAACTTCTCGATCCCGACTCAGCTCAAGGCCTGGATCGACCGCATCGCCGTCGCTGGCCAGACGTTCCGCTACACCGAAGCCGGTCCTGAAGGCCTGTGCGGCAACAAGAAAGTCGTGGTGGTGTCGACCGCGGGCGGCCTGCATCAAGGCCAACCGACCGCCGTCGGTCATGAGGAGTACCTGAAAGTCATGCTCGGTTTCATCGGTATCACCGACATCGAATTCGTCCGCGCCCATGGCCTGGCCTACGGTGACGAAGTGCGCAGCAAAGCCATCAGCGATGCGCAAACCCGGATCAGCGAAGAGTTGTTCGTCGCGGCCTGAATCTGGCTGCGGTAACCACTGGACTCCGCGCCCGGATCGAGAGTAAAACGATCCAGGCGCGGAGTTTTTTCATGGGTGCGATTTGCCTGACGACCTGAACCTTGGCCCGGGTTATGCAGTGCAGGCTATTGGTACCGTTGTCATCTCGGCTGAACCCCGCGAATGTGGACACACGGTTATTCAATCGGGTAACACGCTGGGGCTTCCCATGTCACGTCTGTGGGCATTGTTACTGTTCTGCCTGCTCGGCAGCCTGAATTCGGTGCACGCCGCGCCTGCACCGCAGCCGCACTGGAGTGTCGGCTACCATCACCTGAGCTTTCTCGACCCGCTGGACCTGCAGCCGATGAGGGCGATTGCCTTTTATCCGTCGACCGGCATCGAACATTCGAGCACCCTTGAGGGGTATCAGGTCCAGGCTACTCAGGACGCGCGAGTCGCCCTGGGCCGCTTCCCGATGTTGATGCTGTCCCACGGCAACACTGGCACGCCGCTGGCCCTGCATTACCTGGCCACCTCGCTGGCGCGCAAGGGCTTCGTGGTGGTGGCGGTGATTCATCCCGGCGACAACTCCACCGACCACAGCCGCCTAGGCACCTTGAGCAACCTCTATGGCCGGCCGATCCAGATCTCCGAAGCGATCACTGCGACCCTGGCCGATTCGCTGCTGGCGCCTTTCGTCAACGCAGACCAGGTAGGCGTCATCGGCTATTCCGCCGGCGGTGAAACCGCGCTGATTCTCTCCGGCGCCACCCCTGACCTGGACCGCTTGCGGCGTTACTGCCAGGAGCGTCCGACCGACCACGACGCCTGCAACACCCAGGGTGAACTGATCGTCGACCGCGACGACCTGCAACCGGTCGCCGACCCGAGGGTCCACGCGCTGATGCTGCTGGCGCCCCTGAGCCTGAAATTCGGCCGCCAGACCCTCTCCGGAGTGCATGTGCCGGTGCTGCTCTACAGCGGCGACGGCGACCAACTGGTAGCCCTCGACAAAAACGCCGCCGCCCTGGCGCGCAAACTCCCCACTGCGCCCAACTTCAAACTGCTGGCCGGCGCCGGCCACTTCATCTTCATGGCTCCCTGCAACGAAGCCCAAACCCAAAGCATGCCCGCCCTGTGCACCGACCCCGACGGTGTTGACCGCGAAGACATCCACCGCGGCCTTATTAATGAAGCGGGTCATTTCTTTACGCATGCCTTGGTCAGGCCGAATAGAGCGGGGATGCAGACGGCGGATCAGTAAAACAATAGAAGCCGACCGCAAGGTCGCTGTGCCGTTCCCGTTGCCGTTGCCGTTGGCTTTTGATCTTGATCCACCCGCCCCGTTACGGAAGGCTGAGTGGAGGTATTCATCCGAGGGGAGCGCGAAGCGCGCTGCGGCGCAGCCGCAGACATCGAGAGGAGGTGCAGCGAAGCCAACCGGAGGCGATGACCCGCGGATGGATGCCGAAGCGAAGGTACGCCGAGCCTAGGCGAGGGGGCCGGACGTTGGGGCAAGACTTTTTGGTTCCTTTTGTGGCGTTTGACAAAAGGGACTCGCCGTAAGGGCGAAACCATAAGTCGCCGTTACCGCAGGAATGGATATGTACACCTTTAATCAGCCATCGCTGGCAGGCCAGCTCCTACAGTGGAGTGGGCGTTGCGGCAGGAATGAATGTGTACACCGTTTGGCCGACTTCGCTGGCAAGCCAGCTCCCACAGTTCAAATCCAGCGTTTCGGCAGGATTGGATATGTACCCCATCGCGAGATATCAAATCCCCTGGCCCCGCCGCATCAGCAACACCGTCAACCCCAACCCACTCACCGACAACCCCGCCGCACAAAAGAAAATCCACGAATACCCCAGGTTCAGCGCCACCGCCCCCATCAACGGCCCGGCAATGGCCAGCGCCAGGTCGAAAAACACCGCATAGGCACTCAACCCAGCCCCCCGGCTGCTACCCGGCACCTGCTTGATCGCCTCCACCCCCAGTGCGGGATACACCAGCGACAGGCCAAACCCCGTCAACCCGGCACCCACCAGGGCAACGGCCGTCGAAGGGGCAAACCACAACAGCGCCAGGCCCAGGGTTTCAATACTCATGCAGGCAATGGCCGAACGGTAACCGCCAAAGCGATTGATGCTAGAGATAAACAGCAGCCGCGCGACAATGAAACATACGCCAAACACCGTCAGGCAATAGGCCGCGCCGGCCCAGCCGCGGTTGACGTAATAGAGCGCGATAAAGGTGGTCAACGTGCCGTAGCCAATTGACGCCAGGCACAGGCTCGCACCAAAGGGCGCGATGCGGCCGAACACCGACCAGAACGGCATCCGTTCACCGCGAATCACCGGCACCGAAGGCTTGTTGCGAATCAGCAGCAGGGCACCTGCGGCCAGGACCGACAGAGCAATCCCCAGGCTGGCAAACCCCCAGGCGTCGATCATCACCACCCCAAGTGGCGCACCAATGGCGATCGCACCATAGGACGCGATGCCATTCCAGGAAATCGAACGCGCGGTGTGCTCGGTGCCGACCTTGCCCATGCACCAGCTGATGGTGCCGACCCCGATCAAGCCCTGGGCTACCCCCAGCAGCAATCGGCCAGCGATCAGAACGGCGAGGCTGAGCAACGGCCAGCTTTCCAGAAAGGCCGAGAGCAAGGTCAGCAAGCCACTGAAAAAAATCCCCGCCAGGCCATAGACAATCGCGCGCTTGGTGCCGACCGTGTCGCAGGTGCGTCCGGCCATGGGCCGGCTGAGCAGGGTGGCCAGGTATTGCGAGCCGATGGTCAGCCCGGCGACCACCGCGCTGAAGCCCAGTTGCTCATGCACATAACCGGGCAGCACCGCAATCGGCAGGCCGATGCAGATGAAAGCAATGAAGGTATAGAAGACGATGGAGACGATCTGCAGGGTGATCGCCATGGAGCTGACGTGGGGTGCTTGCTGCGCAGACATGGTGGCTCATTCGCGGGCGGGCGGTAAGCGGCATCATGGCGCGGGTCTGGAGCAAAAGAAAGCAGGCTAACGATTATTTCAATCGAGCCGGTCGAAGAGGGGGCTCAGCCGTCCTTCGACCGGATCAATGAACTCAGTTCAGGCCCAATTTGCCGCGCAGCGTCGACAGATCCTCGGCCAGGGTATTCACCGGCCCGACCAATGCCTTGCGGTCGTTCGACTTGACCTTGTCATACGTTTCAAAGCCACCGTCAGCGGTTTTGTACCTGGCGAGGATCGTATTGACGCTGGCAAAGTTCTTGTCGACCTTGGCCACAAACGCCTTGTCCTGCTGTTCCAGTTGCGCGCGGAACAGATCGACGATTTTCTTCGCCCCATCGATGTTGCCCTGGAAGTCGTAGAGGTCGGTGTGGCTGTAGCGATCTTCCTCACCGGAGATCTTGGTCGCAGCCACTTCCTCGAGCAGCGCGGCGGCGCCACCGACGACTTTTTCCGGCGGGAAGGTCAGGCCGGCAACCCGTGCCTGAAGTTCCTTGACGTCCTTGTCCAGGCCGTCGGCCAGGGCGCCCAGGCCTTGCGTGCTCTTCTCGGAAAATAGCGAGTACTCGATCCGGTGGAAACCGGTGAAATCTTCAGCCTTGACGCCTTGCTCGTGGTCATCGACCCGCGAGTCGATGGAGGCATCGAGGTCACTGAACAGCTCGGCAATCGGCTCGATCGACTCGTAGTAGACCCGCGTCGGTGCGTAGAGCTTTTGCGCGGTGGCCAGGTCACCTTGCTTCACTGCGGTGGTGAAGGCCTGGGTGTGACTGGCCAGCTCGTCAAGCTGTTCGGTGACGTAGATCTTGTAATCGGAAATCGGCCCCACCAGGTCCAGCGGCGCGGTGGCGGCGAAGACCGAAGCGGGGGCGTGCAGCAAACCAAGGGCGACCAGCAAAGCGAGAGACGACTTTTTCATGGGACTGTTCCGCGGGTGGGTGGGGAAAATTGAAATGCCGCCCCCCTGTAGGAGCGAGCTTGCTCGCGAAAAACGTCAACGATGACGCGGGCAGCCTGAATGAGCGCGGTGCCCTCAGGTTCTTCGCGAGCAACCGCAAGCGGGAGACCGCTCCTACAAGGAGATAGCGATCAAACCGAGGTTTTCGGCTGTGTGGCATCGAGCAGCGAACGACCAATAAAATCCTTGTCATCGGTCACCCCAGGCAGCGTGAAGAAATACCCGCCGCCAATCGGCTTCAGGTATTCCTCCAGGGGTTCGCCATTGAGGCGGTTCTGCACAGTGATAAAGCCCTTGTGCAGATCGGCCTGGTAACAGATGAACAGCAGGCCCATCTCCAGTTGGCCGTTCTTGCTCACGCCGTTGGAGTAGTTGAACGGTCGGCGCAGGATCCGGTTGGCCTGGGTCTGCGCCGTGCGCGGGTTGGCCAGGCGGATATGGGCATCGAGTTTGGTCAGCTTGCCCTGGGGATCGTTGGCGTAATCCGGGACCTGGCTTTCATGCCGACCGCCAATCGGTGCGCCGCTGGTTTTCACCCGGCCCAGAATGCTCTCCTGCTCCTGCAAGGGCGTGCGGTCCCAGCGCTCCACCAGGTTGCGGATGATCCGCACCGCCTGATAACTGCCATGGCTGGCCCAGGCCGGTTCGTCGCCGCCGGGCTGGACCCACACCAACTGATTCATCAACGGCTGATCGTTGGAGTCCGGGTTGGCCGAGCCGTCGCGAAAGCCCAGGTAATTGCGTGCACTCTGCGCCGGTTCGCCGGGCTTGCGCGGGGCCTGCGGCGGCACGCTGCCTTCCTGTTTCCAGCGCACCGCCAGCAGGTCCGGCAGGTTTTTCAGAATGTCGCGCAGGGCATGGATATTGGTGTCGATGCTGTTGGCACAAAACTGCAGGCTCAGGTCGCCATGGCAATAATCCGGCTGCAGCGCATCGTTGGGGAAACCGACCATGCGGATCAACCGTATGGGCTTGGCCGCGGCCAGGCCGAAACGCTCATCGAACAGCGACTCACCCACCGACACGGTGATGGTCAGGTTGTCCGGGGTCACCACCGGGCCAAGGATTCCGGAATCCACGGGCGGCAGTTTCGGGTCGACCTCGGCCACCGGGCCACCGTGCATGAGAAAGGCGATGCGCTGATCAAGGGTGCGGAACAGACGCTCCAGATCCTTGCGGTCAGTGGCCAGCACATCGAACGACACCAGCATGCCCGAGGTCGGGCGCGGGGTGACGATGCCGCTCTGGTGCCGGCCTCGGAAGGCGTTGCGCTGGTCGGTTTTCTCACTGCTGGGGGCCACGGTGACGGGCGCCGGATTGGCGGCCATGGCCGGGCAACTCAGGCTGCTGCCGGCGAGTGCGACGCCGGCGGCGCCCATGCCGAGCAAGACGCGGCGGCGATGGGCGTTGATTTGATCTGCATCGTTCATCGGTGGGGTCTTCTGCTTACAGGCCGGAAAGGCCAAGGGCGGGATCGATTGCGTCGAGTGCGTCGGCCAATGTCCTGGCCTGGTCGGCGATGCGCTTGCGGGTATCAGGGTCGACGCTGTCGTAACGGCGGTAGCCATCCTGCAGTCGCAGGCTGTCGAGTTCGGCATCAAGGGCCGTGGCGCTGCGGTCGATCTGCTCCAGCAACGGGCCGTTGCCCTTGCTCAGCAAAGGTCGCAACAACTCGAAGACTTTGCGGGCGGCCTCGAGATTGGCGGCAAAACCGTTGAGGTCGAGATGGCTGTAGCGTTCCTCCTCGCCGCTGGCTGCCCGCACATCGGCCAGGCTGCGCAGGTTGCGCACCACACTGCTGACCAGTTGCTCGGGAGGCAGCGACTGCGCCAGCAGTTGTGGCTTGAGCTGGCTGACATCGGCCAGCAGGCGCGTGGCCACAGGGTTCAGACCTGCCGTGCTGCGCTGCTGGAACAGGCCGAATTCGAGGCGATGGAAGCCGACAAACTGCGGATCCTGCTCACGCTGCTCGAAGTAGTCGGCGCGGGCATTGATCGCGTTGTCCAGCGCAGACAGGCGTTGCGCTGCCGGTGCCAGGCGCTGATAAGCGATCCGTGCCGGCGCGTACAACGCCTGGGCCCGAGCCAGGTCGTCGGCATCGATGGCCTGTTGCAAGGCATCAACCGCCTTGATCAGCGCATTGCTCTGGCCATTGAGGTACACGCGATATTCCGAGAGGGGGCCGACGAAGGCCACCAGAGAGGGGCGGGCCTTGGCCGCTGCGTCGGAAGCCTCGGTCGGGGTGACATGCAAGGTGCCACGCGGATTGCTCAGCAGACCGCAGGTAATGCTGTAGTCGCCGGGCAGCAGAGTGGCGTTGATCACCTGGCTCAAGCCGGGGGCAATGTTTTCCCGCTCCTCGAGCACCAGCACGCCGTCGAGGATTTCCCATTCCACCGCCCGTTCGGAGTGGTTGACGATGCGAAAACTGCTGTGGCCCGCCGGGACGCTCAGGGCGTTGGGTTCGCAGTTGTGGGAATTGATGTTCACAGTGATCTCACCCAGATGCGCCTGGCGCTTGGCGGCGGCCATGCTCGAGGCGTAGTAGAACAACCCGCCGGCAGCGATCATCACGATCACCGAACCGGCCAGGGCCCAGCGCAAGGCACGCGCAGGAGGTGGGGAAAGCGGCGGCTGACTGGTCATGAGTGCCCTTGGTGACGGGAAACGGAAGAAGGCGAGGCGTTCGCAGCACCGGCTGGCAGGAAGAACATCAGCAGCGTCACGGCCAGGTAAATCACGTAGGCACCCAGGGTGCTGACGGTCGGCGTGTCCTGATAGCCAAACATGCCGGCCAGCACCGAACCCAGCGGACCGTCCGCAGGCAGGCTGGCGCTGATGTCGAAGACCACGCCCTGGAGCTGATTCCAGACCCCGGCTTCATGCAGGGCCTGGACCGAACTGGCGAGAATCCCGGCGGCCACCACCAGGATGAACAGCCCGGTCCAGCGAAAGAATGCGGAAAGATTCAGGCGCAGGCTGCCGCTGTAGATCAGCCAGCCGATGGCGATCGCCAGCACCAGCCCGAGCAGGGCGCCGATCGGTGCTCCGGGGCCTTCGCTCTGCTGGAATACCGCCAACAGGAAGAACACGGTTTCCAGGCCCTCGCGGGCGACGGCGAAGAACACCATGGCGATCAGCGCCGTGACCTGATGCCGCGAGCCGGTCATGGCCGCTTCCAGCGACACCTGCAGTGAATGCTTGATCGAGCGCGCGACCTTGCGCATCCAGAACACCATCGAACTGAGGATGGCCACCGCCACCAGACCGATCAGCCCTTCGAACAGCTCCTGCTGTTTCTGCGGGAACTCGGCGCTGAGCAGTTCCAGGCCGCCACCCACCAGCAGCGCCAGCGCGGCGGCGAGAAACACGCCGATCCACACCGCCGGCAGCCATTGCCCACGCCCGGTTTGCTTGAGGTAACTGGCAATGATGCCGACGATGAGCGCCGCCTCGATGCCTTCGCGCAGCATGATCAGAAAGGGAACCAGCATTGAGCACCGTGATCTGCAGGTAAGAAGATAATTTGTAACTTAATGATACTCATTGCTAATCGAGGTTGATTGGCATTTATCTGAACGTACGCTGAACAGCGCCGTGATCGGTATCCTCCAGTGCTTTAGCCTTAAGCCGCGTAGGGATTCATCCGGCCATCCGTTAAGATGGCCAGCAAACAACAACAGGGCCCCGCACACGTAATGTCGGAAAAAGACACCATCTCCATGCACCTGGTGCGCGAAGCGCTGCTGCAAAGTTGCCCGCCCGAGGCCACCGCCGAAGTCCTGCTCAAGGTCGGTATCGATCCGCAAGGGCTGCAACAGCCTGACGCGCGCGTTCCGGCCAGCGCTTATGCGCGGCTGTGGCGTCTGCTGGCACGGCGCGGCGACGACGAGTTCTTTGGCATGGACCCGCGCCAGTTGAAGTCCGGCAGCCTGGCCTTTCTCTGCCAATGCGCCATGGCCCAGCCAACCCTGGCGGCCGGCCTGAATGCTGGATTGGGTTTCCTGTCGTTGATGCTGGAGCGCATGCCGGCCCAACTGGTGCATCAACAAACCCTGGCGGAAATCGTCCTGATGGAAGATGACCATCCGCCCCGGCGCGCTTTCACCTATTTCACGTATTGGATGATCGTCCACGGCGTGGCGTGCTGGCTGGCGGGGCGGCGGATCCCGATCCTCGCGATTGAGCTGCGTTGCGCCGAGCCGGATTTCTGCGACGACTACCAAGTGATGTTCTCGCAGAACCTGCGATTCGATCGGCCACGCACGCGGATGATTTTTTCCGCCGACTGCCTCGACCTGCCGATCAAGCGCAGCGTCGAAGAGCTCAAGCGCTTCCTGGCCCTGGCCCCGGCCAACATCCTGGTCAAGTACCGTGACCCGCAAAGCCTGGCCAGCCGGATCAAGCTCGACCTGCGGCAACTCCCCGCCGAGCGCTGGCCGGAAACCGAGAGCCTGGCCCAGCAGCTGTGCATGTCGGCCTCGACCCTGCGCCGCCGCCTGGCCGAAGAGGGCCAGACCTACCAGGGCCTGAAGGACAGTGTGCGCAAGGAACTGGCCATCGCCTGGCTGGCCGAGCCGGCGATCAGCTTCACCGAAATTGCCGCGCGCCTGGGCTTTGCCGATACCAGCTCGTTCTACAAGGCTTTTCGTAAATGGTCGGGGTCCAATCCCGGGCATTACCGCAGCCTGATTCTCGCCGAAGCCGACTGAGGGAGGCCCGGGCCAGACACCTGCCGGCAGGCGGGCTTGGCCAAAGCAGTCACACAACTTGAAAGCTTTGACCATTGTCGCGCGCGCCGGTCGGAGCGAGTATTTCCCGGATTCTCGAGGTTCCCCCAACCAATAAAAAGTAAAGAGGGATTCTGGTAATGCGCGACTACCTGTCTGCAACTTCTCAGTTCAACTATCAGCACACTGTCGATGCGGCGCTCCACGGCTCGTTGACGGCGCTCAATGCCTGTGTCGAATGCTGCGACCGGCATGCGTTGCCTGGGCGTATCGCCCTGTTCTGGGAGGGGCGCGACGGTTCCAGCGCGACCTACACCTTCAGCGACCTGCAGGACAAAGCCGCGCGCTTTGCCAACTTCCTCCAGTCCCAGGGCGTGAAGAAGGGCGACAAGGTCGCCGGCCTGCTGCCCCGTAATGTCGAATTATTGATTGTCGTGCTGGCGACCTGGCGCATCGGCGCCGTGTATCAGCCATTGTTCACCGCCTTCGGGCCCAAGGCCCTGGAACATCGCCTCGGCAGTTCCGGTGCCGCCGTGGTAGTCACCGACGCGGTGAACCGGCCGAAACTGCTGGAAGTGCCGGATTGCCCAACCACGGTCACCGTCACCGGCGCCAAGGGCCAGGGCCTGGTGCGTGGCGATTTCAGTTTCTGGGCCGAACTGGCCAACCATTCCAATCAGTGCGAACCGGTGCTGATGAACGGCGAAGACCCGTTCCTGCTGATGTTCACCTCGGGCACCACCGGCCCGTCGAAGGCCCTTTATGTGCCGCTCAAGGCCATGGTCGCCTTCCAGAGTTACACCCGCGACGCGGTGGACCTGCGTCCCGAAGACGCGTTCTGGAACGTCGCCGATCCGGGCTGGGCCTACGGTATCTACTTTGGTGTCACCGGTCCTTTGAGCATGGGCCACCCGATTACCTTCTACGATGGTCCGTTCACCCTCGAAAGCACCTGCCGGGTGATCAACAAGTACGGGATCACCAACCTCACCGGTTCGCCGACGGCCTACCGCCTGCTGATCGCCGGTGGCGACGAATTCGCCAAGAGCATCAAGGGCAAGTTGCGCATCGTCAGCAGCGCCGGCGAGCCGCTGAACCCGGAAGTGATTCGCTGGTTCGCCGACAACCTTGGCGTCGTCATTCATGACCACTATGGCCAGACCGAGCTGGGCATGGTCCTGTGCAACCACCACGGCCTGGAGCACCCGGTGCATGTCGGTGCCGCCGGCTTTGCTTCGCCTGGCCATCGCATCGTGGTGCTGGACGACAACTACAATGAATTGTCGGTAGGCCAGCCAGGCATCCTCGCCATCGACCGCAGCCAGTCGCCGATGTGCTGGTTCCCGGGCTACGAAGGTGCGCCAACCAAGGCCTTCGTCGGCAACTACTACCTGAGCGGCGACACCGTGGAGCTGAACCCGGACGGCAGCATCAGCTTCGTCGGTCGCAGCGACGACGTGATCACCACCTCCGGCTACCGGGTCGGTCCGTTCGACGTCGAGAGCGCGCTGATCGAACACCCGGCGGTGATCGAAGCGGCAGTGGTCGGCAAACCGGACCCGGAGCGCACCGAACTGGTCAAGGCCTTCGTCGTGCTCAGCGCCCAGTACCTGGGTTCGCCCGCGCTCGCCGAAGAGCTGCGCCAACACGTGCGCAAGCGCCTGGCCGCGCACTCGTACCCCCGTGAAATCGAATTTGTCAGCGATCTACCGAAAACCCCAAGCGGTAAATTGCAGCGCTTTATCTTGCGCAACCAGGAAATCGCCAAGGCTCAAGAGGCCGCGGTTAACAAGGCTACAGCTTGAATTAAGGAAACAATGATGCAGATCGAGAACAAGGTATTTATCGTCACCGGCGGCGCATCCGGACTGGGTGCGGCCACCGCCGAATTGTTGGTCGGCGCCGGCGCCAAAGTGATGCTGGTGGACATGAACGCCGAGGCTGTTGCCGCCCAGGCCCAGCGCCTCGGTACCCACAGCGTGGTGGCCGACATCAGCAATGAAGACGCGGCCCAGGCGGCGGTGCAGGCCACGGTCGAGGCCTTTGGCGCGGTCAACGGCCTGGTCAATTGCGCGGGTATCGTGCGTGGCGAGAAAATCCTGGGCAAAAACGGTCCGCATCTGCTCTCAAGCTTCAGCCAGGTGATCAACGTCAACCTGATCGGCAGCTTCAACATGCTGCGCCTGGCCGCAGCCGCCATCGCCGAAACCGCGCCCGATGCCAATGGCGAGCGCGGAGTGATCATTAACACCGCCTCGGCCGCTGCCTTTGACGGACAGATCGGCCAGGCGGCCTACGCTGCATCGAAAGGGGCAATTGCCAGCCTGACCTTGCCGGCCGCCCGCGAACTGGCGCGTTTCGGCATCCGCGTGATGACCATCGCCCCTGGAATTTTCGAAACGCCAATGATGGCCGGCATGACCCAGGAAGTCCGCGATTCCCTGGCCGCCGGTGTGCCATTCCCGCCACGCCTGGGCAAACCTGCCGAGTACGCGGCGCTGGCCCACCACATCATTGAAAACAGCATGCTCAACGGCGAGGTGATCCGTCTCGACGGTGCCTTGCGCATGGCCGCCAAATAAGGAGTCATGAACATGACCACACAGAATGATCCGATTGTCATCGTCAGCGCCGTGCGCACCCCCATGGGCGGTTTCCAGGGCGAGCTGAAAAGCCTGACCGCGCCGCAACTGGGTGCTGCGGCGATCCGCGCGGCGGTCGAGCGTGCCGGCGTTGCCAGCGATGCGGTGGAAGAAGTGCTGTTCGGCTGCGTATTGCCGGCTGGCCTCGGCCAGGCGCCGGCGCGCCAGGCGGCACTGGGCGCCGGTCTGGACAAGTCGACCCGTTGCACCACCCTCAATAAAATGTGCGGTTCGGGCATGGAAGCGGCGATTCTCGCCCACGACATGCTGCTGGCCGGCAGTGCCGATGTCGTAGTCGCCGGCGGCATGGAAAGCATGTCCAACGCCCCGTACCTGCTGGACCGCGCCCGCAGCGGCTACCGCATGGGCCATGGCAGCGTGATCGACCACATGTTCCTCGACGGCCTCGAAGATGCCTACGAAAAGGGCCGCCTGATGGGCACCTTTGCCGAAGATTGCGCCCAGGAGCACGGTTTCACCCGCGAAGCCCAGGATGCTTTCGCCATCGCCTCAACCACCCGCGCCCAACAGGCAATCGCCGATGGCAGCTTCAATGCCGAGATCGTGCCGTTGCAGGTGACGGTTGGCAAAGAGCAGAAAACCATCAGTCATGACGAGCAGCCGCCCAAGGCCAAGCTGGACAAGATCAGCAGCCTCAAACCGGCGTTCCGCGACGGTGGCACGGTGACCGCTGCCAACTCCAGTTCGATTTCCGATGGCGCGGCGGCCTTGCTGCTGATGCGTCGCAGCGAGGCGCAAAAGCGTGGCCTGCAACCGCTGGCCGTGATCCACGGGCATGCGGCGTTCGCCGATACCCCGGGGCTGTTCCCGGTGGCACCGGTGGGGGCGATTCAGAAGTTGCTGAAGAAAACCGGCTGGAACATCGATGACGTCGAGCTGTTCGAAATCAACGAGGCCTTCGCTGTGGTCAGCCTGGTCACCATGACCAAGCTGGAAATTCCCCACGACAAGGTCAACGTCCACGGCGGCGCTTGCGCCCTCGGCCATCCGATCGGTGCGTCCGGCGCACGGATCCTCGTGACCCTGCTCTCGGCCCTGCGCCAGAAAGGTCTGAAACGCGGCGTTGCGGCGATCTGCATCGGCGGCGGCGAAGCCACGGCGATGGCCGTTGAATGCCTGTACTAACGGCCGATCCAGGAGCTGTCCATGCTACCCAATGACGAACAACTACAGATCCGCGAAGCCGCCCGGCAATTTGCCCAGGAACGCTTGAAACCCTTTGCCGCCGAGTGGGACCGCGAGCATCGCTTTCCCAAAGAGGCCATCGGTGAAATGGCCGAGCTGGGCTTTTTCGGCATGCTGGTCCCGGAGCAGTGGGGCGGTTGCGACACCGGTTACCTGGCCTACGCCATGGCCCTGGAAGAAATCGCCGCCGGCGACGGTGCCTGCTCGACCATCATGAGCGTGCACAACTCGGTGGGCTGCGTGCCGATCCTCAAGTATGGCACCGATGAGCAGAAAGAGCGCTTCCTCACACCGCTGGCCAGCGGCGCCATGCTCGGCGCCTTTGCCCTGACCGAGCCGCAGGCCGGCTCCGACGCCAGTGGCCTGAAAACCCGCGCCCGGCTGAACGGCGATTACTACGTACTCAATGGCTGCAAGCAGTTCATCACCTCCGGGCAGAACGCCGGAGTGGTGATCGTGTTTGCAGTGACCGACCCGAACGCCGGCAAGCGCGGGATCAGCGCGTTCATCGTGCCCACCGACTCACCGGGCTATAAAGTCGCGCGGGTCGAAGACAAGCTCGGCCAGCACGCCTCCGACACCTGCCAGATCCTCTTCGAGGACGTGAAGGTGCCGGTGGCCAATCGCCTGGGCGAGGAGGGCGAAGGTTATCGGATTGCCCTGGCCAACCTCGAAGGCGGGCGCGTGGGCATTGCCTCGCAATCGGTGGGCATGGCCCGCGCCGCGTTCGAAGCCGCCCGTGACTACGCCCGCGAGCGCGACAGTTTCGGCAAGCCGATCATCGAGCACCAGGCGGTGGCCTTCCGTCTGGCGGACATGGCCACCCAGATCGCCGTCGCCCGGCAGATGGTGCATTACGCCGCCGCCCTGCGTGACAGCGGCCAGCCCGCACTGGTGGAAGCCTCGATGGCCAAGCTGTTTGCTTCGGAAATGGCCGAGAAAGTCTGCTCGTCCGCCTTGCAAACCCTCGGCGGTTACGGTTACCTGAGCGACTTCCCGTTGGAGCGCATCTATCGCGACGTGCGGGTCTGCCAGATCTATGAAGGCACCAGCGATATTCAGCGCATGGTCATTTCGCGCAATCTTTGAACAAGGAAACCTTGCATGAGTTACGAAACGATTTTGTTGGACGTCCAGGGCCGTGTTGGCCTGATCACTCTCAATCGCCCGCAAGCGCTGAACGCCTTGAATGCGCAGATTGTCAGCGAACTGAACCATGCGCTGGACGGCCTGGAAGCAGATCCGCAGATCGGTTGCATCGTCATCACCGGTTCGAAGAAAGCCTTCGCCGCCGGCGCCGACATCAAGGAAATGGCCGAGCTGAGCTACCCGCAGATCTATCTCGACGACCTGTTCAGTGACAGTGACCGCGTGGCCAACCGCCGCAAGCCGATCATTGCTGCCGTTAACGGTTTTGCGCTGGGCGGTGGCTGCGAACTGGCGCTGATGTGCGACTTCATCCTGGCCGGCGACAACGCCAAATTCGGCCAGCCGGAAATCAACCTCGGCGTACTGCCGGGCATGGGCGGCACCCAGCGCCTGACCCGTGCGGTGGGCAAGGCCAAGGCCATGGAAATGTGCCTGAGCGGGCGTTTGATCGATGCGGTCGAAGCCGAGCGTTGCGGCATCGTTGCGCGCATCGTGCCGTCGGATGAACTGCTGGATGAGGCGCTGAAAGTTGCTGCCGTGATTGCCAGCAAGTCGCTGCCGATTGCCATGATGACCAAGGAAAGCGTGAACCGCGCCTTTGAAGTCAGCCTGTCCGAAGGCGTGCGCTTCGAACGCAGGGTCTTCCACGCTGCCTTCGCCACCCAGGATCAGAAAGAAGGCATGGCGGCGTTCATCGCCAAACGTGCGCCGGAGTTTGTGGGTAAATAACCGCTTTATCTGCGGCGCACTCACGCTGCAATTTGAACTGTAGGAGCTGGCTTGCCAGCGAAGGCGGCCTTGAACCTTACGCGGTCATTGCTAACGCCTTCGCCGGCAAGCCGGCTCCTACAGTTTTAGGCTGGTCACAACATCCGCGATGTACCCGTAACCTTGTGGCCCAGGGTGTACTGGGACCCTGTGGGAGCTGGCTTGCCAGCGATGAGGCCATCGCCAACAAGCCCATTCCCACAGGATTTACACCAGGTAGTTCTTCAATTCCCGCGCAATCACCATCCGCTGAATCTCGCTCGACCCCTCGTAGATCTGCGTGATCCGCGCATCGCGGTAGTAGCGCTCCACCGGATAATCTTCCAGATACCCATAACCCCCGTGAATCTGAATCGCCGATGAGCAGACCTTCTCGGCCATTTCCGAGGCGAACAATTTGGCCTGGGAGGCTTCGGACAGGCACGGCTTGCCGGCGCTGCGCAGGCGCGCGGCATGGAGGATCAACAAGCGGGCGGCGTTGAGGCGGGTGTGCATGTCGGCGAGCATGTTGGCGATGCTCTGGTGCTCGATGATCGGCTTGTCGAACTGCACCCGGTCACGGGCGTAGGCCAGGGCCGCTTCGAAGGCGGCGCGGGCGATGCCCAGGGACTGGGCCGCGATGCCGATACGTCCGCCTTCAAGGTTGGACAGGGCAATCGCCAGGCCCTTGCCGCGTTCGCCCAGCAGATTGGCCTCGGGGATCACGCAATTGTTCAGGGTCACCGCGCAAGTATCGGAGGCGCGGATGCCCATCTTGTGCTCGCTGCGATCGACGATGAACCCCGGATTATCAGTAGGCACCAGGAACGCCGACAGGCCTTTCTTGCCCAGCTCCGGGTCGGTGACGGCGAACACGATCGCCAGTTTCGCCCGCTTGCCGTTGCTGACAAATTGCTTGGCACCATTGATCACCCACTGGCCGTCACGCAGTTCGGCGCGGGTGCGTAGATTGTTCGCTTCGGAGCCAGCCTGGGGTTCGGTCAGGCAGAAGCAGCCGATGGTCTGGCCGCTGGCGAGGTCCGCCAGCCAGGTCTGTTTCTGCTCTTCAGTACCGTAGTTGAGCACCGGGCCGCAGCCCACCGAGTTGTGAATGCTCATCAGCGCACCGGTGGCGCCATCGCCGGCGGAAATCTCTTCCACCGCCAGCGCATAGGCCACGTAGTCGACGTAGGTGCCGCCCCATTCCTCCGGGACCACCATGCCCAACAGACCCAGTTCGCCCATCTTCGCCACCAGGGCGTCGTCGATCCAACCGGCTTTTTCCCAGGTCTGGGCGTGGGGGGCGATTTCGCCACGGGCAAAATCCCGGGCCATGTCGCGGATCATCACCTGTTCTTCGGTCAATTCGATATCGTGCATGTCTCAGCTCCCGCTCTGGGCAAAACCGCTGAAGAAACTCGCCACGTGCGCGGCGTCCAGCGCCTGCACGGTCGGTGGATTCCAGCGGGGGTTCTTGTCTTTGTCGATCAGCAGGGCGCGTACGCCTTCGATCAGGTCACCGCGTTCAAACCATTGGCGATCCAGGTGCAATTCCAGGGCAAAACACTGCTCGAGGCTCAGTTCTCGGCCACGACGGAGCATCTCCAGGGTCACCGCCATGGCAAGGGGCGAGCGGGTCTGCAACAGGTCGGCAGTGGTCAGCGCCCATTCGCGACTGTCGGCGACGCTGACGGCGCGCAACTGTTCGATGATGCTCGCGACGTCGGGCAAGGCAAAGAAGTGATCGATGGCCGGGCGCAGGGCCTGCAGCGGTGCATCGGGCAACTGCTGCACGGCCAGTTGGGCGAGCAGGCCTTGCAGGTCCTTGAGTGGCGTGTCGCGCCATTGCAGTTGATCGAGACGCTGGTCCAGTTCGGCCAGTTTGGTGCTCTCCAGGCACCAGTCGGCCAGGCCGCAGTACAGCGCATCGGCGGCACGAATCTGCACGCCGCTGACGCCGAGGTAGATCCCCAGTTCGCCAGGAATCCGCGAGAGGAAATAGCTGCCGCCGACATCCGGGAAATAACCGATGCCGACTTCCGGCATCGCCAGGCGGCTGCGTTCGGTGACTACACGCAGGTCGGCACCCTGGACCAGGCCCATGCCGCCGCCGAGGACGAAACCGTCCATCAGTGCCAGGACCGGTTTGCGGTAGTGATGAATGGCCAGGTCGAGGGCATATTCCTCGACGAAGAAGTCTTCGTGCAGGGTGTCGCCGTTCTTGAAGCTGTCATGCAGCGAGCGGATATCGCCACCGGCACAAAAAGCTTTCTCGCCGGCGCCGCGCAGGACCACGGCATGCACCTGGTTATCGGTGGCCCAGGCATCAAGTTGCCGGTGCAGATTGCGCACCATGTCCAGGGTCAGGGCATTGAGGCCGGCGGGGCGATTGAGGGTCAGATGGCCGATATGGTTGCGGACTTCGGCGAGGACTTCGTTCTGCATGGCGTCCATGGGCTGGATTGCCGGAGATGTAACCTGAGCAGTCATCAGTAACTCCCTGCTTTTATTGTTCTTTATAGACAAACCCGCGCGCGGGCGATGGTCGATCGTAACAGTGCAAATTTGCGATGTACAACCCAGAAGAATGCAGGTCTGGTGTGCATTTTTGCAGTATGGACAGACGTCATTCGGGACGTTGCAGGCGAAGCCGGATGATCACGACAGAATCGGCTGTGATTCAGCGGATTACAGTTTGTTTGTGCTGTTTCAGAGGCCGCTAACGACACCTCGAAGGTTCGACCCATAGGCATGCTGGCCGGCCACATCGCCCAACCCCGCCAATCGGTTGAAGGTTACGGGGCTGTTGGTGACAATGGTTCGCTCAAGACCCGCCACAGCACAAAACTGCAGCGTCATTCGAATTGGGTCGCTTGAAAGGAGGCAAGACAACTATGGCGGATATCCGCGATCTGTCGATTGTGCTTGATCGTATCGATCAAGCGATTATCGAGGTGCTGCGTCATGACGGGCGCATCACCTATCAAAAGCTCTCGGAGCGTGTGCACCTCACGCCTCGGCCATGCCTGGAGCGGGTGCGTAAACTGGAACAGTTGGGCGTCATCCGCGGTTACGGCGCGATTCTCGACGAAAAGAAATTGACCCCGGGCTTGTCCCTCCTGGTGTTGGTGGCCTTGTCCAACCAGAGTGGCCGGGCCGCACAAAAAGCCTTCGAGGCGACCGTACGTGCTTGTCCGCAAGTGCTCGAATGCCAGTTGATCAGCGGTGCCTTCGACTACAGTCTGCGCATGCGCTGCCGCGACATGGAGCACTACCGGGTGCTGACCGAACTCTGGTTCGATGACCCGGAGCTGCACATCGACAAACTGGTCAGCCACCCCGAGCTGGCCATGGTCAAGACCTCAAGTCCAACCTGACTAAACGCTGCGGCTGAGTACTTCCCCGATGCTGCGGCGCTTGGCGTGACGCTCGCTGGCGTGGATCAGCTGTTCGAGGTCTTCGGGGGTGACGTCGAAGAAGGCCTCGAGGTCGGCCAATGCAGCTTTCAGGTCCTCGGCATTGATCGCCTGGCTGTCGGTCGGTGAGCGCAGCACTTCCGGCACCGGCTCGGCGGCACGCTTGGGGTAATGCACGCGGGTCAGGTTGTTGTAGGCGAGGGCGAAGAGCAGCAGGCTCGAGGCGCCGAGCATCACCGGGCCCAGGGCTTTCCAGTCGAGAGCGATGGTCGCCGGGTCGGCCAGCACCATCAGCAACGCCAGGGCCCCAGCCGGCGGATGCAGGCAACGCAGCCAGCACATCAGCAGCAGACCGAGGCCGGCGGCCAGGCACGCGCTGCCCAGGTTACGACCGAGCACGTGTGCTACCAACAGCGCTACCACTGTGGCGCACAGGTAGCCACCGATGATCGACCAGGGTTGCGCCAAGGCGCCGGACGCCACGGCAAACAGCAGCACTGCCGAGGCGCCCAGGGGGCCGATCAGGTGCAACGCCACCTGCATGCCGAATACTTGGGCACACACCCAGACACTGAGCAGCGTGCCCAGGGACATGCCAATGGCGGCGCGGCTCCATTCGGTGGGACGGGTATTGATGGCGGCAGGAATCCAGCGAGCAAGCATGGGCAGATCGGTCCAGTGACAAAGGGCAGGCAAAAACAAGGGCTTGTACGGAGCACCGCAAAGCCCTTCAAGGGTTCCAACATGGGGGAGGAACCGGCACAGTGTGCCGCCCTGTACGGTCACTGACAAATTCATATTAGTGCAGTTTCAGTGCATTAATTTTGAGGTATGCCCTGATTCAGGGCGTGGCCGGGAGGCGCAACAGCAGGTACGGATCCTTGTCGAAAGTGCCGCTGAACACCGGTTTCAGGGACGTCAGCCGAGGATCATGCAAGGCGGCGAAATCACTGCCGTCGATCACCAGCCAGGCCGGGCCAACCCGTTGCAGCAACTGCTCCTCGGAGTGGGTGAATTCAGGCAACAGGTCCTGATCGAGGTTGACCATGAACTTGATCGCCTTGGCATCCTTGCCCATGCCGTGCAGCAGCACGGGCGCCGGGTCCTGCTGGATCAGGGCGAAGGCGGCGCGGCTGAAGGTGCGCGTATCGTATTGAGCATGCTGCGCAGGCTCGATGACCAGGATGTAACTCGACCACACCGCCAGCACCGCGCTGAAGGCCAGCCCGACTGTGCGCGCATGCGGCTTGAACAGCAGGACCAGGGCAAGCACTTGCAGGAGCGCCAGTATCCCGAGGATCCAACCCGGTGAGCCGAGCAGCTCCGGAAAACGCCGTCGAGCAATCAGCACGCCGACCATCAACACCCCCGGAATGACCAGCCACAGCCCCAGCATCAGCCGGCGCATCCACCGCCACACCGGCAGCGCACTGCCCTGGAACGGGTAGGCGGCAATGATCGCCGCCATCGGCAGCATGGGCAGCAGGTAGCGGGCTTTCTTCGCCATGGGAATCGACAGGCCGATCATCACCAGCAGCCCGCCCGCCAGGCAATACATCAGCAGGCGCCGGGCCGGGCCGGGCTCGCGACGGCTGAACACCAGCGCGATCAGCACCAGCACGGCCAGGGGGTAGGCCAGCGCGTAGTTGCCCAGGGAACTGGTGAAGTAATACAGCGGCTCGCTGGCGCCTTCGCTGCCATCCATGCGCCCCATGAACTGCATGCGGATCACGTCCTGGACGAAGTCCGGCCCGCCACTGATATGGGCCAGCCACAGCAGCAAGCCGATGGCCAAACCCAGCAACAGCGCAGCCATCAGGCCAACGCCCAGCATCCGTCGCCACTGTCCGCCAAGCAGGTAGTAAACGCACAACACGCCGGTGGGCACCACCAGCCCGATCGGCCCGCGAATGGCAAACCCCAGCAGCAACAGCGCGAGTATCAGTGGCAGGCGCCGGGGTGCCTGATAGTGGTCGTGGGCGTAACCCAGGTAGAACACCGCGAACGTCAGCGCCGCGACCATCTGGTCGAGGGACACGGCACGGGTTTCGCTGATGAAGGTATTGCTCAGCAACAGCAGGGCGATGCTGCACAGCGCCCAGGTGCGGGAGCAGGGCGCCAGCAGGCGATAGATCAAGGTGACAATGACGGCCGAAGCGAGGGCGCTGGGCAACCAGGCGGTCAGGGCGTTGACCTGGCCGAACGGCAGCGACAGCAGCCAGGTAAACAAGGTCGAAGTGGCCGAGTAGTCAGCGTAGGGCTGGCCGTAGGTGGTGGGAAAGAACCCCGGTCCATGGCGCAGCATTTCCTCGGCAAACAGCACGAAGCGGCTATCGAAACCGATCGCGCTCTGCTGATAGACCCCGGCGCAGAACAGCAGCAGGGCCAACAGTCCCAGGCCCAGGGACTGTTGGCGTATCGTTGGGCAAGGCACGCCGCCGACTCAGGCGGCGTCAGCGTTGGTGCGCGGATGTTGCGAGATCGGCAGGTTGCGCGACTCGCCACGTCCCATCGGGAAGTACTTGAAGCCGGCGCGCGCCAGGCGGTCGGCGTCGTACAGGTTGCGCCCGTCGAAGATCACCGGGGCCTTGAGGCGTTGCTGGATCAGGTCGAAGTCCGGGGCCTTGAATTGCTGCCACTCGGTGCAGACGATCAGCGCGTCGGCATCCTTGAGCACCGACTCCGGCGTGCCCATCAGCAGCAGTTGGCTTTGGTCCGGGTACAGGCGTTGGGTTTCCTGCATGGCTTCGGGGTCGAAGGCGCTGACCGACGCACCGGCCGCCCACAGCGATTCCAGCAACACCCGGCTCGGCGCGTCGCGCATGTCATCGGTGTTGGGTTTGAAGGCAAGGCCCCAGAGGGCGAAGGTGCGGCCCTTGAGGTCGCCGTTGTAGAAGGCCTTGATCCGCTCGAACAGCTTGTGTTTCTGCCGCTCGTTGATCGCCTCGACTGCCTGCAACAGATCGCTGGAGCAGTTGGCCTGCTCGGCGCTGTGGATCAACGCGCGCATGTCCTTGGGGAAGCACGAGCCACCGTAGCCGCAGCCAGGGTAGATGAAGTGATAGCCGATGCGCTGGTCGGCGCCGATGCCCAGGCGTACCGATTCGATGTCGGCCCCCAGGTGCTCGGCCAGTTCGGATATCTGATTGATGAAGCTGATCTTGGTCGCCAGCATGCAGTTGGCGGCGTACTTGGTCAGCTCGGCGCTGCGCAGGTCCATGCATAGGATGCGGTCGTGGTTGCGGTTGAAGGGCGCGTACAGGTCACGCATGACCTCGCGCACTTCTTCACTTTCGCAGCCGATGATGATCCGGTCAGGGCGGCGGCAGTCGGCGACCGCGGAACCTTCCTTGAGAAATTCCGGGTTGGAGACGATATCGAATTGCAGGCTGCGTCCAGCGGCCTCTAGCTTGGCTTCGATATGGGCGCGCAAGGTGTCGCCGGTACCCACCGGAACGGTGGACTTTTCCGCGAGGATCAACGGTTGCTCACGGTGACGAGCCACCGCGTCGCCCACCGAGAGGACATAACGCAGGTCCGCCGAGCCGTCTTCATCAGAAGGGGTGCCTACGGCGATGAACAGTACTCGGCCGTGCTGGATCGCCAGTTTTTCATCACAACTGAAACGCAGCCGGCCGGACTCCATGCCTTCGCGTACCAGGCTCGACAGGCCGGGTTCGAAAATACTCACATGGCCTTGTTTGAGCAGTTCGATCTTGCGCTCGTCGATGTCCATGCACACCACGTCGTGGCCAACCTCGGCCAGCACCGCCGCCTGGACCAGACCCACGTAGCCACTGCCGATTACACTGATTTTCATGAGGCGTTCCTGATGTCTGAAGGGCGATTGCCGCGCAAATTAATGGTCAGGACCCCGAGAATGACCAAGGCCACCCCCAGGGTCCTGGACAGGCTGAAGGGTTCGTTGAACAGCGGCAGGCTGGCTGCCAGCAGGTAGACCAGCGCATAGCTGATGCTCAGCAGCGAATAGGCGCGCCCCAGCGGCAGATCGCGCAGGGCCAGCAGCCAGCAAAGCATCGACAGCGCATAGGCCAGGATCGAGGCCAGCACCACGCCGACCGCCAGCAAGTCGATCGCACCGGACTCCAGGGCCGCCAGCCACTGCGTCGGCAGCGGCAAATGGCTCATGCTCCAGCGCATGCCCAACTGGGCGCCGCTGACCAACAACACGCTGCCGAGGGCAAAACCGATACCGCGCCTGCTCATAGCTGGGCTCCGAGCAGGGCCACGCCGCTGATTACCAGGGCGACGCCCAGCCAGTGCCGGCGATCGATGCTTTCGTGGAAGACAAACCGCGCGATCAGGGTGATCAACACAAAGTTCAGGCTGAGCATCGGGTAGGCGACGCCGACGTCAAGGCGCTGCAGTACCAGTAGCCAGACCAGCAGGCCCAGGCCCAGGCTCGCCAGGGCCAGCCACAGCCACGGCGAGCGCAGTTTGGCCAGCAAGGTGGAGGGCTGGTCGCGCCAGCTTTCCACCGCGTACTTCTGGGCCACCTGGCCGAGGCAGGTGAGCAGACAGGCGAGAAGTACCCACAGCAGGCTCATGGTTGACTCTTGGCGAAGATCAGAATCACCAGATTGCCCTGGTCGTAACGCTTGAAGTCCTGGGGCAACTGGTCGATTTCATAGTGTTCGTCGCCGTTGATGCGCATCACCACACCCACCTGGCCTTCCTTGCGTGCGTCGCTCATCCACTGGCCGACTTGCTGCAAATCGACTCGGCGATGCAGGGCATCAGGGTACGCCAGGCCATATTTCACTTCGCCGACGGTGTTGTAGAGCGCCACGTCGGGGCGCTTGAGACGCCAGGCCAGGGCGGACGCCGCACCGAGGTCGTTGCTCAACAGGCGGGTGCTCTGGCTGAGTTCCGGGACGTGGTCGATGATGAACTGGTCCGGGGTCTTGTTGTAGACCACCGAATTGGGCAGGCCGGCTGGCACCAGTGCGACGAACAACCAACTGCCCAGAACCGGCGCTGCCCACAGCTGCAGTGGCCGCAGGGCTTGCACGGCACTGCAGAGAATCCAGCCAATCAGCGCGGCAAACACCAGCACCAGGTGCTCGGGTTCCTGGTGGTACAACGGCTTTTTGATCTGGAAATACACCAGCGCCAGCAATACCAGCAGGCCCAGCACCAGGTTCAATACGCCATTGATACTGATGGCCCGGGTCTGCCTGGCCGACAGGCGATCCACTAGCGCGTGGCCCATCAACAACGCCAGCGGCAACAGGCAAGGGAAGATATAGCTCGGCAGCTTGCCCTTGGCGATGCTGAAGAACAGCAGCGGCATCAGCAGCCAGATCAGCAGGAAGCCAATGCTTGCCTGGCGACGTTCCTGCCAGGCTTGCTTGAACGCCACCGGCAGCAACGCAACCCAGGGCAGGCTGAAGGCGACCAGCAACGGCAGGTAGTACCAGAAAGGTTCAGCGTGTTGCGCGTCCTCGCCAGAGAAGCGGCGGATGTGTTCATGCCAGAAGAAGAAATTCCAGAAGTCCGGCTCCTGGGCGTGGATCGTCAGGGCCCAGGGCAGGCTCACCAACACCGCGACCAGCACGGCGATGCCGCCGTAGGTCAGCAGTTCACGCAGGCGTTTCTGCCAGGCCATATAGGGCAATGCAACCAGCACCGGCAGCAACCAGGCGAGGAAGCCCTTGGTCATGAAACCCATGCCGCAGGCGAATCCGGTCAGCGCCCAGAAGCCAATGCGCGCACGCGGCGTCTGGCTGTCGCAGGCAAACCACAGCCCCACCAGGCTCAGGTTGACCCAGAAGGTGAATTGCGGATCGAGGTTGGCATAGCCGGCCTGGCCGACCACCACGCAGAAGCTCATGTAGAGCAGGGCGCAGGTCAGGCTCTTGCGTGGGTCATTCCACAGCCGCCGGGCAATCAGGTAGGCCAGCAAAACGCTCAGGCCCGTACTCAACGCCGAGGCGATGCGCACGCCGAACAGGTTGTCACCGAAAATCGCCTGGCCGATGGCGATCATCCAGTAGCCAGCCACCGGTTTCTCGAAATAGCGGATGCCCATGAAATGCGGCGATGCCCAGTGCCCGCTCAGGAGCATTTCCTGGCCGATTTGCGCATAGCGGGTTTCATCCGGAATCCACAAACCGTGGGTGACGGTCGGCAGCAGGTAGAAGAGGCCGAAGGCCAACAGCAGAAGGGGCAGCGCCCAGCGTCTGGTCATGCGCCTTGCACTCCCAGCCAGCCTTCACGGCCTTCGAGGGCACCGCGCAACACCTGGCCGGTGGGCAGGCGGGCGGGGTCGGTGGGCAACAGCTGGCCCAGGGGTTGGAACTGGATGTCACGCGCACGCGCATCCTTGAGCAAAGCTCGGAAATGATCAGCCATCAGAATCCCTTCTACCTCTGCGTGGATGGTGTAGACGTTCAGCTTCTTGGGGCTGAAGCGCTCGAGAATGAATGCATTGAATGCCTCGACAGATACCAGCGGCCCGACCACTTCATCGAAGGTCGGCAAGTCGACCGGAATTTGCACGGCGCCAACGCTGCCGTCCGCCAGTCGTGGCTGGAACAGGCTGTGTCCGCGACAGTCGCTGTTGTAGCGAAAACCGAAGCGCTGCTTGGCCTCGACCACCCGCTGATCGGCACGCCAACCGGCTGCCGCCGAGCACTCGACGGGCTGGCCGAGAATGTCACTGAGGGTCTCGACCCCGCGACGAATCTGCTCGCTCAACTGTGCGTCACTCCAGCGTCCGGCATTGGCCTGCCAGCCATGGTGATCCCAGGCGTGCAGGCCGACTTCATGGCCCGCGGCGGCGGTCTGGCGCATCAGGTGACCGAGATCACGGCCGATCGGCTTGCCCGGCCAGGCGGTGCCGGCCAGCAGGATGTCCAGGCCATACAGGCCGACGGCGTTGGAACGCAGCATCTTCCAGAGAAACTGTGGACGGATCAGGCGCCACAAGTGGCGCCCCATGTTGTCCGGGCCGACGCTGAAGAAAAACGTCGCCTTGACCTGAGCTTCGTCCAGCAACTCCAACAAACGGGGGACCCCGTCACGGGTCCCCCGGTAGGTGTCGACATCGATACGAAGACCTGCCTGCATCAGCGCTTGTCCGCGATTTCGAGCATGGCTTCGCGCAGGAAGAAGTCCAGCGTGTTGCCGATGGTCTCGCTCATTTCAACGGTCGGCGTCCAGTCCAGCAGACGCTTGGCGTTGGCGATGCTCGGCTTGCGGTGCGCCACGTCCTGGTAACCGGCGCCGTAGAACGCCTTGCTCTCGACTTCGCGGAAACCGGCGAAGGGCGGGAAGTTGCTGCGCAGCGGATGGGCCTCGAACTGGCGCAACAGTTCTTCGCCCAACTGGCGAATGCTGGCTTCGTTGTCCGGGTTGCCGATGTTGATGATCTGGCCGTTGCACACGCCGTTGTCGTTGTCGATGATCCGCGCCAGGGCTTCGATACCATCGGCGATGTCGGTGAAGCAGCGCTTTTGCTCGCCGCCGTCGAACAAGCGGATCGGCGTGCCTTCCACCAGATTGAGGATCAACTGGGTGATCGCCCGGGAGCTGCCGATGCGCGCAGAATCGAGGCGGTCCAGGCGCGGACCCATCCAGTTGAACGGACGGAACAGGGTGAAGTTCAGGCCTTTCTGGCCGTAGGCCCAGATCACCCGGTCCAGCAGTTGCTTGGACACCGAGTAGATCCAGCGCTGCTTGTTGATCGGCCCGACGATCAGGTTGGAGGTGTCTTCGTCGAAGTTCTGGTCCTGGCACATGCCATAGACTTCCGACGTCGAAGGGAAGATCACGCGCTTGTTGTACTTGACGCAGTAGCGCACCAGCTTGAGGTTTTCCTCGAAGTCCAGTTCGAACACGCGAAGCGGGTTACGGGTGTATTCGATGGGCGTGGCGATGGCCACCAGCGGCAGGACCACGTCGCACTTCTTGATGTGGTACTCGATCCACTCCGAGTGAATGCTGATATCGCCTTCGACGTAATGGAAATTCGGGTGATTGCGCAGGCGCTCGATGGCGTCGCAGCCGATGTCCAGGCCGTAGACTTCGTAGCGGTCGTCACGCAGCAGGCGCTCGGACAGGTGATTGCCGATGAAGCCGTTGACGCCGAGGATCAGTACCCGTGTGCGGCGTGGCGCGCGGCCGGATTCGGCACCGCGCAACAGCGAACCGTCGACCAGCCCCAGCTCGTCGGCCAGTTGCGGGCCGCCGAGGAACAGGCCGTTGTCGTTGCGCTGCCCGGAGACGATCACCAGCGAGTCTTCACCGCAGGCAATGCGCAGCGGCTCGACACTGATCACCCGGCCCGGTGCCTGCCCTTCGTTGCCCTTGACCACCTCGGCGCTCCAGACGATCAGCTTGTGCTCGCCCACCGCGCAGAAGGCGCCTGGGTAAGGCTGGGTCACGGCGCGCACCAGGTTGAACAGTTGCTCGGCCGGCAGCTTCCAGTCGAGCTTGCCATCGGCGGCGGTACGGCGACCGTAGACGCTGGCCTTGGACTCGTCCTGCGGGGTTTCAGTGGTCTTGCCCTGGATCAGCAGCGGCAGCGTGTCGCGCAGCAGGCTCGAGGCCGCTTCACGCAGCTTGCCGTGCAGGGTCAGGGCGGTGTCCTGGCGCTCGATCGCGACCTGTTGCTGGGCGACGATGGCGCCGGCATCGGCGCGCTTGACCATGCGGTGCAGGGTCACGCCGGTCACGCTTTCCCCGTTGACCAGCACCCAGTTGGCCGGTGCGCGGCCGCGATAGGCCGGCAGCAACGAGCCGTGCAGGTTGAATGCGCCCTTGCTCGCGGTGGCCAGCAGCGCTTCGCTCAGCAGGTTGCGGTAATAGAAGGAGAACAGGTAATCGGCGTTGAGCTTGGCGATGCGCTCGACCCACAGCGGGTGATTGGCATCTTCCGGGGCATGCACGGTGATGCCTTGGCGCGCGCAGAGCTGTGCGACGGAGCCGTAGAAGGTGTTTTCCTTGGGATCGTCGGGGTGAGTGAACACCGCAGCGATCTGGATGCCGGCGTCGAGCAGGGCCTGAATGCCTGCGCAGCCGATGTCGTGGTAGGCAAAAACAACAGCTTTAGTACTCATGGCGCAACCTGGTCAGTAGGAGAGGAAGTCAAGCCGTCGACAGTGACAGCGGGTGCCGGCGCAGCGGGTTGGCTGCGCAGGACCTTTTCGATAAAGAAGCGCGGGCGTGCCCGGACGTCGCCGTACATGCGCCCCAGGTATTCACCCAGCAGGCCCATGCCGATGAACTGGCCGCCGGTGAACACGAAGAGAATCGCAAACAGCACGAACATGCCGTCACCGGCCCAGCCGGCGCCGAACACCAGGCGCAACAGGATCAGGCTGAAGGCGAAGAGCATGCCCAGCGCCGCCATGCTGAAGCCGATGATGCTCAGCAGGCGCAGCGGGGTGGTGGTCATGCAGGTGATCAGGTCGAACATCAGGTTGATCAGGCGCATGGCGCTGTACTTGGATTCGCCATGCTCGCGCTCGGCGTGCTGCACGAGGATTTCGGTGGTGTGGCGGGCGAAGCTGTTGGCAAGGATCGGGATAAAGGTACTGCGCTCGCGGCAGGCGAGCATGGCATCGACCACTGTGCGCCGGTAGGCCCGCAGCATGCAGCCGTAGTCGCTCATGGCGACACCGGTGGAGCGCTGCACCGCAAGGTTGATCAGCTTCGATGGGTAACGGCGCAAGGCCGAGTCCTGGCGATTGTTGCGCACCGTGGCGACCACGTCGTAACCCAGTTCGGCCTGGGCCACCAGGCGCGGGATTTCTTCGGGCGGGTTCTGCAGGTCGGCGTCCAGGGTAATCACCACGTCGCCCCGGCACTGTTCGAAGCCAGCCATGATTGCCGCATGCTGGCCGTAGTTACGGTTGAGAATCACCGCCACCACCTTGCTGCCCTCGCGTTCGGCGGCGGCTTCGAGCAACTGGGCGGAGGTGTCGCGGCTGCCGTCATCGACCATGACGATTTCATAGTCCTGCTTGAGTTGCTCGCACGCCGCTTCAGTGCGCCGCAGCAACTCGGGCAGGCTTTCCTCTTCGTTGTAGACCGGGATGACGATCGAGACGCAATGGATTGGATAGGGCTTCAATGGCTTGGGTCCTGGGTGTGTTCAAGGGCACCGCTGACAGCGCGGTGTGCCGAGTTCCATTCGGTATCGGGCATTGGGGCAGAGTGCGCCGGCAAGCGGCCGCGCGCCAAACGAGGTTTCAATGCGTTATCCCTTACCACGTGGATTAGGAAAAATAATTAATATCAGAGGTTTAGCAGGCTTTTATGAAAATGCACATTGCTGGACTGAAATTTCAGGGCGGCGACAGTGGTGTTATTCGGCCAGTTGTTGCGGTGGCGCTGAGAGTAAGCGCAAAAATGTGAAAGTGACATGAAAAAACAGTGTTGGAATCGTTTAGCGTAAGGCTTTACAGCAAGTGTTCAGACTGGCGTCGGTTGTCGGTTGTTTTATCGGAAATTTCCGACAGACAGGGGTTGGCGCAGACAGCATGGATTCCCCGGTTTATCCTTGTCGGCCGTCTCTCGTTGTCACTCAGCGCTCGAATCCATCCGAGCCATGTTCATTGAAGGTCCATTTCGTTTGTCAGAGTTGCCCGATACCCCCGTCCACCAGGCTCCACGCGCCAATCCCCTGTCCCTGTACCTGGCGCGTCTCGCGCCCTCCAGCCAGATGACCATCCGCTACGTGCTGCAGGATGCCGCTGACCGCCTGGGTTTCGATGAACTGAATATCGAAGACATTCCCTGGCACCAACTGCAGCCTGAAGATGTCATCGCCCTGGTGGCGGCACTGCGCAGTGACGGCTACGCGCCCAATACCTCGTCGTTGTACGTCAACGCGGTGCGCGGGGTAATGAACGAAGCCTGGCGCATGAGCCTGATCAGCCAGGATCACCTGCTGAAGATCCGCTCGGTCAAGGGCATTGCCGGGACGCGCCTGTCCCAGGGGCGCAACCTCAAGCGCACGCTGATCCACGACCTGATGGCCGTGTGCGCCGCCGATCCACGGCCCCAGGGCAAGCGGGATGCAGCGGTGATTGCCTTGTTGTATGGCTCGGGGATGCGCAAGTCGGAATCGGTCAACCTCGACCTGGCCCAGGTCGACTTCAACGAGCGCAGCCTGCAAGTGACCGGCAAGGGCAACAAGCAGTTGATCAAGTACGCGCCGACCTGGGCGTTCGACAAGCTTGAAGCCTGGCTGGAGCTGCGCCGCTCATTCCTGGTCGAAGGCCAGGAAGACGATGGTTTTCTGTTCAATCGGATTCGCCGCGGCAGCCACATCACCCGCGAGCGCATCACCAAGCATGCGATCTACTACATCGCCCGCCAGCGTGGGACCCAGGTTGGGGTGAAAATCATGCCCCACGACTTCCGCCGCTCATTCATCACCCGAGTGATCGAGGAGCACGACCTGTCGATCGCGCAGAAACTGGCGCACCACAGCAACATCCAGACCACCGCCAATTACGACGTGCGCGATGACAATGAACGGCGGCGCGCCGTTGACCGCTTCGATCTTTAGATTTATCAGCAGGTTACCGTTAAATCATAAGGTAACTTGTGAGCTAATGGGTTCATTGTCGTGCACCACGGTGTCAGCCAGCACATGGGCATCCCCCAGGGCTGATATGTGCACCGTGCTGCCGGTTGGAGGCGCACCGATGCCCGAACTGCGCACCAGCAGCGAGCGATTGCCCGGATGCCCGTGCAGCGGACACAGCCGGGTGTGCAGTTCGACGGTCAAGGTGCAGACATTGCCGCCGAAATCGCGCTCGGTGACCACCCCTAGGCAGCCGTTGGCCTGGTGCGCCGGGCCTGAGTGCGGCACCAGATGCAACTGTTCGGGGCGCAGCATGATGTGCGCCGGGCCGCGATGCAGCGGATTGTTGACCTGAATCCGCCCCAGGTCGCAGGTGGCCCAGCCGTCTTCGACCCGCGCCGGCATCACCACCGCGTCGCCGAGGAAAAATGCGGTCTGGCTGTCGTGGGGGCGCAGGTACAGGTCCATCGGCTGACCGGCCTGCACCAGACGACCGTGGCGCATTACCGCCAGTTGGTCGGCGAACGACAGCGCTTCGGTCTGGTCGTGGGTCACCAGGATGGTGGTCACGCCAGCATCCGACAGCAGCCTGGCGACCATCTTGCGCATCGACGCGCGCAAGCCGGTGTCCAGCGCCGAGAACGGCTCGTCCAGCAGCATCAGTCGCGGCCGTTGCGCCAGCGCCCGGGCCAGCGCCACCCGCTGTTGCTGGCCGCCCGACAACTCATGGGGCCAACGCTTGGCCATGTGCGGCTCGAGCACCACGCTCTCCAGCAGTTCCTCGATGCGCTGCTGTTTCGCCGCCGCCGTGCCGGACAAGCCGAAGCCGATATTGCCGGCCACCGTCATGTGCGGAAACAGCGCGCCGTCCTGGGGCACGTAGCCGATCGAGCGCTGGTGGGCCGGCACCTGGGTAGTCGCATCCACCAGGGTCTGGCCGTTGAGCTGGATGCTGCCGGCGTCGGGAAACTCGAAGCCGGCGATCATCCGCAGCAAGGTGGTCTTGCCCGACCCCGAGGGTCCGACAATCGCGGTGCGGCTGCCGGCCGGCACCGAAAGACTGACATCGTCCAGAGCCGGCAGCTTGCCGAAGCGCTTGAAGAGGGCGTTGAGTTCGAGGGCGTTCATCGGCCTGCCGTGCGTTTGGATTGGTGATAGAGAAGGGCGGTCAAGGGCAGCGACAGCAGGATCATCATCAACGCATAAGGCGCTGCCGCCGCGTAATCGATTTCGCTGGTCATCGCCCAGAAGCCGGTGGCCAGGGTGCGGGTGCCGCTGGGTGACAGCAGCAAAGTGGCGGTCAGCTCATTGCTGATCGCCAGGAACACCAGCGCTGCGCCGGCAGCCGCTCCCGGTGCCGCCAGGCGCAAGGTGATCAGCCACAGCGCCTGGCTCGGCGAGCGGCCGAGGCTGCGGGCGATGTTTTCCAGTTCCACCGGGGCCTGGGCGATGCCGGCGCGCAAGCTGACCAGGGCCCGCGGCAGGAACATCAGCAGATAGGCCAGCAGCACGGTGACTGTGGTCTGGTAGATCGGCCGGGCGTAATGGATGGTCACCGTGACCAGGGCCAGTGCAACCACGATGCCGGGCAACGAACTGGTGATGTAGTTGCAGCTTTCCAGCAACCGGTGCAGACGGCCAGGGGCGCGGATCGACAACCACGCCACCGGCACCGCCGCCAGTGTTGTCATCAGCGCGCCGAAACTGGCCAGCCACAGGGTCTGTTTGAGTGCCGGGAGGATTTCGTCCATGCGCCAGACTTCGCTGCCGCCCGCCATCAGCCATTGCGCCAGGGTGATCAAGGGCACGCCCAAGGCCACCAGGCTGGTGAGGATGGGCAGGGACAGCGCCAGGTAACGGGTGCGGCCACGCAACAATTGCGTGCGCTGCAGACGGGCACTGCCGGAACCGACCCTGGCATACCGTGCCTTGCCCCGCGCCGCCGATTCGACCGTCAGCATGACCAGGCAACACAACGCCAGCACCCCGGCCAGCATATTCGCCGCCGGGCCGTTGAACGATGACTGGAACTGATCAAAGATCGCCGTGGTGAAGGTGTCGAAGCGAATCATCGCGTACAGGCCGTATTCGGCGAGCAGGTGCAGGCCCACCAGCAGCGACCCCCCGCAGATCGCCAGGCGCAATTGCGGCAGTACCAGGCGCACGAACACCGCCCAGGGCTTCAGCCCGAGGGATTCGCCAACGTCTTCGATGGCCGGGTCCAGCCGGCGCAAGGTCGCCGCCACCGGCAGATAGAGGAAGGGGAAATAGGCGATCACCGACACCAGCACCGCGGCAAGCAGCCCGTGAATCGGTGGCACCAGGCTGACCCAGGCATAACTGTGAACGAACGCCGGTACCGCAATCGGCGCGATCGCCAGCACAGACCACAACCGCCGCCCCGGCAGATCGGTGCGCTCGGTCAGCCACGCCAGGGCCACCCCCAGGACAATGCACAAGGGCAGGGTGATCAACACCAGCAAGGCGGTGTTGATCAGCAATTCGCCGACCCGCGGGCGAAACACCAACTGGACGATGGTCGCCCAGCCGGTTTGCAACGAAACGCCAATGACGAATGCCAGGGGGATCAACGCCAGCAACGACACCAGGATCGACGCTGCGATCACCCCATTGCCGACGCGTTGCCGGGAAACCGGACGCAGGGCCGCAGGCGTTGCCGTGCGGGCAACGTCGCGGGTATCTGCTAGCGATACGGGCCTGGACATGGGCTTACAACAACCCGGCCTGGGTCATCAATTCAACGGCTTTCTTGCTGTTGAGCCGGGACACATCAATCGCCGGGGCGTCGAGTTGCGCCAGCGGCACCAGTTTCGGGTTGGACTGGGCGTCCTTGCCGACCGCGTATTCAAACGACTTGCCGTCCTTGAGAATCGCCTGGCCGTCCTTGCCGGTGATCCACTTGAGGAACGCCTGGGCTTCTTCCTGGTGTTTGCTGGAGGCCAGCACGCCGCCGCCGGACAGGCTGACAAAGGCACCCGGGTCCTTGTGCTTGAAGTAGTGCAGCGCGGTGTTCTTGCTGTTTTCCCCGGTCTTGTTCTGGTCGACGAAGCTGTAGTAGTGGTAGATCACGCCAGCGTCGATCTGCCCGGCATTCACCGCCTTGAGCACCGAGCTGTTGCCACGGTAGGCGGTGGCGTTGGCCTTCATGCCCTTGAGCCATTCGAGGGTGGCCGCTTCGCCCTTGAGTTCCAGCACTGCGCTGACGATCGCCTGGAAGTCGGCGCCGGCCGGCGAGGCGGCCCAGCGACCTTTCCAGGCCGGGTCGGCGAGATCCATCAGGGACTTGGGCAGCGCGGCTGCATTGAGCTTGCTGGTGTTGTAGACGAACACCGTCGAGCGCGCAGCGATCCCCACCCATTTGCCGTGTGCCGGCCGATAAGGCGCGCCGACTTGCTCCAGGGTCGCTGGCGCTACCGGGGTGAACAGGCCGGCATTCTCCACCAGCACCATCGAGGGCGAATTTTCGGTCAGGAACACATCGGCCGGCGAGGCCGCGCCTTCCTGCACCAGTTGGTTGCCCATCTCGCTGTCATCGCCGTTGCGCAGGGTGACCTTGATCCCGGTTTCACGGGTAAACCCTTCGACCCAGGCCTTGGTCAGGCCTTCGTGCTGGGCGTTGTAGACCACGATCCCTTCAGCGCTGGGCGCTGCGTAAACATGGCCGGCGCCGAGCAGGGCGGTAACGAGAACGGCGGCCTTGAGGCGCGCGGGGAGGCGAGGATTCATGAGCGGCGTAACTCCTGCGGTGGTTATGGAATCGTTGGCGAGCCTCACATCCCGTTCCGCAGTCCGTGCAGCTTGCGCAAAAGATGCGAATCATTCGCATGAATTTCGTGGGCTGGCAATTTAGTGTGGGTGATGAGAAAAAAACGTCAAATAAATCGTTAATCAATGTTGTTTGTATTTGCATTCGAAAGGTTGGTGCGCAAGTACGAATGGTAATGCCTATTATTAATGTTTATTTCCGTTCAAGGATCCCCTAGACTCCGCCACCGCGTGTACCAAACGGCCAGCAACGAATGGCTCATAACAAAATGTCGCGGGGGAGCAGGGCGTGTATTTCAAGAAGAACACCATCACATTGGCCATCGGCTCGGCGCTGCTGCTCGGCAACAACGCCTGGGCCGCCGAACAGGGCGCTGCGCTGGAACTGGATTCGGTGATGGTCACCGGCGAGAAGATCAACCGCACCCTGGAGCAGACCCAGTCCAGCGTGGTCGTGGAAACTGCTGAAGACCTGCGCACCCATGGCGACAAGAACCTGGTGGATGTGTTTGCCCGTACCCCCGGCGTGTTTACCCAGGCCGGAAACGAAAACTGGGGCATCCGCGGCGTGCCGGTGTCGGGCTTCGACGACCAGGGCCCGGCGACCCTCAACGGCGCCGTCTCGGTGTTCATCGACGGCGCCCAGCAGCCCAACCGCGCCTTGACCTTCAGCCCCAACCAGCTGTGGGACACCCAGCAGGTCGAAGTCTTCCTCGGTCCGCAGTCCACCACCCAGGGCCGCAACTCACTGGCTGGTGCGGTGGTGATCCAGACCAACAACCCGACCTTCGAACCGACTTTTTCCGCCCAGACCAACGTCGGCAACTACGGTGAGCGTGGCCTGGCCGTCGCCGGTGGTGGCGCCATCGTCGACGACAAGATCGCCGGACGGATCGCCATCGACCGTCAGGACGGTGATGGCTACATCGACAACCAAGCGCGCAACGATGACGCCAACCCCCATCGCACCAGCAATGCCCGCGGCAAGCTGCTGGTGTTGCCGAACGACGATACCGAGGTGTTGCTGACTTACGCCCACAGCGAGAACCGTCAGGGCGACAACTCGGTGGTGCGCGAAGGCGGGCGGGTGCGCTACTACAAGAACCAGTCCAATACCGAGCCCTACGACAACCTCAAGCAGGACACCCTCAGCGCCAAGGTCGACTATCGCCTCAACGACACCTGGACCCTGACCAGCCTGACCGCCAACACCCGCTCCGACTACAGCGCACGCCTGGACTTTGACCAGGGTGCCGATGCCAACGACGTGATCCTGCGCAAACAGGACGGTGACCTGTTCAGCCAGGAACTGCGCCTGGGCTATCAGGACGATACGGTGCGCAGCTTCGTCGGCGCCTACTACGGCCACACCACCAACAATTTCCACGATCGTTTGTTGTTTGACGGCGAGCTGTTCGGTACCGCCAAGGGCGACACCACGATCGAAAACCAGGCGCTGTTCGGTGAGATCAACTGGACCTTTGCCCCGCGCTGGACCTTGATCACCGGCTTGCGTTTCGATCACGAAACCAACGACACCGACATCAAGCAAGACGACTTCTCGGCGCCGGCCAAGGTCAGCAATTCGTTCAATGCAGTCCTGCCCAAGGGCGGCATCGACTATGAACTGGCCACCGATCAGTACCTCGGCTTCATGGTGCAGAAGGGCTATCGCGGCGGCGGCGTCAACGTTCGCGCCGGCAGCGGTCACCAGGCCTACGATCCGGAATACACCACCAGCTACGAGCTGTCGTACCGTGGCGCATTCCAGGAGAAGAGCCTGCGTGCCCGTGCCAACCTCTACTACACCGACTGGAAGGACCAGCAGGTCAGCGTGGTCAGCCGCGACGACGACCGCTTCGTCAACGTATTCAACGCCGGGCGCAGCGACATCAAGGGCCTGGAAGTGTTTGTCGAGAAGGACCTGAACGAGCAACTGACGCTGAACCTCGGCGCCGCCTACACCGACGGCAAGTACAAGGACTTCGTCACCGGCGACGGTCAGGACATGAGCGGCGAATCGTTCCTGTACTCGCCCAAGTACAAGGCTACGGTCGGTGGTACTTATCGCTTCGCCAACGGCGTGACCTTCAACAGTGACGTCGTCTACCAGGATGGCGCGCCGTCGCAGTACGAGTTCGACTCAACGGGTCAGGTCTCGGGCCAGCGTGACAGTGCGGCCTACGTGCTGGTCAACTTCAACACCGAGTACCAGATCAGCAAAAACGTCGCGGTGTCCGGCTACCTGAAAAACGCCTTCGACCACGAATACATGACCAACAACCGCGCCGGCAACACCGTCGACGTCGGTGCACCTCGCACCATGGGGCTGGTGTTGCGGTACGACATGTAAAGGTCATTTCCTGCTGGCCTGCAGATTGTGCAGGCACCACAGCCTCTGTGATCGACATAAACCCACTGTAGGAGCTGGCTTGCCAGCGAATAGGGAGTGTCAGCCAGCGATGATGTCGGCTGTATCACCGCCTTCGCTGGCAAGCCAGCTCCTACAGGGGTTTGCAAGCAGGCCCACCGCTACAGACCACCAGGAATAAACGCCACCGTCCCTTCCTTGCGCGGCGAAAGCAGGCGTTCGCCGTTGTCCGGCTGGCTGACCACGACCTGGTGATCGGCGCTCAGGTAATCCAGCGGCAGCGGCTGGTCGCGGCGCATCTGCGTGACAATCACAGTGCGTTGCGGGTCCCACACCTGCCCACTGGTTTTTTCCAGCCAGGCCATGAACTGTGCGCTGCTGCCCTCGCGGGGGTAGTCCTGTCCGGCGTCGACGTAATAAAACGGCGCACCTTGGTTTTGCAGCGCCAGCGGCACCTTGTTGTCGACATCGATCATGACTATCCGCCATTGCGCCCAGGGAGCAATGCGGCTGGCTTGCTCCCTGACATCGGCACCGAACTGTGTGACCCCACCGCCGAGGTTGCTCCAGGGCGCCATCACCCCGAGCACCAGCAACAGCAGCACCGTGGTGGTGGCGATGCCGATCCGCAGCCCCTTGCCCGTCACCTCGCCAGACGCAGCCCGCAGCGCCCAGCGCCGGGTGATCCACCACGCGGCCAGCAGCTGCGCAAAGGGCACCAGCGGCAACACGTAATAACTGCGGCGGCTGCCACTGGCCGTGAAGAACAGGAACAACAAGCCCAGGCCAAGGACCAGCCATCGAGTATTGGGCTCCAGGGTCCGCCAATTGCGCAGCGCCACCCACACTCCCAGCAACCAGAACGGCGCCCACGGCAGGGTATAGACCGGCAGGTAGATCAAATAGGTGTAAATCGGTCCGAACTGATCGAATGGCTGGAAGAAGCGTACGACGTTTTCCCGAAACACCAGTTCCAGGCCGCTTTGCTGGTAGGTCGGGGCGCCATACACATGGGACAGCCAGAACGGCACCGCATAGATCAGCACCGCCAACAGCACGGCGGCGCACAGGCGCAGATTGAGGTGGCGGCGCCAGCGTCCCGCGCTCAGGAGATGGGGGAGCAGCAGCAAGCCGGGCAGGATGAATCCGATCAGGCCCTTGAACAACGAGGTCACGGCAAGTATCAGGAAGAACCCGCAATAGCGGCTCAGTCGCGTGTCATCCGGCCCGCGCCAGTACCACCAGACGGCGGCGAGGACGCCGCACAAGGTGAGGATGTCGGCGGTCGCCACCCGCGCCCAGAACACGAAATAGAAGGTGGTTGCCAGCAGCCAGCCCGCCACCAACCCAGTGCCCCGGCGAAACAGTTGTTCGCCGATCAAGTACACCAGCCACACACTCAACCACGCCGCCAGCACCGACGACAGGCGCAGCGACCAATGGCCCAGGCCACCGGTCAGCCAACTGCTGGCAGTGATCAGCCAATAGGAGGGCAGGGGTTTGTCGTAATAGGCATGGCCCATCAGGGTGGGATCGAAGTAGTTGCCGCTTTGCAGCATCTGCAGGGCGATATTCGCCCAGCGGGTCTCCGGCCCCCACAATTCCCGAGTACCAAGACCCAGCAGCAGCAACAGGGCGCTGGTGGCGAGCAGCAGTATCAGAGCGCGGCGATCGTCGTGGCGTGAAGTCATCAAGGGTTCCGCGCTCATGGCTGCTGGGGGAAAATCAGGATGAGCAGGTTGCCCCGTTCATAGCGTTGGCCGTCGGTGGGCAGCAGCAACACTTCCTGTTCCTCAAGGGCACTGTTGACCCGCATCACTACGCCGACGGAGCCCTCTTTGCGCGCCGCGCTCATCCATTGCCCGATGCCAGCCAGGTCGATTTTGCGCGCTTGGGCCTCGGGAAAGGAGGTGCCGTACTTGAGCTCGCCAACCGTGTTGTACAGGTCGACCTGCGCCCGATTCAGGCGCCACGACAGAGCGGAAGCGGCGCCCAGGTCGTTACTCAGCAGCGAACGGGTTTCACTCAATGCCTGCTGATGTTCGGCAATAAACTGATCGGGCATTTTGTCGTGCACCAGTGAAGCCGGCATCGACGCCGGCAGCAGCGCCACCAGCAGCCAGATGCCCAGCGCCGGCGCGGCCCACAACTGCAAAGGACGCAATGCCTGCAGCGCGTTGGCGAGAATCCAGCCGACCAGCACGATAAAGCCCAGGGACAGGGTAAACATTTCCTCGTGACCGAAGATCGGCTTGCGCAGTTGCAGATAAATCAGGCCCACCAGCGCCACAGTGGCAATGGTCACGTTGAGCAGACCGTTGATACGCAGCACCCGGCCTTTGCCCTGGTTGATCCGCTCGATCAGGGCACTGGCCATCAACAAGGCCAGCGGCAGCAGGCAGGGCATGATGTAGGTGGGCAACTTGCCCTTGCTCAGGCTGAAAATGCCCAGGGGCAGCAACAACCAGAGCAACAGAAAGCCCACCGTGGATTGCCGGCGGGTATTCCAGGCCTGGGCCAGCGTGGTTGGCAGCAGGGCCGCCCATGGCAGACTCGCCGCGACCATGATCGGCAGGAAGAACCACCAGGGCCGGGCATGCTGGGCGTTATCGGCGGCGAAACGGCGAACGTGCTCGTTCCAGAAGAAGAAGCGCCAGAAGTCCGGTTCCTGACTGTGCACCGCCAGGGCCCAGGGCAGGCTCACGGCGATCGCCACGATCATCGCCAAGGGCCCGTAGCGCAACAGTTCGGCAAAACGCTTTTGCCAGATCATATAGGGCACAGCGACCACCACCGGCAGCAACCAGGCGAGAAAGCCCTTGGTCATGAAACCCATGCCGCAGGCAATGCCGAGCAGTGCCCAGGCAGCCAGGCGGCCACGTGCCGTAAGGTTATTCAGGGCCAGCCACAGCGCCACCAGGCTCAGGTTGACCCACAAGGTGAATTGCGGATCGAGGTTGGCGTATCCGGCTTGGCCGGCGATCAGGCCGAAGCTCATGTAGAGCAGGGCGGCGGCGAAGGATTTGCGCGGGTCGTGCCACAGGCGTCCGGCCAGAAGATACGCCAGGTACACACTCAACCCGGTGCTGAGGGCGGAGGCAATGCGCACGCCGAACAGGTTTTCACCAAAAATCGCCTGGCCCAGGGCAATCATCCAGTACCCGGCTGCGGGCTTTTCGAAGTAGCGAAAACCCATGAAGTGCGGCGCCAGCCAGTTGCCGCTGTGCAGCATTTCCTGGCTGACCTGTGCGTAGCGTGGCTCATCGGGAATCCACAGGCCGTGGGACACCAAGGGCAAGAGGTAGAACAGGACAAAGGCCACAAACAGTCCGCCCAATGCCCAGCGCCGGGTGGTCAAGTCCGTAACATTCGCCGCGTGCAACGACGTGAACGTGGTGCAAGTGCTCTTCATGAGGCAACCTTGTTGGCAAAAGACATGAGCACAACCGCGCAGCAGCGCGCTGTACGGTTGTAAAAGTTGGTTACATGGCGGGTAGGATTCTAGGAAGTGAAAACTGTCCAAATGCTGTAAGCAGGGTTAATTCACTGGATAAACCGGGCTAATTTGTTGCTATTTATTTTTCAGCACGATAGGCCAGTCTTCGGTATTCAAAGTACCCAGCACCTGAAGTTGTCCATCCGGCCTGATCGCCACAAACAATGCACTGGTGTAGGCGGCTTTCATGGCACGCCTGAAACCACTTTGTGCCTCGAATTCGCTGATGCAGCCGCTGTGAGTCACCAATACCAGATTGCGTCCGGCGCTTTTGTGCGCCACGACTTCATCGCGCAGGGTCTCGCCGCAGGCTGCCAGCCATTCCTGTTGGGTGACCTCGCGAGCGAACATCGAATGTGCGGTTTGCACGGTCCGGGTGGTGGGGCTGGTCAACACGTCCGTGCGCTCCAGGCCCAATAGCCTGAAGGCCTTGCCCACATCGGCAGAGGCTTGCTCACCGACGCGAGTAATACCGTCTGGCGGACCCAGGCAGGGGTTGTTCGACTGGTCGCAGCGTTCGGCATGGCGTACCAGGACCACCAGATCGCCAGCCTGCCACTGTTCGACGAGACGGCTCTCGGCCAGACGATTGCCCTGCGCCAGCAAGGTTGGGGAGCGTGGCCACAGCATCAGTCCCATTACCAGGACGGCAGCACCTAGCACCAACAGGACGAGTATCCATTTCAACAACGGATGTTTGCGAAGTGTTTGCAAGAACGTTGTTGACAACGCGCTATTGGTCACGGAGTTCACCCGTCATTGGTTGTCTTTAAACAATCAGTTCAATTGGTTGGATGCCATGAATGGCCGATTAATAGTTGGCACTTTGCCGAGCGGCAGGTGGGGCGGAGGTGAAACTAATGTGAAAAAATTGAAAGTACTAATCTTCAAGTATTAAGCGATGTGAATCATTTTAATTAACGGCTGCTGAGACTGCCGCTGGTCGGGTGGTGGGTGGCCGGTGTCGATCCGCCGCCAGGCCAGCCGACTAAACAGCACACCCCATGTTGATCAGGAGAACGACCATGTCCTACGTTGATGGATTTGTCATTGCAGTGCCCACCGCCAAACGAGAGGCGTTCCGCCAGCACGCTGAGCGCATGGCGGTGATCTTCAAGGAGAACGGCGCGCTGAATGTCAGTGAGTGCTGGGGTGACGATGTGCCGGAAGGCAAGGTGACGTCGTTCCCGATGGCGGTGAAGCGCGAAGCAGGGGAGAGCGTGGTGTTCTCCTGGATTATCTGGCCTGACCGCCCGACCCGCGACAGCGCCATGGCTAAATTCATGGCCGACCCACGCCTGCAGGCCGAGGGCAATCAAATGCCGTTCGACGGCCAGCGCATGATCTTTGGCGGATTCGAGCGGATTGTGAATGTCTGAAAGATGCGCCGCGGGCCGGCCTCCGAGTCAGGCCCGCGTACGATTATTCCGGTGAGGTTATCCGGCAACTCTTGCGATTGCGGATCTCGTTGTCTGACGGCCGTTGCTTGACGAACTCGAAGCGCGGTTCGCCTTCATTCCAGGTCACCAGCCAGCCCCAGTCCAGTTCCGATTCATCCTGGCCGGGTTGTGGCGGAAATTCCCACCAGGGTTCCTTGCTGAGTATCTGGCGCATTGACACCTCCTGTTCATCCCACCGGTTCGAGGTTACAGATGACTGACGGAGCGCCAGGCCGGTACAACATCGCCAGAGCACCGTTCTGCCAGAAACTGTAATTGTCCTCGTTGCCCTGGTTGCTATAGCGCGTGCCGGTTTCACTCGAGACCTGGCTCAGGGTGATCGAGGTGTCCGCCCACTTGAGATAGACCACATTCGGCCCGGCATTGAAGTAAGTGGCAGTGATGGGCGCGTGTTGTCCGTTGCAGCGAAACGCCACCGGGCCTTCCGTCAGGCGATCCGGGTCTTTGGTGCGGACGATGGCCGAGCCGCGGCGCAACTCGAACGCCCGCTCGGCATAGCGTTCGATGGTGCAGACCTTGGGGTAAATGGCGTTGGCGCACTGATCACGGGCCAGCAGCCAGAAACGCTGGTCGGTGACAATTTTGTCGGGTGGCGGTTGCGAGTGCTCATCAGTGAGGGCCAGGCGATACAGGCGGATCATTTCGACGTTCATGCGCGCCAGCTGCGGATCGCGACAGATCAGCTTTTCGATGCTGATCGCGGTGACAGCGCAATCGTATCCGGTGGTGTAGTACCGGTTGTTGACGGCCGCACTGGCCCAGTCGCTGCACAGGGCGCAGGCGAAGAAACAGCTACCCAGAGACGTAAGCGTTTTCATACTGGCATCACTCAGATCAGTAGACGCTACCGGCGTGGCGAAGGCCGCCCTCGATCCGTTGAGCCGGGTCTATCAGTGTACGTCAGCGCTGAAAACTTGCCAGAGCTGCCGCATCGCTGTGGTCAGTTGTACAAAGTTGTAACAGGGGCATCCGCCGGTGTTTTGGTAGCACCTATTAACCCAGCTAAATCAAACACTTGAACGTTATCGCAGGTTGTTACAACGAATCTGGCCAGCGATTGCCGCCTTACTGAACACTCGTTTAGTATTGCCTCAAGTCGCCGCACCTCACGCCAAACACAATAATTCGAGGACTCCCATGACTACTCAGTCGTCCGTGCTCAGCCAGGTCGAAGCAGGCGTTGCCTGGATCACCCTCAATCGTCCTGCCCAGCGCAATGCGCTGGATATCCCGAGCCTGAAAGCCCTGCACGCCTTGCTCGATGCCCACAATGCCGACCCGGCGGTACGCGTAGTGGTGTTGACCGCCACCGGCCGCACGTTCTGTGCCGGCGCCGACCTCGATGAATGGGCCGAAGCCGAAGCTCGCGGCGCTCTGGAAACCTACGGCTGGACGCAAACCGCCCACGCCCTGATGACCCGTCTGCACAGCCTGGAAAAACCCACCATCGCCGCCATCAACGGCACGGCGGTCGGCGCCGGGATGGACCTGACCCTGTGCTGCGACCTGCGCATCGCCGCGCAGTCGGCACGCTTCAAGGCCGGCTACACCGGCATGGCCTATTCGCCGGACGCGGGCGCCAGCTGGCACTTGCCGCGGCTGATCGGCAGCGAGCAGGCCAAGCGCTTGTTGTTCCTCGACGAACTCTGGGGCGCTGAGCGCGCCCTGGCGGCCGGCCTGGTGGGTGAAGTCTGCGCCGATGAGCAACTGCAAAGTGTTGCCGGTGAGCTGGCAGCGCGCCTGGCCAACGGCCCGACCTTCGCCTTCGCCCAGACCAAGAAGCTGATGTGCGAAGGCGCCGAACGCAGTCTCGCCGAACAGCTGCAGGCTGAGCTGGAAGCCGGCCTGCTTTGCGGTCGCAGCGAGGACGGCAATGAAGCCCTGCGCGCTGCAATGGAAAAACGCCCCGCACGCTTCATCGGTCGCTAACCCGCCACAGATCCCGTAGGAACTGGCTTGCCAGCGAATCCTTGAACCTTGCTCTGAACCACAGGTAACCGCATGAATTTCCAACTGACCCAAGAACAAGAAATGTTGGTGGAAGCCGTCCGCAGCTTTGTCGCCAAGGAGTTGCTGCCCCATGAAGAGGCGGTCGACCGTGCCGACGAAGTCTCACCGGAGCTGGCCGCGCAAATCCGAGGCAAAGCGATTGCCGCCGGTTTCTATGCCTTCAACATGCCCGAAGAAGTCGGCGGTGGCGGCCTCGACTACCTGTCCCAGGCGCTGATTGAGCGCGAGCTGTCCAAGGTCTCCTGGGCACTGCACGTGTTCGTCGCACGGCCGTCGAAAATCCTCATGGCCTGCAAGGGCGAGCAGATCAACGACTACCTGTTGCCATGCATCCAGGGCGAGAAGATCGACTGCTTCGCCCTCACCGAACCGGGCGCCGGCTCCGATGCCAACGCGATCAAGACCCGCGCCGTGCGTGAGGGCGACGATTTCATCCTCAATGGGAGCAAGCATTTCATCAGCCACGCCGGCCACGCCGATTTCGCCATCGTCTTCGCCGTCACCGACACCTACGAGCACAACGGCCGCAAACGCAACGCCGTGACCTCGTTCCTGGTGGACCGCGACACCCCGGGCATGACCATCCGCCGGGGCCCCAAGTGCGTCAGCAACCGGGGTTATCACACCTACGAGATGTTCTTCGACGACTGCCGCGTGCCGGCGTCCAAAGTCCTCGGCGAAGTGGGCCAGGGTTGGGAAGTGGCGAATGCCTGGCTGACCGCTGGCCGGGTGATGGTCGCCGCCAACTGCGTCGGCCAGGCGCAGCGCGCGCTCGATGTATCCCTGCAGTGGGCGGCGGACCGCCAACAGTTCGGCCAGCCGATCGGCAGCTATCAAGGCGTGTCGTTCAAGCTGGCGGACATGGCCACGCAAATTCGCGCCGCCGAACTGCTGACCCTGCACACCGCCTGGAAAATGGACCAGGGCAGCATGACCGATGGCGAAGCCGGCATGGCCAAGCTGTTTGCCAGTGAGGTGCTGGGCCGCGCCGCCGACGAGGCGGTGCAGATTTTCGGCGGCATGGGCTTGATGGACGAGGGCCCGGTGGAGCGCATCTGGCGTAACGCGCGGATCGAGCGGATCTGGGAAGGCACGTCGGAAATCCAGCGCCACATCATTTCCCGCGAGCTGCTGCGCCCACTGCTGCGTTGATCGGTTCCGGAGAACTGCCATGTCCCAGACAATTCGTGACAATCTCAAACGCCTGCTCGCGCCACAACAGGTGGCGTTTGTCGGCGGCCGCAGCATGGCTCGCGCCCTCAAACGCTGTGCCGAAGGCGGCTATGCCGGAGCCATGTGGCTGGTCAACCCGCAGCACGACAGCCTCGAAGGCGTGCCCTGCGTGCGCACCATCGCCGAGCTGCCGTGCGGTCCGGATGCGGTGTTCATCGCCACCAACCGCGAACTGACGCTGACCTGCGTCGCCGAACTGGCGGCCATCGGTGCCGGCGGAGCGATCTGCTACGCCTCGGGCTTTGCCGAAACCGGCGCCGAAGGCCAGGCACTGCAACAGCAGTTGCTACAGGCGGCCGGCGACATGGCCTTGCTCGGCCCCAACTGCTACGGCCTGCTGGATTACCTGCACAGCTCGGCGCTGTGGCCGGTGGCCCATGGCGGCCAGGCGGTGGAGAAGGGCGTGGCGGTGCTGACCCAGAGCGGCAACTTCGCCTACAACCTGTCGATGAGCGACCGCTCGCTGCCGGTGGCCTACATGGCTTCGGTGGGCAACCAGGCACAACTGGGTGTCGCCGAATTGATGGACGTGCTGCTCGACGAACCGCGAGTCACCGCCATCGGCCTGCACCTCGAAGGCCTGAAAAACGTCCCAGGGTTTGCCCGCGCCGCGCACAAGGCGCTGGAGAAAGGCATCCCGATCATTGCCTTGAAAACCGGGGTGTCGCAGATCGGTGCCGAGCTGGCCCTGAGTCACACCAGCTCGCTGTCTGGTTCCGATGCCTTGTATGACGCGCTGTTCGAGCGCCTCGGGGTGATCCGCGTCAGCGGTCCGGTGAGTTTTGTCGAAACCCTCAAGGCGGCGGCCTGCGGCAACCTGCCGACGGGTAACAGTCTGATCGCCCTGGCCTGTTCCGGCGGTGATGCCGGGCTGATTGCCGACTACGCCGAACGCAATGCATTGACGTTGCCAAAGCTCGACAACGGCCAAGTCGGCGAACTGGCGCAGGTCCTGCCGAGCTACGCCAACCTGGTCAATCCGCTGGACTTCACCACGGCGATCTGGGGCGACGGCGAGGCCCTGAACTGCATGCTCGACAGCGCTCTGCGCACCGAGGCCGACGCGGCAATGCTGGTGCTCGATTACCCAGCTGAATTCACCGGTGAACGCAAGGAATGCGACCTGCTGCTGGACCTGTATTGCCAGGCGCTGCTGCGCCACGGCAAGACGGGCTTCGTCACCTCGGCCTTTCCCGAACTGCTGCCAGCTCACGCCCGTGAACGTCTGCACGCCCAAGGCGTAGCGGCCCTGCAAGGGGTGGAGGATGGCCTGGCTGCCTGGGGGCGGATTGCCGGTTATCAGCAAAATCGCCAGGCCTTGTTGGCGCTAGGTGAATCGGCGCTGGTGCCGCTGTGCCCGTCAGCGCTTTGCGGCGAGGGGCAATTGCTCAATGAGTGGGAGTCGAAGCAGGCGTTGCGCGCCTTTGGCCTGCCGACGCCGAACGGTGTGCTGAGCACGCCGGCCAATGCACTGCAGGATGCGCAAAAGCTCGGTTATCCGCTGGTACTCAAGGCGGTCAGTGCGCAACTGCCGCACAAGACCGAGGCCGGTGCCGTGGCGCTCAATCTCAAGGACGCAGCTGCCCTTGGCGCCGCCCTGACAAAAATGAGCGCCAGTATCAAAGCCTACGCGCCTGACGTCGTCGTCGAACAACTGTTGCTGGAGCCGATGGCGACACCGCCGCTGGCCGAACTGATTGTCGGGATCAAACGCGAGAATGATTTCGCCCTGGCCCTGGTGATCGGCGCCGGTGGTGTGCTGGTGGAGCTGCTCCAGGACAGTCGCTGCCTGTTGCTGCCAACCACCGATGGCGCGATCCGCAACGCGCTGTTGAGCCTGCGCAGCGCCGCCCTGCTGCAAGGCTTTCGCGGCCGTGAAGCGGCGGACCTCGACAGCCTGGTCACGGCGATTCGCGCGGTCGGCGACTATGCCTGCGAAAACGCCGGGCAACTGCTGGAACTCGATGTGAACCCATTGTTGGTCGGCGCCGCTGGCACGACTGCGGTCGACGCGTTGATTCGCCTCGGCCATGCGTGAGGAACTGAACATGCAACAGACAACCTTGACCGGCGGCCAGGCCCTGGTGCGCCTACTGGCGAACTACGGGGTCGACACCGTGTTTGGCATTCCCGGGGTGCATACCCTGGAGCTGTATCGCGGACTCCCCGGCAGCGGCATTCGCCACGTGCTGACTCGGCACGAGCAGGGCGCCAGTTTCATGGCCGACGGCTATGCGCGGGTCAGCGGCAAGCCGGGGGTGTGCTTCGTCATCACTGGCCCCGGCGTGAGCAACGCCGCCACCGGCATTGGTCAGGCCTATGCCGACTCGATCCCGATGCTGGTGATTTCCAGCGTCAACCACACCGCCAGCCTCGGCAAAGGCTGGGGCATTCTCCATGAGTGCCAGGATCAGCGCGCCATGACCGCGCCTATCACTGCGTTCTCGGCGGTGGCCCTGACCGCTGAAGACCTGCCCGAATTGATCGCCCGCGCTTATGCGGTGTTCGACAGCGAGCGGCCGCGCCCGGTGCACATCTCCGTACCGCTGGACGTGTTGGCCGCCCCCATCACTCGCGATTGGAGCAACGAAGTCGTGCGCCGCCCAGGTCGCGGCACGCCAGCGGCTGTGGTGCTTGAACAGGCCGTTGCCAAGCTGCAGAACGCCAAACGGCCGATGATCATCGCCGGTGGCGGCGCCTTGAATGCCGCGGTGCACTTGCAGGAAATCAGCACCCGCCTGGCCGCGCCGCTGTTCACCAGCGTCGCCGGTAAAGGTCTGCTGCCACCCGATGCGCCGCTGAACGCCGGATCGTCGCTGTGCGTGGAGCCGGGCTGGAAGCTGATCGCCGAAGCCGATGTGGTGCTGGCGGTCGGCACCGAGATGGCCGACACCGACTTCTGGCGCGAGCGCCTGCCGGTCAATGGCGAGGTGCTGCGGGTCGACATCGATCCGCGCAAGTTCAACGACTTCTACCCCTGTGCCGTGGCCTTGCACGGTGACGCCGAGCACACCCTGTCCGCGCTGCTCGAGCGCCTGCCCGGACAAGTGCGCGACGCCAGCGCGGCGATTGCCGCTGTGGCGGCACTGCGTGAGGCGGTGAAGAGCGGCCACGGCCGGTTGCAGTCGATCCACCAGGCGATCCTGCAACGCATCGCCGCCGAGCTGCCGGACAACGCCTTTATCAGCACCGACATGACGCAACTGGCCTACACCGGCAACTACGCCTTCGATTCGCGGGCGCCGCGCAGCTGGTTGCATCCGACCGGCTACGGCACCCTGGGCTACGGCCTGCCGGCGGGGATCGGCGCCAAGTTCGGCGCGCCCCAGCGGCCCGGCCTGGTGCTGGTGGGGGATGGCGGCTTCCTCTACACCGCGCAGGAACTGGCGACGGCCGTCGAAGAACTGGACAGCCCGCTGGTGGTGCTGCTGTGGAACAACGACGCCCTGGGCCAGATCCGCGATGACATGCTCGGCCTGGACATCGAGCCAATTGGCGTGTTGCCGCGTAATCCGGACTTCGCTGCATTGGCCCGCGCCTTCGGTTGCACCGTGAGTCAGCCGCAGAGCCTGGCCGAACTGCAGACCGATCTGCGCCACGGCTTCAAGCGCAACGGCGTGACGCTGATCGAACTCAAGCACGCCTGCGCCCATTGATCCGAGGAGGACACCCGCATGCGCTTTTCCGATCTGACCCAACGCATCGCCGGCGACGGCGCGGCCGCCTGGGATATTCACTACCGCGCCCTGGCCCTGCGCGAACAGGGCCACGACATCCTGCTGCTGTCGGTGGGTGACCCGGACTTCGATACCCCGCAGCCGATTGTCCAGGGCGCCATCGACAGCCTGCTGGCCGGCAACACCCATTACGCCGACGTGCGCGGCAAGCCTGCCTTGCGTGAAGCCATTGCCCGCCGGCACCAGCAGCGCAGTGGCCAGGTGGTCTCGGCGGACCAGGTGACGGTACTGGCCGGCGCCCAGTGCGCGCTGTTCAGCGTCGCCCAATGTGTGCTCAATCCAGGCGATGAAGTGATTGTCGCCGAGCCGATGTACGTGACCTACGAAGCGGTGTTCGGCGCCTGTGGCGCAGTGGTGGTGCCGGTGCCGGTGCGTTCGGAGAACGGCTTTCGGGTGTTGCCCGAAGACGTCGCTGCGCGCATCACCCCGCGAACCCGCGCCCTGGCCTTGAACAGCCCGCACAACCCGTCGGGGGCGAGCCTGCCGCGCAGCACCTGGCAGGCGCTGGCCGAGCTGTGCATCGGCCATGACCTGTGGCTGATCAGCGACGAGGTCTACAGCGAACTGTTGTTCGACGGCGAGCACGTCAGCCCGGCAAGCCTGCCGGGCATGGCCGAGCGCACCGCGACCCTCAACAGCCTGTCGAAATCCCACGCGATGACCGGCTGGCGAGTCGGCTGGGTGGTGGCGCCGCCGGCACTTGCCAGCCATCTGGAAAATCTGGCGCTGTGCATGCTCTATGGCTCGCCGGATTTCGTCCAGGACGCGGCGGTGATCGCCCTGGAAAGTGACCTGCCAGAACTGGCGGCGATGCGAGACGCCTATCGCCAGCGCCGCGACCTGGTCTGCGCCAGCCTCGCCGACTGCCCCGGCGTGCGCGCCTTGAAGCCCGATGGCGGGATGTTCGTGATGCTCGATATCCGCGCCACCGGCCTCAGCGCCCAGGCGTTCGCCGATCGCCTGCTGGACCGTCACGGCGTCTCGGTGCTCGCCGGTGAAGCCTTTGGCCCGAGTGCCGCGGGGCATATCCGCCTGGGGCTGGTGGTGGGCGAAGCGCCGTTGCGCGATGCCTGTCAGCGCATCGCCCGGTGTGCTGAGGAATTGATGGAGGCAAAGCAGGATGCTTAATCACACCACACTGTTTATCGATGGCCGCTGGCAAACCCCGTCGGGGCAGGGCATCGCCGAGGTGATCAACCCGGCTACCGAAGAGATTGCCGGCAGCGTGCCGCTGGGCGACGAGCGTGATGTCGACGCCGCCGTAGCAGCCGCCCGCAAGGCGTTCGCCAGCTGGTCGCGCACGCCGTCCAGCGTGCGCGCCGGCTACATTCGGGCGTTGGCCGAACAACTGCGCAGCCGTGGCGATGAAATGGCGGCGGTGATCACCGCTGAACTGGGCATGCCGGTGCAATGGTGCCGCTCGGTACAGGTCGAGGGGCCGATTGCCGGGCTTGAGCAGTACGTCGAACTGGCTGCGTTGATGGACGAAGTGCGCGAAGTCGGCAACTCGCTGGTGATCCGCGAAGCGGTGGGCGTCTGCGCTTTTATCAACCCGTGGAATTACCCGCTGCATCAGTTGATCGGCAAGCTGGCCCCGGCACTGGCTGCCGGCTGCACCGTGGTGCTCAAACCGAGCCAGGAAACCCCGCTGCATGGGTTTCTGCTGGCGCAGATGATTGCCGACATTGGCTTGCCGGCCGGGGTGTTCAACCTGGTCAGCGGCCCGGGTTCCAAGGTCGGCGAAGCCCTGGCCAAACACCCGGACGTCGACATGCTGTCGTTCACCGGCTCCACCGGCGCCGGGGTGCGGGTGGCCCAGGCCGCCGCGCCGTCGGTCAAACGGGTGTGCCTGGAGCTCGGCGGCAAGTCGCCGTTGCTGATCGCCGAGGACGCCGACCTTGCTGCCGCCGTGCGTTATGGCGTGCAGGACGTGATGATCAACTCCGGGCAAACCTGCACCGCCTTGACCCGCATGCTGCTGCCGGCCAGCCGCTATGCCGAGGCCGTGGACATCGCGCTGGCCGAAACCCGCAGCCTGGTCATGGGCGATCCGCTGGACCCGCAGAGTTTCCTCGGGCCGATGTGTTCCGCTGCACAACGGCGCAACGTGCTCGACTACATCCGCATCGGTCAGGAGGAGGGCGCACGCCTGCTCTGCGGTGGCGACACCCCGGCGGCCTTCGAGCGCGGTTTTTACGTGAGCCCGACGCTGTTTGCCGACGTCGATAACCGCATGCGCATCGCCCAGGAAGAAATCTTCGGCCCGGTGCTGTGCCTGATCCCCTATGCCGACGAGGCGCAAGCGATCCAGCTGGCCAATGACTCGCCGTTCGGCCTGTCCAGCGCGGTCTGGGCCGGCAGTGCCGAGCGCGCCCTGCACCTGGGAAGGCAACTGCGCGCCGGGCAGTGCTTCCTCAACGGCGCGGCCTTCAATTATCAGGCGCCGTTCGGCGGCTACAAACAGTCCGGCAATGGCCGGGAATGGGGAGAGGAGGGACTCAACGAATTCGTCGAAGTGAAGGCGATCCAGGTGTGACGGTTAACCGATCGAGATGTATGAGCACCGGGCCCAGGCCCGGTGTCTTGCGTGCTGCCAATTTCATTTAGCGTGTGATCAGGGGCAATCCAATGAGCGATAACAACAACAAAATTACTCAGCAATCCGCTTTCCCGCGTCGCGACTTCCTCAAGTACAGCGCTGCCGCGGCCGCCGTGGCCGGCGCGTTTTCCATGGGCCTGCCAGTCGGCGCCTTTGCCGCAGAGGCCACGCCGAAACCGGGCGGGGTGTTGCGCCTGGGTCTGGCCGGCGGCAGCACCACCGACTCCAGGGATCCCGGCTCCTGGGCCGATACCTTCACCTTCGTCGGCTTCTCGGCGGTCTATAACACCCTGAGCGAAATCGGCGTCGACGGCACGGCGATTCCCGAATTGGCCGAGAGCTGGACCTCGACCCCGGATGCCCGGGTCTGGACCTTCAAGCTGCGTCCGGGGGTGACCTTCCACAACGGCAAGAGCCTCGAGGCCAATGACGTGGTGGCCTCGATCCAGCATCACCTGGGGGAAAAATCCACCTCGGCGGCCAAGACTGTGCTCGGCGACGTGGCCACGGTCAGCGCCAATGGCAGTGACAGCGTGGTGTTCGAGCTGAAGTCGGGCAATGCCGATTTCGCCTATGTGGTCGCCGATTACCACCTGGTGATCATGCCGAGCAAGGACGGCCTGCCGGACTGGCAAGCGGGCGTCGGCACCGGCGGCTACCGACTCAAGGACTTCGAGCCGGGGGTGCGCATGACCCTGGAACGCAGCCCGGATTACTGGAAGCCCGGTCGCGCGCATTTCGCCAGCGCCGAGCTGATCGCCATTGCTGACGGCGCCGCGCGGATCAATGCGCTGGTCACCGGGCAAGTCGATGTGATCAACAAGGTCGACCTGAAAACCGTGGCGTTGCTCAAGCGCAATCCGAACCTGGTGATCGAGGAAACCAAGGGTGCCCAGCACTACACCTTCCCGATGCTCACCGACAGTCAGGTGTTCCAGAACAACGACGTGCGCCTGGCGATGAAACACGCCATCAACCGCGAAACCCTGCTGGCTTCGGTGCTGCATGGCTACGGCCTGGTGGGCAACGATCACCCGATCCAGCCCGGCAGCCGATTCATCAACACCGCGCTGGAGCAGCGTAGCTATGACCCGGACAAGGCGCGTTTCCACTTGAAACAGGCCGGGCTGGATTCACTCAAGGTGCGTCTGCAAGCCTCGGATGCGGCGTACACCGGCGCGGTGGACGCCTCGGTGCTGTTCAAGGAGCAGGCACGTGCGGCGGGGATCGAGATCGACGTGGTGCGCGAGCCGGCCGACGGGTTCTTCTCCAACGTGTGGATGAAGCAGCCGTTCACCACGTCGTTCTGGTACAGCAGCCTGACCGCCGACCGCATGTTCAGCATCGGCTACGCCAAGGGCGCGGCATGGAACGAGACCCACTGGGACAACCCGCGCTTCAACCAGTTGCTCAACGCCGCCCGTGGCGAGATGAACGACCCGCTGCGCCGCGAGATGTACAACGAAATGCAGGCGCTGTGCAGGGACGACGGCGGGGCGATCGTGCCGCTGTTCGCCAGCTCGGTGGCGGCCCGTTCCAACCGCGTGGCCCACGGCGGCCAGACCGCGCCCTATGGCGAGCTGGATGGGCTGCGGGTGATCGAGCGGTGGTGGCAGGCGTAAGCAAATCGCCAAACCCATGAAGATCCCTTGTAGGAGCTGGCTTGCCAGCGAAGGCGTCTTCATTGTCAGTGCAAAACTTCAGGCCGCCTTCGCTGGCAAGCCAGCTCCTACAGGGGTAATTCGCAGTCTTCAAAGGCCTGCCCATTTCAAGGAACTGCACAATGAACAGTATTTACAAACTGCTGGCGCAGCGGCTGGCATTGGGGTTGTTGTCGCTGTTTGCGGTCTCGGTGATCATCTTCCTCGCGGTCGGCATGCTGCCTGGGGATATCGCCCAGGCCATGCTCGGCCAATCGGCGACCCCGGAGACCGTCGCCGCATTTCGCGCCCAACTGGGCCTGGACATGCCGCCGCTGAGCCGTTTCGGCCACTGGATCTGGCACCTGCTGCAAGGTGATCTCGGGGTGTCGCTGGCCAACCAACGGCCGATCGCCGAGCTGGTCGGCGCACGCCTGGGCAACACCTTCAGCCTGGCCTTGCTGGCGGCCGCCGTCTCGGTGCCGCTGGCGCTGTTGCTGGGCATGCTCGCGGCCTTGTATCGCAACAGCTGGTTCGACCGCTTGCTGAATACCTCGGCCCTGAGCGCCGTGTCGTTCCCCGAGTTCTTCGTCGCCTACATCCTGATCCTGGTGTTCGCGGTGAAGCTCAACTGGTTCCCGAGCATTTCCAACCTGGCGCCGGACGCCTCGTTCGCCACGGTGCTGGAGCGCTCGATACTGCCGGTGGCGACCCTGAGCCTGGTGGTCATCGCGCAGATGATGCGCATGACCCGCGCCTCGCTGATCAACCTGTTGGCCAGCCCGTACATCGAAATGGCCCGGCTCAAGGGCATCAGCCAGTCGCGGATCATCTTCCGCCACGCCTTGCCCAATGCCCTGGCACCGATCGTCAACGTGGTCGCGCTGAACCTGGCGTACCTGGTGGTGGGTGTGGTGGTGGTCGAAGTGGTGTTTGTCTATCCGGGGCTCGGCCAGTTGCTGGTGGACTCGGTGGCCAAGCGCGACATCCCGGTGGTCCAGGCCTGCAGCCTGATCTTCGCCGCCACTTACATCCTGCTCAATACCACGGCCGATGTGCTGTCCATCGCCAGTAACCCACGCCTGATGCATCCGAAGGGGTAGCCCATGAGCCTGTTCAAACAACTGCTGCGGGCGCCGCTGAGTGCCCAGTTCGGCCTGCTGGTGATCCTCGCCTACATCCTCGTGGCGCTGTTCGCGCCGCTGCTGGCGCCCTTTGGCGAAACCCAGGTGGTGGGCGAGGGCTTCGCGCCCTGGGGCGGTGAGTTCCTGCTGGGCACCGATAACCTCGGGCGCGACATGTTCAGCCGCCTGGTCTACGGCGCACGCAATACCCTGGGCATCGCGTTCCTGACCACCGTGCTGGCGTTCCTGCTCGGCGGCCTTGGCGGTCTGGTGGCGGCGATCAAGGGCGGCTGGGTCGACCAGGGCCTGTCGCGGGTGGTGGACATCCTGATGGCGATCCCGCAGTTGATCTTCGCCCTGCTGATTCTCAGTGTGGTGGGCACCACCGCGACCTCGCTGGTACTGGTGATCGCGCTGCTGGACGCGACCCGGGTGTTTCGCCTGTCGCGGGCGGTAGCCATGAACGTGGTGGTGCAGGACTTCGTCGAGGCGGCGCGCCTGCGCGGCGAAGGCCTGTGGTGGCTGGTGACCCGCGAAGTCCTGCCGAATGCCGCGGCGCCGTTGATTGCCGAGTTCGGCCTGCGCTTCTGCTTCGTGTTCCTGTTCATCAGCGCGCTGTCGTTCCTCGGCCTGGGCATTCAACCGCCCACCGCCGACTGGGGCAGCATGGTGCGGGACAACGCGGTGCTGATCACCTTCGGCGACATCAGCCCGTTGCTGCCTGCCCTAGCCGTGGCCCTGATTACCGTCAGTGTCAATTTCGTCGTCGACTGGATGCTGCACAAGTCCAGCGGTCTCAAGGAATGCTGAGCATGACTACTGCCAAACCTTTGCTGGAAATCCGCGACCTGCACATCGAAGGTCACCACGACGACGCCTGGCACCCGCTGATCAAGGGCATCGACCTGACCCTGCAACGCGGTGAAGTGCTGGGGCTGATTGGTGAGTCGGGCGCCGGCAAGTCGACCCTCGGTCTTGCCGCCATGGGCTACACCCGCGACGGTTGCCGAATCACCGGCGGCTCGGTGCAGTTTGACGGCATCGACCTGCTCAAGGCCGAGCCCGAAGCCCTGCGTAAGTTGCGCGGGCTGCGTATTGCCTACGTTGCGCAGAGTGCTGCCGCGTCATTCAACCCGGCCCATCGGCTGATTGATCAACACGTCGAGACGGCGGTGTGCAACGGTGGCATCAGCCGCACCCAGGCCGAGGCCGAAGCGGTGGAGCTGTATCGGGTGCTGCAACTGCCGAATCCCGAGCAGATCGGCCAGCGTTATCCGCACCAGGTCTCCGGCGGCCAGTTGCAGCGCGTGATGACCGCCATGGCCATGGCCTGCCACCCGGACCTGATCATCTTCGACGAGCCGACCACCGCGCTCGATGTCACCACCCAGATCGAAGTGCTGGCGGCGATTCGCCAAGCCGTCGCCACTTACGGCATCGCCGCCATTTACATCAGCCACGACCTGGCAGTGGTTGCGCAGATGGCCGACCGGATCATGGTGCTGCGCCACGGCAAGCTGGTGGAAGAAGCCGAGACCCGCAGCATGCTCGGCAATCCTCGGGAGGATTACACCAAGTCGCTGTGGGCGGTGCGCAGCTTCCGCACCGAGCCCAAGGCTCTGCCGCAGCAAGAGCAACCCTTGCTGGAACTGCGCAACAGCTGCGCCAGCTACGGTCAGCATCCAGTGCTGCACGACGTGTCGCTGAGCCTCTATCGGGGCCAGACCCTGGCGGTGATCGGTGAATCGGGCAGCGGCAAAAGCTCCACGGCGCGGTTGATCACCGGGCTGCTGCCACCGACCTATGGCGAGGTGCTGTATGACGGTCAGCCGCTGCCAGCGGATTTCCGTCAGCGCAGCAAGGAGCAGTTGCGGCGGATCCAGATGATCTACCAGATCCCCGACACCGCGTTGAATCCGCGCCAGCGCATCGTCGATATCATCGGCCGGCCGTTGACCTTCTACCTGGGACTCAAAGGCAAGGCCATGCGTGCGCGGGTCGCCGAGTTGCTGGAAATGATCGAGCTCGACCCGGCAATCTACATGGAGCGCCAGCCCCGCGAACTGTCCGGCGGACAAAAGCAGCGGATCTGCATCGCCCGGGCCCTGGCGGCCGATCCGCAATTGATCATCTGCGATGAAGTGACCTCGGCCCTCGATCAACTGGTGGCCGAGGGCGTGCTGAAGTTACTCAACCGCATCCAGCAGCAATTGGGTGTGGCCTACCTGTTCATCACCCATGATGTCGCCACCGTGCGGGCGATTGCCGATGAAGTGCTGGTGATGCAACGGGGCAGGGTGGTCGATCATGGCTCACGCCAGCAGATCTTCACGCCGCCGCATCAGGATTACACCGGTTTGCTGTTTTCGTCCGAACCGCAAATGGACCCGGACTGGCTCGACCGTTTGCTCGCCAGTCGTACACCTCAATCGTCTACCCCTTCGCTGGAAAAAGTCTAAGGAATCACCATGAAAGTACTGATCGTCCACGCCCACCCGGAAGCCCAATCCTTTACCGCCGCCTTGCGCGACCAGGCCGTAACCACCCTTCAAGCCCAGGGCCACGAAGTGCAGGTCAGCGACCTCTACGCGATGAACTGGAACCCGGTGGCCAGCGCCGCCGACTTCACCTCACGGGAAAACCCCGAGTACCTGGTCTATGCCCTCGAGCAACGGCTGGGGGTGAAGAACCAGTCGATCGCGCCAGACATCCAGGCCGAACTGGACAAGCTGCTGTGGGCTGACCTTTTGATCCTCAACTTCCCGATCTTCTGGTTCTCCACCCCGGCCATTCTCAAGGGCTGGATCGACCGGGTGCTGGTGTCGGGGGTCTGCTACGGCGGTAAACGCTTCTACGACCAGGGTGGGCTGGCGGGCAAGAAGGCCCTGGTCACCGTGACCCTGGGCGGACGCGAGCATATGTTTGGTGAGGGGGCGATTCATGGGCCGCTGGAGGACATGCTGCGACCGCTCCTGCGTGGGACGTTGGCTTATGTCGGGTTTGATGTGCTGGAGCCGTTTGTGGCCTGGCATGTGCCGTATATCAGTGATGAGGCGCGTCAGCAGTTTCTGCTTGATTATGGGCAGCGGTTGCAGCAGTTGAGTGATGATCGGGCGTTGGTGTTTCCAAAACTGTCGGAGTTTGATGAGCGGCTATACCCACTTTCAGCGGGGTGATGACCGTAGGGGCCATGGGCAATTTAATTGCTGACTGATCCACCGCCATAGCTAGCGGCGGAACGCCGCCCGAGCTGCTCCCACAGGTTTGTGGTGACCGCAGATGTTGTGATCGCCCCCAGTCTTTGTAGGAGCTGGCTTGCCAGCGAATCAAACACCGCGGTTTGTCTGATGCACCGCCATCGCCAGCAGGCTGGCTCCTACAGGGTTTGTGAACATCCGACTGGTTTGCGCCGGACTTGACCCCGATCAACACCGCCTTCCTCCAAAGGCGCACCCTTGGGTCAATACTTGAGGTATATGACCCAGGAGTCAGACCATGAGCCAGTACCAACGCCTGTTGCTGATCATCAACCCGGCCCTGCGCCTGTCGCCGACCATTCAGCACGCCGGCGCGCTGGCGCGGGCCAGTGGGGCGAGTCTGCATATTGTGGCGCTGGTCAAGTCGCCGGGGATTCTGAGCTTGCTGGAAGACGATAACTGGGCCACGGCGCGGGAAGAGTACCTGCAGGAACAGCGTGACTGGCTCGAGCAGCAGGTGCAGCGCTTGCGCAGCGAGGGTATCGAGGTGACGCAGCAGGCCAGTTGGTCCGATGATCTCAAGCAGGACATCCTCGCCTACGTCACTGAGTGGCAACCCGACCTGCTGATCAAGGAAGTCCAGCAGGAACCCCTGCTCAAACGCACCTTCTTCACCCCGATGGATTGGCACCTGTTGCGCTATTGCCCGGTGCCGACTTATCTGGTGGGCGACCGCGCCTGCACCTTGCCGCGCAAGATAGTCGTAGCGATCGACAGCGCCAACGAGTCGGCGCAGAACCAGCAACTCAACGAGCGCATCGTCAAGCAGGCCGAACGCCTGGCGCTGCAGTGCGACGCCGAGCTGCACCTGGTCAGCGCCTGCGACATTGCCGCCGATTTCCTCGCTGGGGTCAGCGCCGCCGGTTTGACCTTGGGCGAGCTGACCCTGTCGTTGCGCCAGGACCTGGAAAACGCCTTCATCCGCACCGCCGAGCACTTTGGCGTGCCCGCCGAGCGGCGCCACTTCATCTCCGGCGACCCGGTGCAGGTACTCGCCGAATTCGCCCATCGGCATGATATCGACGTGCTGGTAATGGGCCGCAACCAGTCCCGGGGTCTGGAGAAACTGATCGGCAGTACCACCGAGCACCTGTTGTACCAGGCGTCCTGCAGCATTCTCGCCGTCTGATCAATGAAGATCACCTGTAGGAGCGAGCCGGCTCCGGGCGGCGTTCCGACGATGGTGGCCAACGATGACGTAGCTGTCCTGGAAGTAGGCGGCGGCCTCAGGTTCTTCGCTGGCAAGCCAGCTCCTACAGGGTATTAGCGCTTACCCCCATTCGGGGTATGGTGCCGCGCGCCCATTGCGCCAATAGTAGGGACGTCCGCTCATCCAGAGCAGAGCCTGCTTATAAGGTGGAATGTGCAATGCGCAAGGCACTTCGAGTGTGGTCCAGTCTGTTGCTTGCTCCCTTGTCCCTGGCGGTGCATGCCGCCGATGTCAACGATGCCAAGACCCTGCGGCTGTATAACTGGGCGGATTACATCGGCGAACAGACCCTGGCGAATTTTGAAAAAGCCACCGGCATCAAGGTCATCTACGACACCTTCGATGCCTACGAGACGGTGCAGGCCAAGCTGCTCACCGGTCATTCCGGCTACGACCTGGTGGTGCTCAACGCCTCCCTGGTGCCGCCGCTGATCAAGGCCAAGGTGTTCCAGCCACTGGACAAGCAGCAACTGCCGGGCTGGAGCAACCTCGATCCGAAAGTGCTGCAGGACCTGCAGGGTTACGACGCCGGCGTCGCCTATTCAGCGCCCTACACCTGGGGCAGCAATGGCATCACCTACAACGTCGACATGATCAAGGCGCGCATGCCCGATGCGCCGATCGGCTCGCTGGCGATGATTTTCGATCCCAAGGTCGTCTCACGCTTCGCCGACTGCGGCGTGACCCTGATCGACGCGCCTACCGAAGTCATCCCCCTGGCCCTGACGTATCTGGGACGCGACCCGCGCAGTGCCGCGCCGGCCGACCTCAAGGCCGCCCAGGACGTGTTGATGGCGGTGCGGCCGTACATCAAGAAATTCGACTCGGTGAACTACCTGACCAGCCTGCCCAACGGCGACGTGTGCATGGCCATGACCTGGTCCGGCGACTACGCCACCGCCCAGGCGCGGGCCGAAGAAGCCAAGCTGAAGATCAACCTGGCGTACTTCATTCCCAAGGAAGGTTCGCTGATCTGGTTTGACAACATGTACATCCCCGGCGACGCGCCGCACGTGGCCAACGCCCACACATTCCTCGAATACCTGCTGCAACCGCAGGTCATGGCCGACGTCACCAACTACATCCACTACGCCAACAGCAACAGTGCGGCGACCGCCCTGGTGAATGCCGATGTGCGCGACAACCAGGCGATCTACCCCGACGACGCCACCCGCGCCCGGCTGTTTGCCCAGAAGACCCAGGACGCCAAGGACATGCGCGCGATCACCCGGGTCTGGAGCACGGTAAAAACCGGGAAGTAAGGGCGACTCCCTGCTGACCTGCCGACTTTTCTTTTTGCGAGTACTTATTCATGGCGATTCCAACCGACGATTTTTTTGCCCACTTCGATCAGGCCAAACTGGTCAAGGCCGACAAGGCCCACCACATGCACGGCTACCACGTGTTCGATGAACATGCCGAGCAGGGCGCGCTGAACATCGTCGCCGGCGACGGCGCCTACATCTACGACACCGAAGGCAACCGCTTCCTCGATGCTGTTGGTGGGATGTGGTGCACCAACATTGGCCTGGGCCGCGAAGAAATGGCCCTGGCGATTGCCGACCAGGTGCGGCAACTGGCGTATTCCAATCCGTTCTCCGACATGTCCAACGCGGTGGCCATCGAGCTCTGCGAAAAGCTCGCCAGCCTGGCCCCCGGTGATCTCGATCACGTGTTCCTCACCACCGGTGGTTCGACCGCCGTGGACACCGCTTACCGGCTGATCCAGTACTACCAGAACTGCCGGGGCAAGCCAGAGAAGAAGCACATCATCGCCCGCTACAACGCTTATCACGGCTCCACCTGCCTGACCATGTCGATCGGCAACAAGGCTGCCGACCGGGTGCCGGAGTTCGATTACGCCCATGAGCGGATTCACCACATCTCCAACCCCAATCCGTACCGTGCACCCGAAGGCATGGACGCGGCGCAGTTCCTCGAATTCCTGGTGCAGGAGTTCGAAGACAAGATCCACAGCATCGGCGCCGACAAGGTCGCGGCGTTCTTCGCCGAACCGATCATGGGCTCCGGCGGGGTGATTATTCCGCCCGAGGGTTACCTGCGGCGTATGTGGGAGGTGTGCCAGGCCCACGACATTCTGTTCGTCGCCGACGAAGTGGTGACTTCGTTCGGCCGGCTCGGCACCTGGTTCGCCTCGGACGCGGTGTTCGGCGTGCAGCCCGACATCATCACTACTGCCAAGGGCCTGACCTCGGCCTACCTGCCGCTGGGTGCGTGCATCTTTTCCTCGCGGATCTGGAAGGTCATCGCCGAACCGGGCAAGGGCCGTTGCTTCACCCACGGCTTCACCTACAGCGGCCATCCGGTGTGCTGCACGGCAGCGTTGAAAAACATCGAGATCATCGAGCGCGAGCAGTTGCTGGCCCATGTTGGCGACGTTGGCAGCTACCTGGAGCAACGTCTGGCCACCCTGCGTGACTTGCCACTGGTGGGCGATGTGCGCTGCGTCAAGTTGATGGCCTGCGTCGAGTTCGTCGCCAACAAGCAGAGCAAGGCGCTGTTCCCGGACGCGGTGAACATCGGCGAGCGAATCCATGTGCGGGCCCAGGCCAAGGGCTTGCTGGTGCGGCCGATCATGCACCTCAACGTGATGTCGCCGCCGTTGATCATCACCCACGCCCAGGTCGATGAAATTGTCGAAACCTTGCGCGAGTGCATCCTCGAAGCGGCCGAGGAACTGACGGCCAACGGCTTGTACGACGGCGCATGAGCCAGCGTCTCGGGGCTTTGCCCGGCATGAGCTCTCCCGCTAGACTGCGGGGCATGAGCAAAGCCCACGACCAGACTCTGATCGCCTTGCCCTGGCGTGCCCTGCATCAATGGCACGCCGGGCTCCAGCAAGCCTTCGCCCACATCGAACAGGACGATGCCCTGCGCTATCTGGCGCAGGCCATCGGGCACCTGGTGTCGATCGAGTCGGTGATGATCAGCCTCGAACGCAAGGACCAGCCGCCGTTGTCGCTGTACCTGCAAGGGATTCCCGAGCAGTACCGCGACTCGGTGATTGGCCGCTATTTTTCCGTGGGCTACCTGCTCGATCCATTCTGCCTGGCGGTGGAGCAAGGGCTGGCCGAAGGGTTTTATCACCTGGAAGAAATCGCCCCGGACCACTTCTTCGACAGCGACTACTACAAGACCTACTACCTCAAGGCCGGCTGCTCGGAAGACAGCTATTTCATCGTCGACGTCGGCAACCAGAGCAAGGTATCCCTGAGCCTGTTCCAGGGCTTTGGTGGCGAGACCCTGAGCCACAGCCAACTGGATGTGCTGCGGGCGGTGCAACCCATGGTCGCCGAGTTCATCCGCGAATTCGCCCGGCGCAATCCGGCGCTGGTCGAGCAGGGTGCTTCAGACGCTCGCACGCCGACCGATATCAAGCGCAGCATCCAGCAGGCCTTCGAGCATTTTGGCTGCGATGTGCTGACCGAACGGGAGCGGCAAGTGGCGCACATGATCCTGCGCGGCCACTCGGTGAAATCCACCGCGCAGCAGTTGGGCATTGCCATCGAAACCGTGCGCATGCACCGCAAGAACCTCTACCTGAAGCTGGCGATCAGCTCGCAGTCGGAGCTGTTTGCGTTGTTCATCGAGTGGTTGCGTCAGGACTGAGCCGGGGCCAGCGGCAACCACACCGACACCCAGAGTCCGCGTTGCCGTGCCGGATCGGCCAGCTCCAGGGTGACCCGGGCCCCGGCGCGCTCGGCAATCGCCTTGACGATCGACAGCCCCAGCCCGGAGCCGATTTGCTGAGTCCCCAGGCCGCGGTAAAACGCATCGAACACGCGCTGCTGTTCTTCGCTCGGGATGCCCGGGCCGGTGTCCTTGATCGAAAGCCTGGCGGCACCCTGATCAAGCGCCAGGCACAGGTCGATCCGGCCGCCGTCGGGGGTGTAGCGAATGGCGTTGTCGACCAGGTTCTTGACCAGGGTAATCAGGTCGACTTCATGCATCAGCACCTGCAGGTCCTGCTCGCCCTCGACACCGATGTCCAGGTGCTTGGCCTCCGCGAGCGGCAGCAAGTCGGCGAGTACCCGGCGATAGACCCCATGTACCGAGACCGCGCTGCTCGCCGGTAGCGGTGCGGACTGCGCCTTGGCCAGCGCCAGCAGTTGATCCAGCAATTGCCTGCCGCGTTCGATACCTCGACGCAACGGCAGCAGGCGGTCATGGGCCAGTGGCGACATTTCCGCTGCCGCCAGATGCTCTGCCTGCAATGACAAGGCGGTCAAGGGTGAGCGCAGTTCATGGGCGGCATCGGCGACGAAGCGCCGCTGCGTCTCCATATTGGTGTCGACCCGTTGCAGCAGGCGATTGATGGCGACCACGAACGGTTTGATTTCGCTGGGCACATCACGCTCGTCGATCGGGTGCAGGGCCTGTTCGGCGCGCTGATCGATTTCCGCCGAAAGCGCGGCAATCGGCCGGAACAGCTTGCGCACCAGGTCACTGACCACCAGCAACAGCACCGGAAACAGAATCAGGAATGGCAACAGGCTGCGCCAGGCACTTTCCCGGGCGTCCTTGTCTCGCGCCCCGGTTTCCTGGGCAACCACAATCCGTTGGCCGCTGGCGGTGGTCCTGACCAGCGCACGGAAGGCTTCACCGCCGACGGTCAGGGTCGACAGGCCATCAGACAGATCGGTAGGGAATGGCAGCGGGATCACTTCGTCGTCGTTACCGCTGGCCTGGCTGCCGTCGGCCAGGTACTGCACGATGATGCGCGACTCTTCGTCGTCGCCCGGGGTTGCCGGGCCGTTGGGATAGCGCGGACTCATCTGTTGACGGTCAACCAGCATCGCCACCTGGTGCAGGGCGTCGTCCTGCATTTCGTGGGCTTCGTCCAATGCCGAGAAAAACGCGAAGACGCCTGCCAGGACCGCCACCAGCAGGATCGCCAGGGACAACGCCAGCGCCAGGCGAAATTGCACTGATTGACTCATTGCTCTTTCGCCACCATCCATCCCAGTCCCCTGACATTCTTGATCACCTGGCTGCCGAGTTTGCGGCGCAGGCCATGGATCAGAAACTCCACGGCATTACTCTCTACCTCATTGCCCCAGCCATAAATGCGGTCTTCAAGGTCGCTGCGCGAGAGGATCGCGCCGGGGCGCATCAGCAGGGCCTGGAGCAGGGCGAATTCGCGGTTGGACAGGAGCACGGCGTCGGTCTCGGGTGTGCGCGCTTCCTTGGACACAAGGTCCAGGGTCACCAGGCCATTGCCGAGCACCGACAGGGCGTTGCCGCCCTTGCGCCGCAGCACCGCACGCATCCGCGCCAGCAGCTCGGCCATCTCGAAAGGTTTGAGCAGGTAGTCGTCGGCACCACCGTCGAGCCCGCGCAGCCGCTCCTCGAGCTGGTCACGGGCGGTGATGATCAACACCGGTACCGGGTTGTTGGCTGCTCGTATACAGCTCAATACCTCCTGGCCGTCCTTGCCCGGCAGACCGAGGTCGAGCAGCACCAGGTCATAGTGCTGTGCCTGCAGGGCCGCCAGGGCGCCAGGCCCGTCCTGAATCCAGTCGGTGGCATAACTGGCATCCCTGAGGACGCCCTGGATGGCCGCGCCGATCATCTGATCGTCTTCCACCAACAATATGCGCATCTCTACTTCCTTCCGCCAGCGCCTGTCCGATGTGCATTGAAGCACAAGATACGGTGCTTTTTGCGTCATGCGGTGCGAGCCGGTTACTTCATCGAGTCGAAAGCCTTGAGCAGATCAGCCATCGCCTGCTGGCAGTCAGTGAGGTTCGGCTGACTGGCGCGCAAGGCGTCCAGGGCGTGGTCGATGGCTTTGTCGACGATGTGCCAATCACTGGCGGCGCGTGGCTTGAGACCGGCTTCGGCCGAGTCCCAGGTGGTTTCCAGATCCTTGATCCGCGCCTTGGCGGCCGGCAGCTGGTTTTTCGCGGTAAGGGCGGCGACGTCGTCGGCAATGCTGCGAAAGGCGCTCAGGTCCCCCAGTCTGGAGGTCTGGTGAGTCGCGCTTGGGGTATCCGGACTGGCCGTCGTGTGAGCGGGCTCTGGCGGTTTCGAGCAACCGGCGGTCAGGCCGATCAGGGCAATGGTCGCGGCGATAGCCAGACGGCGAACGGTGGTAGGGGTGCGAGCCATGATGATTCCTTGAGAGATTGATCGGTTTATCGGGTAGCGGCTTTGCGGTTGCCGACGTTGAGTTGAGCCACGCCAACCAACAAGACGATGACGCAGAGGAAGATCGCGCTGGTCCAAGTGGCGCCCATGCCCAGGCCACCGTAGGTTTTGGCTTGAGTCAGCAGGTCGCCGAGTGAGGCACCGAACGGCCGGGTGAGGATGTAGGCGATCCAGAAGCACAGCACCACATTGCCGCCCAGGCGCCAGGCAATCAGGGTCAGGGCGATCAATGCGCCGAAAATCGCCACGCCGAGGGTAAAGCCCAGGCCCAGGGCTTCGGTGGCCAGGTCGCCCGCGGCGGTACCCAGGGCGAAGGTGCAAAGCACGGTTGCCCAATAGAACAGCTCGCGCCTGGGGGTGACGATGTCGCGGATCGACAGACTGTGCTCGGTCCGGTACCAGAGCCAGAAGTTGGCCGCCAGCAGTACGCAGAACACCGCCGTGCTGGTGTACAGGCTGACGTCCAGTTGATCGGTCAGTACGTCGGTGATCTGTGTCCCGACGATACTCACCAGTACCACGGTCAACCAGTAGATCCAGGGCGTGTAGACACGGGTGCGCAGTTGGCTGAAGAGCGCCAGTGCCAGCAGCACCAGCATGCCCAGGGTGGTCGGGCCGGCGCCGAGGCCGACATCGACCGCGAGGAAGTCGGCGCCAGTTTCACCGACGGTCGTGGACAAAATCTTGATGACCCAGAATGACAGCGTCACCTCGGGTACTTTGTTCAGCCAGCCGGCGAGTGGGGGATTCATGTCGATGGGTCTCCTTGGCCGCGCCCGGGTTGGCGCTGGGGACAAGGCTACGCATCGAAACTTAGGCGGGACTGAGGTCTGCGAGAAAACTATTGTTGCGCCAGTTGCCCGATGTCTTTGGGCTTCGACGTCTCGCTGACCACCTCGATGGCCTGAGCGGAGGCGGCCAGTTCGCCAAAGGAGGACGAGGCGTCGACATAGCGCAGCGCCGATTTCACGTCCTTCCAGCCGACGTAACTCATGATCGCCTTGATATCCCAACCATTGGCCGCCGCCCAGGTCGCAAACCCACGACGCAGGGAGTGGCTGGTGTAGAGCTGCGCCGATACACCGGCACGCTGGAACACTCGACGTAGCACCGGGATCAGGCTGTTACTGTTGAGTCCGTCCTCGGCCAGGTTGCCCCAGCGGTCAAGCTTGCGAAACAGCGGACCGTAGGCAATGCCTGCCGCGCCGATCCAGTTGGAATAGGCCTGGACCGGGCACAACTTCTTCAGCGCCGGCGTGCGAAAGGTGGTGCCCAGGTGCTGGCGGTCGCCTTTGCTGTGGGGCAGGTAAAAGGTGATGCCGGCGCCGGGCTCGACCTGGATGTGCTCGACCTGCAGGCGTGACAACTCATCACCACGAAAACCGCGCCAGAAACCGATCAGCACCAGGGCGATATCCCGACGATTGCGCATCACGGTGCCATGGTCATGGCGCGCTGCGGCCTGCTGCGCGTCGTTCTCCAGCCAGTTCACGGTCTGCTCCAGGTGTTGCAGGAGCAGGGGTGGTGCCTGTTTTTCCTGGGCCGGGTGCAGGGTGCGAATGCCCTTGATCATCTGCCGCACGCTGGGGGTCTTGGTCGGATCGGGAAAACCCTGAGTGATGTGCCATTGCGCCAGCGCCGCCAGCCGTTGCTTCAAGGTGCTGACGGTGTGCTGATCGGCGTATTCGGCCAGGTAGCGCAGGATGCTGTCGCCCGTGGCCGGCAGGAAACCGCCCCACGTCACCTCGAAATGCTCCACCGCCGCACGGTAACTGCGCCGGGTGTTTTCCCGGGTACCGGCCTTGAGGTAGCGGTCAACCTTGTTCAACGGGGCGTTCTCCGAGGTAGGCGTTGGAGGAGGGTGCTGGGTGAAAGTAGAGCGCAAATCGCTGAAAACAGCAAAAAACCTTGGAAAACATGAATTTGCGTCGGGAATTGAGGGTTTTTAGCGGTCGGCTGAGGCGTTTTGATTACACTTTTATTCGTACGATACGTACCATGTAATTACATACTATTTATCGCGCCTGATTTTGTTATTTTGAAAGGGTTTATGACATTGAATAATTGAGCGTTATCGCATGTTAATGGCGAAAATGGTGCCTGGTGGCTGTACTGAAGGTTGAACTTGCACGGAAATGGCAGGCTCAAACCCTTGTAGGAGCGAGCCTGCTCGCGATGAACTTCAACGATGACGCGTACTGTCTGGATGCACTCGGCGGTCTCAGATTTTTCGCGAGCAAGCTCGCTCCTACAGAAAAACCGCATCCGTACAGAAAGGAGACACCCATGAACCGTACCGTCCTGATCGGCATGCTCATCGCCATCACCACCCTGGCATCTCCCGTCTTCGCCTCCGACCACGACCTGTGCACCCTGAAGCTGCAGGAACTCAGGGACAAGGTCACCACCTTGCCTGCCACCTCGGAAAATAACGCCACTCAGGTCCGGCAAATGCAGGCCGACGCCGAGGCGGCCAATGCGGCGAACGACGACAAGAAGTGCATCACCTTGGCCACCCAGGCAATCATGCGCGTCGACAATATGTCGAAAGAGCCGAATCCCTAGTCCACGTCATCCCGCCAATGCCCTGAGTATTCAGGGCATTGCTGTCCGCTCAAGTTGTCCCTTAAAGGGGACATCCCCGTCACCGCGCTCCGCTTAAAGTCATCTCCACTTGCGCACCGGCTCACGCCCATAACCATAAAAACCGGAGATGCATCGCGATGCACACCCCCCTCGCCGAGCCTCGTCGCTCTATTTATTTCGATTACCAGGTTTACCCTGCCCACACTGCCAGCGTCGGCGTCGAACCCGTCCAGCGTCACCCGGTGGTGATTGTCGGCGCCGGGCCAATCGGCCTGACCACCGCCCTGGACCTGGCGCGCTATGGCATCCCGTCCATCGTGCTCGAGTCGGAACGCCAGGTCAGCGAAGGCAGTCGCGCTATCGTGTTCACTCGTCGCTCGCTGGAAATCCTCCAGCAGGTCGGCGTCGCCGAGCGCGTCACCGAAGCAGGCCTGGGCTGGCGCTCGGGCAACTCGTTCTATCGCAACCAGCGGGTGTTCCGCATGGACGCGCCCCATGATCCGGACGATCGCTTCCCGCCCATGACCAACCTGCAGCAGCCTTGCCTGGAACAATTCCTGGTCGAGGCCTGCGACGCCAATCCGCTGGTGCAGTTGCGCTGGGGCAACAAGGTCGAGGGCATGACCCAGGCGGCTGACTACGCGACACTGGCTATCGACACGCCAGCGGGCGCCTATCGACTACAAGCCAACTGGGTGATCGCCGCCGACGGCGCGCGCTCGGCCATTCGCAGCCTGATGGGCCTGCCACTGGAAGGTGCTTCCTATGAAGGGCGTTTTGTCATCGCCGACATCAAGATCGAGCTGGACCTGCCGACTGAACGCCTGGCCTATTTCGATCCGCACTGGAATCCTGGCAACACCGTGCTGATGCACCGCGAGCCGGGCAACATCTGGCGCATTGATTATCAACTGCCCCGTGATGAAACGCCCGAGCAGGCGCTCGCGCCCGAATCCCTGCGCGAGCGCATCAACGCCCAGCTGAAGATTGTCGGAGTGGAAAATCCGCAGTGGGAAATGGACTGGTGCTCGGTGTATTCGGCCCGCGCATTGACCCTGCCGGACTACCTGCACAACCGGGTGATTTTTACCGGCGACGCTGCCCACTTGTTACCCATCTTCGGCGTGCGCGGGGCCAACACCGGTTTCCAGGACTGCCACGACCTGGGCTGGAAACTCGCGCTGTCGATCAAAGGCCTGGCCGGCCCGAACCTGCTGGCGTCCTACAGCGAGGAGCGGGTCGGGGCCGCGCGAGAAATCATCGCCGAAGCGGGCAAGAGCACCCGGTTCATGACGCCGCCGACTGCAGGCTATCGATTGCTGCGCGACGCCGTGCTGTCGCTGTCGCTGACCCAGGCATTCGTTCGCCCGCTGTATCACTGGCGCACATCGCGGCCCCACGACTATATGGATTCAGCCCTCAACTGCGGGGACGATGACAACCGGCGCTTCGGCGGCGGTCCGCATCAGGGTGCGCCCTTGCTCAATGTCAAGCTGGCCGACGAGGCGTTTCTTTTCGACAAGCTGGGCGCCGCGTTCTGCTTGCTGTATTTCACCGATGCTGCGCAGTTGCCGGCCGAGGTCCAGGCCCAGGTGCAAATCTTGCGCGAGCGCGGCGTACCGTTGCAGGTGTTGGCGGTGGCCAGCGCCGGGCAGTCCACAGTCGTTGGCGCAGACGCAGTGATCGAAGACCACCACGGCCACTTCAGCGAAAAATACGCCGCGCCCGCAGGCAGTGCCTATCTGGCGCGTCCCGACCAGCACGTCTGCGCACGCTGGCTGCAACTCGACGGCGACGCCTTGCGCCGAGCGGTCGACCTGGCCCTGGGTCATGAGTGAGGACAATAAAATGAACAAGCCGCAATTGAACATCACCGACGTCGAGCAGATCTACGACCACCTTGCCGAAACCCTCGATCAAATCGCCGAGGATCAGCGCCAACTGTTCCTGGTCAAGCTGGCGCTGCTCAGCGCTCGAGAAATAGGCGAGGGCAGGGCATTCCTTGAACTGACGCGCCAGGCCGCGCTCGACCTCTGACCTTCGCTCCATCGCCGCCGGCCCGTGCTCACGGGCCGGTGCGCCTTCCTATAACAACAATCAGGAAGTACCTCGATGACTCACCGTCCTATTGCCTCTGCGGTTGCCTCGGCCGCGGCCGGCGCCCACGATCGCTGCCAACAGGTGTGCAAGAAAGTCTCCCGGCGGTTGCTGGCTTTTCTGTTCGTCTGCTTCGTGCTGTCGTTCCTCGATCGCATCAACATCGGCTTCGCCGGCCTGACCATGATGGGCGACCTCGGGCTGACCGGCACCCAGTTTGGCCTGGCCTCGACCTGTTTCTATATCGCCTATATCTGCTGCGGCATTCCCAGCAACATGGCGCTGGCCCGGATCGGCGCGCGGCGCTGGATCGGCAGCCTGATGATCGCCTGGGGCCTGGCGTCCACCTGCACCTCGCTGGCCACCGACGCCACTTCCCTCTATTTATTACGGACCCTGGTCGGCATCACCGAGGCCGGGTTCCTGCCAGGCGTGTTGCTGTACATGACCTTCTGGTTTCCGGCGGCCTACCGCGCCCGGGCCAACGCACTGTTCATGATCGCCATGCCATTCACTGCCGGTTTCAGTTCGGTGCTGTCGGGTTTGATCCTGGGCATGGACGGAATATGGGGCTTGAAAGGCTGGCAGTGGCTGTTCGTGCTGGAAGGCTTGCCCTCGGTACTGATGGGTTTTGTGGTGTTCTACTACCTCGATGACCGTCCGCAGCTGGCCAAATGGCTGGACCGGGAAGAGCAGCAAGTGCTTGCACAGGCGCTTGCCGCGGAGCGCAGTGATGCGGGGCAGGGCAGCGGAGGCCGTCCGCGCAGTCTCTGGAGCGAGCTGTTGTCGCCACAGATCCTGCTGTTCTGCGTGGTGTACTTTTGCCTGGTCAACACCCTGGCGATGATCGCGGTCTGGACGCCATTGATCGTGAAAAGCTTCAACAGCGCCAGCAGTAACGGTGTAATTGGCTTGCTGGCGGCCATTCCGCAGGTCTGTACCATTGTTCTGATGGTGATCTGGGGCCTGCATTCGGATCGCACCCGCGAACGCCGCTGGCACCTGGTGCTGCCGATGTTGCTGGCAGCGGCGGGGTGGATACTCACCGCGTTGTCCGCCTATCCACCGTTGCAACTGCTGGGTGTGTGCATGGCGGCAAGCGGTTCCTACACGGCCATGTCGATTTTCTGGACCACCCCTGACCAAAGCCTGAGCTTCCAGGCCCGCGCCGTGGGCATCGCGGTGATCAATGCAATCGGCAATATCGGTTCGGCGGTCAATCCGCTGGTGATCGGCTGGCTAAAGGACCTGACCCAGGGCTTCGGCTCCGGCTTCGCCTATGCCGCGATCCTGATGATCCTCGGTGCCTTGTTGGCGTTACGCCTGCCGATCGGCGGACGAGTCGGTGTGCCGGCGGCGCGCTGAAGGGTGGTAAAGTCGCGCCTTCGAGCGCTCAGACTCTCAGGTAAATCGTCATGCAGTATTGGCCATTACGCTCCAGCAGCAGTGATCACAGGCTGAACATGGGGCACGCGGCCAATCTGCTGGCGAGAATCGGCCTGAACCGCAGCAAATTCCTCGCGGCGGACTTGCTGCAAGTCATTGGGCCCAGCGTTCCGCTGGCCCAATGCACCATCTTCGCCTACCCACAACGACGCAACCCGCACGTATTCTCGTTCGCCGACCGCGCACGAGAAGTCTCGCTGCCGGTCATCTCCAACAAATACGCCCAGCGTTTCTATGCCCAGGATGGCAATCAACAGGCCATGAACCAAGGCACGGCCGGGGCGAACATCATCGTCCAGCGCCAGGCCATCGACGACATCAGCCACGGCGAATACCGGCGTATCTGCTACGAACAACCGCAGATTTCCGAGCGTGTCGCCTTGCTCACCCATTGCGAGAGCAACCGCTGGCTCTCGGTGAACTTCTACCGAGGCCGCGAACACGGGCATTTTTCGGCAGGGGAGATGCACTACCTGGAAACCATCGCACCCTTGCTGATCCAGGCCGTGCGCCTGCATTACCACGCTTATCTGCAAGCCAATGAACTGCCGTTGTTGCTGACCGAAAGGGTGATTCGGCAACAGCATGTCGAACTGACCTTCCGTGAACAGGAGTTGCTGCGGCTGATCATGTGCGGGCTTGAAGTGGAAGACATTGCCGAACAACTGGGTGTGAGGCCGATGAGTGCCAGCACCTATATCAAGCGTTTGTATCGCAAGTTGGGGATTGGGGGATTGCGGGAGTTGTTTGGGTTGGCGACTAGGGCGGAGTGGGCTTGAGCGCGATTCCCGGCCCTCTGATTGGGATGCTGGCGGCAGGATTGAAGCTCAGCTCCAGATATCGCGCTCCCCATAACGCAATGATTCCAGGTCATTGTTTGATACCGCGTTTTCCATCGTTCAGATTTTTTCCGGGGAAACCACCCACACGCTGCAGGGCAACTTGTACAGCAAATGTTCCACCGTACTGCCAACCAGACGCTCCATTGCGCGGTGACCCACGCGTCCCATGACAATCACATCGATGTCGTAGGCCTGCGCGTAGCTGAAAAGCACTTTCGCCGGATTGCCCATGATCATGTGCTGGCGCTCCGGCGGGATGCCGTTACGGTCAGAAAGGTCGCAAAACGCCGCAGCCTGCGCATCGAACAATGTCTTGGCTTTCGCCGAGGAGAAAAACGTCGAGCCATTACTGAAACCGAATTCGTCCGCACTGATACGGGAAAGGTCATGGGCGTAGAGCACGTCCAGTTCGGCGTTACAGGTGCTGGCCAGCTTGGCCGCCTCGCGCAGAATTCTGTCGTTGAAGCCCTTGTACTGCTCATCGGAATGAAACGGGTCTACCGCGGCGACGATCTTGCGCGGCAACACATTGCGCACATGACTGACAAAATGCAGCGGTACCGGACACTCACGCAGCAGGTGGATATCCAACGGCGTAAACATCAGGCGTGACAACAGTGATTCGTGTTCCAGCGCTTTGATCAGAACGGTCATCGGCTGTTCGTTGAGATGTATGAGGATTTCCTGCAACGGCCTTTCGACCCATACGACTTCGGTGGTGACGTGCACACCGATCTTGCGCAAGGGGCGAGCGTGGTCCTCGAGCCATTGCCGATGGCGCTCGACATAGGCCAGTTGCATCTGCTCCAGTGCTTGTCCGTTAACCATACCGGCGGTCGCCAGCCCTTCCAGATAATCGAACGCCACGATGTGCAGGGCGGCGGCCGAAGCTTTGGCCAACGCGGCGGCCCGGGCGAACGCTGGGCTGTTTTCCATCAGTGGCGAGACGACCAACATGAAACGTGATTGATCAGTCATGACAAATCTCCGGTAGGTCATCGTGCAATCACATGCGCCGATGGCTGGGGCGCTGTTGAACGATGAAATTGCTTTTAGGCTGCCGCCGTTCCGGGCGCCGGGTTTGATCTTTGTCAAGTCGAAGGGAAAGGAGGGTAGTGCGCCGACGCGTGGTAATCCGGATTTCACTCCATGGGCAAATGGTTGACCATTATCAATCTTTCGTCTGCGTCTTCAGCGCAGTCTTTGGGCTCCTGCAGCCCTTGGGTTACCTGCGAAAAGCTGATGCTCGATGCAATAAGGAGGACTCTATGATCATTGATATCACGGAGAAACCGGCAAGCCATTGCTGGGTCGTGTGCATGGATGCCTATGAAGTGAACTTCAACAGCCTGGGAGAAGCGCAGGCATTTGTGGGCGTACTCAAGGCTCGCATCGACGCACCTCATGTCTGGCCAGGTGCTGATCGCCGGATAGACAACACAAGACGGACCCTCGGCCGTCAAACGGCTTACGCCGATGGCAAGCGCGTTTTCGCCGAGCCCGTGGAGTAACGACGATCAGCTGTTCAATACCCGCAACAGATCAATCTGTGACGTTGTCACGGGATTGAAATGGCCGCGAGCCGAGGTGCCCCATGTCGCAGACTCGACGTTTACTCTTGATCGCTCCTCCCGCCATGACTCGCACCCCAGCCTTTGATCGGGCCGCGGCGTTGGCGCAGGTGATGCGGTTGCCCGTGCATATCGTGGCGTTCGACTATTCGCAGGCCTTGGCGGTGGCCGGGTTGTTCGCTCCGGAGCAATTCGCGTTGGCCCGGGATGGCTATCTGCAAGTCCATCGCCAATGGCTAACCGATCAAGCCGGATTGATGAGCAAACATGGCGTGGAGGTCACGAGCGAGGTGGTCTGGGTTCAGCAGCCATTCGAGGAAATCCTGAACTTCATCAATGAGATGCCCTTGACGCTGATCATCAAGGACGCCCAGGAAGAGTCTGCATTCAAACGCGTGTTTTTCACCCCGCTGGATTGGCAACTGCTGCGTGATTGCCCGGTGCCGGTGCACCTGGTGACCACGGCGTTGAATGCCCGACCTCGAAACGTATTGGCCATCATTGATGTGCTGCGGGATGAGAATCAGGACGCGGTGTTCAATAACCAGATTATCGATGCCGCCGAAAAGCTCGCGGCGCTCTGTGGTACCAATCTTGAACTGTTGCATGTGTATGACTGGACGACGATATACGCCCAGGACATGGGCTTTGCTGCATTGCCTTTGGCCACCGGGATCTATGACAAGTTGGGAGCGGCCCAGCATGCAGCATTTGCGGCCATTGCTGAGCGCCACGGTGTGCCGCCGGAGCGCAGGCACTACATAGAGGGAGCCCCTGTACCGAGTATTTGTGAATTTGTCGGTGAGCACGACATCGATGTCATCGTCATGGGCACGCTGCAGCACAAGGGGTTGAGCAAGCGACTGGGCACCACGGCCGAGCAACTCCTGCATCGGGCGCCGTGCAGTGTGCTGGCCATAAAGCCAGGGACACGGGTGCAATCCTGAGCGGATGATCGCCCCGTGATGAGCCAATGGCCGGAACATCGCGGGGCGACTTTTTACAAGGCAAGCCGGTGAATGACCTGATGACTGTCGTCGGGATCGTTGTGCGCGTCGAAACCCAATGCCTTGGCCAGATCACGCATCCGCGCGTTGCTGGAGGCGTCCACCGAGTACATCTGGTGAAAGCCGTTTTTTCGGGCCGCTTTGATCAGGTGTTCCATCAGGAGTGTACCCAGCCCCAGGTGGGTCCATTCATCGGCGACCGTCACGGCACATTCGCACTTGTGCTCGCCGGTGGCTGCGTAACGGCTGATACCAATCTCGATCAGTCGCCCGTTGTCATGGACCAGGGCGATATAGGCCACACGCCGTTTATTGTCAGTGTCCATCAACTGATTGAGCATCGCAGCCGCGGGTTCGTTGATCTGCGCGAGAAAACGCATGTGTCGGGATTCGGCGGATAGCCGTTTGATGAAGGCATATTCACGGTCGCGGTCCTTTTGCGCCAGCGGCCGAATCAGCACGTGGCGACCGTCCTTGAGCGCTTCAATCCAATGTTGCCCAGTGACCGCGGTGTACGCGGCCGCGGCCCGATCATTGTGGTCTTTGGCGGTAAGCATGAGGGACTCCTCCCGTGTGGTTGGCAAGCCGAGGACGGGGCAAAAGTGCCACGTGTGATTGCTTTTCTACACCGTTGTCGGCGCCCTGATCTGATCTGGATCAGACAGTTGTGCCTGCAACACGGGTTGACCCGTACTTGATGTAAATCAAACCGCTGCGGATAAAGGCGCGCAGTCTTCAACCATCCCGGCACGGTATGACCGGAGACGAACGGAGGTGTGTGATGGGCCACTATCAACGATTTCTGCTTATTGCTGACCCAACCCTGCATCAGTCTCCTGCCCAGCTGCGCGCGGTCGCATTGGCCAGGACGACCGGGGCCGTGCTGGACGTGCGGGCCTTTGTCGAACCGGTGCCGGTGGTGCATTTATGGCAAGACCAGATCGACGAGGCAGAGCAACAGCGCTACTTGCGGCGCTATCGCCGCTGGGAGGCCGAGGAGTTGGACCGGCTCAGCGACCTGGGGCTGCAGGCCACGGTTAAAGCCATCTTGACGACCCATCCACTGTTGGACATTTTGAAGACGGTCGAGGATCTCAAGCCCGATCTGCTGATCAAGGATGTCACCCTTGAACCCGTGCTGAAGCGGGTGTTCATTACCCCCCTTGATTGCCACTTGTTGCGTGAATGCCCGGTCCCTGTGCACCTGGTCAACCAAGTCCGATACAGCCTGCCTCACAGGGTTGTCGCAGCAGTCGACCCGTTCGACCCTTCGACACATATCAGCGGATTGAACGACACCATTATTCAGACGGCGAACGCCTTGGCCCTGCAATGCGATGCACCGTTACACCTGCTGTACGCCTGTGATTTAACGCCCGTTTTCAATGGCGACGCACCATTGGCTGTTGGCGGTTGGGGCGTGGACCTGGTCGAGCAGTTGCGGCAATCGTTGCATCAGGCGTTTGTTGAATTGGCGCTGCGATATGGCGTACCACCCGAGCGCCGGCATTTCGTCATGGGGCTGCCGGTGCCGGTACTCAGTGAGTTCGTCGAGCAGTACCTGGCCGATGTCGTGGTGATGGGCACGGTGCACCGCACCGGTGTTGACCGACTGATCGGTAGCAACACAGAACGAGCGCTGTACTCAGTGCCCGGCAGCATTCTGGCGGTAAGGGCCAATCGCTGATCAAGCGACCCCATTTACCGGCGTGCACCATGAAGGAGTAGACCAACGCGAAGCTGATGCGTGGGCCAGCAGAGCGCCGGAGTCCTGCCATTGCCGACAGCGGTTGATTCGTTGATAAAAGTCAGATTTTCCCTCGTCTGTTCACCCAATAATCAACGGGCAGACAGGCCCCAGGGCGAGGTGCGTGATGCTCAAGCTCAAACGCATTCTATTGTTCGCTCCAAGCGAAATGACCCATACCCCGGCGTTTGAGCGTGCACGTGCCCTGGCATGTGCAACCGGTGCGTTGTTGCACATTGTCGCATTCGATTATGTTCAGGCATTGGCGGTAGCCGGGCTGCTGGATCACGACGCGATGGCCAAGGCCCGAGAAGGTTATTTGCAAGTGCATCGTCATTGGCTGGAGCAGCAGGCACGTTTTTATCGATGCGGCGGGCTGCGCGTGAGCACCGAAGTGGTCTGGGCCAAGTCGAGCCTGACCAACCTGCTGGATTATGTGAGTGACTTCAATCCGGACCTGGTGATCAAGGACACCCATTACGTGCCATCACTCGACCGAGCCTTTCACCGCCCTCTGGACTGGCGCCTGCTGCGCGAGTGTCCGACGCATCTGCATTTCGTGACCAGTGCCAGAAACCCCAAGCCCTTGAAAATCCTGGCGGCGATCGATTTGTCCCATCTTGAGGAGCTCACACAGGGTTTGAATGACCGACTGGTCGATCTGGCTTCGACCCTGGCGGCCAGTTGCGGCGCCGAGTTGCACCTGCTTAATGTCAGTCGTTGGTCAGAGATCAGTGGTGTACTGATGAGTGTGCCGACGGGCAGCCTTGATGACAGTTTGAGGGCTGCGATCGAAGACACTCAGCAAGAGGCTTTCGATGTGCTTGCCGAGCGCTATTGCGTCAAGGATGCACATCGACATCTGCTGACGGGTATTCCTCACAAGGTCATTGGGTTGTTTGCACAGCAGCATGCCTTCGACATGGTGGTGCTGGGCACGGTTTATCATCACACGCCTGCACGACTGATTGGCGATACCGTCGAGAGCCTGCTGAACCGGGCGCCGTGCAGTTTGATGATCGTCAAACCTCTGCGCTGATTCGGTTGGAAGAGGTGCTATCGCACCTACAGTTGATAAAAATCAACTGACCCAGAGCCGTAAGGAGCAATCAATAACGTTCCTCTGAATGATCAAGGTCAAAGGCCATGCGAATCACATTTCTAGGTGCCGCAGGTACGGTCACGGGTAGCAAGTATCTGTTGGAGCATGGCAGCCAACATGTGCTGGTTGATTGCGGTCTGTTCCAGGGCTACAAGCAATTGCGGCTGCACAATCGCGATCCATTTCAGCTTCCAGTCAGCGCTCTGGATGCCATAGTGCTGACCCATGCCCATCTTGATCACAGCGGCTATTTGCCCGTTCTGGTGCGCAATGGTTATCGCGGCCCGGTGTATGCCACGCCCGCTACCTGTGAGTTGGTGAAAATCCTGCTGTTGGACAGTGGTCGCCTGCAGGAAGAGGAAACTGAGTTCGCCAACCGGCATGGCGTCTCGAAGCATCACCCGGCGCTGCCGCTTTATACCGAGCAAGACGCCAGCCAGGCACTGAAACTGTTGTGTCCGGTGGAACTGCACCGCAGCGTTAAAATACTTCCGGACATGACCATTCTGTTTCGTGGCGCCGGGCATATTTTGGGGGCGGCCACCGTGGAAGTGAAAGCCGACGGCCTGGCCCTGGTGTTTTCAGGGGATTTGGGCCGGCCGGACGATCCATTGCTGTTGGCTCCCGAAAGGGTCGAGCAAGCAGACTATCTGCTGGTGGAGTCTACCTACGGTGATCGGCTACATCCGGTCGAGGTGCCAGAGACGCAATTGGCCGACGTTATCACCCGCACGGCACTGCGCCAAGGAATTACCCTCGTGCCATCTTTCGCGGTTGGGCGCGCTCAACTGCTGATGTATCACCTGTATCAGTTGAAGTGCAAACGGGTGATCCCCGATATTCCCATCTACCTGAACAGTCCAATGGCCACCGATGTCACGCGGTTGTACCAACGTTTCCGGAGCGAGCACAGATTATCTGCGCAAGACTGCGAAGGCATGTGCCATGTGGCGCAATTCGTAAACACGGTCGATGAATCGAGAGCGCTTGATCAGCTACGCACCCCCGCGGTGATTATTGCCGCCAGCGGCATGGCGACAGGTGGGCGGGTGGTCCATCACCTCAAGGCACTGGCGCCCAATCCGAGTAACACCCTGCTGATGCCCGGTTTTCAGGCCGGTGGCACCCGTGGAGCGCAAATAGTTGCGGGCGTGCGTTCGGTGCGAATCCACGGCGAGGATGTACCGATCCGTGCCGAGGTGGTGCCGATGCAAACGCTGTCCGCACACGCCGACGCTGATGAAATCATGCAGTGGCTGCGTGGGTTCAAACGACCGCCGAAACATACCTTTGTCGTCCATGGCGAGCCTAACGCGTCGGATGTGCTGCGCCGACGCATCAGCCTGGAGTTAGGGTGGTCGGTGTCGGTGCCGGAGTATCGCAATAGTGTCGAGCTCCCGAGCGTTGATCTCACCGTTTGTGCTCCACGCTTACCCGAGCAGGCGCCGTCGCTTTGATGAAGATGACGACTGATCCAGTCATGTCAAATTCGAACATCAACGAATGTGGCGATGGCAGCCGAAGACCAACTGCTTGAGTCCCTCATAATCGTGGATAGTCACCTCGCGTCCGTTGAACTCCACCCATCCTTGATCACGCAGATGGGCGATACCGCGACAGATCGTTTCCAAACGAAGTCCTAAATAGGAACCGATTTCCTCTCGACGCATTTTCAGTACAAATTGACTGGATGAATAGCCACGGATACTCAGTCGCTGCGAAAAATTAAGCAGGAATGCCGCAAGGCGTTCGTCCGAGTTCATATTACCCAGCATCATCAGCATCTCGTGATCACGCACGATCTCCCGACTCAAAATCTTGTTCAAGTTGTGCTGAAGCGAAGGTAACTCTCGGGCAAGTTTTTCGAGGTGCGCGAAATGGATGGGGCAGACCTCGCTGTCCTCCAAGGCTATGGCATTGCACGCGTGTTGATCGCTGCAAATAGCGTCCAGTCCGAGCATCTCCCCTGGGATCTGAAACCCCGTCACCTGCTCACGACCATCGATAGACAGCACACTGGTTTTAAATGAGCCGATCCGTACAGCGTACAACGAGCGCAATGGGTCGCCTGTGCGGTAAAGTGCGGCGCCTTTTCTGACCCTGAAACGCTGGACGATCAGCGTATCCAATTGCGCTATTTCTTGACCTGTCAGCCCAATGGGCAAGCACAATTCTATAACGCTGCAATTAGAACAAGCAGCTTTGAGGTGGTGCGTTTGATTCGAGTTGGAATCATTCATTTTTGCGCACCGACTCGAGGGTGAAAGCAAGTATAGTCCGCCAATGCCGCCGATAAGCGGCGTCTGACAACATTTGGGAATTAACAATCGAAGCTAATAATCAAAGGTGGGAGAGTAGTGCAATTTTTGAAAATAAGTGTCATTCGTTCTCTGTGCTCCCGCACAGGGGATATTCCACGGAAAGTGTTAAACCTGCTTGGCCAAACGGGGAGTTCATTGCGTATTAAGAGCGTTGTAATTATCCCGAAACGCCGTGAACGGTCGTTTAATTCACTCGGGAATAGCGTAGATATTGATCAATCGTTTTTCCTCCTCGCTCATGCCCCCAAGGTGTTTTTTATAGGCCTGTTCGATTTCGCCTGAACGGTACATCTCGCTGAGCGCGGTATCGACGAACAAGCGGAAATCTTCGTCATCTCGGTCGAGGGCCATCGCAGTCGGTGCGTATTCAAATATACGGTCGAGCAAGATCAGATTTTCGGAGGCGCTCCGTGTGCTCAGTCGTTGGCGCAGTAACATGCGTTCAGCAAAGAACACATCGGCTTTGCCTTTGCTGACCAGTTTCAATCCAGCGTCTGTATTCTCTACAGTGACCAGTCTTGACATCATCCCCAGTGATTGCATCTTCTGACGAATCCAGGTTTCGGTGACTCCACCCGCAACGGTAGCGAACGTTGCACTCGCCAACCCACCGTTGATGGTTGCCCGCCAGGTCGGGCCGGTACGTGCAACCTTGCCATTGAGCACATTAAACAACCCTTCCGGTGCATCCTGGCGGACCACCGACGAGAGTCCTGCCGTGTAGATCGGTACGGAATAACTGACGGATTTGCGTCGTGACAGGGTAGGGGGCGTCGGTGTACACAGTATGTCAACTTTGCCCGAACTGACCGCATCGATGATTTCATCGAGCCTTACGGGCATGTAGTGCACCTGCAACTCAGGGAGCTGTAACCGGGCCTTGAGTTTTTCGGTGATTTTCAAACACAGTTCAATGGCGTAGCCACTGGCGGTGTCGCCGGATTTCAGACTGAAGGGTGCAAAGTCAGGCACATAGCCGAGGGTCAAGGTATTGCTCGCTTCGACGCGTTCCAGAGTTTTAGCGGAGGCGAATGGCGTCCCCATCATCAGAAGGCTGGCAACCAGAAAAGGAACAATGGTGACAGTTTTTATATTCATATCCTGAGACCCCGATTTCAGCCACCGATGAACCCTGAAGTTAACGTTACGCTTGACCCGTTGTTTCTCTCGAAGATGGCTCCTCCTGAACAAAACGTCTGGCGAGGAAACCGTAGAGTAGAAAGCCGAATGCCAGGACTATGGCGCCACCGAACACTGCATCCTTACCACAGGCGAAGAGGGCGTAAAGTGAATAGGCTACGGCAATCAGTAACAAAAGCGTATTGCGTACATATACGCTGGTGCTGACGCGAGCTTTGTACATCATGACCAACAGGCCGGTCGCGGCCGTCACGTAGGGTATCAAGTTGGTCACTGCAGCCAGATTGACAAGTTTTGCAAACTGAGTACTTGCATCAGGTGAAATGGTCGACAGCGCCATCAGGCTCTGGAGCACTGCGCACACAATCATTCCGAAAATAGGGGCGTCTCGTTTGCTGATCTTGCTGAAGACTGACGGAAACATCCGTTGATCCGCGGTCATTTTTGCAGTCTGGGCCAAGGTGAACTGCCAGCCCAGCAGTGAGCCGACGCAGGCCATAACGGCCAGCACCATGATGATATTGCCGACAGCGGGGTTGAACATCCGTGCGTAGACCAGTGCAAAGGGCGCCGATGAATTGGCCAGTTCGGTATTTGGGATGATGCCTTGAATGACAGTGGTCGACAGTACATAGACAATCGCCGCACCCAACGTACCCAGCAAGCAAGCCAACGGCACCGTATGTTTGGGATTGTCGACGGCGTCGGACGCCTGCGCGGCCGACTCCATGCCGAGGAAGGCCCACAACGTCAAGGGTATGGCCTTGCTGATGGCATCCTGGATCGGCAGGTTGTTCGGGTTCCAGGCGGCGGCAAAAACATCAGGTTTGAACTAGTACCAGCCGATAATGCTCAAGCCTGCGACCGGAATGATGACGCCCCAAACGGTAATTGCTCCGATCCTCCCGGTAATGCCCGGCCCACCAAAGTTGGCTACGGTGGTCAACCAGAGCAAGCTGACCGTACCGACAAACAGCGGCACGGCGCCACTTCCGAGCCAGGGGAAAAAAGCCGTCATGTAGCCAACCGCGGAGATCGCGACGGCCACATTGGCAATCGCCAGCGAAAGAAAATAAAGGTACGAGCATAGGAAAAAACCGGACTTGGCGTGCGCTTCTTCGGTATAGGCAGACAAACCACCCGGTCGCGGGCAGAAGATTCCGCACTGGGAGAAACAGTAGGCGATTGCCATGGAGCCGATAGCGGTCACAACCCATGACAACAACGACACGGCACCCAGTTGGGCCATGCTCGTGGGTAACAGGATGATGCCTGACCCCATCATGTTCACGGTCACCAGGGTGGTCAGTCCCATGAGGCTCATTTTTTTGTTCGAGTCGGCCATCACATACTCCTTGGTCTGATCAAAGTAAGCTTGCAATGCTCATCTACGAAGTACGCTACCTCGGTAGCAAGCGGTCTATCTGACAATTGTCAATTTAACGATTGGCCAGCCGAGCAACCCAGGATTGGCACTCAGACCATGGAGTACAACACTCAATAAAATAGTACACATCGCCGTACGCGTTTAACGGATATTCCAGGACCCTGACACCGAACACGATTGTGGCCAGGCCTCGAGGTCCGAACCCACCATCGCGCCAATCCCCAACTATTCACTTGGAATGACTTTTACCAGCGTCGGTCGCAGGCTGGTGAACTACGCCACGAGCGGTACTGGAAACGCTTGTGGATCTCCCTTTGATCAATCCGCATCGCTATCGACCCAATAGCGCCGGCAGGCGCGAGCTGGTTTTCGTGAAGGGTTTCGAGTTCATCCAGCAGTTGGGGGGGGGATGACATGGCGTCCGCTGCTTCTGCGCCTTTGGCAACGCTGCGAGCAGTAGCGCACTTCAGCCCAACAGCGCGCCCATTTCTTGCGCCAGGCGAAAGGCAATCCGCAGACCGCACACGCCTTTACGGGCAGTTCACTCTTTTTCAAAACAACTCCCCAGCATCAAGTTTGGCGAGCAGTTTCTGGCCCCGTTTCCAGAGCGCTTGCTGCTTCGATTCAGTCATACGATCGAGGTTTTTATAGACCATGCCCATGCGCTCATTGCTGCGTAAAAGTCAGCGAGAAAGGAATGCGTAATCATTTATAAAACCATCACAATAGGGGAGGTCACACCAAGTCATCGTCCTGAACTGGGCGCCCCTAAATAACTCAACTAAATGGTTGTTTAGTTGAGTTATAACTAGGATGGATAGATAAAGGGCAGGGTACAGCGCCAATACGTATGAATAGATCAAGTAAATTACCCATAGAAATTGCACGTTTCATTGGCTACTCCGCACTTATAGCCGACGAAATAGGTGAATCGCCTGCGAGTGTTTTCAGCTTCGACCGTGGCAGTGAACGCTTCTTTCTCAAAACCAGCGCTGCAACCTTCGCGCCCACGACTTACAGCGTCTTGCGCGAAGCCCGTGTCCTGCAATGGCTGGATGGGCGATTAGACGTCCCGGAGGTTGTTGTCGTTGCCGACACCGACCAGAGCGAATTCATGATCACGCGATGCGTACCAGGCGAGCCGATCGGAAATCGCCTGCACAATCCAGCCGTGGCCCTGGAGTTGTTTCGCGAAGCGCTGAGGCAAATGCAAGCGGTGTCCATCGCTGATTGCCCATTCGACAGCAGCGCTACCGTACGCCTGACAGAACTCCAGTATTTGCTCGCACATGACCTGCACGCCAAAGAACACGACCTCAACCAATGGCCAAACCTGAATACCCCCGAACTCCTCATGTCTCATCTACGCGCCACAATGCCCAATGAGCAACCGGTATTCAGTCACGGCGATCTGTGCGACGCCAATGTCTTCGTCGATGCCAAAGACCAACTGCATTTCATCGACCTGGGGCGCGGCGGCATCGCAGACCGTTGGCTGGATATTGCATTTATCCATCGCAACTTGAGCGAAGACATCTCACAAAACGCCGCAGAGATTTTCCTTGAAGGATTGGGTGAGTGTGATGAATCAGCGAGGCGAGAATTCTTTGAGCAGTTGGATGAGTTGTTTTAGATTTGCGTTCGGAGGGAATCGGGGTGGGACTGGGTTGTCACAGGTTGAAATCTGACTTGGGCTGACCCTGGCGGGAATACAGGATACTTCGCATAATGTATATTATGTTAAATCATGAACCATGTCAGAATTGCCTTCTACAAGAAGTGGCTGCCCACCTCTGTGCGAGGTGGGCATGTGATGGTCGACAGGCGCACTCCCAGTGCTACGTCACTGTGGTGAGGCTAAGTCCCAGTCTGTGCAGTCGGTGCCAGATTATCTGGCGGTTGCGGAGGACTACTGTTTTCGGTGGTTTTTGGCGTACCCACTCCCGCTTTATTGAAGATCACGGCGCTACGCGCCTTGTCATAAACCAGCTCGACACTGTCGCCGGCTTCCAGCTTGCCGGCGAGCATCTCCTTCGCAAGGTGCGTTTCGACCAACTGACGAATCTGACGTTTCAACTCGCGTGCGCCAAACTCAGGCTGATAACCAACATCCGCCAGATGATCAATGAGTGAACCACCAATCTTCACGGTGATGTTCTGTGCCGCTGCGGTTCGAATGACCCGATCAAGCTGAATGGTCACAATCGATCGGATGTCGTCGCGGGTCAGAGCGTGGAACACGATGATGTCATCGATACGGTTCAGGAATTCGGGACGGAAATGCCCTTTCAAGACCCCCATCAATTCATCACGTAACGCTTTATCCGTAAGGCGCTCACCTTCGGGGCGCTGAAGGTTCTCCATGATGACGGGAGAACCCAGGTTACTGGTGGCAATGATGATCGTATTGCTGAAGTCCACAACCCTTCCCTTGCCGTCCGTGAGACGCCCGTCGTCGAATACCTGCAGCAATACGTTGCTGACATCCGGATGCGCCTTCTCGATCTCGTCGAGCAGAATCACACTATAGGGCTTGCGACGGACACGCTCTGTTAACTGACCGCCTTCGTCGTATCCCACATAACCGGGTGGCGCACCGATCAACCGAGCAACCGCATGACGCTCCATGTACTCCGACATATCAATACGAATGATCGATTGCTCGTCACCAAACACCGTTTCCGCCAACGCTTTGGCAAGTTCGGTTTTGCCGACGCCCGTAGGACCCAGGAAGAGAAACGTGGCAATAGGCCTGTTGGCTTGGCCAAGGCCGGCTCGAGACAGCCGAACGGCATCGCTGACCGCGAGCACAGCATCTTCCTGTCCGACCAGCCGACTACGCAAAGCGTCTTCCATATTCAACAGTTTTTGACGCTCTTCCTGCGTAAGCTCGGTCACGGGAATTCCGGTGAGTCGGGACAGCACCTCGGCAATTGACTCCAGGGTGACCTCAAGGGTTTCGGAGCCTGTCTTGCGCTGCCAGGCTTCAGTTTCCTCTCCCAGTTTCGTTTGTTTTTGACCAATGCGCTCTTCGAATCCTTTGGATTCATCAAAACGTTTGCGCGAGGATGCATAATCCTGTTCACGTTTAAGTTGCGTGATTTCGGCTTCCAGCTCCTGAATGCTGGCTGGCCGTGAGGACGAACTGATTCGAACGCGGGCGGCTGCCTGGTCGATCAGGTCAATGGCTTTATCCGGTAGAAAGCGTGAGGTGATGTAACGATCCGACAGCTCTGCTGCCGCCACAAATGCTTCATCGGCGAATGTGACCTGATGGTGAGCCTCAAGCTTGTCGCGCAGCCCCCGCAGGATAATGATGGTCTGTTCTACGGTGGGCTCGGATATCAGCACAGGCTGAAAACGTCGTTCAAGCGCCGCGTCTTTTTCGATGTGTTTTTGATACTCATTGAGTGTCGTCGCACCGATCAAACTCAGCTCCCCGCGCGCCAATGCGGGTTTCAGCACGTTGGCAATGTCCAGACCGCCCTCCTCACCACCCTGCCCCGCGCCAACGATCGTATGTAACTCGTCGATGAACAGAATAAGCTCCGAGCTTTTCGCGGTGACCTCATCAAGCAGTTGCTTGGCTCGCTCCTCAAATTCACCACGGTATTTGGAGCCCGCAACCATTGAGTTCAGGTTGACTTCAACAAGCCGTCTGCCACGCAGGATCTCAGGGACATCGCCCTTCACTATTCGCTGTGCAAGCCCTTCAACGATGGCCGTTTTACCGACGCCAGGTTCGCCAATCAGGACCGGATTGTTCTTCCTGCGCCGCGCCAGCACCTCAATGGTATTTTCGATTTCCTGCGCACGCCCCAGTACGGGATCCAGTTTGCCCTCACGCGCCAATGACGTCAGGTCGCGACCGAACTTGTCGAGTGTCGGTGTTCCCGTCGGGGTGTCGACTCGCCCATCCTCGGCGCCCTTACCCACCACCTTGACCACCTTCTGCCGCAAGGCTTCAGGCGTTACGCCGTATTTTTTCAGCAATGTCCCGGCAATACTTTCCGGTACCGAGGCAAGCCCGATCAACAAATGCTCCGGTCCAACGTATGAGTGTCCTAAATCACGAGATGCCTGGAACGCAGAATTGAAAACTTTCTTCAGGCGTGGCGAGATGCTCATCTGATCCACCGGGGACTGGGTCTGCGCCGTGCCTCTTTGCGCATGTTGATCAATGTAGCCTTTGATCTCTTCCCCAGAGAGCTTCAGCTCCTTGAGCAATGTCCCTATTGCGGTGAAGCATATTGGATGGTCAAGAATCTGCAACAGCATTTTTGCGATGACTTGCTGTTCGTATTCCGTAACTTTCCACTGACCACCGCTCACCCCCATGCGATGGCTGCAGCTGTCACCGCTGAGTTTGCCGGGAGTCGAGGATTCTTCTGGGAGGCTCACGACGAATTGTATGAAAATCAGGATCGATTGGGCCTGCCGCTGTTTCGGGCCATCGCTCTAAAACACGGCCTCTCCGACGAAGAACTCTATCTTGCAATGCAAGACGGTACTTACGTGCCCAAAATAAAGTCTGATTTTAATGGCGGCGTACGCAGCGGCGTGAATGGCACCCCAGCGTTTTACATTGATGGGCTTCGTTATGACGGGGCTCCCGAGTTCACCGAGATGCGTCAGGTGATTGAACTTTTGTTAGTGCGTGGATAATGCGAGACAGTGACATAGGCCTGGCATCAACCACACCGGAACCGAGGACGAACCAACGTTAGATTCCTTCTACATCAAAGAGGTGCACACGGAGCCAACAGCGAATGAAACCCTTGAAGTATTATGACAAAAATCGACACGCCACATGGTTGGAGTTGTTTTTTGACCTGATTTTTGTTGTGACGATTGGCAAGGTTACGCATACACTCGGACATGTTCATCAAGGCCACTTTGAACATGAGCAATTATGGACATTTTTACTGCTTTTTGTTCCGTTGTGGTGGGTCTGGTCTAGCCACACGATTTACTCCAACAGGTTTGATACGGACAGTTACCTCCAACGACTGGCAACATTGTTTATCATGTTACTGCTCATTGTGCTTTCTGCACGGATTGGGGAGGAACTGGAAGTCAACTATCCGCTGGTGATTGCCTGCTATTTTGGTATACGTGCCATCATCAGCACCATGTACATTTCGTCAATACGTAATCGCGATGACCGTAGCGAATTCTCCTCCAGGCTAGGCTTCGCCCTGTTAGTTAGCGCAGTTATAAGTCTTTCATCCATTCTTTTTGACCCACCTATGCGTTACCTTGTCGCTTACATTGGGATATTTCTTGATATTCTGCTTCCTGTAGTTCCCTGGAGTAAACGAAAGCCATTGCCGGCCCATACAGAACACTTGGTTGAACGACTGGGGTTACTGACCCTTATCTTATTGGGTGAGTCAGTCATTAGCCTGTCTGGCGGGTTATCTGACATTCAATGGGATCGTTACAATGTGATGGCGGCAATCACCGGATTTGTCATGGTTTGCAGTATCTGGTGGATCTATTTTGATAGCTTTTACCTGCTCAGCAAAAATGAAAGCACTATGAGTGGGCACTCCTTAATCTATTCGCATCTTTTTCTTTTTATCGGGTTGGCACTTCTCGCAAACCTGATCAAACATGCCATCCTGAATGACGTCGCGATACGTGATTTCCAGATCATGTCAATCATCGGCATGGCCTTATTTTTCCTGGGCAAGCAATATGGCTATTTCATAGCCGTACCTAAAATAAGGAAATATATACTGCAAAACACCTTGATCGTGTTTTCTTTAGGTGGGTCAGTTATATTCCTTCCCCGCATCGAGTACATATTGGTCGGTCTAACAGCAACCATGATCTGTTATGTCCTCCTGAACTTCAGATATCGTTGAGTCTTTATTATTACGCCATAGAGCGCATCATCCACGCGCGTTCATTTTCTAAAGCGAAGGCACTGACGTGTTGCTCACTGAACAGATAGGTGTCGGTACCATCTACATAAGCGTATAGGTGGCCGGAGTACAGATGTACTCCAGTAGCATTTTCAACGGCTTCGGCCTTCCACTTCGACGATCGCCCTCATCAGATCTCGCCAGAACCTGTACAAAACACTATCCTTGTACAAGTATTCGAGCTCAATGAAGTTCGACTCACCTCCCCAGCCGCTCGATGGGTATGAATTTCAATCATTGGTCACCGTTCAGTTTTTGGCGACCTTGCGTAATCAGTGGACTCTGACTCATGAATGCGCCGCAGCGCCTCTGCCTTGTCTTGGGTGACCAGTTATCTTTCAACCTGGCCTCGTTACAGCACCTCGACCTCAAGCGCGATGTGGTGCTGTTGGTCGAGGTGATGGAAGAGGCCAGTCATGTTCCCCATCATCCGCAAAAAATCGTCCTGATCTTCAGCGCCATGCGCCACTTTGCAGAGGCGCTAAGTGAGCGCGGAGCCCAAGTGCACTACGTGACATTGAGTGATCCGGACAACAGCGGTTCGGTGCCCGGCGAGTTACATCGCTGGCAGGCACTGCTTGGGCCTGAGGAAATACACGTCACAGAGTGCGGTGACTGGCGCCTGGAGCAATCCATCAAGGACTGTGGCCTGGAAATACACTGGCATTGTGATACGCGCTTTCTCTGCACACGCGACGAATTTTCCGCGTGGGCGAAAGATAAAAAACAGCTGCGCATGGAGTTCTTTTATCGTGAGATGCGCCGCAAAAGCCGGCTATTGCTCAATGGCGACGGCAGTCCAGTCGGCGGCGCCTGGAACTTCGATGCGGAGAACCGCAAGGCATTGCCAAAGAAGGTGACGCCTCCCCCACCCGCTCGTTTCAAGCCGGATGCAATCACCCAGGATGTAATTTCGTTAGTAGCGGAACAATTCCCCAACCACTACGGCAGCGTCGACACGTTTGACTACCCTGTGACCCACAGCGAAGCGCGAGCCCTGTGGGACTATTTTCTCGACTGGGGGTTGGCAGCCTTTGGCGACTATCAGGACGCCATGGCCGCCGACGAGCCATTTCTATTTCACGCCCGTATAAGCGCCGCGCTCAACATCGGCCTGCTGGATCTCCACCAGTTGTGCAGCGATGTAGAATCGGCGTACTGGTCGGGTCACATACCGCTGAATGCCGCCGAAGGCTTTATCCGCCAGCTGATTGGGTGGCGAGAATACGTACGCGGCGTTTACTGGCTGAAAATGCCTGGCTATGCAGAGGGCAATGCGTTCGGCAATACCAGGTCGCTCCCAGAGTTCTACTGGACAGGCGAAACGCAAATGGCCTGTATGCGCCAAGCCATCGGCCAAAGTTTGAAGCATGCCTACGCGCACCATATTCAACGACTGATGGTCACCGGCAACTTCGCTTTGCTAGCCGGCATCGCTCCCCATCAGATATGCGACTGGTATCTGGCGATCTACATGGACGCCTTCGACTGGGTAGAGCTACCCAATACCCTGGGCATGGTGATGCACGCGGACGGCGGTTACCTGGGCTCCAAGCCTTATTGTGCAAGTGGCCAATATATAAAACGCATGTCCAATTACTGTAATGACTGCACCTACAAAGTGAGCGAGAGCACCACTGATAACGCGTGCCCCTTCAATTCGCTCTATTGGCATTTCCTGATGCGCCACAGCGATGCCCTGCGCAGTAATCAGCGCATGGGGATGATTTATAAGAACCTGGACCGCATGGATGATACGAAGCAAAAGGCACTATGGCACCGTGGCCAATCACTGCTCGATAAGCTGGATCGAGGTGAGTCAATTTGAAAGCGCTGCGCCTCAAGCCAACCCCAGGCGCAGTCACTCACCGAATGACACCATAAATCTCTGCCACCACTTGCATCGTCGCCTCCTCCACCGTCCCCTCATTGCGACACAACACCCAACCGTTATCGGCAACGGCGCGCTCAAACGCCCGGGTACAGGCGACCTGTTCTTCGAGTTTGTGAATCACCGTACTGCCCAACCCACGTCGGCGCGCCGCTGCCCTCGCCCACGAAAGTTCAGGATCAGTGACCACCCCGACATGCAGATCGGGCACCTGCACGTTGCGCTCGAGGTTCAACTGCAGAATCTCGGAAAACGGGATCAGCCGGCGGAATGCGGCCTCCGATGGGTACCAGCGATCGATCAGGATGATGCTGCCCTGCGGCTGCTTGGGCAGAACGTGTTCGGAGATCCAGGCCCGGCTGTCGGCAAAACGCTCGCAAACCTGCCGTTCCAGAGTCCGGTCGGGGCTGCGCACCAGTTGGTTGACGAGGGCCATGGTTTCACCCCGGAAGGGATCGCTTTTTTTCTCGCACAGGCGGATGACTTGGTGGTTTTCGGCCCGCAGGACTTGGGTCACGGCCTCCAGCAAGGTGGTTTTGCCGGCACCCTTGGGCCCATCCAGAGCAATGAACAGCGGACGATTCATGTGTCACACAACGATTGAATGGATCAGCACTCTACCTGATCGAGGCCACTGTTTCGCAGAGAACTAAAGTCATTGCGCAGAGCAAACTTCTCAGCGCAGCAGGAGTCCTCTGTATTAGCCGGCAAGCATTGAGCCGCGACTCACGACAACAGCTTTTCACTAAGGAACGGTCATGACTTTTTTCATTTTCCTCCTGGCCTGCGCCGCCGCGGCCAGCACAGGTTTCTTTTTCAAACCTGGCCCTTGGTACGAATCCCTTGCCAAACCCGGATTCACCCCACCCGCTTGGGCGTTTCCGCTGGCCTGGTCGGTCATTTACCTGTTACTCGCCTGGGCTGGGTACCGGCTGAGTTTGATGCCGGGCAGTCAGGTGGTATTGGCCCTATGGGCGGCGCAGATTGCGCTGAATACACTCTGGACCCCGGTGTTCTTCGGGGCGCACAACATTCTCGCCAGTATGCTGATTATCATCGTGCTCTGGCTGGTGGTCGCGGCAATGGTGGTGATGGCCATACGGCTGGACCTGATCACGGGCTTGATCCTGTTTCCGTACCTGGCCTGGCTGTGCGTGGCCTGTGCGCTAAATTTTTCAATCCTGCTCAGGAACCGCTCAAGCGCGTCGAATCGGGAACACCAGGCTGAAACGGGTGCCTGATTGATCGCTATCGACGGTCACTTGTCCGCCATGCAATTGCATGATTGAGCGCACAATCGCCAATCCCAGGCCACCGGAGTCGTCTGGCTGATTGCGTGACGGGTCGCATCGGTAGAAGCGTTCAAACAGTCGCGGTAGGTGTTGCGCTGCGATGGGCACACCCTGGTTGTGAACTGCGAGTTCGATGCTGTCTTCGCTCGCCAGACTGCTAATGATCACTGGCGTAGCGGGTGCCCCGTAACGCAGCGCATTGGACAGCAGGTTAGCCAAGGCTCGACGGATCAGAACTGGATCAGCCCGCAACTCGCCTTGGGCCTGATTAATCAGCGTTACTTCGCGCTCTTGGGCGACGCCTTCGAAATACTCGCAGAGTTGCTCAACCAGGTCATGGAGGTCGATGACCTGGTCATTCAAGGCTGCGTTTGAATGCTCGGTTCGGGCGAGAAACAGCATGCTGTCGATCATTCGCGCCAGACGCTCATATTCCTCCTGATTGGACACCAGCAGGTTCTGATAGTCCTCGATCGAGCGGCTGTACCTCAGGGTTTGTTGGGTATGCCCCATCAGATTACTGAGTGGCGTGCGCATCTCGTGGGCGAGGTCCTCGGAAAATCGTGATAGCTGGGCGAAACCATCTTCAAGGCGCGCGAGCATTTGATTGAGTGCACTGCTGAGGGCTTGTAGCTCACTCAGTTGATTGAATTCATTCAGGCGCAGGTGCAAATGTTGCACATCAATGGCAGCCGCGTGCCTGGCCAGCATCCGCACGGGGCGTAAACCTCGCCGACTGACCCAGCCGCCCAGTACAAACGCCAGCAATGCGCCGACCGACATGGCTAGCCAGAGCTTGAGCCGGTAAGCCGCCAGCATCTGCTCGCGCTCGCTCAGCAACTTGCCAGCAATCAGGGTAAGGCCCCGCCCTTCCTGAGTGACATCTTTCCAGGCCAGTCGTACTGACAACGAAGCATTACCGTCCGCCAATCGAGCCTGGGAGGCGGCAGGCAACGTGGGCAGGCTCATGTTTACCGGATTGATTTCGATCAGCACCTGCCCCCTGTCGTCGACAATCCACAGCAGATTGTCACTGTTGCCCAGCATGTTTTCGTAGAGCTTGGGTCGATTGCGCAGTTGCTCGATGCTGGCGCTGTCGTTGATCAACGCTTGCACGCGCTCCAGGCGACCCAGCAACGCCTGGTCATCGCGCCAGGCAATTTCTCGTTGCAGCGACTGATACAGATAAAAACCGATAGCGCCCAGCAGCAGCACACTGACCAGCGCGAACATCATCGCCAGGCGCAAGCTCAGGGCACGGGGATAGAGTTTCAGGATTGCACCTCGAGCATGTAGCCGATACCGCGCACGGTATGGATCAACTTGCGTGGGTAAGGATCGTCAACTTTGGCCCGCAAGCGGCGAATGGCGACATCGACCACGTTGGTATCACTGTCGAAGTTCATGTTCCAGATCTGCGAGGCAATGAGCGAGCGCGACAGCACTTCCCCTTCACGACTGACCAACAGATGCAGCAGGGCAAACTCCTTGTTGGTCAGGATCAAGCGTTCACCATTACGGGTGACCTTGCGTTGCAACAGATTCAGGCTCAGATCGGCCACCAGAAAATGCTCGACCTCACGTGGAGGACCGCGGCGCAACAAAGTGCGGACGCGGGCCAGCAGTTCGGCATAGGAAAAGGGTTTTACCAGGTAATCATCGGCCCCCAACTCCAGGCCTTTGACCCGGTCATCCACCGAATCCCGTGCGGTCAGAAACAGCACCGGGGTCTGCCACTTGCGCCGAATGATTTGCAGCAACTGCCAACCGTCCAGGCCCGGCAACATGACATCCAGAATGATCAGATCGAATTCACTTTCCTGCACCAGATGTTGGCCATCCAGCCCGTTGAGGGCGATCTCTACCGAATAGCCGGATTCAGTCAGGGCTTTTCGAAGGTAATCAGCCATTTTCGTTTCATCTTCCACCACCAGGATGCGCATTTTTTCCTCCAGGACTGGTGCATAGGCTAGCCCGGTTCGCTGCGTTCTTTCATTACATGTTGGTAATCAAGGGGTAATCATCCTGACGGGGTGGGCTGGGCATGATGCCGGGCATTGACCCAGCCAGAATCAACCAAGGAAAAAACATGCGTACCCGCCTACCAACTTCATTGCTGATCACCCTGGCAATGACCTCCGGATTCGCCGTTGCAGCCCCGGATCAAATTGCCCAGCGCAAGGACGTATCACTGGCGCTGGCCAACGATTTGTTGAATGCCGCACTCACCGCCTGCCACGCCGATGGCCGCACAGCCGTGGCCGCCGTGGTTGACCGCGGCGGCAATCTGGTTGCCGTGCAACGGGATGACGACGTCGGTCCGCACAACACCCTGGCGGCGCAACGCAAAGCCTATACCGCCCTGTCGACCAAGACCTCCACGCGGTTGTTGGCAGAACGTGCTCGTGCCAATCCGGATGCGGAAAACCTCAACACCCTTGATGAACTGTTACTGCTCGGTGGCGGCGTGCCATTGAACGTCGAGGGGCAAGTCATCGGCGCCATTGGCGTAGCCGGTGCCGGCGGCGCGGCCAACGATGAAGGCTGCGCAATGGCCGCCATCAACAAAGTCCTACCTACCCTCAAGCACTAAGGAGATCTCCATGACTGTATTGAAAAGCTTGTTCGCTGGCGCGCTGTTGAGTGCCATTTCATCCATTGCCCTGGCGGCAGCCAATCCGTTGAGTGTGCACGTCCTCAACTTGCAGGATGGCCTGCCCTCCCCTGGGGTCAATGTCACCCTGGAAAAACAGGATGGGAAAAACTGGGACATGCTCAACAGCGCGGCGACTAACGAGCAAGGTCGCGTCACCGGACTTTATCCGCAAGGTCGGGATCTGGAGAAAGGCACCTACCGTGTCACCTTCAAAACCGGTGAGTGGTACAAGGCGCACAACACGTCCAGTTTCTTCCCCGAAGTACCGGTCATATTCGAAGTGGACGGCACCGTCCCGCACTACCACATCCCGTTGCTGCTCAGCCCTTATGGCTTTTCGACTTACCGGGGGAATTGAGGGTCATGATTGCTGCGTTTGTGCCGGCTTCGTCCCCAGCAGGCTGAGTCCCACATAGACCAGCAAAAAAACTGTAGGAGCGAGCCTGCTCGCGATGAGGCTGAGGACGCCGCGTGCATTCAGGATGCGCGCGTTATCGTTGGCGCCCATCGCCACAGTGCGACGATTCGACAAGCTGGCTCCTACAATTCCTGGCCGCAGCACTGGACTCAAGCAAGTCCAAGAAACGACGCGACGATGGCGATGACCACCACCAGGCCAATGATGTAGATGATGCTATTCATGAGTGTTACCTCTCGATGGCAAGTAAAAAAGCCGTACAGGATGACCCTGAGTCCCTCCTAGCATGGGACGGAGGCGACAAAAGCAGAGTTCAACGCTATTGATAAGAGGTACTGCAGATTCTTCGATCAGGCACGACCACGACCTGCGAAGCACCCTCGACCGTGAATTTGTGGTTTAACTAGATAGTTACCTATCTATATACTGACCGCCTCATTTCAACGGGACATTCAACGTGAAGCACAATCAACGCCTCTCGGGCGTAGCGAAATTCATCGTGATCGGGCTGGGGGTGATCATCGCCCTGCTCGGCCTGGCACTGGCGGCGGGCGGCGTGAAGCTGGTCAGCCTGGGCGGGTCCTGGTACTTCCTGGTGGGTGGCCTGGTGATGGCTGTTGCCGGCCTGCTGGTCGCCCGCGGCAAGCCTTCCGGCGCCTGGTTGTTCGCCGTGTTCCTGCTGGGCACGGCGATCTGGGCGGTGAGCGATGCCGGGCTGGTGTTCTGGCCGCTGTTCTCGCGCCTGTTCATGTTCGGCGCCGTGGGCCTGGCGGTGACCCTGGTCTATCCCCTGCTCAAGCGCGCCGATGGCGGTGTTGCCGGTCGCGGCGCTTATGCGCTCGCTGGCGTACTGGCGATTGCCCTGGCGGTGGCTGCGGGCAATATGTTCGTCGCCCACCCCACGGTGGCTGCCAACGGTACCGGCCCGGGCCTGACGCCTGTGGAGCCGGCCAAGGCGCAGAAGGACTGGGCGCATTACGGCAATACCGAAGGCGGCAGCCGTTTCGCCGCGCTGGACCAGATCAATCGCGGCAACGTCGATAAGTTGCAAGTGGCCTGGACCTACCACACCGGTGACGTCGCCGAGAGCGATGGCAACGGTGCCGAAGACCAGCTCACTCCCCTGCAGATCGGCAACAAGGTGTTCATCTGCACCCCGCACAACAACCTGATCGCCCTCGATGCCGACAGCGGTAAAGAGCTGTGGAAAAACTCGATCAACGCCCAGTCGAAAGTCTGGCAGCGCTGCCGTGGCATGGCGTATTTCGATGCCACCCAACCGATTGCCCAGCCGAGCAGCTCGACCATCATCGAGGCGCAACCGGCGGCAGCAGCCAACTGCCAGCGCCGTTTGCTGACCAACACCATCGACGCCCGCCTGATCGCGGTCGATGCCGACACCGGCGAGTTCTGCCGGGGTTTCGGCAACAACGGCCAGGTCGATCTCAAGGCCGGTCTGGGTGATGTGCCGGACAGCTACTACCAGTTGTCTTCCGCGCCACTGATGGCCGGCACCACGGTGGTAGTCGGCGGTCGTGTCGCCGACAACGTGCAGGCCGACATGCCTGGCGGCGTGATCCGTGGTTTCGACGTGATCACCGGCGCCCAGCGTTGGGCGTTCGATCCGGGCAACCCGCAGGATCGCAATGCACCGGCCGAAGGCAGCACCTATGTGCGCAGCACCCCGAACAGCTGGGCGCCGATGTCCTATGACCCGGCGACCAACACCGTGTTCCTGCCGATGGGCAGCTCGTCCACCGACATCTACGGTGTAGAACGCAGCAAGCTCGATCACACCTACGGCGCCTCGATCCTCGCGCTGGATGCCAGCAGCGGTGAAGAACGCTGGGTGTACCAGACCGTGCACAACGATCTCTGGGATTTCGACCTGCCGATGCAGCCGAGCCTGATCGACTTCACCAAGGACGGCAAAACCGTGCCGGCGCTGGTCATCGGCACCAAGGCCGGGCAGATCTACGTGCTCGACCGCGCCACCGGCAAGCCGCTGACCGAGGTCAAGGAAGTACCGGTCAAGGCCGCCAACATCCCCAACGAGCCCTACTCGCCGACCCAGCCAAAATCGGTGGGCATGCCGCAGATCGGCGCCCAGCACCTGAGCGAGTCGGACATGTGGGGCGCCACCCCGTATGACCAACTGCTGTGCCGCATCGACTTCAAGGGCATGCGCTACGACGGCCTGTACACCGCGCCGGGCACCGATAAATCCCTGAGCTTCCCGGGTTCCCTGGGCGGGATGAACTGGGGCAGCATCTCCACCGACCCGGTGCACGGATTCATCTTCGTCAACGACATGCGCCTGGGCCTGTGGATTCAGATGATCCCCTCGCAGAACAAAGGCCAGGCGGCGGGCGGCGGCGAAGCGCTGAACACCGGGATGGGCGCGGTGCCGCTCAAGGGCACGCCCTATGCGGTGAACAAGAACCGCTTCCTCTCGGTGGCCGGCATTCCTTGCCAGGCACCGCCGTTCGGCACCCTGACCGCGATCGACATGAAGACCCAAAAGGTCGCCTGGCAAGTGCCGGTGGGCACCGTTGAAGACACCGGTCCCCTGGGCATCCGCATGCACATGCCGATCAAAATTGGCCTGCCGACCCTCGGCGGCACCCTGTCGACCCAGGGTGGCCTGATCTTCATCGCCGGCACCCAGGACTTCTACCTGCGCGCCTTCAACAGCGGCAATGGCGAAGAAGTGTGGAAAGCGCGCCTGCCGGTGGGCAGCCAGGGCGGCCCGATGACCTACGTCTCGCCGAAGACCGGCAAGCAGTACGTCGTGATCACCGCCGGTGGCGCACGCCAGTCGACCGATCGTGGCGACTACGTCATGGCCTACGCCCTGCCATAAGCATCAGCGCTCGCCTCGGTCGCGGGCGCTCACACTGTAATCGGCGCGGCACCTGCGGGTGCCGCGTTGCATTGCGCTATCGCTGAAGATTGGATCTGGAAGATTTTCATGTTTTTCGCTGTTCGCGTTTCGACGACAGGCCTGCTGATTGGCCTGACCTGCACTACCGCCCTGCCCGCTTTTGCCGCCAACGATTCGCGCAGTACCCTGAGCGGTGACTGGGGCGGCCTGCGCCACCAGATGGAGGAAGATGGCGTCACATTGACCGGCGACTACAGCGGCGAAACCGCCTATAACGCCGATGGCGGCCTGCATCGTTCGGCACGCTACTCGCAGAACATCAAGCTCGGCGCCCGCTTCGACCTGGACAAGCTGTATGGCCTGGACAACGCGGGTAAGGTCCAGTTGAGCATCAACGACCGCCGCGGCCAAAGCGCTTCCGAGGACCTGGTGGGCAACCGCTTGCCGATCCAGGAGAACTACGGGGGGCTCTACACCCGCCTGACCGAACTCAGTTATGAACGCAACCTGCTGACCCCGGCGCTGAACGTGAAACTGGGCTACATGGCCATGGGCAACGACCTCGGTGGCCTCGACAGCGGCATCCTCTGCAACTTCATGAACGCCGGGTTCTGCGGCCATCCGCTGAACATGTCCGGCGGCAGCGGCTGGACCAACTACCCCAATGCCCACCTGGGCGTGCGGGTCAAATACGACCTGTCGCCTGCCTGGCAGTTGCGTGTCTCGGCGTTCAATGTCGACCCCGAGAGCAACGGCAACTCCAGCCGCGCCTGGCACCTGGGGCCCAAGCACACCACCGGTACCGTGGTTCCCGTCGAGTTGGTGTACAAGCGCGCCGGCGAATTGCCTGGCGAGTACAAGGTCGGCTACTACTACGACAGCTCAGACGCCAAGCGCATCGGCAGCGATGACCAGGTGTCTGGCCGTGGCGGCCATTACCTTCTTGTGGATCAAGCCCTGTGGCGTTCGCCAGCGTCCAGCGCTCGCAGCCTGCATGCCTTCGGTCAGTACTCGGCCGCCAGCGAGGCGGCCTCGCCGTTCAGCAAGTGGTACGGCACCGGCCTGGTGCTGTACCAACCGTTCGTCAGCCGCCCCCGGGATACCCTCGCTCTGGGCTACGGCCGTGCGGTGCCCAATCCACGCAGCCGCGATGTCCAGCAAGACACCGCGCAGGCCAACGGCTCGGCGTTCCCTGACCTGGACAGCGCCGAACAATTGATCGAACTGGGCTACGGCTACCAGGCCACCTCCTGGCTGACCCTGCGCCCGAACCTGCAGTACATCATCGAGCCGGGGGCGTTTTCCGGGCAGGACATCGACAATGCGCTGGTGTTTGGACTGCAGGTGAGAGCGGCGTTGTAAAAGCCTCTATAGGAGCCAGCCTGCTGGCGATTCAGGCGCCGCGGTGTTTCAGACACACCGCAATCGCGGGCAAGCCCGCTCCTACAGGTTTCCCTCACTTCAACTGAGCAAGCAGTGCCTTGGCCACTGCTTCGGAGCTGGCGGGATTCTGGCCGGTGATCAATTTGTCGTCTTCAACCACGAAGGGTGCCCAATCGGCGCCCTTTTCATAAAGCCCGCCCAGACGCTGAAACTCGTCTTCGATCAGAAACGGCACCACATCGGTCAACTGCACGGCCGCTTCCTCGCCATTGGTGAAACCGGTGACCCGGCGCCCCTTGATCAGCGGCTCGCCATCCGCCGCCCGTACATGACGCAGCGCCCCCGGCGCATGGCAGACAAAACCGATCGGCTTGCCCGCACGCTCGAAGGACTCGATCAGGTCGATGGAGGTCTGCGACTCGGCCAGGTCCCACAGAGGACCATGGCCACCAGGGTAAAACACCGTGTCGAAGTCCATCGCATTGACCGTATCGAGCTTGACGGTCGTGGCCAACGCCTGCTGGGCCGCTGGATCAGCGTTGAAGCGACGTGTCATTTCAGTCTGGGAGTCAGGCAATGCACTCTTCGGATCCAGTGGCGGCTGACCGCCTGCCGGCGACGCCAGCACCACTTCGGCACCGGCATCCTTGAACACGTAGTAAGGCGCGGCGAACTCTTCAAGCCAGAAGCCGGTTTTCAGACCGGTGTCGCCCAGTTGGTCGTGGGAGGTGAGAACCATCAGCACTTTCATGGGGTGTTCCTCTTGGTTGGCTATTGCTCGACGGTGGTGTCGAGACTCCTGAGCCGGTAGACATCGCGTTGGGCTAAATGCTCGGGAAATTTCATGAGGGTCTCGGCCATTGCAGATTTTCAAGCCCCCTGTAGGAGCTGGCTTGCCAGCGAACCAGACACCTCGGTACATCAGACACACCGCCTTCGCCGGCAAGCCGGCTCCTACAGAGTCATGCGTTGCACATTTATCCAGCGTCCACCACAGAACCTGTAGGAGCTGGCTTGCCAGCGAACCAAACACCTCGGTACATCAGACACGCCGCCTTCGCCGGCAAGCCGGCTCCTACAGAGTCATGCGTTGCACATTTATCCAGCGTCCACCACAGAACCTGTAGGAGCTGGCTTGCCAGCGAACCAGACACCTCGGTACATCAGACACACCGCCTTCGCCGGCAAGCCGGCTCCTACAGAGTCATGCGTTGCACATTTATCCAGCGTCCACCACAAAACCTGTAGGAGCTGGCTTGCCAGCGAAGGGGGAATCAGCAGCACCGCATCAACTTCATCGCTAGCAGGCTCCCTCAACCTCGGGCTTACCGAAGTACCTGGCGGCCTGCCAGATCAGCATGCGTGCGCAGCTCTTCCTCGATAAAGGCCGCGATCATCGCCCGGTAGACCCTCTCCACCACTTCAGGCGAAGCGCCGGTTTCGTCGGCCAGGGCGCGAACCTTGTGGATCACCTGCTCGACACGGGCCGGTGCACGCACGTCATCGGTGGTTTTCTTGAAAGCCGCCGCCTGGGTGACGAACTTGCCACGCTTACCCAGTAAAGCCACCACCTCGCGGTCGATTTGATCGATGTGCCGACGTACGTCCTCAATCGATGTGCATTTAACGTCCATTCTGCGTTCTCCTTTTTCCATTGTTGTACAGCCTATGCCTGAACATACGCTGCGCACTGTCCAAATCATCCAGCCAGGCTGAAGCCTGCGGACATTGTCGGGGGCGCTGGGCTGCGAGACTATCGATTCTGCGCGATCGGGCGATGCGCCGCTATCATGCCCCGCCAGAATGGACACGGAACCCAGGAGTCAACGTGGCAGAAAAAACGCTTTATTGGGAAGACCTGACGCTGAATAGAACCTGGACCGCCAGGCAATCGGCCCCCATCACCACCCAACAGATCATCGCCTTCGCCGCCGAGTATGATCCGCTCGACATGCATATGGACCCCGATCTCGCCCGCGACAGCCCGCTGGGCGTGCATTGCGCCAGCGGCATTCAGACCTTTGCGATCTCGCAACGCCTGATGTGCGATGCCTTGCTGCTGCAGACCCATGTCGTGGCGGGGGGCAAGATCGATGGTGTGCGGATGGTCGCCCCGGTGGTGGCGGGCGACCGCCTCGAGCTCTCCACACAAGTCGTTCGCTCGTTGCCACACACCCGCAACCCGGAGCGTGGATGGACGGTATTCAAGGTTGAGGTCGCTACTGCCGAGGGAAAAATCGTTTTGGTCTACGAGGTCACGATACTGGTGCTGCGACGTGACGAGTATCGGCTCTGACCGAAGCGTGTAGAGGGCGAGGGATAACCCGACTCGCCCCTGGTGAACGAAGGGTCAGGCGCTCGGATGGGTGTGGTAGATCTTGCTGACGATCGTCCACTTGCCCTCGACCTTCAGCAGGTTGAAGAAGTCAGTGAAGCAAAATCCCGAGACGTTGTCGGTATCGATCCGGGCACTGGCAGCAGTGCCGACGATGTCGATGCGCACGATGGCGGCCTTGGCGTTCGGCGAGGGATGGAAAGCGTTGTCGATCACGTCGTACAGCTTCTGGATGGCACCGCCGGTGAGCTTGCCTTCATCGACTCCAAAAATGGTCGCCTGTTCGTTGAAAGCAGGCTTCATCAATGCGCTGTCGGCCTTGGCGCCCCCTTCGTTGTACTGACTCAGCACCTCGACGATTGCGTTGTATTCCTCGACGTAGGTTGGGTTGCTCATGATTTACTCCTGATGGCATGTTTCCCCCGCGCCGTATGGCCGCGGGGATATGGAAATTCAGCTGGCAATCACCCTCAATGCTCGACTGACGACGTCGTGTCAGTTTTTTTGCGTCAGTGGGTCCAATCGGCAGGGCTCCAGATCCGCCCTCTCCCACCTGGCGATAACCAAGGGCGCAACGGCATTGCCCAGTACGTTCAAGGTCGTGGTCCCGCTGTCGATAATCCTGAAGATCCCCGCAATCAGCGCGACCCCTTCCAATGGAAGACCGGCAGAGGCCAGGGTGGCGGACAGGATGATGATGGCAAATCCAGGGACACCGGCAGCACCCTTGGAGGTCAGCACCATGGTCACCACCAGCAGAATCTGTTGCGACAGCGACAGCTCGATGCCATACAGTTGCGCGACAAAAATCGTCGCCACTCCGAGGAATATCGACGCGCCATCGAGATTGAAGGCGTAACCCACCGGCACCACGAAACTGACGATGCGCCGTGGCACGCCATAGTTTTCAAGTTTGCTCATCAACTGCGGCATGACGGCTGCCGACGCGGCACTCGAGAACGCAAGGATCAGTTCATCGCGAAAATACTTGATCAACGTGAAGATGTTCTCGCCGATCAAATAACAAATACCGCCCAGCACCACCAAGGCAAACACAATCAGTGCCAGATAGACCACGCCAATCAGCTTGAGCAGCGGCAGTAGCGAGGCAAAGCCAAAGGTCGCGACAGTAGCGCCGATCATGCCGAACACACCTATGGGCGCATACGCCATGACGATCGAGACAACCTTGAACATCGCATCAGACAGGCTCTGGATAACCGCGATGAAGGGTGCGCTTTTTTCCGGTGGTAGCGCGTTCAATGCCAGGCCCAACAGGACCGCGAAGAACAAAACCGAGAGCAGTTTCGCTTCCGACATTGCGACAACGACATTGTCAGGGACAATGTTTTGCAAGATCACCAGGGCGCCCTTGGACGGCTCCAGGGTAATTGCTGCAGCGCCATGGGATATCCCCGAAATATCCGTGCCCGTTCCGGGCTCGAACAGGTTGGCGAAACATAAGCCGATAACAATTGCCAGGCCGGTGATCGCAAAGAAGTAAGTCAACGACTTGACCCCCATACGCCCAAAGGACTTGTTATCGCCGCCGCCGGCAATGCCGAGAATCATGCAACAGAACACGATGGGCACGACCACCATCTTCATCATCTTGATAAAAATGTCGCCAAGGGGTTTCAACAGTTCAGCGCTCACCCACGCCTGATACTGCGGGTGTGTATTGAAGTACCAACCGACGAGCACGCCAAGCAATAGCCCGGCAACTATTTGCCACACCAGGGGAATACGTTTCATGTCTAGCCTTCTTGTTTGAATGAGAGGACTGCGTTTGCAGTTGCTAGAGTCATGAGCTTCCAGCTCACTTGAGATCCAACGGCACAGCAGCGCTGTGCCGGGCGTTTTTTGATTACTTGGCGAACAGCTGGCTCATATCCTTGAATGCCTTGAACTCCAGGGCGTTGCCGCACGGATCGAACAGGAACATGGTGGCCTGCTCGCCGACCTGCCCTTTGAATCGAATGTACGGCTCAATCACAAACTCGGTCCCGAATGACTTCAAGCGTTCGGCCAGGGCCTCCCACTGCTCCCAGCCCAAGATGACTCCGAAATGCGGGACTGGCACATCGTGGCCGTCTACCGGATTACTGTGGACACTCTCTTGCGAAGCGGTCTTTGGATGTTCATGAATAACCAGCTGGTGACCGAAAAAGTTGAAGTCGACCCATTGGCTGCTGGAGCGACCTTCTTCGAGCCCGAACACTTCACCATAGAAAGTGCGTGCGCCAGCAAGGTCGTAAACAGGGATTGCGAGGTGGAAAGGCGAGAGACTCATCAGAACTCCAATGGATTTTATTGTTGGTGAGGAACCGCGCATCAAGCGACGTTTAACGTTCCGCCGCCCACCGACATCAGCAATAGGCTCGTCAGCTGCCGGGGGATGGGTGCATCGTAGGACGGGCCACCCAGTAAAAAAATCAATATATATTTCTTAGAAACACAATTAATATTTGTGAATGATCAAAGAACTCAAGACACTCATCGCGGTTGCCCGGGAAGGTACTTTCGCCGCTGCGGGCAACAGGATCGGCCTGACCCAGGCGGCCGTCAGTGCGCAGATCCAACGTCTGGAGGCCGAGTTGGGCTTCGAGATTTTCGACCGCAAGGGCCGCTCGGCACACCTCAACCGAAGGGGCCATCAAGTACTCCTGCAAGCGCAAGACCTGCTTCGCCTGTATGACAACCTCGGCACGAGCACGACAGGACCGGCTGCCAGCGTCCTGGTGAACATCGGCGCCATCGCGTCAGTGCAGCGCTCCTATCTACCGGATGCCCTGGCCAGGTTTCATCGACACTGCCCGCAGTGCCGCACGCGGGTAATCCCCGGCCTGTCGATGGAGTTGGTCAACCTGGTGGACGCTGGCGAAATCGACATGGCTGCGATCATTCGCCCGCCCTTCAGCCTGCAGAGCGACCTGCGCTGGACCACACTGGCGCTTGAACCCTATCGGCTGATCGTGCCACGCGAGATGTCGGGAGAGGATTGGTCGACGCTACTCTGCAACCAGCCATTCATTCGGTATGACCGATCTTCGTTCGGCGGCAGACAGGTCGATCGTTTTCTGCGGCAGATGCATTTCACCTTGCATGAAGTGTGCGAACTGGATGAGCTGGATGCCATCGTCAAACTGGTTGAAAACGGCCTGGGGGTAGCGCTGGTGCCGCAGACAGCGCCCCATCAGGACTGGCCGCAAGGGGTACGCGCGCTCGATCTCGGACCCCACACCTTCCACCGGGATATCGGACTGGTGCACCGTTCGCGGCAGACATTGACCGAGCAGGTGCGGCACCTTGCCGAGCTTATTGCTGATCAGATAAAGATCGACCTTGAGAAGAACACCGGTTGTTGAGAGGGTCAGGGGCGTTATCCACTACCCCTGAACATCCGGCTCTATCGCATTCACCGCATCCAACTGCCCGCTCATCCGGTGCAGGAAGCCGATCAGCAGATCCACCTCGTCTTCCTTCAAGGCCGACAGCAATTGCTCTTCACGCTTGAGCGCCACCACCAGCACCCGGTCATGCAACTCACGCCCGGTAGCCGTCAGCGACACCGTGTAGCGCCGCGCGTCCTTGGCATCGACCACAGTCGAGACATAGCCGTCACGTTCCAGCGCCTGCAACGAACGGCTGACCGCACTCTTGTCCAGGCCCACCACCTGCACCACCCGATTGGCGCTGATCCGGTCCTCGACCGCGAGCATCGACAACACCCGCCACTCAACAATGCCGATGCCGAAATGCTTGCGATAGCAGGCCGACGCGCCACTCGACATTTTGTTGGTGAGGAAGGTCAGGAGCGCGGGAACGTAGCGATCCAGATTGAGGGGCGAGGCTGGGGTCATGACAAACGGTTCCTGCACGTCGATTGAATTAGTTGACACCGCAACTAAAAAGCTTAGGATGACAATCACACCACGATTGCGCGCCTGCATCATAAGCGCGCCGTACAACAATAAGAACTGCGAGGTTCCCTGCCATGACTTGCCTGTTCCCTCCTCCGCCGTCCTGATTGCCCTGCCCCGCTAATCCCGGCACACCCTCCATAGCCTTTGAAACACTGCACACCTGCGGTGGGGTCACACTCATGCTCGAAGTTTATGTTTCCCGTAAAACCCCTGAAGCTGACGGCGTCTGCAGCTTTGAACTGATCGCGGCCAATGGCTCGGAACTGCCGGCCTTCAGCGCCGGCTCCCACGTCGATGTGCAGGTCGCGCCCGGCCTCACCCGCCAGTATTCGCTGTGCAATGCCCCCCATGAGCGCGGCCGTTATTTGATTGCAGTGCTCAATGAACCCGCCTCCCGGGGCGGATCCCGGGGCATGCACGCTGACATTGCTCAGGGTTCGACACTCGTCATCAGCGCCCCGCGCAACCTGTTCGACCTGGACCTCGGCGGCCAGCGTTACCTGTTGTTCGCCGGCGGCATTGGCATCACGCCGATCCTGGCGATGGCCCACGCCCTGATCGCCGCCGGCAAGCCCTTTGAACTGCACTACTGCGGCCGCTCCCTCGAACGCCTGGCGTTCACCGAGCTGCTGGGCGAGGCGCCGTTCGCCGCCCACGTCCAGGTGCATGTCGATGACGGTCCGCCGGAGCAGCGCCTGAATGCTGCACGGATCCTCGCGGCGGCCAGCCAGGACGACCAGCTCTACGTCTGCGGCCCGGCGGGTTTCATGGCGCACATTCAGAGCACCGCCAAGGCCTGCGGCTGGAGCGATGAGCAGATCCACCGCGAGGACTTTGCCGCGCCGCCGCAGGTGCTCGAAGGTGATCAGCCCTTCGAGATCGAGCTCGCGCGCTCGGGCCGAATCCTGCAGGTTCCAGCGCACCAGACCGCCCTCGAAGTGCTGCTGGAGCACGATGTGGCGATTGAAAGCTCGTGCGAACAAGGCATCTGCGGCTCCTGCATTACTGCGCTGCTGGCCGGTGAGCCCGAGCACCGCGATCAGTGGATGAGCGCCGCGCAGCACGCTCGCAACGACAGTTTCACCCCCTGCTGTTCGCGCTCGCGCAGTCCACGCCTGGTGCTGGACCTATGACTACCGATAACAACAAGCCTGATCACTGGAGATCGTCATGAATACATCGACACTCGCCCATGAAGTTGCAGCACCCGCCGCCTTGCCGAAATTTCCGTTGAATCAGTGGTACGTTGCCGGATTCGCCTGGGAGCTCAAGGACCAGCCGCTGGGCCGGACCTTGCTTGGCAAGCCGCTGGTGCTGTTCCGCACCGCCGATGGCCAGCCGGCAGCGCTGGAAGATCGCTGCTGCCACCGAGCCCTGCCGCTGTCCCATGGCACCCTGGAAGAACGCGGCGTGCGCTGTGGTTATCACGGCCTGCTGTTCAATGGTGACGGCCAATGCCTGGAAGTGCCGGGCCAGGCGAAAGTCCCGTCGAAAGCCAAGGTCCCGGCGTACCCGGTACGCGAGCGCGATCAACTGATCTGGGTCTGGTTCGGCAATGCCGATCAACCGCAGCCCTCCAGCGAGCCGCCGGCCTATGAGTTTCACAGCAACGACGAATACCTCTTTGAAGGCGGCGCCTATCACTACGATGCGCCCTATCAGCTGATCCACGACAACCTGCTGGACCTCAGCCACCTGGGCTACGTGCACCTGCGCACCATCGGCGGCAACGCCAGCATCCACATGAACGCGCAGATGCGTGTCGACAGCGACGACACCCACGTCAAGGTCACCCGCCACATGCCCGGCTCGGTGCCGCCGCCCACCTACACCGCCGCCTACCCGTTCCAGGGCAAGGTCGATCGCTGGCAGGAAATCGAGTTCCACGTCAGCCACCTGCGGATCTGGACCGGCGCCGCCGACGCCGGCACCGAGTCACTGGATGACCCGCAACGTGGCGGCTTCCACATGCGCGGTTTCCACGGCGTGACCCCGGAAACCGAAACCACCAGCCACTACTTCTGGACCATGGCCACCAACCCCAAGGACAACCGCGAAGCCATAGCCGCCAAAGTGGTCGAACAGACGGTGCTGACCTTTGACGAGGACAAAGGGGTGATCGAAGCGCAGTACCAGAACATGCTCGAGTTCGGCGACCGGCCGATGGTCGATATCCATGTCGATGTGGGCGCCAATCGCGCCCGGAGGATTATCGAACAACTGCGCCAACAGTCCTGATGGCCCACCCATCACTGACTGTCGCCTGAACTGACCCACTGCTGCCGATCCACGCCAAGGGATCGGTATGCCGTTACCGCTCGGTGCTCCTGGCCGAGCCATGCGCTGCACGCCCGACAAAAACAATAAGGTGCCCAATGAATCGTTCAAATCTCCTCATCAGCAGGACGAACCCGTTCGCCTGCACAAAACCCCAGGCCCAAAAAAACCGGAGGGCTACCCCATGAGTCGGTCCATCAGTGTGCAACTGGAAGAAAAACCCATGGAGGCTTTCCAGTGGGTGGTGATTGCCCTGTGTTTCCTGATCAACATGCTCGATGGCTTTGATGTACTGGTAATGGCGTTCACCGCCGCCTCCGTATCCATCGAGTGGGGGCTTGGTGGCATTCAACTGGGTTACCTGTTGAGCGCCGGCCTGATCGGCATGGCGCTGGGTTCGTTGTTTATCGCACCCTGGGCTGACCGCTTTGGCCGTCGCCCGCTGATTCTGCTGTGCATTTCCATCGCCGGACTGGGGATGTTGGCGTCGTCACAGGCATCGTCCGTGAGCATGCTTGGCGGATTGCGCTTCCTGACGGGCCTGGGTATTGGCGGCGTGCTGGCGAGCAGCTACGTGATTGCCGGGGAATATGCCAACCGCAAATGGCGCAGCCTGGCGATCAGCCTGCAATCCACCGCCTACGCCCTGGGTGCAACGATCGGCGGCCTCATCGCCGCGCAGATCATTCCGCACCTGGGCTGGCGCGCGGTGTTCCTGTACGGCGGTATCGTTACCTTGATGGTGCTGCCCGTCATGTATTGGCTGCTTCCCGAGTCCATCGCCTTTCTCGTCGCGCGGCAGCCGCGCAATGCCCTGCAGCGGCTCAATCGACTATTGAGCCAAGTCGGAATTCAGCCAGTCACCGCCATGCCGCCGCTACAGTCAAGTACCCAGGCTTCCTGGCGCGCGACCTTTGCCGGACTGTTTTCCAGGGAACTGCTGCGCTCCACCCTGCTGGTCTGGGCGGGATTCTTCCTGGTCATGTTCGGCTTCTATTTCGTCATGAGCTGGACCCCCAAGCTGCTGGTTTCAGCCGGACTTTCCAATCAGCAGGGCATCACGGCCGGGGTACTGCTCAATGTCGGCGGAATCGTCGGCACATCGCTGATCGGCCTGCTTGCGGCACGCTATCGGTTGCCAAGGGTGCTGATCAGCTATCTGTGCCTGAACGCCCTGTTTCTCGGACTTTTCGTGCACTTCACCGACAACCTCAACCTGGCGTTCGCGCTGGTGCTGATGATCGGGATTCTGGTGAATGGCTGCGTGGCCGGCCTGTATGCGCTGACACCGAGCCTGTACGGGCCCGAGCAGCGCGTCACGGCACTGGGCTGGGCCATCGGCATGGGCCGGATCGGGGCAATCCTCTCGCCGCTGGTGGCTGGCCGCTTGATCGATGCCAGTTGGCGGCCCGCCGATCTCTACCTGCTGTTCGCCTGCGCATTTGTGGTCGCGGCCGTCGCGGTGTGGCTGATGAACAGTCATTTAACGGTACGGGCTGCACTCAAGCCTGCCGCCTGAGCGGATCACCCATAACAACAAGAAGGTGATATTTCATGTGCATCAACTCTTTCAACTTCAGGTCGACCGGCCTGGGGCTGCTCGCGGCGTTGCTGGCGCCAAGTGCGCTGGCCGACTTCGTCAAGGACAGCAGCGCGACGCTGACCACCCGCAACTTTTACCTGGATCGCGACTACAAGGGACAAAGCCCCTACTCCGCTGCACGCGAATGGGCCCAGGGGTTTATCTTCAAGGCCAATTCCGGTTTCACCGAGGGCACGCTGGGGTTTGGTGTCGATGTCACGGGCTTGGCCGGGTTCAAGCTCGACTCGTCGCCTGATCGCACTGGCACCCAATTGCTGGCGTACAACCCGGTGACCCGCGAGGCACGGGACGAATACTCGGAGCTGGGACTGGCACTGAAAAGCAGGATCTCCAGGACCCGGTTGTCCATCGGCACCCAGTTTCCAGCCTTGCCGGTGATCAACGCCAGCCCCGCCCGGCTACTGCCGCAATCGTTCCGTGGGGCCTACCTGATCTCCGATGACGTAGACAAACTGACGGTTCATGCCGGGCGCATGGATCGGGTCAATCTGCGCGACTCCACCGACTATCAGCCGATTGCCCTGGCATCGCCCAATGGTCGTTTCAGAGCGGGAGCGAGCTCCGAACGGTTCGACTTCTATGGCGGTGACTACCGCTGGACCGACAACCTGACCCTGCGGCTGATCCATGCGCAGTTGCGCGACATCTATACCCAGGACTTCTTCGGCGTGTTGCATACGCTGCCGCTGGGCGCGGGCAAGTTGAAATCGGACATTCGCCTGTTCAACAGTCGCGACGATGGCCAGGCCAGGGCCGGCAAGGTCGACAACCTGAATATCGGTGGCATGTTCAGCTATCTCTGGAGCGGTCACAGCCTCGGGCTCGGCTACATGCAGCAGTCTGGCGACAGCGCTTTTCCCTACATCGCCGGCGGCGAGCCTGTGGTACTGAGCGACGGCACCATGAGTGCGGACTTCGTCAACCCCAAGGAGCGAACCTGGGTGGTCAAGTACGACTACGACTTCGCCGCCATTGGCGTGCCTGGCCTGACGGGCATGCTGCGCTACCTGCACGGCGACAACATCAAGTTACCCGCGCTGGGCGGCAATGATCTCACCGAGTCATCGAAAGACCTCGAACTGGCTTATGTGATCCAGTCCGGCCCGGCGAAAGGCCTGGGCTTTCGGCTCAGAGAAGCGTTCTACCGAAACCAGCAAGGGCCGGCGTCAACCTTCAGGAGTGATAACGAAACGCGGGTGAATATCGACTACACCTTCAAAATCTGGTGATCCAGGCTCTGCCTGTGTCTGGCGCAGGCGGAACCTGACCCGGCGACAAGGCCAATCAACACCTTGTCGCCGCTACCGCTTTCACAGCCACACCCCGCCAACAGTTTGACGTCTTCATCCTCACTGCGATGAGTTCGCAGCCACGTTGTAAACCGTCAGAAAACTCCTACGCTCCATTTGTCCGGTAGCGGGCTTGTCTATCAATGGAATGGTTTACCGCGCAGTTCGAGGGCCACACGATGCACAAATCAGAGCGTCCAGTTTTCGCCGCCCATTTGCGTCCGCAGCGCCAGGCACTGGCCCTGGAACCGCGAATTCTGTTCGACGGTGCGGCGGCCTCGGCGGCCACCGAGCAGACCCACTCCGATCCCAGCGCCCCCGCCCCGACCGACGCCCATGTTCCCCAAGCCACGGCGACCGAAGGGCGTGCTGCCACTGAGCAGGCGCCATCGGCCGCCCGCAGCCTGCTGGTGCTCGACAGCCGCATCGAAAACCGCGACCAACTGCTGGCGCAACTGCCGGGCAACGTCACGGCCATTGTGGTGAATAGCGGCGAAGATGGCCTGGCGGCGATTTCCGCGGCGTTGGCGCAATTGGGCAAGGTCGACTCGATCCAGGTCATGTCCCACGGCGCCGCCGGACAGTTCACCCTGGGCAATCGCACGGTCACTGCGGACAACATCGGGTAACTGGGACAAACCCTCGAGCAATGGCGCAACAACCTCAACCAGGGTGCGGACATCCAGCTTTATGGTTGTGACGTTGGCGCCGGCGCCGCTGGCAGGACCCTGGTGACCGAACTCGCGCGCTGGACCGGCGCCGACGTCGCCGCCTCCAGCAATGACACCGGCAGCGCCGCCGCAGGTGGCGACTGGACCCTAGAAACCCGGGTCGGCGATATCGACAAAAGCATCGCCCTGAGCGGCCTCGCCATGGCCAACTTCGACGGCCTGCTGGCCGATGCCGCGCCCAGTGCAACCCTGGATACCAGCGGCAGCGACGTGCTGCTCGGCGATACCTTTACCTTCACCGTGAACTTCAGCAACACCTCGACCCAGGTCGGTTTTGCGCCCTTTATCAACCTGGCGCTGCCGGCAACCGGGCGCGACGGCGATGACGGCGTGAGCTTTGTCTCCGCCAGCTACCTGGGGCAAAACCTGATCACCCACTCGGTGACCTTCGATGCCGCCGGCAACGCCACCCACCCGCTGGCCAAGGACGCCAGCGGCAACTTCATCGTGATTAACGCCGCGACCTACGGCATGCGTGCCGGCGACACCCTGGTGGTCATCGAGCTGCCGTTCGCCAGCGTCAGCAACCTGCAACCGGTGATCCCGGTGCAGATCACTGCCAGCCTGAGCAATCTGGCCGACACCAGCTTCTCCGATGGCAGCCCGGACCTGACTATCCGCGCCAGCGGCGGCTTCGAGTTCGGCAACGACGCCCTGGACAACCCGCTCAACGACCCGAGCCTGATCGAAGCCGCCACCGCGGCCTTCGTCGTGCATCCGACGGTGATCACTTTCGACCAGACGCTGAACACTCCGGAAGGCGAAACCGCCACCGGCCCCAACTATGGCCGCACCTTGACCGTCACCGTCACCCCCGCGCCGGGCCAGACCCTGACCAATGTGATCGTCACGCAACCGCTACCGGACAACATCCAGGTCACCGCCATCACCCCGGGGCCCGGCGGACGCCTGACCTCGATTACCCTGCACGACGGCACCGTGGTCAGCAATCCTGCGGAAATCGCCGTGCTGATCGCCGCCAACGACGTGTTCATCGATGCGTTCACTGTGCAATACGACAACCTCGCGGCGCAGACCGACACCGTTGTCGCGTTCTACGTGCCGGAAGTCGATGCCGACGGCCAACCCATCATCAACCCGGTGTCCGGCGATGCCGTGACCATCACACTGCCCGCCCCGACCGCCTCCGGCCAATGGGTGCCACTGGATCCGCGCGACGTCACCGCGCCGAACACCACCATCGATTTCAGTGGCAGCGGCGACCCGGTGCAGTTCATCGCCAAATCCATCACCTTGCTCAAGACCGCCACCGTGCAAGTCGATGTCGGCCATGCCGGCATCACCCCGGGCGACACCTTGCAGTACAGCCTCAACCTGGCGATCTCCGACTACTTCGCCTTCGGCAAGGACTTCTTCAACGAAGGCCAGTTGATCGTGCGCGACCAGCTCAGTGACGGCCAGACCCTGACCGGCACGCCGACCCTCACGGTGACCATCAATGGCGTGGCGCAGTCGATCGCCCTGGTCATCAGCACCGTGATCAACGCCGACGGCAGCACCTCCATGGCGTTCGATATCGGCCAGTCGCTGCGCAATGCATTTTTCAACATACGCGGCTGGCTCAACGGCGACCTGGCCTTCGACGACACCCTCGAAGGTGCAGTTCTGGCGGTGCTCAGCTATTCGGCGATTGTCGGTCAGACCTACAAGCCGCCATCGGGTGCGCCGCATTCGGAGATCAACGAAGGCGATGACCTGGGCAACAGCGCCGTGGTCGACGGCACGCTGCTGCTCGACCCGTTCAACCTCACCGGCGAAAGCGAAACCGACGGCTCCGCCACCACCAGCACCATTCCCACCAGCACCGTCGACATCAGCCTGGTGGAAGTCAACAACGGCACGCCACCCGGCAACGGCGAACTGCGCCCCGGCGATGAAGTGACCTTCGAACTCAGCTACGACCTGGTCACCGGCGACTACGAGCAATTCAAGCTGACGGCGTATCTGCCGCTACCATTGTTCGATGTTAGCGGCGTGACCTGGACCACCGGCAGCGATGTCGGACAATGGCAGGTCGGACCGGGCAACACCAATGCCGGTGGCGTGATCAGCGTCACCAGTGGCGTCGGTAACTCGCTGGTGTTCGATTTCGGCAGCTTTGTCACCGCCGACACCACCGGCAGTCGCATCGTCGTGCGCTTTACCGTACGGGTTGGCGACCAACCCTTCGCCGACCAGCGTTCCCTCGACGTCCTGGCGCAATCCAGCCAGCAAACCACCCTCACCGACCGCACGCTGATTTCCTCGGATGTGGTGGCGATTGTCTCGGTGGCCGAGCCGGTGCTGAATATCAAGCATGGCGTGGTGTCCGGCTCCAACGGCACGGTGAGCAACACCAGCGGCAGCTGGAACCCGCCGGGCAGCAGTGGCGTACCGTTCAACGGCAGCGTCACCGATCTTGCGGCGGTGGACGGCAACATCGTCAATATCGACGGCGGCGACAGCCTGCGCCTGGTGACCGCCATCGAAAACACCGGTGGCGGCGGCGCCTTCGATGTCACCACCAGCATCACCCTGCCCAGCGGCCTGAGTTTCGTGGGCGGCAGCCTGGCCGCCGCCAACCTGCAGATCTACCGGGGCGACGGCACCTTGCTGGTGCTCGGCACCGATTACAGCGTCACCGGTAACCAGATCACTTTCCTCGACGCCGGCGGCCAGGCGTCCTTGCTTGCCGGACGCAGCGGTACTGCCGCCGACAGCAGCGGCGCCAACCTGGTGGTGATCAGTTATGACGTGCTGGTCAGCAATACCATCGAAGCCAGTCGCTCCCTGCAATCGACGGCGACCCTGAGCAATTACGCCAGCGTCAACGGTGGCACCGACTTTACCCCGGTCGACTTGAGCGACCTGGCCAACCAGCAGATCGCCGCGCCGGTCATCAGCAAGGTGTTTGCCGATGGCAGCCTCGACAACGGCGACTCCAGCGCCAGCCATACCACCGGCAGCGACCTGGTGATCGGCGAAAGCATGCGCTACGACATCGTTGTTACGCTGCCCGAAGGCAGCACCCAGACTCTGCGCATCGATGACCTGATCCCACCGGGAATGCGCCTGGACACTACGTTCAACAACGGTCTCGGCTACCAGATCATCACCACCCGCGCTGGCAGCGGCGCCCTCGGCGCGGACTTCGCCGGCAGCGTGGTGGTCAGCGGCTTTGCCGGTGTCGGTGGCGCATTGGGCGGCGATGGCGTGGATGCGCGCTGGACCTTCAGTGTCTCCAGCGTGGCCGCCGACAACCAGACCGGCAACAACACCTTCGTGATCCGCCTGCAACTGGTGGCCGACAACGTCCTGCCCAACCAGGCCAACGTCTCCCTGCAGAACAATGCGCAGCTGACCTTCAGCGACCCCGACAGCGACACGCCCAACGGCACTGTGCCGGTGGATCGCAACGTTGCCCTGAGCGGCGGCCTGCCGACGGTGACCGTGCGCGAACCGACTTTGCAAGTGACTCAGGTGCTGACCTCGATCGCCGGCCTGGGCGGTTATGACCAGGGCGACACCGTCAGCTTCACCATCACTATCAGCAATGGCAACACCGGCAACGATTTCAGCGCGTTCGACATCAGTTTCCTCGACAACCTGCCCAGCCAGCTCGACGGCCTGACCTTGACCGGGGTGCTCTACCAGAACGGCGCAACCAACAACGGCGGCGTCGATTTCGAGCTGGTCGGCGGACAGTTGCGCACGGTCAACGGCGCCAATATCGACATCGCCAAGGGCGGCAGCATCGTCCTCAGCATCACCGGCATCGTCAACGCGACTGCCGCGTCACAGTCGAATTTCGCCAACGTCGCAGCGGTGCAATGGACCAGTCTCGATGGCACGGTGACCGGCGAGCGCAGCGGCGTCGACGGTTTGATCAATGGCGGCACGCTCAACGATTACCGCAATGCCTCGACCCTGGTCATTCCGGTGGCCCAGGCCATCGAGGTGTCGCGGGTCGGCGGGTTGCCGGACACCGCTGCGCCCAACCCGACCAACGGCCTGGTCGAGCAGGTGACGGTCGGCGAAGTCATCCGCTACCGGGTGGTGGTGCTGGTGCCCGAAGGCAACAACCCCAACTACCAGATCCAGATCACCCTGGCCAACGGCCTCGAGTTCATCGCCCCGGATGCGCTGGTCAACGCCCTGCGCATTGCCTTTATTTCCAACGGCGGCTTGAGCAGCGACGCTAACCTGATCGTCGGTGGCTCGCTCAATGTCGACGGCAACGAAAACAGCCCCGAAGCGCTGCCGATCACCCCGGACCTCTCGGGCCTGGCGCCCACCGGTATCTTCGACCCAAGCCGCCTGAACATTGTGACCAACCCAGATGGCAGCCAGACCGTGACCTTCGACCTGGGCAACGTGGTCAACGGCAATGGCACCGACGACGACCTGGAAGGTATTTCCATCGAGTTCAACGTACGCGTGAGCAATATCGCGAGCAATGTCGCCGGCGCCCAACTCGGCGTGTCCGCGCGGGAGTTCGTCAACGGCGCCGGACGTGCCAACAGCGACACGGTGTTCGAAACCCTGGTCGAGCCGAGCTTCAGCGGCCTCGACAAGAGCATCGTCGCCTTCGATCCCAACCCCACCGGCACCACCGGCAACGCTACGGTGCAATTGAGCTTCACCCAGAACGGCGGCCTCGCGGCGTTCGACGCGCAGATCGTCGACAGCTTCGCCGGCGGCAGCAACTACACCCTGGTCAGTGTCAGCATCAACGGCGTCAGCTTTGGCCCGGGCAACCTGCCGGCCGGCGTGACGTTCAGCACCACGGGCGGGATCAGTGTCAATTTCGACCAACTGGATGTCGGCGCCCAGGTGCAAGTGCGCTACCAGGTGACCGTGCCCAACTCGGCCATTGTCGCCAGCAGCAACGCGACCCTGACCTGGAGCAGCCTGCCGGAAGACTTCACCAGTTGGGGCGGCAACAGCGTCGGCGTCGACGGTACGGTGGACGGCGAGCGTGACGGCAGCAGCGTCGGGCCGAACCAGTACATCCTGCGCGACACGGCCGGCCTCGGAATCATCAGCGGCACCCTGTGGAACGACACTGCCTCGCCCACCGCCAGCGCCACGCCCGATGGCGCCGGCCTTGGCGGGCAGACCGTGACCCTGACCTGGGCCGGTGCCGACGGCTTGCTCGACACCACCGGCGACAACCTGACGTTCAGCACCCTGACCGACGCCAACGGCCAGTACCATTTCGGCGTGCTGCCCCTGGGGGTATTCCGCATCGACGTGCCGGCCGGCCTGATCAGCTACCCGCAACCCCTGGGCGACCTGCGGGTGCGGGTCGACAGCGATGCAGGGACCCTCGGCCAGGTCACCCTGACCCTGGGCGATGCCGACAGCCAGGCGGCCAACGCCGGTTATGTCGAACAGAACGACGCGCCGGTCAACAGCCTCCCCGGCACCCAGAACGGCCAGGAAGACGTGGTACTGGCGATCACCGGCATCAGCGTCGCCGACATTGACGCCGACCGTGACCCCAACATCAACGATCGCAACCTCACCATCACCCTGAGCGTGACCCACGGCACGCTGTTCCTCGGCGCCACGGTGCCGGGTGTTACCGTCAGCGGGGCCAACAGCGCCAACCTCACTCTCAGCGGCACCCAGGCCGACCTCAATCTCGCCCTGGCCAGCCTGCGCTACCTGGGCAACCAGGACTTCAACGGCACCGACACCCTGACCGTGGTGACTAACGATCAAGGCAACTTTGGCGACGCCGATGGCGACGGCATTCCGGGCGGCGCAGGCGATGCGCTGAGCGACACCGACAGCCTGCAAATTATCCTTGCCCCGGTCAACGACACGCCGATTGCAGTCAACGATGTGGCGACAGCCCTCGAGGCCGGCGGCACCCACAACGGCACGGTGGGTATCGACCCGCGTGGCAATGTGTTGAGCAACGACATTGACGTCGACATCGCCACCAATGCCGACCGCCTGCACCTGGTCTCGGTGGCCGGCACTGCGGTGCCGGTCTCGGGGGTGGTGGTGATCACCGGCCAATACGGGCGTTTGCTGATCGGCAGCAACGGCGCCTATGAATACGTGGTCGATAACAACAATCCAGCGGTCCAGGCCCTGCGCCTGGTCGGCCAGACCCTGGTCGAGAGTTTCAGCTACGTGGTCGCCGACCTGGCCGATGCGCAGTCCGGCGCCATCTTGACCGTCACCCTGCAGGGCGCCAACGACACCCCGCAAGGCGTCGACGACGACGGCGTGGCCATCGAGGCCGGCGGGGTGTCCAACGGCACGCCGGGCAGCGACGCCACGGGCAACGTGCTGGACAACGACATCGACGTTGACAGCGTGGCCAATGGCGAGACCCGCACCGTGACCGCGGTGCGCCCGGTGGCCGAGGCCGGCACTGGCACTTTTACCCCGGTGACCGGCGCGACCACAGTCGTCGGCCTGTACGGCAGCCTGACCATCAACCCCGACGGCAGCTACACCTACATCGTCGACAACAACAATCTCACCGTGCAGCGCCTGAGCCCTGGTCAGCAATTGGTCGAGTTCTTCAGCTACCGACTGACCGACACCGGCGGCCTGGACGATGTCGCGCAGCTGCGGATTGTGGTCCAGGGTGCCAACGACAACCCGGTGGCCAGTGACGATGCCGCCGAGGCGCAAGCCGAGCCCACCAACAGCATCAACTCCGAGGTCAACCCGACCGGCAACGTCATCCTGTTCCCCAGTCGCCCAGGCCCCATCGACCAAGCGGGCGGCAACGGCATCGACACCGACGTCGACGCCACCGACCGCCCCAGCAGCCAGTTGCTGGTCAACGGCGTGATCAATAAAAGCGAAGCCAGCTACGACCCGCTGACGGACACCCTCAATGGCGTCGCCAGCGGCACCACTTCGGCCAATGGCACGGTGGTCACCGGCTTGTACGGCACCCTCACCCTCGGCGCCGACGGCTCGTTCATCTACGACGTCGACAGCACCAATGCCGATGTCCAGGCACTCTCGGCCGGGCAAACACTCACCGAGTTCTTTACCTACCGGATCACCGACACCAACGGCCTGACCGACACCGCGCAACTGGTGATTACCGTGCATGGGGTCAACGATCCACCGGTGGCACAGAACGTGATCGCGATCGCGACCGAAGCAGGTGGCGTCGCCAACGGTACGCCAGGGGTCAATCCGTCCGGCGATGCCACGGTGAACTCCACCGACCCGGACGGCGACCCGCTGACCGTGACCTTCATCCAGGTCGACGGCGGGCCACCCGTCGCCGTCCTCGCCAGCGGTACCACCGTCACGGGGCTGTATGGCCGGCTGACCATCTTCCCCGACGGCAGCTACACCTACGAAGTCGATAACGACAATGCCGATGTAGAAGCCTTGCGCACCAGCAGTGATCTGCTGCTGGAACGCTTCATCTTCACCATCAGCGATGAAGTCGGGCCGACCCCGGAAACCGATACCGCCGATATCTTCGTGCTGATTCGCGGCCAGAACGATAACCCGATCGCCACCGACGACAGCGCGACGGCCATCGAAGCCGGCGGCTTGAACAACAACCAGCCAGGGGTCGACCCGGTCGGCAACGTGCTGACCAACGACACCGACGTCGACGGCGGCGAAGTGCCGGGCGACCTGCCCGCCCATGACTATGGCGAAACCCGTGCCGTAGATTCGGTGCGTACCGGCGTCGAAAACAGCGCGGGCACCGCCGGAACCCTGGGCAGTGAACTGCGCGGCACCTATGGCTGGCTGACCTTGAATGCCGATGGCAGCTACAGCTATCGCCTCGACAACTCCATGGCCGAAGTCCAGGCACTGCGCGCCGGCGACAGCCTGGCCGATGCCTTCAACTACACGGTGATCGACGCCAGTGGCGCCACCGATGTCGCCACCCTGAACATCAGCATTCAAGGGCGCAATGACACGCCGATTGCCCAGAACGATACAAACACCGCCATCGAGGCTGGCGGTCTGGCCAACGCCACTCCCGGCGTCAACCCCAGCGGCAACGTGTTGGCCAACGACAGCGATGTCGACGGCAATGGCGAAGTCCTGACGGTGGTCGGGCTCAACCAGGGCGCGTCGGTGGGCGTGATCGGCACCGCTTTCGCAGGCGCTTTCGGCACCCTGACCCTGGGGGCCGACGGCAATTACAGCTACGTGGTCGACAATAACAACCCGCAAGTGCAGGCCCTGCGCACTAACGCCCAGACCCTGACCGACACCTTCACCTACCGTATCCGCGACCTCGCCGGCGCCACCAGCACCGCGACCCTGACCATCACCATTCGTGGTGCCAACGACAACCCGGTGGCCGTCGACGACAGCACCGTCGCCATCGAGGCCGGCGGCACCTTCAATGGCACGCCGGGGCTCGATCCCTCCGGCAATGTGCTGAGTAACGACACCGATGTCGATGCCGGCGACCTCAAGCTGGTCAACGGCATTCGCACCGGTTCGGAAGCCGCTGGCGGTGCGTTCGACACGGTCGGCATCAGCCACAGCCTGACCGGCCTGTACGGCACCCTGACGATCAATGCCAACGGCACTTACAGCTACGTCGTCAACAACAACCTGGCCGCCGTGCAGGCGCTGAAAGTCGGCGACACCCTGGTGGAAACCTTCACCTACCGCCTGCGCGACACCGCCGGCGCCAGCGACGTCGCACAACTGAGCATCCGCATCGACGGCGCCTGGGATGCGCCGGTGGCGAACAACGACCTGGCCCTGGCGGTGGCCGATGACGGCTCCGGCAACGGGGTCAATCCGACGCGCAATGTCCTGCCCAACGACACCGATGTCGACCAGGGCGACAGCCTGCTGGTCACCGGCATCCGTTTCGGCACTGAAGCGGGGGGCGGCAGCCTGGCAGGCGTGAATCCAGGCACCGACAACAGCAATGGCACCCTGGTCAATGGCCTCTATGGGCAATTGATCATCGGGGCCGACGGCAACTACACCTACAACCTCGACTCCCTCAACCCGACCGTCCTGGCGTTGGGGCCGCTGCAATTCCTCGACGAACACTTCACCTACCAGGTGACCGACCGCGGTGGGCAGAACGATCTGGCCGAAATCCATATCATCATCCGTGGCCGCAATACCGCGCCGATTCCCGCCGACGATGCCGCCACCGCGATCGAGGCCGGTGGCATCGGCAACAGCCAGCCCGGCATCGACCCGAACGGCAACGTGCTGGACAACGACCGCGATAACGAAGGCGATACCCTGCATCTGATCGGCATCCATACCGGTCCCATTACCGACATCGGCACCGTCGGCACTCTCGGTACACCCTTGCGCGGGCAATATGGCGACTTGCTGATCAATGCCGACGGCAGCTACACCTACACCCTCGACAACAGCCTTGCGGTCGTACAAGCCCTGCGCCAAAGCGGCCAGACCCTCAGCGAAGTGTTCAGCTACACCCTGGTCGACATCTTTGGTGCCACCAGCCAGGCACAGTTGCAGATCACCGTCGACGGCCGCAACGACACCCCGGTCGCCGTGGATGACGGTGCCATTGCGGTGGAAGCCGGCGGCGTGGCCAACGGCACGCCCGGCAGCAATGGCGTCGGCAATGTGCTGAGCAACGACAGCGATGTCGACAGCGTGGCCAATGGCGAGAGCAAACAGGTGCTGCAGGTCAGCAGCGAAACCGGCCAGTCCGCCGCGGCCGGCCAGGTGCTGATTGGCCGCTACGGCCAATTGACCCTGAATGCCGATGGCAGCTACAGCTACCTGATCGACAACAGCAATCCCACCGTGCAGGCCCTGCGCACCGCCGGCGAAACCCTCAGCGAAACCTTCACCTACCGCATGCGCGATACCGCAGGCGCCACTGCCGATGCACGGCTGACGGTGGTCATCCAGGGTGCCAACGATGCCCCGGTAGCGCAGAACGACAGCAACACCGCCAGCGACCAGACACCGGCGCCGCAAGCCACCGGCAACGTGCTGCCCAACGATGGCGACGTCGACGGCAACGACCGCCTGCAAGTGGTTGCGGTGCGCAGCGGCGCCGAGTCTGGCAGCGGCAACGCCGGGGTGATCGGCCAGCCGATTGCCGGGCTCTACGGCACCCTGGTGCTCAATGCCGATGGCAGCTACACCTACACCATCGATCAGAGCAACCCGCAAGTCCTCGCCGCAGCCGGTCTCGGCCAGGTGCTGCAGGACGTGTTCACCTACACCGTCAATGACCTCAGCGGTGCCAGCGACCAGGCCGAACTGCGGATCACCCTGGACATCGCCACGCCGTTCATACCGGCACCGGCCATCGACGTGTTCGCCCGCGACCCGAACAACCAGAACCGCAACCTGCTGCCTCCCGACCCGCAACCGGCGATCTTCATTACCCCGGTAGTCGAGCGTGATGCACGGCTCAATGAACTCTCCTCCTGGGATACCGACGGCAGCAACATGGCGCTGGTCTTGACGGGCGAACTGCGCAGCGACTCGCTGGGCGATGGCCTGGGCGTGGTGCCCGGTCAGTTCGTCGCGGCAGCGGTACGCGAAAGCCGCATCGAAAGCGAGCTCGACCTGCTGTGGATCCTCGGTCGCCAGGGCCGCACCGAGCTGACCGCCGACGGCTTGCTTGGCGACCCGTCGCTGTTTGCCACGGGGGCACACGACATGCTGCGTGGCCCGGCGCAGGTCGAGGAGCGCCACCCACAGCAGCAGGGACGCGGTTTCAGCGCGCAACTGCGCAACGCCGGCCAGCGCCTGCACCCGACCAATAAGGGCAACTGACGTGAACTGGCCCACCATTTTCCAAGCACACAAGGGAATGCACATGCAGAAAAATGCCCATCGGATTCTCAGTACGGCGATTGTCTCGACCCTGCTGCTCAGTGCCTGTTCTTCACTGGAACCCAAGCCGAGTACCGAGGAGGAAAACCGTCAGCGTATGCTCGCCGACCAGTCGCGCATGTATTCCGCCCAGGAACCGGTGACCGCGCCCCTGACCTTCTACGATGCGGCCGCCCGGGCCTTGAAATACAACCTCGACTACCGCCTGAAACTGATGGAAAGCGCCCTGGCCTCGGACTTGCGCGACGTCTCCAGCCACGAAATGCTCCCGCGACTGGTGGCCTCGGCCGGTTACGCCGGACGCAACAACGACTCCGGCGGCACCTCGATCGGCATCGAAGACCGCCAGGTCAGCTTGCGGCCCTCGACCTCCGAAGAGCGTTATCGCCAGCTCTATGGACTGGGCCTGAGCTGGAGCCTGCTGGACTTCGGCGTGGCCTACTACCGCACCCAGCAGAAATCCGACCAGATCCTGATGGCCGAGGAGCGCCGGCGCAAGGTTGCGCAGAACGTCCTGCAGGACGTGCGCAATGCCTACTGGCGAGCCCTGGGCGCGCAACGGCTGATGCCGGAAGTCGACAAGCTGCTGATGCGCACCCACACCGCGCTGACCTCCGCCCGCGAGGCCGAGCAACGGGGCTTGCTGCCGCAGCAGGAGATCCTCGCCTATCAACGCGCCCTGCTCGACTCGATCTACCTGCTGACCGTGCGCCGCCAGGACCTGGAGTTCGCCCAGGCCGAACTGGCGGCCCTGATGTCGCTGCCGCCGGGCTCGAAAATGGTCCTCGCCGACAGCACCGATCCGCGCCTGCCGGAAGTCCGGCAAAGCATGGCCCAGCTCGAACAGCTGTCGCTGGAGCACCGTCCGGAAATCATGGAGGAGTGGTACCGCAAACGCGTCAACCAGAAGGACCTGGACATTGCCAAGGCACAGCTCTGGCCCAACGTCAGCGTCGACTTCGGCTATCGCTATGACTCCAACAAGTACCTGTACAACAGCGACTGGATGAACACCGGGGTGCAGGTGTCGATGAACCTGCTGCGCCTGCTGCAACTGCCTTCACTGAATGCCGCCCAGCAGTCCCAGAGCGAGACCGACGACACCCGCCGCGTCGCGCTGTCGATGGCGATCCTCACTCAAGTGTGAGTCGGCACCCTGCGTTATCAGTTGGCACGTCAGGAAGTGGAGTTCACCGAGGAAAGCCTGCGGGTCGACCGCAGCCTGCTCGACTACGCCCAGGCGGCGAAAACCGGCGCCCTGGGTTCTGAGCTGGAGGTGATTCGCTCCGAAGGCCGTTACCTGCTTTCGCGTTACCAGCGCGAGGCGGCGTTCTCCAGCGCCCAGGCGGCCTGGGGTCGGCTGTATAACTCGATTGGCCTGGACGTGCTGCCGAACGAAATCGACAAGCACGACATCAAGACCCTGTCCCGGGAAATCCAGCGCACATTGAACGAACAGGAGCAGCAACGCCTGCTCATCACTCAGCAAGGAACGCCGAATGCGCAAAACCGCCCTTGAGTCCCTGGCCGGGGCTCTGTTGTTGGTCTGTCCCCTGTTGTCGGTGCACGCCGACGACAGCCCCGCGCCGGAAAGCGCCAGCGCCATTCGCGTGCTGCTGGCCGCCGAACTGGAAACCACCCTGTCCAGCCAGATGAGCGGCACCCTGGCGGAACTGCCCGCCGGGTTTGGCGAGCAGGTGAAGAAGGCCGAATTACTGGCACGTTTCAACTGCAGCGAAGCCGATGCCCGCAGCAATGTTGCCGCCGCGGAGCTGACCATGGCCCGGCAGAATCTGGAGGCCAAGAAGCAACTGCGCAAACTCAATGCGGTGGGCGACATTGAAGTGTCGATGGCCAACACCGAAGTACAAAAGGCCGACGGCGCCCGGGCCATGGGCCAGGCCCAGAGCGGTTACTGCCAGGTGCTGGCGCCGTTTTCCGGGCGCATCGCCAAGGTCTACGTCAAACCCTTCCAGACCGTCACCGCCGGCACACCGCTGTTCGACCTGGTCAGCGACGGCGCACTGAAGGTACGGTTGAACGTGCCGTCGAACCTGCTGAAAACCCTCAAGCCCGGCCTGCCGTTGCAGGTCAACATCCATGAGACCGGCAAGAGCTACACAGCCACAATCAGCGCAATCAACTCGCGGGTCGATGCGGTGGCGCAAACCGTCGAGCTGGAAGCGCGCCTCGACAACAAATACCCGGAATTGATGGCCGGCATGAGCGGCACCGCACGCTTCAACGAGGAAACGGCCCAGCACGACAGTGCCCAGCCATGACCATGAACGAGTCGTTGCCCCACCCTCACCTGCTGCTCGAACTCGACGCCCTGCGGGACAAGGCGCTGGCCGCCGATACCCTGAATGCGCTGGCGTTCAGCATGGCCAATGATCTGCACCCGCTGCTCAAATTCCATCAGGCGCTGGTGTTTGCCCAGCACGACAAGTCGCTGGAACTGCTCAACGTTTCCGGCCTGTCGCGGCCCAGCGAAGACTCGCCCTACCTGGTCTGGCTGCGCCGGGCCAGCCGCTGGGTCGCTGCCCAGGTGACCGAGGATGAGCCCCTGTGGTTGAGCCAGGACAGTACCGCACCGCCGGCGGACATCAGCGACGGCTGGAGCGAATGGTGGCCGACCGGCCTGTGGTGCATTCCGATTGCCAATCAGGGCCAGCGCCTGGGACTGCTGCTGTTGTTGCTCGACCGCGAACCGCCACCGGTGTTGTGGCAGCACCTCAAGGGCCTGGTGGGCACCTGGGGTTACTGCTGGGCGGCGCTGACTCGCCAGCGCCGCTTGAGTCGCTGGCGCCCCAGCCGTCGACAGACCCTCGTGGCGTTGCTGCTGTTCGGCGCGCTGCTGTTCCTGCCCGTGCGGCAAACCGCCCTGGCGCCGACAGAGATCGTCTCGCGCCAGGCACAGATCATCAGCTCGCCCATCGACGGCGTGATCGAACAGATCAAAGTCCGTCCCAACCAACCGGTGGAGCTCGGCACGCCGCTGTTCTCCCTCGACGAAACCACTCTGCGCAGCCGCGCCGAAGTGCTCGGCAAGGAAGTCGCGGTGGCCGACGCCGAACTGCTCGCCGCCAGCCAGCGCGCCTTCGACAACCCGCAAAGCAAAAGCGAACTGACCCTGCTCCAGGGCCGAGCCCAGCAACGCCGGGCCGAACTGGCGGCGGTGCAGGCCCAACTCAAGCGCACCCAGGTCCTGGCACCACGTGCCGGGGTCGCCGTATTCAGCGACCCCAACGACTGGCTGGGCAAGCCGGTGGTCACCGGTGAGCGCATCATGCAGGTGGCCGACCCGAGCCAGCCGGCAATGCAGATCCAACTGGCGGTGGCCGATGCCATCGCCCTCGAACCCGGGGCCGAGGTCACGCTGTTTCTCACCGCGTACCCGTTGAGTCCGCTCAAGGGCACGATCCTCGAGACCAGCTACCAGGCACGGCCCAGCGATGAGGGCGTGGTTGCCTACCGTCTACTTGCAAGCATTGAAGGCACGCCGGAACACGCGCGCCTCGGCTTGCATGGCACTGCCAAGCTGTATGGCGGCCGGGTGATGCTCGGTTACTACCTGCTGCGTCGGCCATTGGCGACGCTGCGTGCCTGGAGCGGCTGGTAATGCTCGATCCCGCCGATCTGCCGGTACCGCCATTGCGCGAAGACCTGCGCCTGAGCGAAGCCGCCCACGGCAGCAATGGCGAACCGGCCTGGGTGATCCAGGACACGGTGATCAATCGCTTCTACCGCATCGGCTGGCTGGAGTTCGAGTGCCTGCTGCGCTGGGGCCAATCGCCACGGCAGATCAGCCAACAGATCGGCGAAGGCACTGCGCTCAAGCCGGATGTCGAACAGGTCCTCGACTTCCGCCAGTTTCTCGAGCAGCACCAATTGCTGCGGGCCGGTCCCGCCGCCCTGGCCAAACTGCAAGCCAAAGGTGAAGAAGGCAGCTGGTTGAGTTGGCGCTGGTGGCTGCACCACTACCTGTTTTTCCGCATTCCGCTGCTGCGTCCGCAACAGCCGTTGCAGCACTTGGCTCGCGTCCTGGGCTGGTTGTTCCACCCGCTGACCGGGCTGTTGGTACTGGGCCTGAGCCTGCTGGGGATCATCCTCGTGCTGCAGCAGTGGGACGTGTTCACCCATGCCGTGGTCGAGTCGTTTTCCACCGAGGGCCTGTTCAGTTTTGCCTTGGCACTGATCGTCGCCAAGACCCTGCATGAATTGGGGCATGCGTTGGTGGCGACCCGCCTGGGGTTGCGTGTCGGCCACATGGGCATTGCCTTTGTGGTGCTGTGGCCGATGCTCTACACCGACACCGGCGAAAGTTGGAAGCTCAGCCGCTCACGGCAACGCCTGGCGATTGCCTCGGCGGGAATCATCACCGAGCTGTCGCTGGCCGGACTCTCCACACTGGGCTGGGCGCTGTGCGATCCAGGCGCCCTGCGCAACGCACTGCTGTATCTGGCAACCACCAGTTGGCTGCTGTCCCTGGCGCTGAATGCCAGCCCGTTCATGCGCTTCGACGGCTACTTCATCCTCTCCGACCTGCTGGATTTTCCCAACCTGCATGAGCGCTCGTCGGCGCTGGCCCGGGTCACCCTGCGCCGCAATCTGTTGGGCTTGCAGGAGGCCTGGCCGGAAGCCTTCCCGCCACGCCAACGCCGGCTGCTGGTGGCGTTTGCCATCGTCACCTGGCTCTACCGGCTGGTGCTGTTTCTCGGGATCGCCCTGGCGGTATACCTGTTTTTTTTCAAACTGCTGGGGATCATCCTGTTCATGGTCGAACTGTCCTGGTTTATCGCTATGCCGGTGCTGCGCGAGTTGAAACACTGGTGGCAACAACGCGCCGCCGTGCCGGGCAAACGCAAGCTGCTGTTCTACGGCGCGCTGATACTGCTGCTCGGGGTTCTGGCGATTCCCTGGCATAGCCAGATCGATGGGGTGGGCGTGGCCCGCGCTGAGCAGCAACTGCGGGTCTATGCGCCCTACCCGGCCCGGGTGCAGTCGATCCGCACGGGCGGCCCGGTCCAGGCCGGGGAGAATCTGGTGGTACTCGACGAGCCGGACATCGCCTCGCGCCTGCGCAGCAGCGAAGCCAATGCCCGCAGCTATGCGGCTCGGCTATCCGGGCTGCTGGCCGATCCCGCTGGGCTGGCCGAGGATGCGGTGACCCGCCAGCGTCTCAACGTGCAATTCGAAGAGGCTCGCGCCGCTCGTTCGGAAATGGCCCGGCTGAACCTGCAAACGCCGTTTGCCGGGATCTGGATGGACGTCAATCCGGACTGGAAACCCGGCCAGTGGATCGGTCGCCAGGAGCCGTTGGGGATCCTCATCGACCCACGCAGCTGGCAGGTCGATGCCTACGTCGCGCAAGACCAGGTCCACCGCATGGCGGTCGGTGACCCCGTGCGCTTCTACCCGGACGGCCAGGCCAGCCCGCTGCGCGGTCACGTCCTGCAGATCGGCAGCACCCGCGCCGGGCAACTGTCCCATCGCATGCTGTCGTCGCGTTTCGGTGGCCCGGTGGTGACCACCGACGCCGAACACGCGTTGGTGCCGGGCAGCGCGCTGTTCCAGGTGTTGGTTCAACTGGATGAGCCCTTGCCGAGCCTGCGTGAAACCCGTGGTCACCTGAAGATCGAAGGCGAACGGCGCAGCCTGCTGGCCGACGGTGCCACTCACCTGGCGGCGGTGTTCATGCGTGAAAGCGGATTCTGAACACTAGCCCGCCACCATGAACACAATGATCGGCCCGCACACCGCCAGCAGCACGTTGGAGATTGCGTAGCACACGGTAAAACCGATCACCGGGGTGTTGCTGCCGGATTGCTCGATGATCTTGTTCATCGACGCCGCCTCGGTCTGTGCCCCGGCCAAGCCGCCAAACAGAATCATCGGGTGCAGGCGCAGCACATAACGGCCGAAATACAGGGCCACCAGCGGCGGCAGGATAGTCACCACCGCGCCCGACACCAACAGCGCCAAACCTTGCTCCTGCATCGCCGCAAAGGCTGCCGGCCCGGCCAACAGGCCGACCACCGCGCCGAAGGCGGTCAGGCCGAACTCGGAAAACGCCCACTGCGCCGCCGGTGGCAAGGCGCCGATTTCCGGATGCCGCGAGTTGTACCAGCCAATCACCAGTGCCGCGACCAGCACCCCGCCGCCAACGCCCAGTTCCACCGGGATCATGCCGATATGGGTCGACAGCAGCCCGAGCAAGGAGCCGAGCACCATGCCCAGGGTGTGCATGGCGATGTCACTTTTGTAGTTGCTCTCGCGCACCCGGCCCAGACGTTGCGCCAGCGCGTCGACACTGGCGGTGCGCCCGGTGACGCTGATCACGTCGCCACGGCGCAGCACGGTGTTGGGCAACAGCGGCAGATCATAGCCCTGGCGGGTGATGGAAATCAGGAAGCAGCCAAGGCGCCGGGAATTTTCCAGGCGTTGCCGGGCTTGATGGATGGTCTTGCCGGCAAACTCCTTGGCAGTCAGGACAATGTCCGCCTGGCGGGTAGCGAATGACAAAGACTCGGGGTGATCGATTTCCGGCCCGACCCACTCACCGAGGGTGCCGACCGCCTCACGCAGCGCGTACACACCGACGATATCCCCGGCCATCAGCACGAAGCCCTCGTCGCGCTCGATCACCTGCCCGGCCCGTACCACCCGCTCGATGCTCAGGGACTCATGTTGGCGCTCCAGGTCGGCAATGCGCTGACCATTGGCCTGGCCCTCGGCCGACACCCGATGAGCACGCACCACGATCCGCGTATAGGGCACGCTGATCGCGTCCTCGTCCTTGGCGATGCCCAACTCCAGTTCCAGCTCTCGGGCTGAGGCCTTGAGGTCCACCCCGAGCAACTTCGGCGCAATGCTGCCGACAAACACGATCAGGCCGATGGTGCCAAACAGGTAGGTGATGGCGTAAGCGATCGCCATGTGGCTGTTGAGTTGTGCCTTGGCCGCTTCGTCGATTGCCAATTGATTGATGGCGCTGGTGGCGGTGCCCATGATCGCCGTATCGGTCAAAGCGCCGGCACCAAGGCCGGCGGTGAACCCGGCGTCAAAATCGAAGATCGCGTTCATCAGCAGGATCGCTCCCAACGCCGTGGCGCAGAGCACAATCGACAACGCCACCAGTTTCAGCGTGCCGCGATTGAGGCTGCCAAAAAACTCCGGGCCGCTCTTGAAGCCGACCGCATAGATGAACATCACGAAAAACACCGACTTCAGCCCTGCCGGCACCTCAATGCCGATCTGCCCAATCAGCAGGCCCATCAGCAAGGCACCGGCTACCGAGCCCAAGTGGAAGCTGCCAAGGTGGATTCGGCCGATCAGCACGCCCAGGGCGATGGCCAGGAACACGGCGATTTCCGGATTGGAACGCAGGGCGTGGAGGATAAAATCGAGCATCCGTGTCACTCCTCATGCAAGACATGCACCCGCCCACTCTGCGCAGCCTTGAGCAGTTGCGCGTGGTCGCGTTCGGTCTGGTCGGCATAGAGCAAGGCAAAATCCCCCAGGGCTTCGTCGAACACCTCGCTTTTGCCCAGGTAGCCGGAGATGGTCGACGCGTCGCCGGATTTCGCATGGGCCCGCGCCAGCGTCAGGGCGCAGAGTTCTGCGTAGCGTTCCAGCTGGGTGGCGCTGATGTTCTCCAGCGGCACTGACATTTTCATGTCGCGCAGTTGCCGCACGAAGAAGTCATAGCCCGCGGGGCCGCGCACCCAGCCGAGGAAAATGTCGCTGGAAGACTGCATCAGGCGCTGCCCCATCACCACCCGCTGGCCTTGATTGTCAAACTGGCTTTTGCCTGCATAGGGCTCCAGCACCGAGCGGCACGACTCCTTGAACTGCAGGATCAGCGGGTGGTTTTCCTCGGAAAACAACAACGCGATGTAGCAGCGCGTACCGACGCTGCCGATGCCGACTACCTTGAGTGCGGCATCCACTAGGCGATAGCGATCGAGCAGCACCCGGCGCTCGTCGCTGAGACTTTTCCGGTAGGCCGCCACTCCCTGATGCACCCGCACCATGAACTCGGGGTCTGCGACGTGCTGGATCACCGGTGGCTGGTCGACGATGCGCGGCTGGCCGGCGACCTGCCCGGCGATCTTCGGAAAGACGCTTTCCATGACCCGCTCGCGGGCACGCTCGAACAGTTGCTGGCGGAATTTCAGGGCCTTGGCGTCCGGCGCGGTGTCCAGCAACGCCTGGGCGTCGAGACGGGAATACCAGACTTCCAGCGGTTTCATCTTTGAAAAATGCCGTAGCTGTTCGCGATAGCCGCGTGCGCAGGCGATGGCAATCTTGCGCGCACGGGCGTCAGTCGCCCCGCCGTCACGCGCGGCCACCGCAAAGCTCACCACCAGGCGCTTGATGTCCCATTCCCAGGGCGCCGGCAGGGTTTCGTCAAAATCATTGAGGTCGAACACCAGGTTGCGCTCGGGGGTGGCGAACAGGCCGAAATTCAGCAGGTGGCAGTCGCCGCAGGCCTGCACCGTCACACCGATGTTCGGCCCTTTGGAGAGGTCATGGGCCATCAGCGCCGCCGAGCCCCGCAGAAAGGTGAAGGGGCTGCGCAACATCCGTCCGTAGCGAATCGGTACCAGTTCCTGCAGCCGGTCACGGTTGGACTGTTCAAGGATCGCCACGGCGTTGCGCTGTCGTCCGGGCGCCTGCCACTTGGCGTGCTCTTCCCTGGGGACCTTGTCGCGCAAACGCTTACCGTCAGCGAGGCGTTCATCGCGTGAGCGGAATGTGGGAGTTACCGGGTTTTTGGCAGCGGTTTTACGCGCAGCCTTGCGGGTGGATGCCATGATGCAGTCGTCTCCGATGCGCGGCGTTTGTGGCCCGCCCTGATTGGGCGCAGGCTGAATTGCTGGTTCCTTCACGCTAGCTGAAACTGGGGTTTTCACCAGCCTGCTGCTAGCGTTAATCCAATGGTTTTTCTGGGTGAATGCAGCAGCTGCCGGTGTCGATTTCAGACACAGCGCTGGCTCGCTCGGGCAACTGAATGGACGGACACGCCGGGCAGGTTTGTTCTTCGGTTGGTCAACAGCGTGCAAGCGCCTTGTTCGATCAGGGCGCAAATCCTCGTTGACTTCCCGCAACGAGGCTGCGCATTATCCGGCAACACATTTTGGCAAGCGATCCTCCATGATCCGCATCACCGACTCTCTGCTGACTGCCCCGGGCTTTCCTGCCCAGGCGTGCGCATGCGTGTCGGTTGCCAATAAATCGAAGAAACAGTCGCTCATTTGACCGGGGCGCTGTCCCGTCAGATGAGCTGACAGGACACAAAGCACTCGGCGACCCTTCCCCCTGCTTGATTCCCATCACTCCTCTGACGACGACTAATCGGTCTGACTAGGGAGTACATGCATGTCTGATTTTCGCGGGATCTGGGTAGCACTGGCCACGCCGTTTCGTGGCGGGCAGGTCGATTTCGAAGCCTTGCAGGGCCTGGTCGAGAAGCTGCTTGCGGATGGCGTCAGGGGCCTGGTGGTGTGTGGCACCACCGGTGAGGCAGCGGCCATGAGCGAGGACGAGCAACTGGCGGTGCTGGATGCAGTGCTGCAATGGGCGCCTTCCAGCCAGGTGATCATGGGCCTGAGTGGCAACAATCTGCAGGACATCCTCGCCTTTGCGCAGCAGATCCAGCGCCGTGAGCTGGCCGGCCTGTTGGTGCCGGCCCCCTATTACATCCGCCCTTCGCAGCAAGGCCTGGAAGCCTTTTTCAAACGTGTGGCAGATGCGTCGTCGGTGCCGCTGGTGCTCTACGACATTCCTTATCGCACCGGTGCACGGATCGAGCGCGAGACCTTGCGGCGGATCGTGCGCCATCCGAACATTGCGGCGGTGAAGGACTGCGGCGGCGATATCGAGACCACCCTGGCGCTGATCGCCGATGCTCAGGTCGAGGTGCTGACCGGCGAAGACATCCAGATTCTCGGTCACCTGGCCCTCGGCGGCGCCGGGGCGATTTCGGCGTCGGCCAATGTTCATGCCGATCGGTATGTGCGGTTGATGCAGCAGATGGAGCGCGGTGAACTGGCTGCGGCGCGTGCGAGCTTCCGCCAGTTGCTACCGTGGATCCAGATCGCCTTCGCCGAGCCCAATCCGGCGGTGGTCAAGGCGGCGTTGAGTGTCCAGGGTTTTATGGCCAATGAATTGCGCGAGCCGATGCAGGTGTGCAGTCCACCGACCCTGGAGCGCCTGCACCCGGTGTTGCAGGGCTTGCACAGAACCCTGTAGGAGCCGGCTTGCCGGCGATGAAATTGATGCGGTGTGGCTGATGGACCCTTCGCTGGCAAGCCAGCTCCTACAGGTCTTGGGCCAGGCATCAATACTGTGGCGCTCACAAATCCCTGTAGGAGCCAGCTTGTCGAATCGTCGCACCGTGGCGATGGACGTCAATGATGACGCGTGCAGTCAGGATGCGCGCGGCGGTCTCGGTTTTTTTCGCCAGCAAGCTGGCTCCTACAGGTTCCGGCCATTCGCACCATCGGTGGTCGCTGCACATCACCTGTTGACATGGACAGACAGAGAATCAGGCAAGCAATCCAGAGGATTGCTCTTCCCGGGTTGTTCGCCTTGATCACCAGCCTGTTGAATCGTCTTATCGTCGCGATGAGGTTGGCACTTTCAATAAATCTGCAGACTGATACACAGCCTGCTAGCGATAAAATTTGATGCGGTGTATCTGACTCACCCCCGCCAGCGCTTACGCGCATGCAGGTAGGCCGCCAGATCGCTGTAGCCCAGCTGCCCGGCAATCTGCGTGCGGCTGTTGCCTTGCAACTCCAGGTACTGCTCCAGCTCCGCGCGTACCTGATCCAGCAACTGGCGGAAGCTCAGGCCCTGCTCTTCCAGACGCCGGCGCAAGGTCCGCGGGCTCTGGTGCAGGGCCTGGGCCTGGGTTTCGAGGCTGGGCGCCTGGCAGGCCAGCAATTGCTGGCGGATCCCCTGCGCCACCCTGCCCGCCCAACCGCTGAGGCGCTGCTGCTGGGCCAGGCGCCGATCAAGCTCCTGGCGCAGTACCTCCATCATCCCGGCATTGTGGGTCTGCAGTTCAATCTTCAGGGTCGAACGTGGGTAATACAGCCGGTTGTACCCGCAGTCGAACTGGACCGTGTCGCCAAACCATTGCGCGTATTCGGTGTGATAAACCGGACGTGGATGGGCGAAACAGGCGCGTGAGGGCGTCAAGGTCACGCCGGTGCCGATGCGCAGCACGCTCAGGGACATCACGCAGTAGTGCTCGACCACATAGCGCACCAGGCTGGACGGCGCGTCGATGCGCAGTTCCACGCCCAGTTCATCGCCCTCCTCGAGCAGCACGATGCTGTCCATGTCCGACGCCAGCGGCGCATAACGCGCCCAGAAGCGAATCGCCTCCTCATGGGTGGCGCTGTACAGGCAGGCATGGGCCAGCACGTGCCAGTCCTGGCGAGTGAAATGGCCGAACAGGTGCAGGCCGATCGCCGGATCGTGCACCGCGGCCCTGGCCCAGAGTTGCTCCAGGGCGACCATGCTGTAGTTACTGCGCTCTTGCGCGCTGCGGCTTTGCAGGTAACGCTCGAGCACCCGGCCCAATGGACCACGGTGAAAGCGTTCGGGCGAGGGCTTGGCCGGTTCTCGGGGGATTCTGTCCGTTTCGCGCATGGCGGGTGCAGGGCTCATGGTTTCTTATTGGAGGGCATTGCCATTATCGGCCGCAACCAGAGAGTGCCATGAATACAACAACAATAACCAACAGTCCGATCCCGATCATCGCCGCCATCCTGATCGCTTTTATCCTCCTCGAAATCGCCTGCGCCTGCTTTCGCCAACCCCGTGGCCAACGGCGTGACGTGATCATTGAAATCCTCGGTTCCGGCTTGCTGATGGGCGTGACCCTGCCGCTGGTGACCTTTCTCAGCGCTGCCCTGCTCGGCTATTTCGCCCCGCAATTGAAAAACAGCCTCAGCGGCCTGCACTGGGCGCTCGGCCTGGGCCTGTTCCTGGTGCTCGACGACATGACCCAGTACTGGTGGCATCGTCTCAGCCACAAGGTGCCGTTTCTCTACTCGCTGCACCGCGCCCATCACTCGGCGCCGTACATGAGCATCCGCATCGTTTACCGCAACAACAGCTTCTACTACCTGTTGATGCCCGGCCTGTGGTTCTCCGGCGTGCTGCTGTACATGGGCCTGGCCCCGGTGTATTTCGGCTACCTGATCGTCAAGATGCTGGTGATTTTCGCCGCCCACAGCAGCGTGCCCTGGGACGACAAGCTGTACCGCATCCGCCTGCTGCGCCCGCTGATGTGGCTGCTGGAGCGGACCATCTCCACCCCTGCCACTCACTCCGCCCACCACGGCTTGAACGCCGACGATGGGGTCACCCACTACAAGGGCAATTTCGGCAACCTGCTGTTCTTCTGGGACGTGCTGTTCGGCTCGGCAAAAATCACCCGCCGCCGTCCAGAACACTACGGCATCGAAAACATGCGCCCGGTGACCTGGCAGGAAGAACTGTTCTGGCCACTGGCGCGCCGGAAAAAAACCAAGGGGCAAAAAGCACCCGCAGGAGAACTGGCGCAATGAGCCTGAATATCGTGTTGATCGCCGGTTCCAGCCAGGTTGCAAGTCAATCGGCGAAAGTCGCCCACTACCTCGCTGAACGCCTGCAAGCCCTGCAGCTATGCCCTGCCCCGAGGATCATCGACCTCGGCCTGGCTCCGCTGCCGTTATGGCCGGCCAAGGACGAACATGGCATTTGGGCCGACCATGGCGCCCTACTGCGCGAGGCCGACGCGCTGGTGGTGCTCAGCCCGGAATGGCACGGCATGGCCTGCCCGGCGCTGAAAAACCTGTTCGTCCACGCCGGCTATCGCGAGATGGGCCACAAGCCGGCAATTTCCGCGGGCCAGGGCGGCGCTTACCCGCTGTCCGAGCTGCGCGCCTCGAGCTACAAGAATTGCCGGATCTGCTACCTGCCCGAGCAGCTAATCGTGCGTCAGGTGGAAGCGGTGATGAACGGCGTCGAGGCTGTCGATGTCGAAGATCAACGGATCCGCCGCCGTGCCGACTGGTCGCTCAAGGTCCTGTCCGAGTATGCCAAGGCAATGGCCGAGTTGAATCAACGGCTCAAGCCGGACGATCCGGAGTTTGCCAACGGCATGTGAACAGGAGCACCGATGAAATACCCCAGCACCCCCGACGGGCGTTACTTCGTGGTCAAGGGCCAGCTCTGGCGGTGTGCCAATCCGGCCCTGGATGAAGCGCTGCGCCAACAGTTGGTCAAGCAGTTGATGGACGCACGGCGGGCGGTGAAGGCGGCGAAACAATCGGCGGATCCCGAACAGCTGGCGGCGGCACGCGCCGCGGTGGATCAGGCCAAGGTCGCGCTGGGGGAGCGCGGGCCGGTGTGGTGGGACGATGGCAGCCCTGACTTCAACCAGCGTCAGGTCCGCCACTCGCCTTACGCGGATTGGTACCAGTCACTCGGTTTTTGAAGCATTGCGTTCGCGAGTGGCCAGCCAGCAGATCAGCGAGCCCACCGTCACCAGCACCGCCCCTTGCCAGAGTTGCATCGTCAAGCTGGCGCCCAGCCACACGGCGGCAAAGGCCGACGACAGTACCGGCGCCGAATAGGACGCAGTCGCGAGCAACGTCAGGTTGCCGCGAATGATGCCGATATTCCACAACGCATAGCCGCCGGCCATGGCAATCCCGGCGGCCAGCAGTTGCAGGCAGCCGCCCAGGGTGAACGCCGGCAGCACCTCGCTGCTGAAACCGTATTTGGTCCACAGCAACAGCGCCGTGATGATGAAAAACAGCACCACCAGGCTTTGCCCGCCGGCATAGCGCCGGGTGACGTTGCAGTACAGGGCGAAGGTGATCGCGCAGGCCAGCGCGAGGCTGTAGCTCAGCGGGTTGGACTGCACATTGGCGACGATCCCGGACAGCGACAGGCCGTTGCCGCTGACCACCCAGACAATCCCGAACAGCGCCAGCGCCGTCCCGGGCACGATGATCCAACGCGCCTTCTGCCCGTTCATGACAATCGCCAGCAACACTGTCAGGCACGGCCACAGGTAATTCACCACCCCGAGTTCGATCGCCTGATTGCTGTTGCTCGCATAGCCCAGGGCCAGCGACAGGCACACCTCATAGGCAACGAACAGTGCGGTGCCGACGATCAGGTAAAAGGTCGAAGTCGAACGCAGGCGCGGGCGTCCGAGGAACATCACCAGCATTATCGCGCCCAGGCTGTAGATCAACGCCGCCCCGCCCAAGGGGCCGAAAATCTCGCTGACGCTCCTGATCAACCCGGACGCCGTGCTCCATAAAAGAATCGCCACCAACCCACAGGCCGTGGCGGCGCGTTCACCGTTGATCTGCATAGGGTCCTCTGGGCAAAAGATTGCGAGTCTAACAAAGGTCTCGGCGGCCACGGGCATCCTTTATAGCAGCCTGATCTAGACTGCATTGACCTGCTCCTGACAAGGACACCCGAATGCCCGGTCGCAAGCCGCCAGCACCCAGCCTCGATCACCTCACTCCACCCTCCCCGGCCAGCCCCATCAGGGGCCGAGCCACCTTCCGCCTGATCGTCAGTTTCATGCTGGCGGTGATTGTCGCCTTTCTCGCCGTCGAGGGCTGGCGCACCTGGCGCGACTACCGCGCCGCCTTCGCCACCGCCCGCGATTCGGTGACCAACCTGGCGCGGGCCACCGCCCAGCACGCCGAAGACACCATCCGCCAGATGGACGTGCTGACCGCCGCCCTGGCCGAGCGGGTCGAAGGCGACGGTTTGCAGAGCATCAATGTGCAACGCATCCACAAGTTGCTGGTGCTGCAATCGACCATCATGCCGCAGCTGCATGGGCTGTTTATCTACGGCCCGGATGGGCAATGGATAGTCACTGACAAAGAAGCGATTCCCGATCCGGCGAACAACGCCGACCGCGATTATTTCCAGTACCACCGCAGCCATGACGACCGCAGCATGCGCATCGGCCAGGTGGTCAAGAGCCGCTCCACCGAGGACCTGATCATCCCGATCTCGCGGCGCCTGAACAATCCCGATGGCTCCTTCGCCGGGGTGCTGCTGGGCACGGTCAAGGTCAGTTATTTCGTCGATTACTACGGCGACTTCAAGATCGATGGCAAGGGCGCGCTGGTGTTGGCCCTGCGCGACGGCACGATCCTCGTGCGCCGGCCCTTCGTGGCCGATGTGGTGGGCAAGAGCCTGGCGCAGAGCGAGATCTTCCAGCGCTACCTGCCACTGGCGGATCAGGGCTTTGCCGAAGTCAAGGCGGTGGTGGACGACACTGAACGTCTGTATGCCTACCGCGCCCTGCAGTCCTATCCGCTGGTGGTCGAGGCCGGACTGTCGCGCGAATCGATCATTGCGCCCTGGCGCGAAGATCTGCTGAAGACCGGAATCGTGCTGCTGTCGCTGATTACCGCGTTCGGCATTTTCGGCCTGATCGTGCTCAGTCAGTTGCGGCAAAGAATGCGCATTGCCCGGGAGTTGCGCCGCGCCCACCAGTCCCTGCACGACATGGCGTTGACCGACAGCCTGACCGGCCTGGGCAATCGGCGCTGGCTCGACAGCTCGCTTGCCGATGAGATTCGCCTGGCGCAACGCAGCGGCTCGGCCCTGTCGTTGATCATGCTCGATGTCGATCACTTCAAGCGCTACAACGACTGCTACGGCCATGCTGCCGGTGACGACTGTTTGAGCGCGGTGGGTGGCGCAATCCACGAGGCGATCAGGCGCCCCAGCGACCTCGCCGCGCGCTATGGCGGCGAAGAATTCACCGTGCTGCTGCCCAACACCGACAGCAGCGGCGCGCTGCAGGTGGCCGAGGATATCCTGCAGGCGATTCGCGCCCTGCAGATCGAACATGCCGGACACCCCTTGGGCAAGGTCACCGCCAGCGCCGGCGTCGCCACCTGCCAGCCCAGCCGCGAGAGCGTCAGCCCCGCCTCCCTGCTGAAGGCCGCGGATACCTGCCTGTATGCGGCGAAACGCGCCGGGCGCAATCGTTGCTGTGTGGATGAGCAGTCGACCCGGAACCTGTAGGAGCGGGCTTGCCCGCGAAGACGTCAGCAATGACGACGCAAGGCGTTGAATCGCCTCGCTGTCCAATGCGCTATGTATTCCTGCAGTAACTGAGCTATAAATCCTACGCCGTACTATGGCAAGCCGAGAAACGAGAGCTCGATGACACTGAACACAAGGATTTTGCCAGGTTTGGCGATAGCGCTGGCAAGCATGCCCGCGTTGGCGGATGACGGCGGCATCAGCTTCTGGCTGCCCGGACAGTTCGGCGCGCTGGCTGCGGCGCCGACCACGCCGGGCTGGAGCCTGCCGCTCACGTACTACCACGTCAGTGCCAGCGACGACCGCAACAAGGCCGTGCCACGGGGCGGGCGCACCACTTTTGGCCTGGATGCCAGCGCCGATCTGTTATTCGCCAGTCCAACCTATACCTTTGCCGAACCGCTGCTGGGTGCCCAGGCCGCGATCTCGGTGATTGCCGCGGTGGGTCGCAGTGAAGCCAGCGTTGACCTGACCCGCACCGGCCCCACCGGCCGGGGTTTCTCCGGCGGCACCGATGACGCGCTCAAGGGCGGCAGCGACATTTATGGGCTGGGCACGCTGAAGTGGAATTACGGCGTGCACAACCTGATGGTCTACAGCATGGGCAACCTGCCGGTGGGCGCCTATGATCCGGATCGCCTGGTGAACATCGGCCTCGGGCACGCAGCGCTGGATGCCGGTGGCGGCTACACCTGGTTCGACAAGAAAAACGAGTTTTCCGCGGTCATGGGCATGACCTACAACTGGGAGAACTCCGACACCCATTACCAGAACGGCATCGACGCCCACCTCGACCTCAGTGCTTCGCACTTCATCACCGACCAGACCCAACTCGGGCTGGTGGGCTACGTGTACCATCAGGTCACCGGCGACAGTGGCAGCGGCGCGACCCTGGGCGACTTCAAGTCCCGGGTCAGCGGTATTGGCCCCCAGGCCGGGCATTTTTTCAAGATCGGCAAGGATCTGTGGTACGTCAATCTCAAGGGTTATTACGAGTTCGACGCGAAGAACCGGCCGGATGGTTGGAACAGTTGGTTGACGCTGGTGGTGCCGTTGGGGGATTGAGGGGTGCCCCCGCTATCGGCGCGAACTCTTTGTGGGAGCCAGCCTGCTGGCGATGAAGTTGATGCGGTGTAGCTGGAGTCCTCATCGCTAGCAGGCTGGCTCCCACAGTTTAACCCTCAGTGTTATCACCATCTCAAAGATCACCAGTACACAGCCAATCCGCCAATCGATCCATCAGCCGATCACAGGCCACCATCTGCTCGACACTGACGAACTCATCAGGCTTGTGCCCCTGCTCCATGCTCCCGGGCCCGCAGACCACCGTCGGGATGCCTGCCTGGTCAAACAACCCACCCTCGGTGCCAAAGGCCACAGTGCCGTAGGCATCACTGCCGCATAGCTGAGCCAGCAGCCGCGCCGCCGGGCTGTCGGCGGAAGTCGCCAGGCCCGGATAGGCCGACAGTGCTTCAAAGCGAATCGCGGTGTCGGCCTGCACTGCCTGCATCGCTGGCAGCAACGAGGTCTGGGCGTAGTGCTGCAATTCATCGACGACGGTCTGCGGCGCGAAATCCGGCAAGGCGCGAATTTCGAAATCGAAGCGGCAATCGGCCGGCACGATGTTCAGCGCGGTGCCACCCTCGATCACCCCGACCTGCACCGTGGAATACGCTGGATCGAAACGCTCGTCGCGCAATTCGGGTTCAGCCAGGGTGGCGCCTATCTCGTCGAGCCGGCCGATCAGCCGCGCGGCCTGGGCGATGGCGTTCACCCCATAGGGCGCGTAGGCCGAATGGCAGGCGGCGCCGCGCACATGGCAACGCATCGCCAGCTTGCCCTTGTGCCCGAGCACCGGCTTGAGTTCGGTGGGCTCGCCGATCAGGCACAGCGCCGGCGCGGCAATCCACTGTGGCAACACTTGCAGCAGACTGCGCACGCCGAGGCAGCCCACCTCCTCGTCATAGGACAACGCCAGATGCACCGGACGGCGCAGGTCGGCGGCGAGAAACAGCGGAACGGCGGCCAGCACCGAAGCGATAAAACCTTTCATGTCGGCAGTGCCACGGCCGTACAACTTGCCATCGGTCTCGCTCAGGCAGAACGGCTCGACTGTCCAGGCCTGGCCCTCCACCGGCACCACGTCGGTATGCCCGGACAGCACCACCCCACCGGCCACCGCCGGACCAATCGAGGCCAACAGATTGGCCTTGGTTCGCTCGGGGTTGTAGATCAGCTCGCACGCCACGCCCAGACCGTGCAGGTAGTCGCGCACGAACTCGATCAAATCCAGGTTGGAATCACGGCTGACCGTGGCAAACCCGACCAGCTTCGCGAGCAGCGCGCGACTGCGCAGTTCACTCATCGCCGGGCACTCCGTAACTGGGCGCCAGGGTCGGGTTGAGGGCACGGGTCAAATAGTCCTGCAGTTGCGGTTGATAAGCGCGCCACAACTCAGCCAACTGGCCGATGGGATCTTCGTCAGCCCAGTCGACCCGCAAATCCACGATTGGCCAGGTCAGGTCCTCGACCACCGACAGCGCCGCCGAATGCACCTCGCCGGCTTCGCCTCCCGCCGCCTGCCCGGCCTGCAAGGCACTTAACAGCCGCGCGGCGAGACAGCCTTCGCTCTGCTCGAAGGCCGCGACCATGGCCTCGATTACCGCGCGCTCGGCGAGTAAATTGCCAGCCGCCACGCACTGTTCCCCAGCCAGGGCATGGTGAGTGCCCAGCGCCTGGCTGCCGCTGAACAGCGCGGTACGGCCCTGGGCATCGATCACTGCGACCTGGCGGAACTGGCTATAGCCATTGCGCGTCAGGGCGTGGTCCAGGGCCTGGGCCGGCGCCGATCCTCCAGCCAGGCCGTCGAGAATCTGCGGGCCCAGCGCCGGCAAGGTGATGTTCTGGCTCGACACCGCTCCCACTCCGGCGCGCAGCCAGGGACAACGGGCGCCGACGGCGATGCTCGAGGAGCTGATAGCGATCCCCAGTTGCCCGGTTTCGGCACAGCGGCCAACGATGGAAAAAGTCATGACCAACTCCTTATTCGGGGATCACCGCGATCACATCGATTTCCATCAGCCACTGCGGCTGGCCGAGGGCGCTGACCACCAGCCCGGTGGAAATCGGGAACACGCCCTTGAGCCACTTGCCGACCTCCTGATACACCGGTTCGCGGTAGCGCGGGTCGATCAGGTAAGTGGTGGTCTTGACGATATGACTGAGGTCGCTGCCTGCCTCTTCCAGCAACTGCTTGACGTTGCGCATCGCCTGTTCGGCTTGCGCTCGCGGGTCGCCGAGGCCCACCAGCTGGCCATCGAAATCGGTGCCGACCTGGCCGCGCACGTACACCGTGTTGCCGGCGCGTACGGCCTGGCACAGGTCGTTGTCCAGGGTCTGGTTGGGGTAAGTGTCTTTGGTATTGAACATGCGGATGCGGGTGTGAGTAGGCATCAACGGACTCCCATGAGGCTGGCGGGCTGCATCAGTGAAATGATCGATTGTTCGGCATCGGCCTGGCGTTGTCCGGCATCGCGGTAGGCCAGGTAGCTGCGCTGCTTCACGATGTGATCGGCGATGTGCTTGGCGTCATGCCAGACCCCCCAGATAAATGCCGAGCCCCGCCGTGACTGCCATGGCAGGCCGACGAAGTAGACCCCGGGCTCGCTCGACACGCCGCGCTGATGCTGCGGCTTGCCGTTGTCCTTGAAGGCATCGACCTGCAGCCAGCGGTAGTCGACCGTGTAGCCGGTGGCCCAGATGATCGTGCTGACCCCTGCCGCGTGCAGGTCGAGTTCGAGGATCGGCTGGGTGATGCAGTCAGGATCGGGCAGCATCCGGCGCGCTTCAGGTTCCAGCGGCAGGTCGAGGCCATTGCGGGCGATGTAGGCGTCGGCGGCATCCAGCAGCGCCAGGTAGTTTTCGTCGCCACGCGCGATGTTCTCGGCCAGGTTCGCCTCGAAGCTGACGACGCCGCCGTCGAAGGCGCGGGTCAGGCCAACCAGGGTCATGCCTTGCTGGGCCAGGCGGCGGAAATCAATGGTCTCGCCACCGCGAGCGCCACTGACAGCGATGGTTACGTGTTCCTTGCCCGGCTGCATGGCCTCGGCATCCCAATCGCCGAGCACCCCCAGCCACCAGCAGAAATCGCGGTTGCGGTAGCTGCGCGGTGGACGGTCATGGGCGCCCACCGAGAGGTACACCTGCTTGCCGGCACGCTGCAGTTCATCGGCAATCTGCACCCCCGACGAACCGGCGCCCACCACCAGCACCGCGCCGTCGGCCAGTTGCCCCGGGTTGCGGTAGTCGGCGGAGTGAATCTGCGTGACCCCGGCTATTTCGCCGGCAATCGGCGGAATCACCGGACGCTGGAAGGGGCCGGTGGCGACCACCAGGTGCCGGGCCTCGATCACGCCATCGTTGGTCTGCACGGTGAAGCCAGGACGCTCGACATTGCGCTGGACCTTTTGCACCTCGACCCCGGTGCGAATCGGCGCGTTGATTTTCCGCGCATAGGCTTCGAAGTACTCGGCGACCTGTTCTTTGGTGGCGAAGGCATCCGGGTCGAGGCCGGGAAATTCCAGGCCCGGGAACCGGTCGTGCCAGGCCGGACCATTGGCCACCAGCGAATCCCAGCGCGCCGTCCGCCAGGCCTCGGCGATGCGCTTGCGCTCCACCACCAGGTGCGGCACGCCGAGCTTGCCCAAGTGCTCACTCATGGCCACGCCAGCCTGGCCGGCACCGACAACGAGGGTATCGATTTGGATGTTTTCAACTGTCATGTCTGCGCACTTCTGAAAGTTGGTGGGGGGTTGGGCGCATTCTGTTCGGGGCGGGGGTTTAGCGAAATGATGATTTATGTAGTTGGGGGCAAGGAAAAAGCTGGGGGGAGTTGGATTGGCTTCCTGACGTCGAACCTATTCATACCACCGCGAATGCTCGCTTTACTGTAGGAGCCAGCTTGCTGGCGAAGGCGGTGGCACAGGACATCATCGCTGGCTGACACGCCCTCTTCGCTGCGATGCGGCGGCCCGACAAGCCAGCTCCTACGAGGGTATGCGCCACACCCACCCACCGGCCAAATCGAATTCCTCCACCCCACCCGTTGTCACAGGATGAACAGAGGACTCACCGATGAATTTCATCCTGTGGCTGGCCGTCCTGGGCATGGTCCTGTTGACCCTGGCACTGACCTCCTCCTGGTTACGCTGGCTGCCGGTGACTACCTCGGCGGTGTGCCTGCTGCTGGGCATCGCCATCGGGCCGGGCGGCCTGGGCTTGTTGCAACTGGACCTGAAGGACGCGTCCTTCTGGCTGGAACACCTGAGTGAAGTCGCGGTGCTATTCTCGCTGTTTGTCGGTGGACTGAAGCTGCGCCTGGCCCTGGGAAAGCGCGCGTGGCGCGTTGCGTTCGGGCTGGCCGGCCCGGTGATGCTGCTGACCATCGGCGCCGTGTGCCTGCTGCTGCATTACGGGCTGGCGCTGCCCTGGGGCGCATCGATGTTGATCGGCGCAATCCTCGCGCCCACCGACCCGGTACTGGCCTCGCTGGTCCAGGTCAACGACGCCAAGGACTACGACCGGGTGCGCTTCGGCCTGTCGGGGGAAGCCGGCCTTAACGACGGCGTGGCGTTTCCGTTCGTGATCCTCGGTCTGTTGCTGCTGCGCCACGAACCCGGTGACAGCGGCTGGCTGGCCGATTGGGTGCTGGGCGACCTGCTCTGGGCGGTGCCGGCGGGGTTGCTGACCGGTTACTGGATGGGCCGCGGCCTGGGGCGCCTGACCCTGTCACTGCGCCTGCGCAACGACGACAGCACTTCATCACCCAACGACTACCTCAGCCTGGCCCTGATCGCCCTGGCCTATGTCGCGGCCGAAGCGATCAACGGCTACGGCTTTCTCTCGGTGTTCGCCGCCGGCCTCGGCTTGCGCCAGGCCGAAGTCACCCTGACCGGCGCCCACACGCCCTCCGAACATCTGGTGCAGCCGGTGGTCGGCCACCAGCACGTGGAGCCCGAGCACGCGATCCACGGTGACCGGCAAAACCTCGAGGACAGCCAGGTGGCAGCCGGGATCATGATGGGTGACATGCTGGCGTTCGGCAGCATTGTCGAGCGCGCCATGGAGGTGTTCCTGGTGACCCTGCTGGGGGTGGTGCTGCTCAATCACTGGGACTGGCGCGCCCTGCCGGTGGCGCTGGCACTGTTTCTGTTGATCCGTCCGCTGAGCGTCCTGGCCATGCCCTGGGGCTCGCTGCTGGACCGCCGGCAACGGCTGCTGGTGGGCTGGTTTGGCATCCGCGGGATCGGCAGCCTGTTCTACCTGTTCTACGCCCTGAACCACGGCCTCGACCCCGACATTGCCAACCTCTGCACCGGCTTCACCCTGTCGGTGGTTGCCCTGAGTATCCTGCTGCACGGCCTGAGCACCCAGCCGCTGCTCGTCGGCTATGAACGCTACAAGGAAAAAAACCTGTCCTCCTGAAGACCGCCCCGATTCAACCCATTGCCTTGTTGAGGACTTCCATCAGGGCCAACTGATTGAACGGCTTGGCCAGTCGCGGCAGGTTGGCGACGAAGCCGTCCAGGCGCTGGGCGAAGCCGGTGGCGAGGATGATCGGGAAGTCCGGGCGCAACGCGCGAATCGCCTGCGCCAGTTGCGCGCCGTCCACCAGCGGCATGGCCATGTCCGTAATCAGCAGGTCGATATCGTCGCGCTTCTTGAACACGTGCAAGGCCTCAGTGGCGCAAGTGACACAGATCACCTGATGGCCGAGGTCTTCCAGCAGCAGTGAGGTGCTGGTCAGGACCAGGTTGTCGTCGTCCACCAGCAACACACGCAAGCGCCTCGGTGCCGACACCTCCGGCTGGGCCCCCGGGGTGACCGCGGACGCCGCCGCAATCGCCTGCGGCAACCAGAGTTCGGCGCAGGTGCCCTGCCCCGGTTCGCTTTTGAGCACCAGGCAACCGCCCAGTTGCTCAGCCAGGCCATGCACCATCGATAAGCCCAGCCCCGTACCCTTGCCGACCCCTTTGGTGGTGAAGAACGGATCGGTAGCCTGGGCCAGGGTAGCGTCATCCATACCCTGGCCGTTATCGCTGATCGACAGGCAGACGTAAGGTTTGTCTGGCAGACCGCGGGGCAGCACCGGGCTTCGTTGCGAGTCGACCGCCTGGATCAGGATCCGTCCGCCCTGGGGCATCGCGTCGCGGGCGTTGGTCGCCAGATTGAGGATCGCCAGTTCCAGTTGGTTGACGTCGGCCAGGATCGGCGGCAGGTCCGGTGGCAAGTCACACTGGATGGTCACCAGGTGCCCGAGGGAGCTGCGCAACAGTCCGGTGATGTTTTCCAGCAGGCGCGGCAAGGCCACCGACTCGGTCTTGAGTTCCTGGCGACGGGCGAACGCCAGCATGCGCTGGGTCAGGGACACGCCGCGCTGGGCGCCGAGGGCGGCATTGTCCAGCAGTTGCAGGACCTTCGGATCGTCGCCGGCGCGTTTGCGCAGCAACTCCAGGTTGCCGAGGATCACCGTCAGCAGGTTGTTGAAGTCGTGGGCGATACCGCCACTGAGTTGGCCGATGGCCTGGAGTTTCTGCGACTGGAACAGCGCCTCGCGGGCCTTTTCCAGCTCGCGCTGGGCCTGGGCCGACTCGCTGATGTCGCGGGTGATCTTGGCAAAGCCCAGCAGTTTACCGGTCTCGCCGCGAATCGGGTCGATGATCACGTGGGCGAGGAATCGAGTGCCGTCCTTGCGCACACGCCAGCCCTGCTTTTCGAAACGGCCATCGCGGATCGCCACTTCCAGCGCCCGCTGCGGCTCGCCGTTCTCGCGGTCCTCGGGGGTGTAGAACAGGGAAAAATGCTGGCCGACCACCTCATGGGGCATGTAACCCTTGATCCGCTGCGCGCCGAGGTTCCAGTTACTCACCCGGCCCTCGGGGTCGAGCATGTAGATCGCGTAGTCGGTAACGCTCTGCACCAGCAGGCGGAACTGCTGCTCGCTCTGCTTGAGGGTTTCCTCGGCAGCCTTGCGCTCGGTGAGGTCGCGGGTGATCTTGGCGAAGCCGAGCAAGGTGCCCTCGGGGCTGCGGATCGGGTCAATCACCACATGGGACCAGAACGGCGTGCCGTCCTTGCGCAACCGCCAGCCTTCACCTTCGAAGCGGCCCTCTTCGACCGCCGTGCGCAAGGCCCGTTGCGGCAGGCCGTTGCGCCGATCCTCCGGGGTGTAGAAGCAGGAAAAATTGGCGCCGAGGATTTCTGCCTCGGTATAGCCCTTGATCCGTGCCGCGCCGGCGTTCCAGCTGGAGACCACACCTTCGGGGTCAATCATGTAGATGGCGTAGTCCACCACCGAGTCGATCAACAGTTTCAGGCGCGATTGTTCCAGCGGGTTCTTCGCTTGTTCGCTCATGGCAGGTCGCATGCAGGGTTCCGAGGTGATGAGAATAGATGACAAGCCATGGCTACGGCAGCGGATTGCCCCCGGTCACACCAAATACTTCGCCGGTGATGTAACTGGATTCCTGGGAGGCCAGGAACACATAGAGTGGCGCGCATTCTGCGGGCTGACCGGGGCGCTTCATAGGGGTGTGACCGCCGAAGTCGGCGATTTTTTCCCGGGGCTGGCCGCCGCTGGGTTGCAACACGGTCCAGATCGGCCCCGGCGCTACGGCATTGACCCGGATGCCGTGCTCGATCACCTGCTTGGCCAGGGCCTTGGTCATGGCGACGATAGCGGCCTTGGTGGTCACATAGTCGAGCAAGGTTGCCGACGGCTGATAGGACTGGATCGACGCGGTATTGATGATGGTCGCCCCGGCCGGCATCAGCCCGACGGCCGCCTGGCACAGCCAGAACAGCGCGTAGACGTTGGTCTTGAGGGTGGCGTCGAACTGCTCGCTGCTGATCTGGCGGATGTCCTTGCGCGCCACCTGCTTGCCGGCAACGTTCACCAGAATGTCCAGGCCGTCCAAATGTTGATGCGCCTGTTGCACCAACCCGACGCAGAACGCCTCATCCTTCAAATCACCCGGCAGCGCCTTGACCGCGTGCCCTTCGCCTTCGAGGAGCGCAATCAGCTCCCGGGCGTCCGGCTCTTCCACCGGCAGATAATTGATCACCAGTTGCGCGCCTTCACGGGCAAAGGCAATAGCCGTCGCCCGACCAATCCCCGAATCGGCGCCGGTGATCAAGGCCTTGCGCCCGGCCAGTCGGCCCGAGCCCTGGTAGGTTTTTTCGCCGTGGTCCGGTTCCGGGATCATCTTGCTGTCCAGGCCCGGTGCCGCTTGCGGCTGATCGGGAAACGGCGGTTGGGGGTACTGCGTGAGGGGGTTTTGCATGGCGAACTGGTTGCGTGAGTTGTGCGCTGACATGGCCGACCTCCGGGTCGTTAGCGTGATAAATCAAAGCCTGTACAGGTAGGAAGCGAGGTCGTGTCGAAGGTTTGGAATATTTCCTCGATGGCCGACAGACGGGGCATCCAGCCCGGCGCAAAGAATTTGAACTCCGCAAAGAACCACCTCTCACAATGCATATGCAGGCACAGCCGCCGCGTAGACAGTGGGGAGAAGGATGATGGACGTATCGACTGTGCAGGACTCCATGAGCCAATTGCTCGCTGAATTCGCCGGGCGTGCGGCCCCTCTCGAACTGGACCGGCGTGTGCCCGAGTTGTTGCACGCCTGCATCGAGGCAGGCCACGCCGACCTGCCGCTGCCCGGTCATGGCCAGACGCTGCAACGCTGGCGCAGATTGGCGCAGGTTGCCGGCACCGACCTGGCGCTGCTCAAGCTGTACGAAGGGCACACCGACGCCCAGGCGATACTCGCCGAATTGCACGCACAGGCCTTGAACCAGGCGGGTATCTGGGGGGTTTGGGCCGCTGAACCGCCGAACGCCAAAGTGCGGATCGTCGCCCGCGAACGGGGCCGAGTACGCGTGAGCGGCACCAAAGCCTGGTGCTCCGGCGCGCTGCAGATCGAGCACGCCTTGCTCACCGCCTGGGACGAACAGCAGCGGCCGCAGTTGGTGGCGCTGACCCTGGCGCAACCGGGCATTCAGTTGCGCAGTGAGGACTGGCAAGCCCGCGGCATGGCGCTCACCGCCAGCGTCAATGTCGAACTCGACCAGGCGTGGGCGGACTGCGTCGGCGACACGGGCGCCTATGTCCAGCGTCCGGGTTTCTGGCAGGGCGGCGCGGGGATCGCCGCCTGCTGGTATGGCGCGGCGCAGGCGCTGGCCGAGCGTCTGCGCAAACAGTGCAGTGGTCCGCGCGAGGATCCGCACGCCCAGGCCCATTTGGGAGCCGTCGATGCGGCACTAATCGGCGCCGCCGCCAGCCTGCGGCAGTGCGCAGCATGGATCGATCACCAGCCCGACGCCGATGCCGAGCTGACCGTGCGCCGCACTCGAGCCCAGGTCGAAACCGCGGTGGAACAGGTGCTCTGGCATGTCGGCCGGGCCTTGGGGGCGACACCTTTTTGTCGCGATCCGCAGTTCGCTCGCCTGAGCGCCGACTTGCCGGTGTTCATCCGGCAAAGCCATGCCGAGCGTGACCTGGCGGAACTGGGTCGACAGTTGGGCGCCGATGGGCGCCAGGGTTGGGGCCTATGAGCGCCGATGCAGACAAAACCTTTCACGGTGCCGGCACCACCCTCGCCCAATGGCAAGCGTCGCGGGCCTTGCAAGGGGTGCCGAACATTTCCCGCGACCTGTTGTTGCCCGCCGGCCGCAGGCTGGTGGTGGTGGCGCCGCACCCGGACGACGAGGTGCTGATGTGCGGTGGCCTGCTGGCCCATCTGGCCGCGGACGACAGCGAGTTGCTCCTGATATCGGTGACCGACGGCACCGGCAGTCATCCCGGCTCGGCGCTGTGGCCAGAGGAACGGTTGCGTGTCGAGCGGCCGCGAGAAAGCGCCGACGCCCTGTCGCACCTGGGCTTCGATCCGCGCACTGTCGAATGGCTGCGCCTGGGCCTGGCCGACAGCGCGGTTGCCGACAGCCATGACGCCTTGCTGCAACAGCTCTGTGCAAGCCTGCGCAGCGGCGACCGCGTGCTCACCACCTGGCGCCACGACGGCCATTGCGATCACGAAGCCGTGGGCCGTGCCTGTGCCAGTGCCGCCTGGCAATGTCAGGCGCAACTGCTGGAGGTTCCGGTGTGGGCCTGGCACTGGGCGCACCCCGAGGATCCGCGCCTGCCCTGGCTGCGCGCGCGCAAGCTGGCACTGCCGGCGCACCGGCTCAAACGCAAACGCGCGGCCCTCGCTGCCCACCGCAGCCAGGTGTCGGCCGACCCGAGCACCGGGCGCCCGGCGATTCTCTCGCCGGCGACGCTTGAGCGCCTGTTGCAACCTTTCGAACTGGTGTTCCTATGAGCCTGGATACGAGTTTTTTCGAGCGGATGTTCGCCGCCAATCCCGACCCCTGGGCCCTGCGCCACCGCTGGTACGAACAACGCAAGCGCGCTTTGACCCTTGCGGCACTGACCCGCCAGCGTTACCCGCGGGTGTTCGAGCCGGCCTGCGCCAATGGCGAACTGAGCATTCTGCTGGCGGCCCGCAGCGAGCACCTGCTGTGCATGGATGCCAGCGCCAGCGCCGTGGCCTTGACCCGCCAGCGCTTGCATACGCAGCCGCAGGTCGAGGTGATTCAGGGGCATTTGCCCGTTGACTGGCCCGCGGGCGAGTTCGATTTGATCATCCTCAGCGAGTTTGGCTATTACCTGGACAGCGGCGACTGGCAACAGGTCATCGACCAGGCCCAAACCAGCCTGAGTGCCCAGGGTTCACTGCTGGCCTGCCATTTCCTGCAGCCCATGGCCGAGTGCCCGCAGACTGGGCATCAGGTGCACGAGCAGTTGCAGGCGCGACTTCACCTGACGCGCCTGGTACAGCACCAGGAAGCGGATTTCCGGCTCGAACTCTGGAGTCGCCAACCCGGCGGCCTGGACCTTGAGGAGCAATGCCTATGATCGGCGTCGTCGTCCCTGCCCATAATGAACAAGCCCTGCTCGGGGACTGCCTCGAAGCCCTATTGTGTGCGGCCGATGACGCCGGTGAAGAGGTGCGGATCCTGGTGGTGCTCGACGCCTGCACCGACCGTTCCCGGGAAATTGCCCGCGCCTGCGGGGTACAGACCCTGGCCATCGACGCCGGCAATGTCGGCTACGCCCGCCACGCCGGTGCCGCCCATTTGCTGGACCAGGGCGTGCGCTGGCTGGCCTGCACCGACGCCGACAGCCGAGTGCCACGCAACTGGTTGCGCCAGCAACTGGCGTTCAATGCCGATGCGGTGTGCGGCACGGTGAGTATCGAGGAGTGGGACCCGCAGCATTCTGCCGAGGTGCGCCAGCGCTACCAGAACCTCTACCAGCCCGGTGAAGGCCATCGGCACATCCACGGCGCCAACCTTGGAGTGTGTGCGCAAGCCTATCGGCGCGTGGGTGGCTTCCGGCCCCTGGCGGTGCATGAGGATCGCTACCTGATCGAGGACCTGCAGCGCAGCGGCGCAAGCATCGTCTGGACCGCGCTCAACGGTGTGCGCACCAGCAGCCGCCTGGATTGCCGGGCCCGGGGTGGTTTCGGCGATTACCTGAAGGCGCTGGCGCAGGAGCATTGACCGGGTTCAACGGCGGCGAACCACCCGTACCTTGCCGCTGTTGCCACCGCCACAGAAAAACCGTTCGCCGCCATCCGACTCCAGCCCCGACACACCAACACCTTCAGGCAGGCGCAGGCTCTCGAGCACTTCGCCAGTCTGCGGATCGATCCGGCGGATTTCGCTTTCCTCACCCTCCCAGGTGCCGTGCCAGAACTCACCGTCGACCCAGGTCACCCCGGTGACGAAACGATTCGATTCCAGGGTACGGAGGATCTTCCCGGTCTGCGGGTCGAGCTGGTGAATCTTGCGGTCCTGGTACTGACCGACCCACAGCGAACCCTCGGCCCAGGTCAGCCCGGAATCGCTACCGCCCGGCGCGGGGATAGTGCTGAGAATGGCGCCGGTCTGCGGATCGATCTTGTGGATCGAGTTCTCGGCGATCTGGTACAGGTACCGGCCATCGAACGCGGTGCCGGCATCGGCGGGCATGGTGAAGTTGCGCTGGGTCTTGCCGTCCTGCGGATCGAACGCAGTGAGTCCCTGATTATTGGCGAACCACACACGCTCGCCGTCCCAGGTCACGCCATGGACACTCTGCACACCGTCGAAGGGGCCGTATTCTTTATCGATTCTTGCGCCTGACTGTTTCATCTGGACATCCTCATCTGGGCTTGAGTCTGCAGCCTAATCATTGGGCAGCGCCGGCGTGAGTAACAATGTCGTCGCGAATCCCGGCAGCGGCGGGATCAGCCAGCGCCCTGCCCGGCCCCGGCCGAACGCCTGCACCTTGCCGGCGCTGGCCAGGCTCTCGAGTGCGCGCTGCACGCCGCGTTGGCTGATACCCAAGGCCAGCGCCAGGGCTGAGCTGGACCAGGCCTGGCCGTCCATCAGCAGGGCCAGGACGTCGCCGTGGGGGTTGTCCTGTGGCCACGCCAGTACCGCCACCCCGGGTTGACCGCGGGTGATCAAGGCATAGCCGTGGGCCGTCGCGCTGACCTCGGCTAGGGGTTTGAGCAGCACCCGCAGACGGCCGATTTCTACTCGCAGGCGCGCGCGATGAGACTCGTCACTGAGCTTGAGATTGAAGGCGCGGGCAATCAGGGTAGCCCGGTCCACTGCGGCCGGCCAGGCCTCGCCAAGGGTGCGCAGTAGCGCCATCAATACCGGGCGAGCGGCCAGGGATACCTGGTGATGGGCATCTCGCAGGAGCTGCCGGCGGTCATCGATCACCAGCATCGGTGAATCCAGTAGTGCCTGAATCTGCGCCAACAGCAACAGGCGTTCCTCGCTTGGCCCGGTGATGCGCGCCGCCGGGGTTTCGAGCACCTGCCAGGCGGCCTGCACTTCCGCGCTGAGGGCCGGGATATGGGCCTGGTGCGCGGCGTCGCTGGCACGGGTAAGGGCGCTGCGGGCGGTGGCGCTGTCCAGCCTGCGGATCGCCAGGCCGGCGCGGGTCAAGCCGTGAATGGCCTGCAGCGCAGCCGGTAAACGAGTGGCGTCGATTTCGTTGAGTTGTGCCTCGGCCTGGTCGAGGGCGCCGAGCAATGACAGTCGACGAATCGCCACGAAACGGGCATGGGCGGCGTTGGCCCAATCGCCATGCCGTTCGAGCACGGCGCGGGCAGCGTCCAGGGTGTTGTGCCCCTTTGCGAGATCACGGGCGGCAAACGCAATCTCCGCCTCGGCCACCACGCAACGGGCCCGGGCCAGGGTCTGCTGCGGCCCGAAGGCCCGGGCGGCGCTGCGCAACAGGGTCCGGGCACGGGCGAAGTCGCCCAGCTGCGCCATGGCGATGCCGCGCAGGGCCAGCGCTGGTGGATCATCGCGCAGGGCCACGCGGTCCAGCGCGGCCAGCGGATCACCGGCCGCCAGTGCGCGAGCGGCGGCCGTGATCAGTGCATCCATGTCGAACCCGGCACGGCGGGCACTCCTCGGTGTGGGGTGTGCCGTGCAGTCTAGCTGGCGTCCGCCGTCATGCCGCCGGCAGGCTTGGCGCCAACACGCCCTGGCGTTTGCGGTGGATCAGGAAGTACGCGCCGTAGCACAGGGCGATGAAGCCGAAGCCCCAGTACAGCGACGGCCGTTGGGTTTCATCCAGCGCCAGGAACACGAACAGCGAGCAGCACAGGGCAATGCAGGTCAGCGGCAGCACCGGGAACCAGGGCGCGCGGTATTTCAGGTCGCTGAGCTGGCCGCCGTCACGCAGGTAGGCCTTGCGGAACTTGTACTGGGCCAGGGCAATGACGATCCAGGTCACGGTACCGGACATGCCGCTGACCGCCATCAACACCATGAACAGGGTGTCGGCGGCGATGAAGCTGGTCATCAGCGACACCAGGGCAAAGCACAGAGTGATGCTCAGGGCACGCAGGGGTACGCCGCGTTTGCTCAGGGGCGACAGGCTCTTTGGCGCCATACCGGTTTTCGACATGGCCCAGAGGATCCGCGTCGAGGCGTACAGTCCCGAGTTGCCCACTGACAGGATCGCAGTGAGGATGACGAAGTTCATCAGGTCGGCGGCGTAGGGAATGCCGACCATGTCGAATACCTGGACGAACGGGCTTTCCATCAGGCCCGCCTGCTGCCACGGAACGATGGCCGACAGCACGACGATCGCCAGCACGTAGAAAATCAGCACGCGGAACACCACGTTGCGCACCGCACGGGGGATGCTTTTTTCCGGCTGGTCGGTTTCCCCCGCCGCCACGCCCATGATCTCGCAACCCTGGAAGGCGTAGACCACGGTCATCATCACCGCGAACACGGCCGACAGGCCGTTGGGGAACAGCGAGTCGCCGATCAGGTTGTTCATCATCGGCGCCGGTTCGCCGCTGCTCAGCGGGATCGCGCCGAAGATCACCAGCACGCCGACCACGATAAAACCGAGAATCGCCGCCACCTTGATCCCGGAGAACCAGTATTCGGCTTCACCGAAGGCGCGGGTCGCCAGGGCATTGAGGCCGAACAGCACCACCACGAACAGCGCCGACCAATACCAGATCGGCACCTCGGGGAACCAGCGCACCATCAGCATGCCGGCGGCAGTGAATTCCAGGCCGACGGTGGTGGCCCAGCTCATCCAGTAGACCCAGCCGATCATGAAGCCGGTGGCCGGGCCGATGAATTTGGTGGCGTGGGTCTGGAACGAGCCGGAGACCGGCATCTGTACCGAGAGTTCGCCGAGGCAGACCATCACCAGGTACATCAGGAATCCCGCCACCAGGTAAGCCAGGATCGCCCCCACCGGCCCGCCCTGGTTGATCGTCACCCCCGATCCCATGAACAACCCGGTGCCGATCACCCCGCCCAGGGACAACATGAAAATGTGCCGGCTTTTCAGGGCGCGGGTCAGGTGGATGCCGTTGCGTTCGTTTGCTTCGCTCATGTCGGCTTTGCGGCCATTCATTATTATTATCTCCAATAAGCTTCGAAGACCGCGCTGGGGCGGTTGCCTCGATTATTGGAAGGTCATGTAAGGCGCTGTTGACCCGGAGGATCGAAGTTGTGCGAAGTCGTAACAAAGATGTAGGGGGTTGATACAACCTGGACTATTACATGCACTGTAGGAGCTGGCTTGCCAGCGAAGGTCGTCAACGATAACGCAGCTATCCTGGATGCCCGCGGCGGTCTCAGGTTTTTCGCTGGCAAGCCAGCTCCTACAGTTCAAACGCGATGCAGCAGAATGAATCGATCCCTGAGGGAGCGAGCCTGCTCGCGATGGTCGTCAACGATGACGCAGCTGTCCTGGATGCACGCGGCGGCCTCGGGTTCTTCGCTGGCAAGCCAGCTCCTACAGGGGGGCCGCCGGGACACACACTCACATCAACCCTTCCAACACCTCCAGCGCCCGCTCCATCTGCTCATCCACCCCAGACGCCAACGACTGCACCCGAGCCTCGGCATTGCCCAAGGCCGCCTCCTCCAGCTCACGCAGGCACCCAGCCAATCCACGCAACCCCAGCGAATCGCTGCTCCCGGCCAATCGGTGGGCCAGGTGCGCGACTTCGGTGCAATCGTCCGCGGCAATGGCTTCGCCGAGCGCCGTGCGATGGGCAATGATCGAGGTGTGCAGCACTCGCAACAGGCCCTGGACCTTCTGCTCGCCGAGCAACAGCCGATGGTTATTCAACAGCGGCCAGTCAACGGTCGAGTCAGTCGCTTCGACAATCGCTGCGCGAGACTCGCCAGCCAGCGCCCGCCGCAGATCGTCGAGCCGCAACGGCTTGGCGAGCACGCCGTCCATCCCGGCCTCCAGGTAGCCGCGCACCGCCGCCGGTTGCACGCTGGCGGTCAGGGCGAAAATCCGTGTGGTCGCGTTCGGACCGCCCCCATCGCGGATCCGCTGGCACAGCTCGACGCCACTGAGCCCCGGCAAATGCACATCCAGCAACAACACATCGAAGACCTGTGCGGCACACTCGGCCAAGGCCTGGACAGCCTCTTCGGCCAACCACACCTGATGCCCGTCGCGTTGCAACAAACCACTGACCACCTCGCGATTGAGCGCCACGTCCTCGACCACCAGGATCTTCAAGGCCGTCCCCGGTCTGTTGACCAGCTCGACTTCGGCGGCAGCAGCGGCCGGCTGCAATTGGAGTTCGAACCAGAAACAACTGCCACGCCCCGGCTGACTGTCGACACCCATCACCCCGCCCATCTTCTCCACCAGGTGTTTGCAGATCGCCAGGCCCAGCCCGGTGCCACCGAATCGTTGCGCCACCTCCTCACTGGCCTGGGTAAAGCGCTCGAAAATCTTCGCCTGCATGTCTTCGGCAATACCGATGCCGTTGTCCGTGACGCTGATCCGCAGGCGCTGTCCGCCCTGTTGCGCAACAGACGCCAGCACCTGTACCCGCACACTGACCAACCCGCCCTCAGTGAACTTGATCGCGTTGGCCAGCAGATTGCTCAGCACTTGGCGCAGGAATTGTTCGGCGCCCTGATGGCGTTGGCCAACCGCTGGATCGATCTGCCAATCGAGCCGAGTGTGGTTGCTCGAGGCTCGGGGTTCGAGCAGGGTCAGCACCTCATCGAGCAACTGGCGAATCGAGAAACTCACCGGCTCCGGATGACTTTCGCCCTCCTCCAGCCGAGCGAAGTACAGCACTTCGTTGAGAATCGCCAACAAGCCTTCGCCAGCCTTGTACAGGGCATCCAGGCGCTTGCCGTCGCGCGGGTCGAGGCTGGCGCCGCGCAGCAGTTGCGCCATGCCGAGGATGCCGTTGAGCGGCGTGCGCAGTTCGTGGCTCATGGTCGCGAGAAAGCGTGACTTCGCGAGGTTGGCCGCCTCGGCCTCTTCCTTGGCATGCATCAGACTGGCGGTGCGCCGCTCGACCATGCGCTGCAGTTCGTCGCGCTTGTCCTGCAGGGCCAGGCGGTCGGTTTCGCGACGCTCGATATCGCTGAGAATCGCTCGGCGCATGTCATCCAGGGCATGGGCCACGGTATCGATTTCGTCGGCGACGCGGCTGCGGCTCTTGTCCAGGTGCAGCGGTTCCTGCCAGTCGCCCGCGGCAATTCGCCGGGCAAACTCGGCCATCACTTGCAGGTGCCGGGTGACCAGGCGATAGAACAACCCCGACAACGCCACCGCCAGGCCGCACAAAAACACACCCATCCACAGCAGGCTGGTCAGGCCGGTGGCGTACAGCCGCTGGTGTACCGCGCCCAGATCGGTGCTGACTTCCAGCTCGCCCAGGTGTCTTTTTTCGCCGCTGGGCGGTTGGTAATCCAACGAAAATCGCTCGATACGCAGCGGCCCGACCGGCGCCGGATTGCCCTGCAGCAGGTCGAAGTCAGGGCTGCTCAGGCGCACACGCGCCACGTCTGAAAAATCCACCAGGCCGCGCAATTGCACATTCAACTGCTCCTGATTGAGATCCCACAGACTGCGCTCCAGGCTGGCCAGATAGCCGGCGCGGATCAGTTCCATGCGCGCATCGATATCGCGCATTTCGCGGCGGTACTCGAAATACAGCTGCACGCTGCTGGCGAGCACGGTGAAGCACAGGCTGAACAGCAGGATAAACAGCAGCAGCCGACGCAGCAGGCCACCGGGCCTTGCGCCGATCATCGGGCGTCCGCCGGCAGGCTGATCATGTCGCGGTAGGTGACCTCGCTTTCGTTGAGCCAGCGCTCGATGTCGCCGGCCTCGACCATGCGCTGCAACTGCGCGTCGATCCGCGGCATCTGGCTGGCCAGCGCCGAGCGGCGCGACACCGCGACCCGCAGATAATCCACGCTCAGGGCCTTGGGCAAGGCGACGATGTCCTGGGCTCCGGCCAGGTGTTCGACGTAGAGCTCACCGGTGCGCCGTTCCTGGGTGATGAAGTCGATGCGCCCGCGAATCAGCTTGCCGAAATTCTGCCCGCTGTCGGAGACCCATTCGATGTTGTCGTGCGCGGCGACCATGCGATCGAACTCAACCCCATAGCTTTCACCGAACAACAGGCCCCCGCGATAGCGCGCCAGGTCCTCGAGGCGCTCGAACTGCACCGGGTGCTGGCGATTGATGAACAGCGCGACTTCTTCGCGCAGTACCGGCACGTTGGAAAACATCAGGTTTTGTTCGCGCTGCGCGGTGCTGTAGGCCAACACCACGTCGACCCGACCTTCGGCGGCGTCCAGCAGGCAGCGCTTCCAGTTGCCGAGCACGACGATTTCGACCTGATACCCCAGCTCGGCAAACAACTGCTTGACCACGCTGGGCGCCAGGCCGCGCACCTGCTTGCCGTCGCTCCAGGAAATCGGCGGGTACACCGGGTAATCGCAGTAACGCACGGTCTGTTGTGCCATGGCGTTGCCGGCCAGCAGCGCCAGCCACAGGCCGAGCAGGAGGCGCATGGGGCTCAGGCCGCCACGCTGGCGGTAAACAGGTAGCCGGCGCCGTGAATGGTGATGATCAGTTGCGGTTCGGCCGGGTCGTCATGCAGCTTGCGTCGCAGGCGGCCAACCAGCACGTCGATCGAGCGATCGTTGGGCACCCATTCGCGGTTGCGGATCTGGTCCATCAACTGGTCGCGGCTCAGGGTGTGGCCGCTGTTGCGCAGGAACACGCTGAGCAACTGGTACTCACCGTGGGTCAGCAAGGTCTCGCTGCCGTCGGGGTCGATCAGGCGTCGGCGGTCGGTGTCCAGGGCCCAGGCGGCAAACTGCTTGACCGGTTTGACCGCGGCCACCGGAGCCTGCGGGGTTTGTGCATGCCGGACCCGGCGAATCAGGTTCTTCGCCCGAGACACCAGTTCCCGTGGATTGAGGGGTTTGATCACGTAGTCGTCGGCGCCGCATTCGAGGCCGACGATACGGTCGATCTCGTCGTTGCGTCCGGTGATCAGGATGATCCCCACTTCCGAGCGCACCCGCAGTTCGCGGGTCAGGGTCAGGCCGTCCTTGCCCGGCAGGCGGATGTCGAGCATCACCAGGTCGACCGCCTGGCTCGCCAGGAAGGTTTCCGCCAGTTCCGCCGTGGCGGCGCAGTGGACGTCATAGCCTTCCTGGGAGAGGTAGGCGTGCAGCAGTTCGCGAATCAGCGGATCGTCATCGACGATCAGTACCCGAGGAGTCATCGCCTGGTGTCCTGCGTGTGGCCGTAGGCCTGTTTCTTATTAGGGGGGTGAAGCGTGTTGCGCTAGATCCTATCCATTGCTGAACAACTGATCAACAGCTAGCGATCGGCAGGCAGTAACGCTGCCGGCCACCGGCCTGCAGACCGTCGACCCAGGCCTCGCAGATCTGAATGCCCTGCTCCGGGCTGAAGGTTCCCGGATTGAGCCCGGACTCCAGCCACAGGCCATCGAGCAAGGCGCTCAGGCCAATCGCCGCGAGGTCGGCGTCGAACTGCTCCCAGCCCTCTTCGTCGGCCAGCTCGCTGAGCACCTTGCGCAGGATGCTGCGGTATTCACCGTAGGAGTGTTCGTGGGCCTGGTTGATCGCCTCGGCCGTTTTCACCGCGCCCCAGAACGCCAGCCAGGCATCGATCAGTTGCGGGTCGAGCAATTCAGCGGAGAACGAGCCGCGAAAAAACGCCGACAGCCGTTCGCGAGCATTCGGCGCGGCCTCGGCCATGGCCTCGCGCAGCAGATTCATGACCCGTGCGGTGATCGAGCGATAGGCCTCGGCCACCAGTTCGTCCTTGCCGGAATAGTGATGGCTGATCAGCCCCACCGAGACCCCGGCCTCGGCGCAGATCTTGCGGATCGACGCGCCCTGGAAGCCGTGTTGCTGCAGGCACACCAACGTCGCTTCGATCAGCTTGGCCTTGCGCAGCTCCGGCTCCATACGAGAAAAACGGGCTTCCTGATTCATCCGCGACACGCTCCTGGTTGTAATCGTAGGCCCGCGATGGGGCTGGCGAGCTGAACGACTGTACAGCAGGATGAGGGGTTTGTGGACGCTAAAAAATCTGTACCGCCCCCCCCTGTAGGAGCGAGCCTGCTCGCGATGAGGCCTGCACGGTCAATATATCTGCTGACTGAACCACCGCTTTCGCTGGCAAGCCAGCTCCTACAGGGTCAACAACAATACCCAGAATCACCGATCAATCCCGATACCCCGGCGCCACCCGATCCAGCAACCGCAACATCGCCGCCCAGGCCAATTGCATGCCATCCGGATCACTCAACTGCCCTTCTTCCAGCGGCCGCCCCGGGTCGTTGAACTGACGCTCGGTGTGCGCACAGACCTCATGGGGTGGCAGCAGCAGTTCGCCGGCCGCCTGCGCCGCCAGTTGAATCTCGCAGGCCTTTTCCAGGTAATACATGCGCAGGAACGCCTGGCTCACCGTCTCGCCCACAGTCAGCAACCCATGGTTGCGCAGCATCAACACCGACTTGTCGCCCAGGTCCTGCACCAGTCGCTGCTGTTCGCTCAGGTCCAGCGCCACGCCTTCATAGTCGTGGTAGGCGACGCGGCCATAGAATTCCATGGAAATCTGGTTCACCGGCAGCAATCCACACTTCAAGGCCGCTACCGCACAACCGGCCTTGGTATGGGTGTGCAGCACGCACTGGGCATCATCACGGGCGCCATGGATCGCGCTGTGGATCACGAAACCGGCGGGATTGACCGGGTACGGCGACGGTTCCACCGCGCGGCCTTGAAGGTCGATCTTGACCAGGTTGGACGCGGTGATTTCGTCGAACATCAGGCCATAAGGGTTGATCAGGAAGTGATGCTCCGGCCCCGGCAGGCGCACCGAGATGTGGGTGAAGATCAGGTCGGTCATGCGAAAGTGCGCGATTAGGCGGTAACAGGCCGCCAGTTCCTCACGCAGGTGTTGCTCTGTGGCATTGTTATTCATGGTGCTCCCCCAGTCTGAACGGCAGGCGCAGACAGTAAGGCTGGACGCACAGGCTCGTCCAGTCGCTACGTAGACCCGATGCAGAGAAATTAACTTACAGGACTGACCACGACCGAGCGCAATCAAGTGCCTATCGTGGCCACCCCCAATGTTCGGAAACCGTCGACATGTCCGACTCGAAACGCGCTTCCCAGGCCCTCGCGCTGGCGGCTTTGACAGCAACCTGCCTTTGCGCCTTCGCGGCAGACTTGCCGAGCGACAGGCCTGGCATCATCAGCGCGAAGCATCCCATCTGGCTGCTCGAGCAGCCTTATACCGACAATCCCCTGCTCACCGCCCGCACCCCTGGCACCAGCATTTATGCTGATCATCAGGTTCACGCCACCTTGCAAATCAGCTGTCATCCGCAGACTCGTGGCGCCAGCCTCACCCTGCAAATCGATCCGCGTGCGCTGGGTTTTGATTACCAACCCTTCGAGGGCAAGGATGCCAGTGCTCATGGCCCCTTGAAGCTGACGATCGGCGATCGTGCTTTCAGCGATCAGTGGGTAGCCGGAATGTGGGCAGCCGGCGGTGCGCTTCAGGTCGGCAGTATTTTTGCCATTGCCACCGGTATTCCTCGCGACGAGTTGGCCTATTGGGCAGACCATGCTTCACCCGGCCAGACGCTGACGCTCTCGCTGGCGTCGGCAGCCGCGAATAGCCCGTCGCTCACCGCGGTTTTCACTTTGCCGCAAAACAACCTTGGCCTGCGGCAGGTGATCCAGCCTTGTCTTGATCGATAACCCAGGCGCGTCCAGCCTTGCGGGCTTACTTGCTGGCCCAGGCGTTGAAGCGCTCCTTCAGTTCCTCGCTGTGATCGATGGTCATCTGCTCGCTGTCAGCCGGTGGCGACAGGCTTCGATCCTTGGCGCAACCGCCCAGGCTGACGAGCAGGCCGAGCAGTGCTAGGGGCATTTTTTTGATCATGGTCGGGTCCTTGACTCGCTCACTGTCGACCTTCGGCGGCCAGGCGAATGGCTTCGAGCTTGCGGAAGTTGGGCTTTGCTCGACCATCCGTCACGACGCTGCCGTCGGGATAGGTGAAGCGGGTGTGATTGCCTTTTTTCTTCTCCTTGGGTTCCACGGAGGAGACCAGGAAATCGGAGTGCAGGACGGGTTCGAAATACACCTGTCGGGCATTCAACGCTTTGTATGTCAGATAGATATGCCCCTCTCCCGTGAGGTTGATATCTTTTCTATAGCCGCCTAGAAAGCCCTCACTTAACCAAGGGTAGTAGTCCTTTCTGACCGATAGTTCGCCCTCTACATGGATGGGTAGCCCTCCGCTTCTGGAGGGTCGATTTTGATCGAAACTGACGCCGATTCCCCCACCTGCCCCCCACGACACCCTTTCGCCAAAATCAGTGGGATTTGCGTATACGACACCGAATTCAATGTTGCTCAAATGCCATTCACATGTGCCGCCTCCATCCATTGGCAACCTGACTTGGTACAGGTCGCTTTGCCCCACTCGCTGCAGCTGCACATTGATGCCGTGATACCCCTCCAACTCTACGCGCTGGCCGCTCGCGCCATGGGTGATGTACTTGCATACCGCCGAGCGATACATCGCGTTCAGGGTTTTCGTTTCAAGTTCCTTGGGCACTTTGACAGTGATGGTCATCTGCTCGCTGTCAGCCGGTGGCGACAGGCTTCGATCCTTGGCGCAACCGCCCAGGCTGAAGAGCAGGCCGAGCAGTGCGAGGGGCATTTTGTTGATCATGGTCGAGTCCTTGAAGTGCTCACTGCTTCCCTTCGGCGGCCAGGCGAATGGCTTCAAGCTTGCGGAAATTGGGCTCTGCACGTCCATCCGAGACGACGCTGCCGTCGGGATAGGTGAAGCGGGTGTAGTTGCCTTTTTTCTTTTCCTTGGGTTCGACGGAGGTGACCAGGAAATCGGAGTGCAGGATGGGTTCGAAATACACCTGTCGGGCCTGCAGGGCTTCGTACATCAAGTAGATATCTCCCGCACCTGCCAGGCTGACCCGTTTCCGGTAGCCGCCCAGAAAGCTTTCTTTAACCCACGGGTAATAGTGCTTCTTTATACGTAAATTGCCCTCCGTTCTGAAAGTGTACCCACCACTTCTAGAGGGTCGGTTATGGTCAAACATCACCACCACGCCCCCTCCCGCTCCATATCTCACGTTCTCACCAAATCGGCCGGGATCGGCATAGGCGACACCGAACATTACATTGCTCAAATGCCATTGACAGGCACCGCCACCATCCATCGGCAGCTTGACCTGGAACAAATCGCTTAGTCCCACTCGCTGCAACTGCACATCGATGCCGTGATAACCCTCCAGCTCTACGCGCTGGCCGCTCGCGCCATGGGTGATGTACTTGCATACCGCCGAGCGATACATCGCGTTCAGGGTTTCCGCTTCAAGTTCCTCGGGCACTTTGACGGTGATGGTCATCTGCTCGCTGTCAGCCGGTGGCGACAGGCTTCGATCCTTGGCGCAACCGCCCAGGCTGACGAGCAGGCCGAGCAGCGCAATAGGCATTTCCTTGATCATGGTCAGGTCCTTGTGAGCGCTGCACATTCAGCTGTAGGTACGTTCGTAGCTGTCCCGGGGATCTGCGACCGCATCGAAACGTTGCAGGGCCTGGGCGCCGCCGTCGGCCAGAAGGGTGCTGCGCAGGGTCGCACTGACCATGCCCTGCAATTCGAGAAACACCTGGTTGCGTGCCCGTTCGTCCTCGACCAGGTGGGCGTACCACTCGGCGGTCTCTTTTTCGAATTTCTGCCGGGTCCGTTGGCGCTCCAGCAACGGCGTACGCGCCGGGTTGAGCGCCTCGAGCAGTTGGCCGTGAATGTACGGCTGGTAGTCGTTCATCAGGTGCTTGCCGATCCCCAGGATCCGTCCTGCCCTGGGGTTGGCGAAAGGCGGAAAAAAGGTCGCCCGACTCTCGGCGGTCAGTGATCGGGTCAAGCGTTGCTGGGATTGTTCTGCCTGCTGGTCTTCGTCGGGGCTCAGGCTGGGCACCAGGTACAGCTTGGTTTTTTCCATGAGGCGGCGGGTGACGGTGGTGTAGTACGGCGCCCCGAGTCCTTCCTTGTTGCGGTAGGCCGGGTAGCGCGAGCCCTGCTCGCTCATGTGCTGTTCGGCGCGGAAAAACATGGCGATTTCACCGTGATGACAGAAGGGGTCGCCATGTTTGAAGACCTGGCTGGCGAGCAGTTGCAGCAGCGACCAGCCGAACCCCAGGGTCGTACCGAGGGGGCCGTAGAGGTCGTACAGATGGTTGTCCAGCGCCGCTTCGGGCGGCACGCTGGGGATCGGGTCGATGTCGTTGACATGACGAAAATGCACGATCTCGCTCAGTCCCTGGACGGCCTTGAGGGTGAAGGTGCGGGGCATGCCGTAGGTGTATAGAAGCGGGTTTCGCGCTTTCAAAGCGGCCGCATGGACCAAACCTAGGGCGCCGCCGAGACTGTGGCCGCAAATGAACAGGTCTTTATTGAATGACTCAGAGTGAATTATTTCAGCCAGATCCCTGGCATAAATCCTATTTGCCAAATCAAACGCGTCGCGAAAACCCAGGTGCACACTGCCTTCGGGCGTCAGATCGGCACAGCGCGCCTTGGGCTCGCACAAACTCTCGACTGTCGGCTGGACCGGGCGGAAGGTTGCGTCGGTTTTCAGATCAGCGAAGCCATCCATTTCCGTGCCGCGCCAGGCCACCAGCACCTGGGTGGCGCTGATGGCATAAAACAGCTGGGTATCCCCCTCGGGCGGCACCGCCTTTTTCGTGTCGAGCATCAACCCTCTGGTGTAGCGCTGATTGAACGGTACATCGGTGACGATACACAGCAGGTTCTGGCCGTTATCCCAGACCCGTGGCGTGCGCGACAGATCAAGGCACTGCTGCAGGAAGAATTCTTCGACCGAGCCGAGACTGTTTTGCTCCATGGTGCTGTAGGCCAGAATGCTCATCAATGCCAGGTTATAGGCGTTGACCAGGCTGTAATTCGGTTGATGGTGCAAGGTCAATGACCAGGCGCGCAGCGGACACAGCTCCAGCAGATGACGACGATCCAGGCCTTCGTAATCGACGGTAAAGCCACTGAAACTTGGGTCCGGAAAGTGATAGGCCGGCAATTGAGCAGGGTCGGTCAGAGGCGGGTCGAACTCCGGCAATCCATCGCAAACCTGACCGATCCGCAGGTAGTGATACGCCTGCCCGGCAGCGCTGGCCTGCGCTTCCAGGGGCGAAAACCCCGGGCGTTGCGCTTGATGCATAGGGAATCGATGACTGATGTTGGGCCGATCCGGCTCCGGACGCACGGCACGCAGGCGGCGGCCTTGCAGCAGTTCGGCCAGTGGGTTGGCTTCCAATAGCAAGGTCAGCGGAATCGGGAACAGGCCCTCGATGCGAATCACGCCTTGCGCATCGCTGCGCCCTGTCGACTCTTTCGCAAGCCCCACACAAGTGGCTTCGTTCACCGCGCGGTAAGGCACATTCGCCAGGGGCTCGCCCAATTCGTCCAGCAGTTGAAACTCTATCCAGTGCTTGATTTGTTTGCCGCAGATAACCGTCTTGAACGGGTTCAGGGTGTCCGTACGGTGGTGGGTATCGTTCATATCAGTCCTTGAGTCCGCAGGTGTCCATGCAGTGGTCAGGGTGACTTGAATGGGACAAAGGCCCACTCCGACAACCTGAAAGGGGAAGTTCGAAACGGCCGGGAGTTTGACCATGAAATGCCATGACGGCATCCCCTTACCCTGCAATCCAGACGGGGACTACGCGCTTATCAGAAACTTCCTGCGTGCGAGAAATGGTCATGCGAGTAAATAAATAGGTTGATTTTTTACTGTCAGTAAATTTCTATAGGCGCAAATAACAACAACCCTATGCGTCTGCCGCTGTTGCTTTTGTAGGAGCGAGCCTGCTCGCGATGAACGTTAACGATGACGCGTGCTGCCTGGTTAAACGCGTCGTTTGCGAGTTCTTCGCGAGCAAGCTCGCTCCTACAGGGGATGCTGGGGATCAGCCTGACTGGAGTATGCGCACCATGTCGTCCACCGCCTTCGCCCACCTGTTCGAACCGCTGCAGATCCGTGGCAAGCGCCTGAAAAACCGGATCATGTCCAGCGGTCACGACACGTCGATGCCCACCGATAACCTGGTCAACGAGCAGTTGATCGCCTATCACCGGGCGCGTGCCGAAGGCGGTGTCGGGTTGATTGTGTTGCAGGTGGCCGGGGTGCATGACAGTGCGCGCTACACCTCCCATGTGCTGATGGCCACCGATGATGCGTGCATTGCCGGCTATCGCGCCTTGGCCGAAACCTGCCATGCCCACGGCACCGTGGTGCTGTCGCAGATTTTCCATCCGGGTCGGGAAATCATGGAGTCCAGCGATGGGCTGCTGGCGGTGGCCTTCTCGCCGTCGGCGGTGCCCAACGAGCGTTTCCGGGTGATGCCGCGTGCGCTCGACCAAGGGATGATCGATGAGATCGTTGCCGGTTACGGCGCTGCAGCCCGGCGTCTGCATCAGGCCGGGATCGATGGCGTCGAGGTGGTTGCCAGCCACGGTTACCTGCCGGCGCAATTCATCAACCCACGGGTCAACCGCCGTACCGATGGCTACAACGGCGACCTCGAACTGCGCCTGCGTTTCCTGCGGGAAGTGATCGCCTGCGTGCGTGCCAACACCGACGAGCAGTTCATCATCGGCCTGCGGATTTCGGCCGATGAGCGCGACCCCGAAGGCCTGACCGAAGACGAATCGCTGCTCGCCGTGCAAGCGCTGCAGGGCGAACTGGATTACGTGCACATCGTCGCCGGCACCTCGGCGTCCTTGGGCGGCGCGGTGCACATCGTGCCGCCGATGGCCATCGAAGCCGCCTATCTGGCCCGGGAAGCCGGGACCTTCAAGGCCGGTTTGTCGGTTCCGCTGTTCGTCACCGGGCGCATCAACCAGCCCCAGGAAGCCGAGTTGATCCTCGCCCGTGGCCAAGCCGACGTTTGCGGCATGACCCGCGCACTGATCTGCGATCCACAGATGCCGAACAAGACCGACGCCGGCCGCGCCGAAGACGTGCGCGCCTGCATCGCCTGCAATCAGGCGTGCATCGGCCACTTCCACAAGGGCCTGCCGATTTCCTGCATCCAGCACCCGGAAACCGGCCGCGAGTTGATCTACGCGCAACGCCAGCCGGCGCAACGGCGCAAGCGAGTGATGATTGCCGGCGGTGGCCCGGCGGGGATGAAAGCCGCCGCCGTGGCGGCTCAACGTGGACACGAAGTAACGCTGTACGAAGCCAGCGCGCAGTTGGGCGGCCAGGTGCTGTTGGCGCAATTGCTGCCACGCCGGGCTGAATTTGGCGGTGCCAGCACCAACCTGCAGCGTGAAATGGAGCTGGCCGGGGTGCGTGTGGTGCGCAATACCCGGGTCGACCGAGCGCTGGTGGAGCAGCAGAAACCCGATGTGCTGATCATCGCCACCGGCGCCCAGCCCTATTGGCCGCCTTTCGAACGCGGTGGCGAATTGCAGGTGGTGGATGCCTGGCAGGTGCTGCGCGACGAAGTGCAGGTGGGCCGTTCGGTGGTGGTGGTCGACTGGCGTTGCGACTGGATCGGCCCCGGCATCGCCGAACGCCTGGTGCGCGCCGGGCATCAGGTGCAACTGGCGGTCAACGGCACCCATTGCGGGGAAAACCTGCCGCTGTACGTGCGCGATCAACTGGCCGGCGAGCTGCACAAGCTCGGCGTGCCGATCACCCCCTACGCCCGGCTCTATGGCTGCGACGACAACACGGTGTACCTGCAACACACCGCCAGCGGCGAGCCGATGTTGCTGGAAAACATCGACACCCTGGTGTTGTGCCAGGGGCATCAACCAGTGGATACGCTCGGCAGCGAGGTGCAGGACCTGGTGCAGATCCGCCGGATCGGCGACTGCCTGGCCCCGCGCACGGCTGAAGAAGCGATTTATGAAGGACTGAAAGTCGCCTGGAAGCTTTGAGGCTGTTTATACTCCGGGGCTTTGTGGGTTCACCTCCAGTCCTGCGCAACCTCACAAACCTGTGGGAGCTGGCCTGCCAGCGATGAGGGCAGTGCAGTCAATATCTCTGTTGGCTGGACAACCGCCATCGCGAGCAGCGGAACGCCGCCCGGGCTGCTCCTACAGGGGTTTTGGGTTGTTCACAGGATTTGTGTTCATTACAAAACACTGTGGGAGCTGGCTTGCCAGCGATGAGGCCAGTGCAGTCAACATCTCAGTTGGCTGGACAACCGCTTTCGCGAGCAAGCTCGCTCCTACAGGTTTTCGCGCAGCGTAGCCTCTGGTACGGAATCAAGCATGAGCACCACCACCACCACGCCCCAACCCGACAGCGCCTCACCGCATTTCCTCGGCACCCGCATCCGTGGCCTGCGCAAGCGTCGGGGCATGACCCTGGCGCAGTTGGCGCAGCTGAGTGAATTGACCGCCGGCTACATCAGCCAACTGGAGCGCAACCTCGCCTACCCGTCGATCCCGGCGTTGTTCAATATCGCCCGCAGCCTGGGTGTGACCATCCAGTGGTTCTTCGCCAGCGAAGCCAACACCGCTCCCGAAGACGACGGCGTGGTGGTGCGCAAGAACAGTCGCCTGAGCGTGCATTACGAAGACGGCATCGTCGACCAGTTGCTCACCCCGCAACCCAACCGCCAACTGGAAATGCTCCACTCGCGCTTCCCCCCCGGCACCTACAGCCAGCAGAGCTACAGCCACGAAGGCGACGAAGCCGGCTACCTGCTGTCCGGCACTTTCGAGTTGTGGGTCGGCGAGCGACATTTCCAGCTCAGCGAAGGCGACAGCTTCAGCTTCCCCAGCCAGCAGCCGCACCGCTACGGCAACCCCGGCGAGGTAGATGCCGTGGTGATCTGGGTGATTACTCCGCCGACTTTCTAGCGCCGCCCTCTTCCGGCGACCTGCACCACCGGTGCGCGTTTGAGGGTGTCGCTGGGCAGCTCCTGGAACAGGGCACGGTAGCTGCTGGAAAAACGCCCCAAATGCCAGAACGACCAGTGCATCGCCACTTCGGCGACAGTGGTTTGCTCGGGGTCGCGGCTGAGCAGGTCGCGGCGCGCGCTGTTGAGGCGGCGCAGGCGCAGCCATTGGCTCGGCGCCATGCCGGTGAATGTCTTGAAGGCGTGCTGCAACTGACGCAGGGACACCCCGGCGACACTGGCCAGTTCCAGCAGGTTGAGGTTTTCTTCCGGGGTGTCCGCCGCCCACTCGCCTACTCGCTGCATGATCACCCGCTCCCCGGCGCGACGCTGCAACGCGCCCGGGTCGAGGCGCACACAGGCGTTGTCGAGGATGAACAGGCAATCGTCCAGCAATTGCTCGGTGAGGACTTCACGGCTGGGCGGATCAAGGGTCTCTGAGAGTCGGGTCAGGGTGCCGCTGAGCCAGCGGCTGAACAGCGCGTTCTGCTGGCAATTGAGCGGCGCGAGGAACAATCCCTCCAGGCGCTCGCTGGACAACCCATGACGCTGCACGAACTCGGGACCGAACACCACGGCCACTTCCTGGTAGTTCTCCGGGGTGATCCAGATGTTGCGACACTCGCCATTCAACACATACAGCGCGTTGTCACTGCGATCAAAACAGAACGCCAGCGCCCCCGGTGGCGCGCTGAAATTCTGCTCGACCCGGGTGTTCATGCACTCCTCGTAGATCTCCACACCCTGCAGGTCGAGATAGCGCACCCGGCCGGCGAAATGCCCCGGCGACATCTGCTGGTAGTGCTGCACCCAGCCAGGGGTGGCACGGATCTGGTCGGCGACATCGGCGGTGGTGAAAGCCTGCACGTGCAACGGGTTTGGCGCTGTCATGAGAAAGTCCGCGCACTCTTTTGGTGCGCTTTGCGGCTGCGGAAAGTGGATAGATAAGGACCATAACTGTCGCCCAAGATAGACCTCAACGCGCTTCAGGGGAAGCCTCTGTGCAAAGCCTGCCGGACCCTGGCGCGGTATAAAACCAATAACGAGGTCTTTATGAACGCCCCTTTCGATCAGCTCTCCACCTGGCTGAAAGATCACAAGATTACCGAAGTCGAATGCGTGGTCAGTGACCTGACCGGTATCGCTCGCGGCAAGATAGCGCCCACCAACAAGTTCCTGCATGAGCGAGGCATGCGCCTGCCGGAAAGTGTGCTGTTGCAAACGGTAACCGGGGACTTTGTCGACGACGACATCTACTACGACCTGCTCGATCCGGCCGACATCGACATGGTCTGCAATCCGGTGGCGGACTCGGTGTACGTGATCCCTTGGGCGATCGAGCCGACGGCCATCGTGATCCACGACACCTTCGACAAGTTCGGCAACCCGATCGAGCTGTCGCCGCGCAACGTGCTGAAGAAAGTCCTGCAGCTGTACACCGACAAGGGCTGGCAGCCGATTGTCGCGCCGGAAATGGAGTTCTACCTGACCCAGCGCTGTGAAGACCCGGACTTGCCACTCAAGGCGCCGCTGGGTCGTTCGGGTCGTGCGGAAAGTGGCCGGCAGTCGTTTTCCATCGACGCCGCCAACGAATTCGACCCGCTGTTCGAAGACGTCTACGACTGGTGCGAAGCCCAGGGCCTGGACCTCGACACGCTGATCCACGAAGACGGCCCGGCGCAGATGGAAATCAACTTCCGTCACGGCGACGCCCTCGACCTCGCCGACCAGATCACCGTGTTCAAGCGCACCCTGCGCGAAGCGGCGCTCAAGCACAACGTTGCCGCGACCTTCATGGCCAAGCCGATTGGCGACGAGCCGGGCAGCGCCATGCACCTGCACCAGAGCGTGGTCGACAGCGTCACCGGCAAGCCGATCTTCGCCAATGCCGACGGCAGCATGAGCGAGCTGTTCCTGCACCACATCGGCGGCCTGCAGAAATACATCCCGAAACTGCTGCCGATGTTCGCCCCTAACGTGAACTCGTTCCGCCGCTTCCTGCCGGACACCTCGGCCCCGGTCAACGTCGAATGGGGCATGGAAAACCGCACCGTCGGCCTGCGAGTGCCGACTTCCAGCCCGGAAGCGATGCGCGTGGAAAACCGCCTGCCTGGCGCCGACGCCAACCCCTACCTGGCAATCGCCGCCAGCCTGCTCTGCGGTTACCTGGGGATGATCGAACAGATCGAACCGAGCGCCGCCGTCGAAGGCCGCGCCTACGAGAGGCGCAACCTGCGCCTGCCGATCACCATCGAAGACGCCCTGGCGCACATGGAAGACTGCGCGACCATCGAACGCTACCTGGGCAGCAAGTTCGTGCGCGGCTACGTCGCGGTCAAACGCGCCGAGCATGAGAACTTCAAGCGGGTGATCAGCTCGTGGGAGCGTGAGTTCCTGATGCTCAGCGTCTAACCCAAACCAACCCCGATCCCTGTAGGAGCTGGCTTGCCAGCGAAGGTACGCGATCATCCTGAAGAGACGCGGCGTCCTCGAGTCCATCGCGAGCAAGCTCGCTCCTACAGTGGTGTGTCGGTGAACACCCCAGACAAACCCATAATTCCAAGAGGTGTCGTTATGCGTCTATTGAAAACCCTGGTCCCCGCCACCCTCGCGCTGTTGTGCAGCGCAGTGGCCCAGGCCCAACCCAGTGTCAGCGTGTACAACTGGACCGACTACATCGGCGAAACCACCCTCGCCGACTTCACCGCGAAAACCGGGGTCAAGGTGGTCTATGACGTGTTCGACTCCAACGAAACCCTGGAAGGCAAGCTGCTCGCCGGGCGCACCGGCTATGACGTGGTGGTGCCTTCCAACCATTTCCTTGCCCGCCAGGTCAAGGCCGGGGCGTTCCTCAAGCTCGACCGCGAGCAACTGCCGAACTGGAAGAACCTCGACCCGAAACTGCTGACCCTGCTGGAGAAAAACGACCCGGGTAACGCGCACTCGGTGCCGTACCTGTGGGGCACCAACGGCATCGGCTACAACGTCGACAAGATCAAGCAGGTGCTGGGGGTCGACCACATCGACTCGTGGGCGGTGATGTTCGAGCCGGAAAACCTGAAGAAACTCAGCCAGTGCGGCGTGTCGATGATGGACTCGGCCGACGAGGTCTACCCGGCGATCCTCAACTACATGGGCATGGACCCGCGCAGCGAGAAAGTCGAAGACTATAAAAAAGCCGAAGCCAAGCTGCTGACCCTGCGCCCGTACATCACCTACTTCCACTCCTCCAAGTACGTCTCGGACCTGGCCAACGGTGATATCTGCATTGCCTTCGGTTACTCGGGCGATGTGTTCCAGGCCGCCAACCGGGCCAAGGAAGCCGGGAACGGCGTCAATATCGCCTACGCGATTCCCAAGGAAGGCAGCAACCTGTGGTTCGACCTGCTGGCCGTCCCGGCCGATGCCGGCAACCCGCAGCAAGCCTATGAGTTCATCAACTACCTGCTCGAACCCGAGGTGATCGCCAAGGTCAGCGCCACCGTGGGCTACGCCAACCCGAACCCGGCGGCCAAGCCGTTCATGGACCAGGAGCTGGTGAACAATCCCGAGGTCTATCCGCCCCAGGCCGTGCTCGACAAACTCTACATCTCGACCACCCCGAGTCCGGAAATCATGCGCCTGATGACCCGTTCCTGGAGCAAAGTGAAGTCCAACAAATGAATCAGTTCACTGACCTCAACCCGGCCCAGGAGCACGCCCGCTCCTACTACGCCGCCACCGCCAAGGGCTTGCAGTCGCGCCCGGCGCTGAGCGGTGATCTGGATGCCGATGTCTGCGTGATTGGCGGCGGTTTTACCGGCGTCAACACGGCCATTGAACTGGCCCAGCGCGGGCTCTCGGTGATCCTGCTGGAAGCCCGGCGCATCGGCTGGGGCGCCAGTGGGCGCAACGGCGGGCAGCTGATTCGCGGCATCGGCCATGACGTCTCGGGCTTCAGCCGCTATGTCGGTGAAGACGGCGTGCGTTATCTGGAGCGCGCCGGCATCGAGTCGGTGCAGGTGGTGGCCGACCGTATCAATGCCCACGACATCGATTGCGACTTGCGCTGGGGCTTTTGCGAACTGGCCAACACCCCGGCGCAATTTGCCGCCTTCAAGGAGGAGCAGGACAGTCTGCGAGCTCAGGGTTATGCCCACGAAACCCGCCTTGTAGCCGCGCAGGACATGCGCCAGGTGGTGAATTCGTCGGTGTACGCCGGCGGCCTGGTGGACATGGGCTCAGGGCATCTGCACCCGCTCAACCTGGTGTTGGGCGAGGCGCAGGTCGCCGAAGCGCTGGGGGTGCGGGTCTTCGAGCAGAGCCCGGTGCTGGAGATTGTCCACGGCAGCACAGTCCGGGTGCGATGTGCCACGGGGACGGTGCGTGCCGGGCATCTGGTGCTGGCCTGCAACGCGCATCTGGAAGAACTGGAGCCAAAGCTCAGCGGCAAGGTGCTGCCCGCAGGCAGTTACATCATCGCCACCGAGCCGCTGACGCAGCAGCAGGCTGCTGAGTTGATCCCGCAGAACCTGGCGCTCTGTGACCAGAAAGTCGGGCTCGACTACTACCGGCTCTCGGCGGACCGGCGCTTGCTGTTCGGCGGCGCCTGCCACTACTCCGGGCGCGATCCGGCAGACATCGCTGCGTACATGCGTCCGCAGATGCTCAAGGTGTTCCCGCAGTTGGCCAATACCCGGATCGACTACCAATGGGGCGGCCGGATCGGCATTTCCGCCAACCGCTTTCCCCAGGTCGGTCGCTTGCAGGCGCACCCCAATGTGTATTACGCCCAGGGATACTCCGGGCACGGGCTGAACGTCACCCACTGGTGCGCGCGCCTGCTGGGCGAGGCGATCCACGCCGGCCACAGCCAGGGCCTGGATGTGTTCAGTGCAGTGCCGCACCTGACCTTTCCTGGTGGGCGTGCGTTGCGCACGCCGCTGCTGGCGTTGGGGATGGCGTGGTATCGGGTGAAGGAGATGCTGGGCTGATGGCAGCAACCCGTAGGAGCTGGCTTGCCAGCTCCTACAGGGCCCGGCAGATGGGCGGTCTACAGGGCTTACCCTAACCACCACCCACCGACCACCACCCCGGCAACAACCGCTGCACCTTCGGCTCGGCAAAGCGGTCATCGATCAACATCACCACGCCCTGGTCCTGCTGGGTGCGGATTACCCTTCCAGCTGCCTGCACAACCTTTTGCAGGCCCGGATACAGATAGGTGTAGTCATAGCCGGCACCGAACATCATCGCCATGCGCTGCTTGAGCTGCTCGTTGACCGGGTTCAATTGCGCCAGCCCGAGGGTCGCGATAAACGCGCCAATCAAACGCGCCCCGGGCAAATCGATACCCTCGCCAAACGCCCCGCCAAGCACGGCAAAACCAATGCCCTGGCTGGACTCGGTGAATTGCTCGAGAAACCCCTGGCGACTGCCTTCGTCCATGCCCCGTGACTGCGACCACAAGGTAATGTGCGGATAGCGCTGGGCGAACAATTGCGCCACTTGTTGCAGGTAGTCGAAGCTGCTGAAAAACGCCAGGTAGTTACCCGCCCGCGCCTCGAACTGGCGCGCCATCAACTCGACGATCGGCGCCAGCGACGCCTGGCGATGGACGAAGCGCGTGGAAATCTGGCTGACCACCTGCACCTTGAGTTGCTCGGCGCGAAACGGTGATTCGACGTCGATCCACACCGTGTCCGCCGGCAGCCCCAGCAGGTCGGCGTAGTAGCGCTGCGGATTGAGGGTCGCGGAAAACATCACCACGCTGCGTGCCGCGGTCAGCCGTGGACGGATGAAACCGGCCGGTACCACGTTGCGCAGGCACAGCTGCGACAGGCTGCGCCCGGCCTTCGGTTCGCGCTTGCTGATGTCGAACAGGAACTGCTGGTCGAACAACTCGGCGACCCGGTTGAACTGCAGCGCGTCGAAATAGAAACGTTGCACCTCGCCGTCCAGGCCCTGGGGATGGTCGTTGAGGTAGTCACCGATGGCCGCGGTGCACAGCGACAAGGCCTGCAGCAGTCTGTCCGGCGGCTTGGGGTAAGCCTGATAGGCCGCGATCTGCTCCTTGTGCAGCGCATTCCATTCGCGGTTGAGCCGTTGCAGGCTCTTCTTCAGCGCCTCGGGTGCGAGCTTGCGCATGGCATTGAAACTGCCCTGATCGAGGCTCGCGCTGTACATCTGCCGGCCGCGCTCCACCAGGTTATGCGCCTCGTCCACCAGTACCGCGACCTTCCACTGGTTGGCCTGGCCGAGGCCGAACAGCAGCGCACTGAAATCGAAGTAATAGTTGTAGTCGGCGACCACCAGGTCGGCCCAGCGCGCCATTTCCTGGCTGAGGTAATAGGGACAGACCTGATGCGCCAGGGCGATCTCGCGCAGCGCCGCCTGGTTCAGCAGCGCGACCTGGCTGGCGGCTTGGCGGGCGGCGGGCAAGCGGTCGTAGAAGCCCTTGGCCAACGGACAGGATTCGCCATGGCAGGCCTTGTCCAGGTGCTCGCAGCTTTTGTCGCGGGCAACCATTTCCAGCACCCGCAACGGTAACGTCTCGGTGCTGTCGATGAGCACCTGGGCGGCGTCCAGGGCCAATTTGCGTCCCGGGGTCTTGGCCGTGAGAAACCACAGTTTGTCCAGTTGCTGCGGCGCCAGGGCCTTGAGCATTGGAAACAGGGTGCCGAGGGTTTTGCCGATGCCGGTGGTGGCTTGTGCCATCAGGCAGCGCCCGGTGCTGACTGCCTTGAACACCGATTCCGCCAGATGGCGCTGACCGGGGCGAAAATCCGGGTGCGGGAAGCGCAAGCCCTGCGCCGCCTGGTCACGCGCCGTACGATGGGCCATTTCCTGCGCAGCCCACTTCAGGAACAACTCACATTGCTGCTGGAAAAATGCCTGCAGGTCCTCGGCGCTCCAGGTCTCGACCAGGCTGGTTTCCTTTTCACTGACGATGTCGAAGTACACCAATGCCAGATTGACCACCGGCAATTGCAGGGTCTGGCACAGCAAGGCACCGTAGATCTTCGCCTGGGCCCAGTGCAGGTGGCGGTGGTTGGCCGGCATCCGTTGCAGGTCGCCACGGTAGGTCTTGATTTCCTCCAGGCGGTTTTGCTCGGGGTCGTAGCCATCCGCCCTGCCCTTGACCGTCAGCTCGCGGTATTCACCTTGCAGGGCCACCTCGTTCTGGTAGCTGGCGCTGCGCCGCGAGGCCACGGTGCGATGCCCGGCGATGCCCTCCAGGGCGGTGGGCGACGGGGTGAAGCGCAGGTCGAGGTCGCCAGCCTTGGCGGTGAACTCGCATAACGCCCGCACGGCGATGCGATACGTCACGCCGCGGGTTCCGCCCACTGCACATAGCACACGGCAATCGGCATCTGGTGTTCCTGGCAGAACTCCAGCCAGCGCAGTTGGTTATCCTGCAGCCGGTCGCCCGGGCCCTTGACCTCGATCATCCGGTAGCGGCGTTGTTCGGGCCAGAACTGGATCAGGTCGGGCATCCCGGCGCGATTGGCCTTGACGTCCAGCAGCAGGCGTTCGAACCAGTGCCGCAGGTGCTCGGCGGGCAAACACAGCAGCGCCTGTTCCAGTAGTTCTGCGGTCAAGACGCCCCAGAACAGGAACGGCGACTGCACCCCGGCCTTGTCGCGAAAACGCTGGCGCAGGGTATCGCGGTAGCGGCCATCGTCCAGCTCCGCCAGGCAGGCCTGGAACAGTTCGCTGCGGCGGGTCTGGAAATCCTCGCTCAACAGGTCCACCGGACCGCGCTGGAACGGGTGGAAAAAGGCCCCGGGCAGCGGCGCAAAAATTGCCGGCCAGCACAACAGGCCGAACAGCGAGTTGATCAGGCTGTTCTCGACGTAGTGCACCGGGGCATCCGGCTGATGGAGGTGGGCCTGCACATGAAACTCCACCGACAACGCCGGGTCGACCCGCAGCAGCTCGAGGTCCAGACGTTCCATTTGCCGGGGCTTGGGCCGTGGTGTGGGCGGCCCGCCGAGCTTGCGCCGCAAGCGTGGCAACACCCGCGCCAGTTGCTGCAGCTCGGCAGCGCTCTGCGGCGCCCGCTCGGCCTCGGTGGCCAGCGCCAGCGCCAATTCGTATTCGGCGCAACGCTCCAGCACCCGGATCAACCGCCCCCGCGCGCCGGGGTAAGCACTCTGGCGATAGAGGCCCAGCGCCGCCGGCCAATCGGCCACCCGCTCACAATGCTGGCCCAGCTGGAACAGCAATTTAGCGCGACGCCGCTCCAGCCAGGGGTTGGCGGTGTCCAGCGCAACAATCTGCGCCACCACCTCGTCCAGTGCCTCGCCAGCCTCGAAGCGCTGCTGGCATTCATGCAGATAGAGGAAGGCATCGACGTCATCCCGACTGCGCAAGCCCCGGGACTCGCTGCCGATCTCGACCTTCTCGTAGGTAAAGATACCGAGGTCAGCCAGGACGAACTCCGACCAGTCCTGATAGAGGTTGCCGAAGAACATCAGCCGCAGGCGATCGCACAGCGCCATGATGGTCAGGCTGAACAAGCGATCGTCCAGTTCCGGGTACCAGGCTTTCAGTGCCTGCGGTGGGTCCAGGCGCAAACGCAAATCTTCCAGCCATTGGCTTTTTTTCGCCTTGGGCTGTTCGATGGCCGTGCCGAAGCAGGCGAGAATTTCTGTCTTGAGCAGTACGTCGAATACCTGATCGAGGCTCAATGGCGCCTGTTCGTCGACCCACCCCAACGCCAACAGCGGCTCGACCGCCAGCGCCGGGTCGCCGATTTCCGCGTACTGCAGCTTGCCCAGGCGAAAATGCTCGCCCTTGCGCATGACCATCCGCACCAGCAGCGCCTGGGACGCACGGGGCAGCTCGGCAAAACTGTCGATGAAGGCTTGTTCCTGCGGGCTCAGCACGTCGGCATAGCGTTGCTCCAGCCAGGCAAGCACCTGCCGGAAGTTATTCAGATAGTAGAACGGATCTTCGAGCGGATTGGCGGTCACAAGTAGAAAGGGCCATGGCGAAATGAATACTGGTTATGCATACAGATATCAGCTTTCACGCCGCGCTGGCAACCGCAAAGGGATCAATGGCGGTTTCACCTGCATTTTCAGGGGGTAAGCGAACTTTCCTGAAGAACTCAGGACCAAACAGTCAGACGATATTCAGGCAACGAGAGATTACGACATGAACATCCGCACACTCAGCGCGCCTTTGGCCCTCACCGCCCTGCTGGCGCTGGCCGGTTGCTCGACACCGACGGTAGTGACCCTGCAGAACGGTACTCAGTACCTCACCGAGGACATGCCCAGGACCAGCGACGATACGGGCTTCGTCGAGTTCCGGGACATTTCCGGGGCGAAGGTCAAGGTCAAGGCGGATGATGTGGCCACCATCCGCAAGGAGGATTGAGCGGTAACTTGAAAGCCGCCACTGATGAGTGTGGGCGTGTCGGACTGTCGGCCGCCCACTAGATTTTTGTAATCTGGACCTTTGCCACTTTCTCACTGCATTCGACGCAGCGATCGAAGCTACTGAAATCTTCCCGCATGATCCGATCGAATTCCAATGCGCGTAGATCTATCCCCCCACTGCCATCGTCCAGCACGAGGGCAGCGACATCTTCGTCCGCTCCTGTACTTCTGGCCGCGGGCGGGGAATAAGAAGACATAGCAGGGATCTCTTTGTAGGGGGCATCGCTATCAAAGGTCTCTTTTCCATAGTGATAGGCCATATTCTTTCGCTGCTGTGCGGAGAGAACTGGGTCGGTAGCACGAGCAAGGCCAGCAATAGTTGCCCGGTCATAAAATTCTTTTACCAGTTTGTCGAGCGCCATGGTGTTTTTGGCACTGCCCAGGCTGATTGTAATCTTCCACTTCCCACGATTTGCGCCACGCAATACAACGTCCAGCGTCCAGATGGGCGCGCGATCGAATTGATCTGCCCATGCTTCAAGCAGCACGCGGACGTTTTTCGTCAATTGATCCAGAGTGTCGCTGCCAAACTCTCCCATGTGAGTGTTCATAATCGTTCTCCGCTTTGCTGGATGGAGAGCGCATTATGTGGACCTCGCTTACGATCACGACACTGTCAGTATTGACAGTTTTTAATACCCATTCGAAATAACCCAGCCAGTTCGATAAAACTTTCAGCGCATTTCCGGGGCGAAGGTCAAGGCGGATGATGTGGCCACCATCCGCAAGGAGGATTGAGTCCACTCAACTGCCGGTTCGGATCTTGTTCCACAAGCGCGTACGAATCCGATCGATATTCAGCGGCATGGCTTCGAGAGCGAACAACTTGCCCATCATCTCCGGGCTCGGGTAGACCTTGGTGTCGCTTTTGATCGCTGGGTCGACCAGGCTGTCGGCCGCCTGGTTTCCATTGGCGTAATGCACGTGATTGCTGATGCTGGCCATTACGTCCGGGCGCAGCAGGTAGTTCATGAAGGCGTAGCCGGCCTTCTCGTCCGGTGCGTCCGCCGGCATTGCCACCATATCGAACCAGATCGCCGCGCCTTCCTTGGGAATGGCGTAGCCGATTTCGACGCCGTTGTTGGCCTCTTTGGCGCGACTTTCCGCTTGCAGGATGTCACCGGAGAAGCCCACCGCAACGCAGATATCGCCGTTGGCCAGGTCGCTGGTGTACTTGGATGAATGGAAATAGCTGACGTATGGCCGCACTTTCATCAGCAGGGCTTCGGCTTTCTTGTAGTCCGCCGGGTCCTTGCTGTGGTGCGGCAGACCGAGATAATTCAAGGCCGCCGGTAACAGCTCCGGACCGTTGTCGAGAATCGCCACCCCGCATTTCTGCAGCTTCTGCATGTTCTCCGGCTTGAAGATCAGGTCCCAGGAGTCCACGGGGGCGTTATCCCCCAATACCGCCTTGACCTTGGCCACGTTGTAGCCAATCCCGGTACTGCCCCACAGGTACGGGAAGCCATGTTCGTTGCCCGGATCGTTGGTCTGCAAGGCCTTGAGCAGCACCGGATTGAGGTTCTGCCAATTCGGCAACTGGCTCTTGTCGAGCTTCTTCAATGCGCCCCCGGCAATCTGCCGCGCCATGAAGTGGTTGGAGGGAAACACCACGTCATACCCCGACTTGCCTGTCATCAACTTGCCATCCAGGGTTTCGTTGCTGTCGTAGACGTCGTAGCTGAAACCGATGCCGGTTTCTTTCTGGAAGTTTTTCATCGTGTCTGGCGCGATGTAGTCCGACCAGTTGTAGACCTTCACGGTCTCGGCCGCCTGGCTGAAGGTGGCGGCCAGGGTCAAGGGGGCGAGCAACAAAGCTGCGTAGGGCAAGCGGATCATGATTCGAGTCCTGTATGGCGTTGTTATTGGCAGGTTTCGGGTGATCAGAGGATCAGAAAATCAAGACGTAGGTCTTGCGCACGGTTTCCTGGATGTCCCAGATACCGGTGCTATTGGCAGGCAACATCAGTGCATCGCCCGCTTCTATATGCAGGGTTTCGCCATTGTCCGGGGTGAAGGTGCAGCGGCCCTGGATGAAATGGCAGAACTCCTGGGCAACGATCTGCCGCCGCCAACGGCCCGGGGTGCACTCCCAGATGCCCGTTTCGACGCCATCGCTGCGTTCGACGCTGGTGCTCGAGGTGATGGCGACCGGCTCGCCCAGGGGCACGGCAACCGGCGCCGATTCATCCAGACTGACGTGGGAGGTGTTCTTGAACTGGGTAATACTCATGCTGATACCTGTCGTTGAATTGAACGCTTTTAGTGCATGAAACCTTCCATGAACCCCGCCACCCCCATCGCCAACTTGCGCCGCCAGGGCGCACTGTCGGGATTGGCCAGGACCTGATCTTCATGGACAAAGCTGCGGATGATCGCGTTGTAGCCCAGCCAGCGCAGCGGCTCGGGTTCCCAGGCGCGCAGCGCATCGAGACCGCCTTCGGGGATGACCCAGGGCTGGTGGACCAACTCACTGTCGCGGCCCAGGATCAGCTCGGCCAGGGTGCGGCCGCCAAGGTTGCTGGCGCCGACGCCTTCGCCGCCATAGCCGCCTGACAGCGCGATGCCAGTGCGCTGGTCACAGAGCATGTGCGGCTTGAAGCGGCGGGACATGCCCAGGTTGCCGCCCCAGGAATGGCTGATCTGCACGTTTTTCAACTGCGGGAACAGCTCACCGAACAGGTAGCGCCGCAATTCGACCTCACTGCTGGTCAGGTCGAAGTTGTGGCGCAATTTGCCGCCGAACTGGTAACCCCCACGGGCACCGAACACCAGGCGATTGTCGGCAGTGCGCTGGCCGTACGTGACCTGACGGCTGCTCTCGCTGAACGCCTGACCCCGCTCAAGGCCGATGGTTTCCCAAGTGGCTGCCGACAGCGGTTCGGTGGCCACCAGCAGGCTTTGCACCGGTAACTGATAACGGCCCAAGGATCCCAACGACACGGCATAGCCTTCCACCGCTGGCACCACCCAACGGCTGCGCACGTTGGCTTTGGCGGTGCGCACGCTACCGGACTGCCAGGCCGTCACCGGGCTGTTTTCATAGATCTTTACCCCCATGCGCTCGACCGTACGGGCCAGGCCACGCACCAGTTTGGCCGGCTGAATGGTCGCGCAGTGCGGGGCAAAAATGCCGCCGTAAGGCTTGGCGACGCGCAACTGCTGTTCAAGCTGTTCAGGGCTCAACCAGCGGTAGTCGGCCTCGTTCAGACCCTGGGCGTACAAGGCATCCAGATAACCGCGCAGGCTGTACTCCTGCTCCGGGTAGCGCGCAGCGCAATAGAGCACACCGCCCTTGCGGTAATCACAGTCGATGCCTTCACGTTCGATGACGATCTCTACTTCATCAGGAATGCCGTGCAGCAGATCGAAGGACTCGCGCCGCTGTTCGGCAGGCAGCCCGGCCAACAGCCGGTCTTCGCCCAGCAGATTGCCCATCAGCCAGCCGCCGTTACGGCCAGAAGCGCCAAAACCGGCGATTTGCGCCTCGACGATGGCGATGTTCAGTTCCGGCGCCTGGCGCTTGAGGTAGTAGGCGGTCCAGAGCCCGGTGTAGCCTGCGCCGATGATCGCCACATCGACATCCAGGTCGTGCTCCAGCGCTGGCCGCGGCAGCAGCGGCTCTTCGAGCTGGTCCATCCATAAACTGATCGAGCGCCACGCTGGCATGCAAGTCTCCGCCACTGAAAGTTTCGATGGCGTTGATCCTAGTGCGTGGCCTCAGGGCTTGTCTTGCGCGCGTGCACGCAAGGAAATTTGCTGCACATAGGCCTTGGGCGACAGGCCGGTGTGCTGGCGAAAACAACTGTAGAACGCCGACAGTGAATTGAAACCTGCGGCGAAGGCCAGTTCGTCGGTGCGCAGCGGCGGCGTGGCGTGTTCCAGCGCCGCCAGCAAATGGCGCAAGCGCGCCTGGTTGACGTACCGGTAGAAACTCTGGCCCAGCACCTGATTGAACAGATAGGACAGCTGGTTGCGGCTGTAACCACAGGCCTCGGCCACCCGCTGCAGGTCCAGCTGCGGGTCGAGATAGGGTTGCTGGCGCTCGAAATACTGCTGCAGGTCCTGCGCCATAAAGCTCAGTTGCCGTGGCGACAACCCCAGGCGACTGGCCGCCGGGCGACTGCTGGCCGGCGCCCGGCTGGAAGGCTGCTCACGGACCAGCGAGGCGTATTCATTGACCTGCCAGATCAATCCGTCGCGCACGGTAATGGCTTCGCTGGAGCGAAACGACACCAGCCCTTCGCCACCGCGCAAGGTCATGCGGTACTGAATGAAGGCGGTATCGCCGTCGAGGCGAATCCGGTCGGAATGCTCCAGCGCCTCCTGCGGGTCGCGCGGCATGCTGCTGCGCACGTACTCGCGCAGCTCACTCAGGCCCAGCACCAGGTTCTGGAAAAAGTCGTGGTACTGGATGTCCGGGTGGTACAGCGCCATGACGCCGTCGAGGTCGCGGTTTTTCCAGCACAGGTGATAGCGCAACACGGTTTCACCGGTGGCCTGGGTTTGCAGGGGGCCATCTTCAGGGACGGACATGACGTTCTCAACGAGGTAAATGACGAGCTTGCCGGGCGCAATCACAGCACGGAACGTGATGCAGCGCAAAGAACCGTAATCTATCGCCAATCGAGCTTAAAAACCCGGCAACACCCATGAAAATGAATGCTATTTTTGATCATTCAAGCGGTTGGGCCATTGATGGCACTTCTCTCCTCCCATGAGTTGACGGAACGGCTCGATGTCGAAGGTGGGCAACAGATGAACAGGGCTTCGTTCAGCAAGGTGACATTCCCCAACGCCTGCCAGTTGATGCGCTGGCATTTCCATCCCGTGGGCTTCGAAGCGCACATGGATGCGCCGGGCAGCATGATCGCCCGGCTGTTTGATCGGGTCAGCGGCGAAACCCTGATTGCCATCGCCGGCATTCCCTGCGCCACGGTGATGAATGCCGCTGACGTCGAGCGCATCATCGAAGCGGTCGAGGATGAACTGGAAGCATTCATTCCCCCCGCCGCGCTCCGGCACATTGCCTGAGCGCTAGCGTTGCCGCCCCTGGCGCGCCGGTTCGTTGCCAGCATTGCGTAGATCAGCAAAAAACGGCTTGCCGGCAGGGATTCGGTCAGAGGCCCTGGGCATATTCACCGCCGTGCCCTCCTGAGCGTCAACGTACCAATGACAATGCTTCACCGCCCGGGTAATTCCGACATAGGCCAGGCGCAGGATCTCGTCTTTCTGCGCGCTGTCGTACGGCTCGGCGTCACCGTCCTTGCCGAGTCCCGCCATGCGATAGACCTGGTTCTTGTAGGGTGAACTGGTCAGGTGCTGGCAATCGCCCAACAGGAATACCGCATCGGCCTGCAGCCCCTTGGCACTGTGGTAGGTCAATTGTTTGAGGCGCCGCTGTGGGTACGGCAAGCTAGAATCAACATTAACTACAGATGAAATATGCTTTTCTATCAATAGCTTATCGCTGCCTTTTCGATACAACATCAAGATTGAATCGCCGTTTCGATAGTGTTCGGCCAGGCGCTGAGCGAGGGCGACTTCATCACGATCATGGATGTTGACCGGCCACAATTCCCCCACCTCGCCGCAAGCCTTGGCTTTCTTGCCCGGGATGGCCGGCGCCGCGCGCACAATGTGCTCGGCAGCATCAATGATGTGCTGGTGGCTGCGGTAGTTATCGCTGAGCATCACCCGGGTGGTGCTCGGTGAAGGGAATTCCTTGTTGAACTCCATAAAGTACTTGGGCGAGCTGCCGCGCCAGCCGTAGATCGATTGCCAGTCATCGCCGACGCACAGCAGCGACGAGCGCTGGGCCCCGCGCCCGACGTGCATGGCCGGGCCGCGTCGGCGAATCTCACCCAGGGTGGCGCGAATCCACGAGACGATCTGCGGCGAAACGTCCTGGAATTCGTCGATCATCAAGTGCGACATCGGTCGCAGCAGGTCATCCGGCAACAGCTTGAGGTTTTCCGGCGAGTGCTCGCTGAACAGCGCGAACATGCGGTTATAGGTCATGACCGGCGGCGACTGATCCAGCAGGTGGTCTTCGAAGGCGCGCCAGAACAGACTCAGCGCCTCGAAGAAAAACCGGTCCGGATCGTCCTTGGCGAAGGCCATCTGGCCGACTGCCGCAGGCACATCCAGGCCGAGGTTCTCGATAAAGCTTGCCGCCGCGACAAAACAATCGAGCAACGGCGCGCTGGCCAGCTCCCCCTTGACCTTGTAATCGAAGCCGGGACCGGCGCTGGCATCACCGGCCAGAGTACCGAGCACCCGTTTAGATGACTCGTAAACATCCAACCAAATCAATGGCTTACGACAGAAAGCTTGAAACAGGGTGCGCTTTACCGCCCATTCCGCGCGCACCGTCAGCTTGGCGTTTGGCCGGCAGAGCTGGGGGTTTTCCCGGGGATCGAAACCCAATACCACCCAGGCATCCAGCGAAGGAATGTAGCCATGGCAATGGAAGGTCGAGCCATTGATTTCGAAGGTTTGACGCTTGGGTTCGATGCCCTTGATCGGCCAGGCACCGGCGCGCAGCCACAGGTCCTCGACGGTATCGCAGAGTTCTTCGTCGCGCTTGGCCGCCAGTTCGGTCACCGCCATGCGTTTCTGCACGTCTGGGTGGTCGCGCTCCAGCTCCTTGAGCTGCAGGGCATGGCGCGATAAAGGCGTAATCAGCTCACGAAAGCGCTGATTGTCGGTGAACAGACGATGGAAGCAGGCGTTGAGGCGCTGGCGCTGAGTGTCGTTGATGCGCAGGTCGAACGGATTGCTGTCGCCTTCGGCGTCGTCGAAAAGTGAACGTTCGTTGAGGTTTTCGAAGGCTTGCAGACGCTCGAAACCCGGCAGGCTGCGGACCATCGGCAGGATCCTCGAGTGAAAGGTGCGCACCAGTTCGCGCGCCGCCTTCTGATCCAGCGGGCGCTGCCACAGGCCGAACAGATCGATCAGCTTGTTGATGAAGTCCTTGCGCGATTCGCGAGTGAACGTCACCACGGTCAGCGAATCGAGCTCGAAACCGAGGTAGTGCACCAGTAATACGATGCGTAGCGCCAAAGTGCTCGACTTGCCGGCGCCTGCCCCGGCGATCACCGAGGTTGACGGCGTATCGCTGAAGATCATCTTCCATTGCGCCGCACTCGGTTGCCCGTTCGCTGACAGCAGGCGCGCCACGTCGGCTTTCATGCGCTTCTTGATGTCGGCCGTCAGTGGCAACCGCCAATCATCGAACAGGTGCTCGTCAACCTTGGGCGCCGGGTGCTCGGTGCAACGGCTGTCGCGAATCAGCAGGACCTGCCGCCCTTCTTCCAGGCCTTCGGCCTTGCCTTCCTTGAAGCCGTAGTCGACGCCCGCGGTATGGCCGCTGCGAAAGCCGTCGGCCTGACCGTGCAGCCACGACGCGCGGTGCTGGGCGCGCAGGCGTGTCAGGCCATGGCCGAAGAAACGCGCGGCCAGGCGTTTGAACCAGGGCATCTCGGCCAGGGGCAAAAGCTCGGGAGGAAGATCGGGGATGTGACGCGGCACGCTGACTCCAGGGTGTGAGGCTGTTGTTGGCTATGGTGTCTGCATTTGCCGTTGAGTTCTAGTCAAATGCTTGTCGATCATTGGTTTAAGGGATGAAGTGAATGTTGTGAGGGATGTAAAGGGCCCAATTATAAATCGATCGATTCGATTGTTTTGACGCAGTTTTTACGCTTTTTATCGATTATTTATTGATAGATGATGCTCGCCATCAACCACGGTTCTCGATTGATGACGAACCTTTTCAGGAGACGATCATGCTTGAACTCAGACCCTTTGCCTCCCTGGGCGGCGCCAACCACGGCTGGCTGGATGCCCACCATCACTTTTCGTTCGCCGAGTACTACGACCCCAAACGCATGAACTGGGGCAACCTGCGGGTGTGGAATGACGACGTGATCGCCCCGGGCACCGGCTTCCCGACCCACCCGCATCGCGACATGGAAATCATCACCTACGTTCGCGAAGGTGCCATCAGCCATGCCGACAACCTCGGCAATAAAGGCCGTACCGAGGCTGGCGACGTGCAGGTGATGAGCGCCGGCACCGGGATCGCCCACAGCGAGTACAACCTGGAGTCGACGGCGACGCGAATCTTCCAGATCTGGATCGTGCCCAACCAGACCGGCCTGGCCCCTTCGTGGGGCGCTAAACCCTTTCCAAAAGGGCAACGTGAAGGTTTCGTGACCCTGGCCAGCGGCAAGGCCGGCGACGACCAGAGCCTGCAGATTCGCGCCGATGCGCGTTTGGTGGCAGCCAATCTGAAGGCTGGGGAAACCGCCGAGTATTCACTGGATGCCGGACGGCGCGCCTACCTGGTGCCAGCGACCGGGGTGATCGAGGTCAATGGCCTGCGCGCCGAAGCCCGGGATGGTGTGGCGGTGGCTGAAGAGCGGCTGCTGCGGGTGACGGCGATCGAGGACAGTGAGATTGTCCTGGTGGACTTGGCGTAAAGCCCCCTGTGGGAGCGAGCCTGCTCGCGATGAAGTTGACGCGGGTGTCGATGATGGCCTCATCGCGAGCAGGCTCGCTTCTACAGAAGTCCGGGCCCCATCGTTATCTATCCAACCAGCGGCTGCTGCCCCCGATTGATATTGGCCATGAACCCATCAGCCGGCAACGGATGCCCCAACAGATAACCCTGCAGCGAATCGCAGCCCAGCTGCGTCAGAAAATCCTGCTGCACCCCGGTTTCCACGCCTTCGGCGACAATCCGCAAGCCCAATGCCTGACCTAGGGCGACGATGGCCGAGACGATCGCCGCGTCGTCGCTGTCGCGTTCCAGATCCCGCACAAAACCACGGTCGATTTTCAACTCGTTGGCCGGCAAGCGCTTGAGGTACATCAGGCTGGAATAGCCAGTACCGAAGTCATCAATCGACAAGTCCACGCCCATATCCGACAACTGCTGCAACACCGCCATACTGGCATCGGCGTCGCTCATGGCGGTGGTTTCGGTGATTTCCAGGGTCAGGCTGTTCGCCGGCAAGCCGTGGCTCGCCAGGGCCATGGCCACGCTCTGGACCAGACCGGCGTGGCAGAACTGCAAGGCCGACAGGTTCACCGCAATTCGCCAGTGGCTGAAACCCTGCTGGTGCCAGATGCGCATCTGCCGACAGGCTTCGTTGAGTACCCATTCGCCCATCGGGATGATCAACCCGGTTTTTTCCGCCAGTTCAATGAACTTGTCCGGCATCAGCAGCCCCTGGGTCGGATGCTCCCAGCGCAGCAAGGCCTCGGCGCCGACCGGCTGACCGTTGCTGGCATCGAACTTGGGCTGGTAATGCAGGCGGAACTGCTGCTGCTCCACCGCGCTGCGCAGGTCCTGCAGCAACTGCAGGTGACGCCGTGCATCAGTGTTCATCGACGCATCGAAGAAACGATAGCCGTTCTTGCCGGTGCCCTTGGCGTGGTACATCGCCGCGTCGGCGTTCATCAGCAGTTCTTGCGGAGTCAGGCCGTTGCCCGGGTACACCGCGATGCCAATGCTGGCGGAGATCTGCAGGTCATGTTCGCCGACCCGGAATGCCTGGGAGATCAAGCCGACCTGGCGCGCCGCCAGGCGCAAGGCATCGGTGGGCTCATTGAGTTGCACCAGCAGCACGAACTCGTCACCGCCGATCCGCGCCAGGGTGTCGTGGCTGCGCAGGTCCTCGCGCAGGCGCAGGCTGACTTCGCGCAACAGCTGGTCGCCCATGTGGTGGCCAAAGGCATCGTTGACCGGTTTGAAGCCGTCCAGGTCAATGAACATCAGCGCGAAACAACCGCCCTGCTCCTGGGTCATGTGCATCGCCTGATCGATGCGGTCAGCCAGCAGGATGCGGTTCGGCAGCCCGGTGAGGGTGTCGTGCAGCGCCAGTTGGGTCAGCTCACGGTTGGCCAGGGTCAGGGAGTTGGCCAGCTCGGCGGTACGTGCTTCGAGGCGCGCATCGAGAATCGAGGTCAGCAAGGCAATGCTCAACACCGCCAGGGTGGTGACCAGTACCAGGTTGTCCAGGCCCTTGCCACTCAAGCCATTGAGCGCCGCGCCACAGAAGCTGCCATCGGCAAAGCGCGCCGCGGCCATCCCGGTGTAGTGCATGCCGACAATCGCGATGCCCATGATCACCGCCGCGCCGCCGCGGGCGAAACGCACGTACGGGGTGTTCTGCCGCAGACGGAAGGCGATCCACAGCGCCGCAGCCGAGGCGCCGACGGCGATCAGCAGCGAGGCGCCGAACAGGCTTGGGTCGTAGTCGATCCCCGGGGTCATGCGCATCGCGGCCATGCCGGTGTAGTGCATGGCGCTGATGCCCGCGCCCATGACCAAGGCGCCAAAGCCCAATTGCCACGCCGGCAGTTCGGGCTGGCTGACCAGCCACAGGGCAAAGCCGCAGGAGCCGATGGCGATCAGCAGCGACAAGGCGGTGATGGCGAAGTCATAGCCCAGGTCGATGGGCAGGCTGAAGGCCAGCATGCCGATAAAGTGCATGGACCAGACGCCAACGCCCATGGCCAAGGCGCCGCCGGCCGTCCATAAATGCACCGCCCGCCCCTTGGCAGTGGCGATGCGCCCGGTCAGGTCCAGAGCGGTGTAGGAAGCGAGGATAGCCACGCAGAGCGAAATCAAAACCAGGGCGGGTGAATAGGTACCGATGAGCATCAAACTTCTCGACTATGCCTTGCCGTACTGCGTCCGTGCGGGAGGGCGAAAGCCGTCGATTGTACTGATTCCAATGGCGAACGCACCTGCTAAGTGAGCAAAATGCCATTAGTGTGTGGGAAAGATGTAACAGGGTGGCGGGCTGGCTGGCACTGCGTCGGGAACAACATGTGCGCACACCGCAAAATCCCGTAGGAGCCAGCTTGCTGGCGAAGGCGCAGGGACAGCCGACATCATCTGTGGCTGACGTACCCTCTTCGCTGGCAAGCCAGCTCCTACGGGGATTGTGCGAGCACCACGGAATCTGTGGTCGACGCAAAATTGTAGGAGCCAGCTTGCTGGCGAAGGCGCAGGGACAGCCGACATCATCGGTGGCTGACGTACCCTCTTCGCTGGCAAGCCAGCTCCTACGGGGATTGTGCGAGCACCACCGAATCTATGGTCGACGCAAAATTGTAGGAGCCAGCTTGCTGGCGAAGGCGCAGGGACAGCCGACGTCATCGGTGGCTGGCATACCCTCTTCGCTGGCAAGCCAGCTCCTACGGGGATTGTGCGAGCACCACGGAATCTGTGGTCGACGCAAAATTGTAGGAGCCAGCTTGCTGGCGAAGGCGCAGGGACAGCCGACATCATCGGTGGCTGACGTACCCTCTTCGCTGGCAAGCCAGCTCCTACGGGGATTGTGCGAGCACCACCGAATCTGTGGTCGACGCAAAATTGTAGGAGCCAGCTTGCTGGCGAAGGCGCAGGGACAGCCGACGTCATCGGTGGCTGGCATACCCTCTTCGCTGGCAAGCCAGCTCCTACGGGGATTGTGCGAGCACCACCGAATCTATGGTCGTCGCAAAATTGTAGGAGCCAGCTTGCTGGCGAAGGTGGAGGAATAGTCGACGTCATCGGTGGCTGGCATACCCTCTTCGCTGGCAAGCCAGCTCCTACGGGGATTGTGCGAGCACCACCGAATCTATGGTCGACGCAAAATTGTAGGAGCCAGCTTGCTGGCGAAGGCGCAGGGACAGCCGACATCATCGGTGGCTGACGTACCCTCTTCGCTGGCAAGCCAGCTCCTACGGGGATTGTGCGAGCACCACGGAATCTGTGGTCGTCGCAAAATTGTAGGAGCCAGCTTGCTGGCGAAGGCGCAGGGACAGCCGACATCATCGGTGGCTGACATACCCTCTTCGCTGGCAAGCCAGCTCCTACGGGGATTGTGCGAGCACCACGGAATCTGTGGTCGACGCAAAATTGTAGGAGCCAGCTTGCTGGCGAAGGCGCAGGGACAGCCGACGTCATCGGTGGCTGGCATACCCTCTTCGCTGGCAAGCCAGCTCCTACGGGGTTGACGTCCGTTCCTATAGATCAGGCTCCAGCTTGCCATCCCAACCACCACCTAACGCGGCAATCAAATTGACACTGGCAATCAGCCGGCTTTGTTGCAGGGTCAGCACGCTGCGTTCGTTGCTCAAGGCCGTGGCCTGGACCACGACCACGTCGAGGTAGGCGATCAGCCCGGCCTTGTACTGGTTCTGGATCAGCCGCAGGGATTCGCGGGCGGCGTCCAGGGCTTGCTGGCGAACCACGGCCTCGTCGCCCAGCACCCTGAGCTGCACCAGATAGTTTTCCACTTCGCGGAAACCGTCGAGCACGGTCTGCCGGTAGGTGGCCACGGTCTGGTCATACAGCGCTTCGTTACGGTCGACTTCCGCCGAACGCTGACCGCCGTCGAACAGCGGCAGGTTGAGTTTCGGCCCCACCGACCAGAAGCGGTTCGGCAGGCTGATCAGGTCGGTCGAGGTACTGCTGCTGTAGCCGCCGGACATGCTCAGGGTCAGGTCCGGGTAGTACGCGGCCTTGGCCACGCCGATATTGGCGTTGGCGGCGATCACCGAGCGCTCCGCCGAAGCGATGTCCGGACGGCGCTCGAGCAATTGCGACGGCAGGCTCACCGGCACGTCAGGCAATACCGGAATGTCCTGGGTCTCGGCCAGGCTGAAGGCAGCCGGGGCCTGGCCCATCAACACGGCGATCGCGTTTTCGAACTGCGCACGCTGCCAGATCAGGTCGATCATGTCGGCCTGGGTGCTTTTCAGCTGGGTCTGCGCCTGAGCCACCGCGTCTTTCCCGGAAACCCCGGCGCGGTACTGGTTCTCGGTCATTTTCAGCGAGCGCTGGTAGTTTTCCACAGTGGCTTGCAGCAGGCGCTTCTGCTGGTCGATCACCCGCAGTTGCAGGTAATTCTGTACCAACTCCGATTGCTGGCTCAGGCGCATCGCCGCGAGGTCGGCATAACTGGCTTCGGCACTGGCTTCGTTGGCTTCCAGGCCCCGGCGCAGTTTGCCCCAGATGTCCGCCTCCCAACTCACCCCAAGCTGCGCGTTATAGGTGTCGCGGATACCGCTGCTGGAACTGCTCAAACTCGAACTGCTGCTGCCGGTGCCTTGGCTGGAACGGGTCTTGCCGACGCTCAGGTCCACCGACGGATAAAACGCCCCGCGCGCGCTGGCCACCAGGGCCTGGGCCTGACGGTACTGGGCCTCGGCCTGGGCGACAGACTGGTTGGAGCTGTTCAGTTGCTCCACCAGGGCATTCAGCTGACGGTCGCCATACAACTCCCACCAGGCACCGCGGGCCAGGGAGTCGCTGGGGTTGGCCTGGCGCCAGCCCTCGGCCTGCTTGTACTGCGCCGGTTCTGCCACCGTTGGCCGCTGATAGTCCGGGCCGACCGCGCAGGCGCTGAGCAGCAGCGCACTGAGGGACAGGCTCAGCAGACGCGAGCCACGGGCCGCGAGCACGCGCTGGTTGAAGGGATAACGGTCGGTCATAGCGCAGTTTCCAGAGCAGCATCGGTACGAACCCCACGCCAGCGGTTGACCCGATGGCGCAGACGGTCGAGATAGAGGTAAACCACCGGGGTGGTGTAAAGCGTCAGCACCTGGCTGAAGATCAGCCCGCCGATAATGGTCAGACCCAGCGGCTGGCGCATTTCCGCGCCCTCGGCGCTGCTGAGCAGCAACGGCAAGGCACCGAGAATCGCCGCCAGGGTAGTCATCAGGATCGGTCGCAGACGTAACAGGCAGGCGCTGCGGATCGACTCCAGCGGCGGCATGCCCTGGTGCCGCTCCAACTCCAGTGCGAGGTCGATCATCAGGATGGCGTTTTTCTTCACCACGCCGATCAGCAGGAACAGGCCGAGCAAGGAAATCAGGCTGAATTCACCGCCCAGGGCATAGATCGACAGCAAGGCGCCGACCCCGGCCGACGGCAAGGTGGAGAGGATCGTCAGCGGGTGCACGTAGCTTTCATACAGCACCCCAAGCACCAGATACACCGCGAGCAAGGCGCCGAGGATCATGAACGGCTGACTCTTCTGGGTCGCGGCAAACGCATCGGCGGTGCCGGCCATCTTGGCGATCACTTCCTCGGGCAGGCCGAGCTTGGCAATCGCCCGCTCGATGGCTGCGCCGCCCTGCTCCACCGTGACGCCTTCGGCCATGTCGAATGAAATACTCTCCGAAGCGAACTGCCCTTCGTGGCTGACCCGGTCGTTTTCCAGGCTGTTTTCGTAATGGGCAATGGTCGACAGCGGCACCCGCGCACCATCCGCGGTGATCACCTGCACCTGATTGAGGGTGATCGGATCGCGGGCGTACTTCGGATTGACCTCCATCACCACCTGATACTGGTTGAGGCTGTCGTAGATGGTCGAGATCTGCCGCTGGCTGTAGGCGTTGTTCAGCACCGAGGTGACCATCGCCATGTCGATCCCCAGGCGCTTGGCCTGGTCGCGGTCGACCACCAGGGTCACCTGCGCTGCGCCGCTGCCTTCGCGGGCATCGATGGCGGTCAGCTCCGGCAGTGCCTTGAGTGCGGTGACCACCTTCGGGTACCACTCGCGCAGCGCTCCCAGATCACCACTCTGCAGGATGTAACTGTACTGCGACGATTGCTGCTCGCGGCCGCCGCCGAACTGCAGGTCCTGGTCGGCCATCAGCATCAGTTGCGCGCCGGGCACCTTGGGCATTTCCTTGCGCAGGCGCTCGATGACTTTCTGCGCCGAGATATTGCGCTCCTTGATCGGCTTCAGACGCACCAGCATGAATGCGTTGTTGGTGCCGTTGCTGCCACCGATAAAGCCGGCAACGCTTTCCACCGCCGCATCCTTGAGCACCGCACGGCGAAAGGTTTCCATCTTCGGTTGCATCACAGTGAACGACAGTCCGTCGTCGCCGCGCACGAAGCCGATCAATTGCCCGGTGTCCTGCTGCGGCAGGAAGGTCTTGGGCACCACCACGTACAGCGCGACGTTGACGCCGATGGTGATGAACAGGCTGAACAGGGTCAGGCGCGGATGGCGCAGGACCCAGTCGAGGCTGCTGGCGTAATGCTTGACCATCCAGTCGTTGGCCTTGCGGCTGCCGCGCTGCAGGCGGTTTTCCTGGCCCGGTACGTGGGGTTTCAGCCAGCGTGCGCAGAGCATCGGGGTCAGGGTCAGGGAAACCACCAACGACACCACGATCGACGCCGCGAGGGTAATCGAGAATTCGCGGAACAGGCTCTCGATGATCCCGCCCATGAACAGGATCGACAGGAACACCGCCACCAGCGAGACGTTCATCGACAGCAACGTAAAGCCGACCTCCTTGGCCCCCAGATACGCCGCCTTCATCGGCGCGATGCCTTCGTCGATATGCCGGGAGATGTTCTCCAGCACCACGATGGCGTCGTCCACCACCAGGCCGGTGGCGAGAATCAGCGCCATCAGTGACAGGTTGTTCAACGAGAAGCCGTAGAGGTACATCACCGCAAAGGTGCCCACCAAAGACACCGGCACCGCCAGGGTCGGAATCAGCGAGGCGCGGAAATTGCCGAGGAACAGGAACACCACCGGGATCACCAGGGCCACGGCAATCAGCAGGGTCATTTCCGCTTCGTGCAAGGTGGCCTTGATCACCGGCGAGCGGTCCATGGCCAGGTTGAGCTTGACGCTGGCCGGCAGCACCGCCTGCAACGCCGGCAGTTGCGCCTTGATCTCGTTGACCGTCTCGATGATGTTGGCGCCGGCCTGGCGGTTGATCACCAGCAATACCGCCGAGTCGTCGTTGAAGAAACCACTGTTGTAGCGATCCTCGACGCCGTCGCTGACCTTGGCCACGTCACTCAGGCGCAACGCTGAGCCATTCTGGTAGCGAATGATCAGCGGCTCGTAGTCCTTGGCCTTCTCCAACTGGTCGTTGGCCTGTACCTGCCACATCCGCTGATCGTCCTCGATCGAGCCCTTGGGCCGGCGCACGTTGGCGTTGGCAATGGTGGTACGCACTTCATCGAGGGCCACGCCGTATTGGTTGAGCAGTTGCGGTTCGAGTTCGATGCGCACCGCGGGCAAGGAGCTGCCGCCGATCTGCACTTCACCGACGCCCGGCACCTGGGACAGGCTCTGGGACAGGATGGTCGAGGCCAGGTCGTAGAGCTGACCCTTCTCCAGCACATCCGAGGTCAGCGACAGCACCATGATCGGCGCCTGGGACGGGTTGACCTTCTTGTAAGTGGGCATGCTGCGCATACCGCTGGGCAGCAGGTTGCGCGAGGCGTTGATCGCCGCCTGCACTTCCCGCGCCGCGCCATTGATGTCGCGGTCGAGGTCGAACTGCAGGATCACCCGGGTCGAGCCCTGGCTGGAACGGCTGCTCATGGTGTTGACCCCGGCAATCGCGCCGAAGGAACGCTCCAGTGGCGTGGCGACGGTGGACGCCATGACCTCCGGGCTGGCACCGGGCAGGCTTGCCTGGACCACGATCACCGGGAAATCCATCTGCGGCAGCGGCGATACCGGCAGCAAGCCGAAGCTCACCCCGCCCAGCAACATGATCGCCAGGCTCAGCAGCATGGTGGCTACCGGGCGCTTGATAAAGGGTCCGGACAGGTTCATGGCTGCTCTACCGACTCCAGCGTCCGCGGCGCAGGCCGCCAGCGCCGCCCCAAGCGATCAAAGTACAGATAGATCACTGGCGTGGTGAACAGGGTCAGCACCTGGCTCACCAGCAGCCCGCCGACCATCACCAGGCCCAGCGGCTGGCGCAACTCGGCGCCGGAGCCGCTGGCGAGCATCAATGGCACTGCACCGAACAGCGCCGCCAGGGTGGTCATCAGGATCGGCCGGAAGCGCAGCAGCGCCGCCTGGTAGATCGCGGTCGCCGGGTCCATGCCCTGGTTGCGTTCGGCTTCGAGGGCAAAGTCGATCATCATGATCGCGTTCTTCTTGACGATGCCGATCAGCAGGATGATGCCGATGATCGCGATCATCCCCAGGTCATTGCCGCTGAGCAGCAAGGCGAGCAAGGCGCCGACCGCCGCCGAGGGCAAGGTCGAGAGGATGGTGATCGGATGGATGTAGCTCTCGTAGAGCACCCCGAGCACGATGTACATGGTCACCACCGCCGCCAGGATCAGCAGCAAGGTGCTCGACAGCGATGCCTGGAACGCCTGGGCCGCGCCCTGGAACTGGGTCTGCACACCCACCGGCATGCCGATGTCCTTCTGCACTTGCTCGATCAGCTCCACCGCGTGCCCCAGGGCAACGCCGGGGGCCAGGTTGAACGACATCATCACCGCCGGGAACTGGCCGATATGGGCAATCGACAGCTGTGCCTGGCGTTCTTCGATGCGCGCCAGGCTCGACAGCCGCACCTGGCCGCCATCGGTGGTCTTGACGTAGATCTGCTGCAGCGCCTGCGGGCCGATCTTCTCGCCGTCCTTGGCCTGCAGCACCACTCGGTACTGGCTGGCCTGGGTGTAGATGGTCGAAATCTGCCGCTGGCCGAAGGCGTCGTAGAGTGCGTCGGTGATGTTGGCCACCGACACGCCAATGCGCGAGGCGGCGTCACGGTCGATCACCAGGTACACCTGCAGGCCCTTGTCCTGCAGGTCGCTGGCGACGTCGGTGAGTTGCGGTTGCTGCTGCAGGGCCTCGACCAGGCGCCCGCTCCACTCACTGAGCAAGGCGGCATCCGGCGAGGACATGCTGAACTGATACTGGGTGCGGCTGACCCGGTCCTCGATGGTCAAGTCCTGCACCGGCTGCATGAACAGGCGGATGCCCACCAGCTTGTCCAGTTGCGGCTGCAGGCGCGCGATCACCTCGGCGGCGCTGAGGTCGCGTTCCTTGTGCGGTTTGAGGTTGATCAGCAAGCGGCCGCTGTTGAGCGTGGCGTTGTCGCCGTCGACGCCGATATAGGAAGACAGGCTTTGCACCGCCGGGTCCTGCAGGATGATGCTCGCCAGTTCCTGCTGGCGCTGGCTCATGGCGGCGAAGGACACCGATTGCGGCGCCTCGGAAATGCCCTGGATGACCCCGGTGTCCTGCACCGGAAAGAAGCCCTTGGGCACGATCAGGTAGAGGAACACGGTGAGGCCAAGGGTGGCGATGGCCACCAGAAGGGTCAGCGGCTGGTGCTTGAGCACCCACTGCAACTGACGGCCGTAGGCGGCGATCAACCAGTCGATCCAGGCACCGCTGGCGCGGTAGAAACGCCCCTGCTCTTCAGGCTTCGGCTCACGCTTGAGCAAGCGCGCGCACATCATCGGCGTCAGGGTCAGCGAGACCACCAGGGAAATCAGGATCGCCACCGCCAGGGTGATGGCGAATTCGCGGAACAAGCGGCCCACCACATCGGCCATGAACAGCAGCGGAATCAATACCGCGATCAGCGACAGGGTCAGGGAGATCAGGGTAAAGCCGATTTGCTTGGCGCCCTTGAGCGCCGCCTGCAACGGGCTGTCACCCTCCTCGATGAACCGCGAGATGTTTTCCAGCATGACGATGGCGTCATCGACCACGAAGCCGGTGGCGATGGTCAGGGCCATCAGGGTCAGGTTGTTGACCGAGAAACCGGCCAGGTACATCACACCGAAGGTGCCGATCAGCGACAGTGGCACGGCAATCGACGGGATGATGGTAGCGCTGGCCCGACGCAGGAACAGGAACGTCACCATCACCACCAGGGCAATGGCGATCAGCAATTCGTGCTGCACATCGGTGACCGAGGCGCGGATGGTCTGGGTGCGGTCGGTGAGGACCGTAACGTCAAGGCCAGCCGGCAGGTTGTCGGTGATACTCGGCAGCAGCGCCTTGATCCGGTCGACCACCTCGATCACGTTGGCCCCGGGCTGGCGCTGGATGTTCAGCAGCACCGCCTGGTTCTCATTGGCCCAGGCCGCCAGGCGCTCGTTCTCGGCGCCGTCGACGATGGTCGCGACGTCCTTGAGCCGCAACGGCGCGCCATTCTTGTAGGCGAGGATCAGCTCGGCGTAGTCCTTGGGCGAGGTCAACTGGTCGTTGGCGTCTAGCATCGAGACCCGGGTCGGGCCGTCGAAGTTGCCCTTGGGCTGGTTGACGTTGGACGCGGCAATCAGGGTGCGCACGTCCGCCAGGTTCAAGCCGTTGGCCGCCAGGGCCTCGGGGTTGACCTTGATCCGCACCGCCTGGCGCTGGCCGCCGGCAATGCTGACCATGCCGACGCCGCTGATCTGGGCGATTTTCTGCGCCATGCGCGTGTCGACCAGGTCATTGAGCTTGGGCAGCAGCATGGTTTTCGAGGTGATGGCCAGGGTCAGCACCGGGGTGTCCGCCGGGTTGACCTTGTTGTACACCGGCGGCGCCGGCAGGTCGCTGGGCAGCAGGTTGCTGGCGGCGTTGATCGCGGCCTGCACTTGTTGCTCGGCGACGTCCATGTTGATGTCGAGGTTGAAACGCAGGGTCAGCACCGAGGCGCCGCCGGAACTGGTGGACGCCATCTGGGTCAGGCCGGGCATCTGCCCGAACTGGCGCTCCAGCGGCGCGGTGACCGCACTGGTCATCACGTCCGGGCTGGCACCGGGGTACAGGGTCATGACCCGGATGGTCGGGTAATCCACCTGCGGCAGTGCCGAGACCGGCAGCAAGCGGTAGGCAATCAGGCCGGCCAGGACGATGGCCAGCATACTCAGGGTGGTCGCGACCGGTCGCAGGATGAACAGGCGGGAGATGTTCATGCGCCGCCCTTATGCGCCTTGCCGTTGGCCTTGGCTGCAGGGTCGGTATCGCCGGCCTGGCTGTGCAGGTTGTCGGCCGGGGTGGCCGGGACCTGGTTGCTGTCGTTGACCACTTCGACTTCACTGCCTTCCTTCAGGCGGTCGGTGCCCTCCAGCACCACGCGGTCGCCGGGCTTGAGGCCTTCGGTAATCACCGTGTGGTCACCGTCGCTGGCGCCGATTTTCAAGGGGCGGATGGTGACTTTCTTGTCACCGTCCATGGCGTAGACGAAGGTGCCGTTGGTACCGAATTGAATCGCCGCCGATGGCGCGAGGATCACCGATTTCAGGGTGTCGGCCAGCAGGCGCACGTTGACGAACTGGTTGGGGAACAGCGCCTGGTCGCGGTTATCGTAACGGGCCTTGAATTTCAGGGTGCCGGTGGTGGTGTCGATCTGGTTGTCGAGGCTTTGCAGGACACCGTTGGCCTGCAACTTGGTATCGCCACGGTCCCAGGCTTCGACCGGCAATTTTGCGCCGCTGCGATAACGGGCGAGCACCACATCCAGACTGTTTTCCGGCAGGGTGAAGGCGACGCTGATCGGCTGGGTCTGGGTGATGATGGCCAGGGCCGTGGTGTCGTTGGCCGCCACCAGGTTGCCGATATCCAGCTGGCGCAGACCGACGCGACCAGTGATCGGCGCGCGGATCTTGGTGAATTCCAGGTTGAGCTTGGCGTCGTTGACCGCCGCCTGGTTGGTCTTTACCGTGCCCTGGTATTGCCCCACCAGCGCCGCAGCGGTGTCCAGGGTCTGCTTGGCGATGCTGTCCTCGGCGTACAGCCCGCGATAACGCTCAAGGTCGACCAGGGCGTTTTTCAGTTGCGCCTGGTTCTGCAGCAGGGTGCCTTCGGCCTGGAGCAAGGCGTTCTGATACGGACGCGGGTCGATCTCGGCCAGCAGATCGCCGGCCTTGACCATCTGCCCTTCCTCGAAGCTGATCTTCACCAGTTCGCCGCCGACCCGGCTGCGCACATTGATGGTGTTCAGCGCCGTCACGGTGCCAAGGGCTTTGTAGTACAGCGGGAAGTCGCCCACTACCGCTGGCGCCACGCGTACCGGCACCGCGCCCGCCGCGCCACCGAAACCGGGGCGCATGCTCCCCGAACGGCCGACGTGGCCGCTCGCCGCCTTTTGTGCGGGAGCGTCCTTGCTGGCGCTGCCGGCCGGCCAGAATTTCCAGCACAGGGCAGCGATGACCAACAGGACCAGCAGGCCGAACAGCCAGCGACGAGAGTGACGGGGAGCGGAAGATTGCATGGAGTGATTAACCATTGGGCGCGTGGGCATCTTTATACGGGAGGCTGAACGATAAGCACTGACGGCCGATTAGCAAAGCGCCTTTACCGGCAATTTACCTTCGGCCTGTTTTTGCGGGTATTCGCTAAATGACTGAAGCACAAATGAAAACGGCCTGGACAGAGCCAGGCCGTTAATAATTGTAATGCCTGTTACTTGAGCACGGCCAACGCTGCTTCGTAGTTCGGCTCGTCAGCGATTTCCGCGACCAGCTCGCTGTGCAGCACCTTGTCGTTTTCGTCCAGCACGACTACCGCGCGGGCGGTCAGGCCTTTGAGTGGACCGTCGGCAATGGCCACGCCGTAGTTCTGGATGAATTCAGCGCCACGCAGGGTCGACAGGTTCTGGACGTTTTCCAGACCTTCGGCGCCGCAGAAACGCGCCTGGGCGAATGGCAGGTCAGCGGAAATGCACAGCACCACGGTGTTGGCGATGTCATTGGCCTGGGCGTTGAACTTGCGAACCGAAGTAGCGCAGGTCGGGGTGTCAACGCTTGGGAAGATGTTCAGGATTTTGCGCTTGCCAGCGAAGTCTTTCAGGGTAACGTCGGACAGGTTGCCTGCGACCAGGGAAAAGGCTGGCGCCTGGGAGCCGGCTTGAGGCAGCTCGCCGTTGACTTGAACCGGACCGCCTTTGAGAGTGACTTGAGCCATGATCAGTGTCCTTATTAGTAGTGGGTGTAATGAACCATCGGTGGATCTCGCAAGGAGGCGAAGTTAACCACGAATGAGCGGTCGAGCCTATCTCGACGTTTAGATAGATATTTCCGAATTCATTGAAATAATTAACCTTCTGACTGGCCGTAACCGTGCTGACTGCTAACTTGCTTAGTTGAACCTTACAGCGCAGAGGGGTATATCCCACAGCGCACTCGTCGATTTCTGACGATCAGTTCACGCCATACCCACGCTCACCCACAGGATTGTGCAATGACCCGATTGACCCCGACTCGCCTGCTACTGGGCGGCCTTTGCCTGTTATTGAGCGCCACCAGCTGGGCGGACTTTACCGCCAGCCCCGCAGAAGCCCGCAGCATCGCCAAGGAAGCCTACCTGTACGGCTTCCCGGTAGTAGAGATGTACAAGACCCTGTATGCCCAGGCCGTGGATAAAGGCGGGCCGAGCTTTAAGGCGCCGCTGAACCATATCGGCAACACCGCGCGGGTGTTCACGCCCAAGGACACGGCGGTCATCACCCCCAATTCCGACACGCCCTACTCCTTCGTCTGGCTGGACCTGCGCGCCGAGCCGGTGGTGCTGACCCTGCCGCAGATTGCCGAGGAGCGTTACTACTCGGTGCAGTTGATCGACCTTTACACGCAGAATTTCGCCTACCTGGGCACCCGCAGCACCGGCAATAAAGGTGGGCGGTTCATGATCGTCGGTCCGGACTGGAAAGGTCAGCAGCCGGTCAACATCGATCGCCTGGTGCGCAGCGAAAGCAACATCGCCTACGCGCTGTATCGCACTCAGCTGTTCGGTGAGAAGGACCTGGAGAAGGTCAAGCGCATCCAGAACGGCTACAAGGTCCAGACCCTCAGCCAGTACCTCAAGCAACCGGCAGCGCCGGCGGCGGCGAAGATCAACTGGCCCAAGCCCAGCGCGCACATGAGCGACAGCCCGGAGCTGTTCAAGTACCTGAATTTCATGCTGGCCTTCGCCCCGGCCGTTGATTCGGAGCAGGAGGTCCTCGCGCGCTTTGCCAAAATCGGTGTCGTCGCCGGCCAACCATTCGACCTCAAGACCCTGAGCAATGAACAGCGCCAGGCCCTGGAAGACGGAATCAGCGATGCCCAGGCCGAATTTGCGACCTTCAAGAAGGAAAAAATCGATACTCACCAACTCAGCAGCGGTGACTTCTTCGGCACCCGTGAGCACTTGCAGAACAATTACCTGTACCGCTACGCCGGCGCCAACATCGGGATTTTCGGCAACTCCGCCGATGAAGCCGCGTACATGGGCTATTTCGTCGACAGCACCGGCAAGCCACTCAATGGCGCCAAGCGCAGTTACAGCCTGCACTTCGCCAAGGACCAGTTGCCGCCGGCGGACGCGTTCTGGTCGCTGACGATGTACGACGGCAAGACCAAACTGCTGGTGCCCAATCACCAGAATCGCTACCTGATCAATTCGCGCATGTTGCCCAAGCTCAAACGCGACGCCGACGGCGGACTGACCCTGTACCTGCAGCATTCGGTGCCGATCAAGGACCAGCGCAGCAACTGGCTGCCAGCGCCCCACGGCCCGTTTTACGCGGTATTGCGTCTGTATCTGCCCAAACCCGAGGTCGCCAATGGCCAGTGGAAACTGCCGGCGCTGACCCCGATCAACTGATCGTCCCACTGCAAAGGATCGCCCCCATGACCGCACTGACTGATATCAATGCCCTGCAAGCGAACATCGCCGAGGCGGTACTCGGTCAGGATCAGGTGATCCGGCAGATCATGCTCGCCCTGCTGGCCAACGGGCATTTACTCCTCGAAAGCCTTCCGGGGCTGGCCAAGACCCGCACGGTCAAGGCCTTGGCCAAACACCTCGACGCGAAGATGAGCCGGATCCAGTTCACCCCCGACTTGCTGCCCTCGGACATCACCGGCGCCGAGGTGCTGCACCAGGTCGACGGGCAGAACCAGATCCTGTTCCAGCCCGGGCCGCTGTTTGGCAACCTGATCCTCGCCGATGAAATCAACCGGGCGCCGGCCAAGGTCCAGGCGGCGCTGCTCGAAGCCATGGAGGAGCGGCAGATCACCGTGGCCGGCAACAGCCACGCGCTGCCGCCGTTGTTCATTGTGGTGGCCACGCAAAACCCGATCGAACAGGAAGGTACCTACCCGCTGCCGGAAGCGCAGATGGACCGTTTCCTGATGAAGGTGCTGCTGGATTACCCCAGCGCCGATAACGAGAGCCAGGTGCTGGGCCTGTTGCGTGACGAAGAACAGGCCCAGGCTGGCACAACTGCGTCGGCCCCGGGGTTCCAATTGCCGCAGGACGTGATCTTCGCCGCTCGCCGCGAAGTCAGTGCGGTCAGCGTCGCGCCGGCCATCGACCGCTACCTGATCGATCTGATCAACGCCACCCGCCACCCGGCCGACTACGATGCCGACCTGGCGCGCTGGATCGCCATCGGCGCCAGCCCCCGTGGCGGCATTGGCCTGGACCGCTGCGCGCGGGCCGATGCCTGGCTGCAGGGCCAGGATTACGTCACCCCCGATAACGTACGCAGCGTGGTCCACCCGGTGCTGCGTCATCGCCTGCAATTGAGTTACGACGCAGTGGCCGACGGGGTCAGCACCGACCAGGTGCTCGACCGCCTGCTCGACACCGTCGCCATTCCCGCCTGAGGCCATGCCGATGAACACTCAGGAACTGGATGGCCTGGTGTACGTATCGCTGAAGCAGCTGATGTCCCTCGAGTTCAAGGCCCGTGACCTGAGCTTCACCGCGCGCCAGCCCCAGGGCAGCATCCTTGCCGGCAATCATGCATCGCGCCTGCGCGGGCGCGGCTTGAATTTCGATGAGCTGCGCCGCTATCAACCCGGCGATGACCTGCGCCACCTTGACTGGCGCGCCTCGCTGCGCACCGGCAAGCCGGTGGTACGCACCTTTACCGAAGAGCGCGACCGGCCGGCGTTGATCCTGGTGGATCAGCGCATGTCGATGTTCTTTGGCTCGCAACGCAGCTTCAAGTCGGCGCTGGCCGCTCAGCTGGGCGCACTGGCGGCGTGGATGGTGTTCAACGCCGGCGACCGGGTCGGCGGCCTGGTGTTCGATGACCAGAGCATCGACAGCGTCGCCCCACTGCGCAGCCGCAAACGCCTGGAAGCGTTGTGCACGCTAATTGCCCGGCAGAATCAGGCACTCAGCGCGCGCAACCCGGATCGCGAAGGCGAGGACCAACTGGACAAGGTCCTGCAACGGACCCTGGCCGTGGCTGGGCACGACCATCTGATCTGCATCATCAGCGATTTCGCCGGCGCCGGTCCGCGCACGCTGCAACTGATGCGCCAGCTCAGTGCGCATAACGATGTGATCGCCATGCAGGTCTACGACCCGCTGGCCCTCAAGCTGCCGAACAACGGCCAGGTGCTGGTGACCCAAGGGCAATTGCAGGTCGAATTGGCGGTGGGCCAGCGCCAGGTGCACCAACCGCTGGGGGACTTTCTCAGTGGTCGCTTGAAGGACGTTGCCACCTTGCTGCGACGCAGCCGGGTGCCGCTGATGATGTTCAGTACCGCGCTGCCGGCCCATGAACAGTTGCGTGCCGAGCTGGGCAAGCTCGTCGGGGGGCGGCGATGAGCAGCCAGGTGCCAAGTATCGATCAGCTCAAGGAAATGGCCCTGCCGGCGCCGGTCAGTTACATGCCGCAGACCTGGGGCTGGTGGTGTGTGCTAGGGCTGTTGCTGGTGGGATTGCTGGTTTGGGGGGCACGGCGTTATTGGCAGTGGCGGCGCGATGCTTATCGGCGCGAAGCGCTGGAGCGGCTGGCGCAGTTGCAACGGCGCAGCAGTGATTTGAATGCGCTGCGTGAGTTGCCGGAGTTGCTCAAGCGCGCGGCGCTGTCGATGCCAGAACCACCCACCCCTGTAGGAGCGGTCTCCCGCTTGCGGCTGCTCGCGATGGCGTCGTCACATTCACCTTCAATGGCACCTGATACACCGCCTTCGCGAGCAAGCTCGCTCCTACGGGGGCCGGGTGCGTTGGGGAATGATCAGTGGCAGGCATTTTTGCAGCGCCACAGCGCGACGCCGTTGCCGGAGGATTTCAGCCGGCAACTGGCGTTACTTGCCTACGCCCCGCAGGCGACGCTGCTGGCGATACCCGACGAGCAGCGCCAAGCGCTGTTCGCAACCTGCAAGCAATGGCTGGAGCAGCATCATGTGGCAGTTTGACTACCCCTGGCTATTGCTCCTGCTGCCGCTGGTGTGGCTGGGCTATCACTACCTGGCGGATTACCGTGAGGCGCGCAGTGCGCTGCGGGTGCCGTTTTTTGCCGCGATGAGTCGAGCAATAGGACAAACACCGAACCAGGCCGGGGGGCGTGGCAATCGTCTGCAGTTGTTGCTCAATATCGTTGTATGGGCCCTGCTGGTCGTGGCCGTGGCACGTCCGGTGCTGGTGGAAAAACCCATCGAGCGCCAGCAACCAGTGCGCGACCTGATGCTCGCCATCGACATCTCGCAGTCCATGGAAACCCCTGACTACACCGACAGCAACGGGCAGAAGACCAATCGCCTGGCCGCGGTCAAGGCAGTGGTCCAGGGCTTTATCGAGCGGCGCAAGGACGATCGCCTGGGCCTGATCGTGTTCGGCAGCGGCGCCTATCCGCAAGCACCCTTGACCCTCGATCACGCCAGCCTGTCGCTGCTGCTGGACGACACCGGCATCGGCATGGCCGGGCCCAACACCGCGATTGGCGACGCCATCGGCCTGGCGCTGAAGATGCTCGACCAGGCCCACGAGCAGGAAAAAGTGCTGATCCTGCTCACCGACGGCAACGACACCAGCAGTGCGATTACCCCCGAGCACGCCGCGAGCATGGCCGCCGCCAAGGGCGTGGTGATTCACACCATCGGCATCGGTGACCCCGGCGCCAGCGGCGAGGCCAAGGTCAATCTGCAAGGGCTCGAGCAAATCGCCACGGCCACCGGCGGACGCTTCTTCCGCGCCGAAGACCGCCAGGCCCTGGATCAGGTCTACGCCACCCTCGACCAGATCACCCCGCACCGGGTCCAGACCTTCAGCCATCAACCCAAGCGCGAGCTGTTCTGGTTGCCGCTGGGCGCAGCCATCAGCCTGCTCGCCTTGTATCACCTGATCGCCCTGCTGTGGCCACGGCTGCACACTGGCCGGCAACCCGAGGAGGCTTGAGATGGAGATCAACCTCAGTGATTTTCACTTCCTGCGCCCGGCCTGGCTCCTGCTGGCGCTGTTCGGCGCGCTGCTGCCCTGGCTCTGGCGGCGCAGTCGCGACCTGCAACGGCACCTGCGCGGGACCATCGCCCCGCATCTGTTGCCACACCTGCTGATCACCCCCGAGGACCCTCATCGCTGGCGCCCGGTGCACCTGACCTGCGCGCTGCTGGTGCTCGGCGCGCTAGCGGCGGCCGGGCCGACCTGGGAACAGGATCGTCCGGACTTCCTGGAAAACCGTGCGCCGCTGATCGTCGCGGTCGACCTGTCGCCGTCGATGGACGCCAGCGACGTCGCCCCCACCCGTCTCGAAGCCACCAAGCACAAGCTCCTCGATCTGCTGCAGCGGCGCAGCGGCGCGCGTACCGCTCTGCTCGCCTATGCCGGCAGCGCGCACCTGGTATTGCCGCCTACCGATGACCCGGCGCTGCTCGACAGCTTTATCCAGGCCCTGGCCACCCAACTGTTGCAGAAACCCGGCAAGAACGTCGCGGCGGTGATCGATCAGGCAAAAACCCTGCTTCAGGCGGAGAAGACCCCGGGCACCCTGCTGCTGATCACCGACGGTGCCGACACCGGGCAACTGGCCGAACTGGACAAGCACCTGGGCGACAGTCCGCTGCAAGTGCTGGTGCTGGCCGTGGGCAACAGCGCCGGTGGCGTGGTCACCGACGCCAACGGCCAACCGCGCACCGACAGCAACGGCCGGCCGGTACTGGGCAGTTTCGATCAGGCGGCGCTCAAGCAACTGGCCTCGGCGCTCGACGCGCCGCTGGGCAGCCTGACCCTCAACGATGACGATCTGGACTGGATCGAACTACACGCCCAGCAGCATTTCCAGAGCGCCAGCGCCGAGCAGCAGCAACTGCACTGGAAAGACGCCGGCTACTGGCTGTGCTGGCCGCTGTTGCTGTTGGCGTTCCTCGCCGTGCGACGCGGCTGGAGCCTGAACTGGACCGCCGCCCTGCTGCTCGGCGTCGGGCTCGCTGGGCAACCGGCTGACGCCGAGGCCAACGCCCTGACCGATGCCTTTTTCAGTCCCGACCAACAGGGTCGCTGGGCCTTCGAGCACCAGCATTTTCCAAAGGCAGCCGCGCTGTTCGAGGATCCGTACTGGAAAGGCATTGCTGCCTATAACGCCGCCGACTTTGACCTGGCGCTGGCCACCTTCGCCCGCCTCGATACGCCGCAAGCCTACTTTTACCTGGGCAATATCTACGTGCGCCGCTTCAAGTTCGATGCGGCTATCGCCGCCTACACCCAGGCCCTGAAACTGCAACCGCAGTTCCCCGAGGCCACCGCCAACCTGGCACTGGCCCAGGCACTGCTCAAAGACACCGAGAGCGCCGAGCAGAACGCCCCCGAAGTCAAACCCGACGAGGTCAAGTACGACAAGCCGGCCGGCAAGGGCCAAAGTAAGGCGGTGCAAACGCCACAGGCGGCGTCCGACGCACAGTGGCTACAGAACCTGACCACTTCACCGGCGAAGTTCCTCCAGCAGAAATTCCGCATCCAGGATCAGGCGGGCCAACCATGAAAACCTTATTGATCACTGGCGGGCTGCTGCTCGCTCTATCAGCGAATGCCACCGAACCCGACCTGCGGGTGCAAGCACGCCTGCAACCTGCCGAACCGGTGATGGTCGGCGGTCTGGTGCGCTTGCAACTGGAGGTGCTGACCGACACCTGGTTCACCAGCGCCCCCAACCTGCCGGAGCTCAAACTCGACGGCGCGCTGGTCATGCCACCCAACGGCGAGTCCGAGCACACCACCCAGACCCTCGACGGCAAATCCTACTCGGGCATGCGTTACAGCTACCTCATCACCCCCAATCAGGCCCAGGCCTTCGACATTCCGGCACTGACCGTACGGGCGACGCCGGGCCAGGCCAGCCAGGCACTCAGCGCGCAGAGCCAGCCGCTGCAGTTCCGCGCCGAGCAGCCGCCGGGATTCGCCCCGGGGGAACCGGTGCTAGTCGCCCAGGGCCTGCGCCTGACCCAGGTGATCCAGCCTTCGGCCACGCCACTCAAGGCCGGTGACAGCCTGACCCGCCAGCTCACCTTGCAGGCCGACGGCGCCCTGGCCATGGCCTTGCCGGCGCCGCAACTGGGCGACGTCGAGGGCCTCAAGCGCTACCTGAAAACCCCGCAGGTCAGCAATCTGGACGATGGCCGTGGGCACCTGAATGGCGGCCAGCGTATCGACAGCGCGACTTATCAGGTCCAGCGCCAGGGCCACTACAGCCTACCGGCGATTCAAGTGCGCTGGTGGGATGCGGCGGCTGGGCAAATACGTGTGACCGAAGTGCCGGCGGTGAATTTCGAGGCGGCAGCCAATCCCGGCTATAAACCGGTGTTTTCGATTGCCGAAGACCTTGAGCGGCTGGGCCAGAAGGGTCGCCTGCACCTGTCGCGGCACGGGCTACTGTGGACCGCAGGACTGCTGCTGGTGGTGATTGCCGGTTACCTGCTCAGACCCTGGTGCCAACGCGCCTGGCGCGCATTGCAGGCGCGCCGCCAAGCCCGGCATGCCGCCTGGCTGGCCTGCGCCGACTACGCCTGGCAGCAGATTCCAGCACAACTGGAAGGCCAACCGCCGCAGTTCAGTGCCCTGTATCTGTGGGCCCGGCGCAGCGGCAAGGGGCTCAAGATCAGTGGGCTCGGCGGCTCGGCGCAACAGCTGCTGCGCCGCCGTTACGCAGGCGACGCAGACGATCAGCAAGCGCTGACGCAGTTCAAGCCAACCTTGACTACGCTACAGGCTCAGGTCGCCGCACAACGCGCAACCGAGCCCCAGGCCTTGCGTCCCCTCAATCCACGTCACGAGAAGGATCACTCATGAACCCACTGAACGCCCGCTACCAGCGTCACGGCCTGAAGTTGCTGTTGGCCTTGGCGCTAAGCCTGCCGTTGCTGGCCAGCGCGACCGACGCGCTACCCTCGTGGAATGACGGACCGACGAAAAAGAACCTCATCGAATTCGTCGAAGCCGTGACCACCCAAGGCTCGAAGGACTACGTCAAGCCAGAAGAACGAATCGCCGTGTTCGATAACGACGGCACCTTGTGGAGCGAGCAGCCGATGTACTTCCAGGTGCTGTTCGCCTTGGAAGAGGTCAAGCGCATGGCGCCGCAGCATCCGCAATGGAAAACCGAGCAACCGTTCAAGGCCGTGCTGGAAAATGACCACCAGGCACTGGCCGCCAGCGGCATGGACGGCCTGATGAAAATCATCGGCGCGACCCACACCGGGATCACCACCGCCGCCTTCATGGACAACGCCAAGACCTGGCTGAGCCAGGCCCGTCACCCGAAAACCGGTAAGCCCTACACCGAGATGATCTTCCAGCCGATGCTGGAAATGCTCGACTACCTGCGCAGCCAGGACTTCAAGACGTACATCGTCTCCGGCGGCGAAGTCGAGTTCATGCGCGCCTTCGCCGAGCAGGTCTACGGCATTCCACCGGAGCAGGTGATCGGCACCACCTTCGCCACCCAGTTCCAGCTCAATGGCAACGATGCCTCGATCCTGCGCCTGCCCAAGCTCGCCCATAACGATGACGGTCCGGGCAAACCGGAGAGCATCCAGCAGGTCATCGGTCGCCGGCCGATCCTCGCCTTTGGCAACTCCGACGGTGACCTGCAGATGCTGCAGTGGACCGCAGCCGGGCCGGGCAAAAGCTTCATGGGCCTGGTGCATCACACCGACGCCAAGCGCGAATGGGCTTATGATCGGCAGTCGAACATCGGCCGCCTGGACAAGGCCCTGGATGAGGCCAACAAGCGCGGCTGGAGTGTGGTCGACATGAGCAAAGAGTGGAACCGCATCTATCCCTTCGACGCCCCTGGCACCAAGCAGCAGCAATAGTAGTATCGAGCAGCTTTCTCCCCGGTCCTGTACAAGGCAATGCCCATGTCTTCACGAGTCGCCAGCAAGTCGTCGGCCATTCCCGCCTCTCACACCCGCGCCCCTGCCCTGTTGATCCCGGCCCTGCTGCTGGTGGTCTCGGGCGCAGCGGCGCTGGTTTATCAGGTGCTGTGGATCAAACAGTTGTCTTTAGTGGTCGGCGTCGAGGTGTATGCGATCACCACCGGTATCAGCGCGTTCTTTGCCGGCCTGGCCCTCGGCGGCTGGCTGTTCGGGCGCCTGGCCGACCGCTTGCGGCGCCCCGTGCTGCTGTACGCCGGACTGGAAGTGCTGGTGGCGGTGCTCGGTGTCGCAGCGACCCTGGGGATGAGCCTGGCCGCCGCGCCGTTCGCCTGGCTGGAACAGCAGATTGGCCTCGCGGCCTGGGTGTTGCCGTTTGCCCTGGTGGGTTTGCCGGCGGTGCTGATGGGCGGCACCCTGCCGGTGCTGGTGCGAGCACTGGCGAGCGATCCCCGGCATTCGGGCAAGGCCGGCGGCCAGTTGTATGCAGCGAATACCTTGGGCGCCATCGCCGGAACCCTGCTGGCGGCCTTTTTGCTGATTGCGACGCTGGGAGTGCGCGGCAGTGCGATTTTCGCCGCCATGCTCAACCTGCTGGCCGCCGCCGGCGCACTGCTGTGGTTTCAGCGTCAGGGCCCGCTACCCGCTGAATCAGCGCCAAACGAACTCGCCGCGCCCGCCGCCCCGGCACGCCTTGCGCTTTGGCTGTACGCGATCGCCGGCGGCGTGGCGCTGGGCTATGAGGTGGTCTGGTCGCAGTCCATCGTGCAGTTCATGAGCACCCGCACCTATGCCTTCGCCGTGGTGTTGGCGACTTACTTGCTCGGGCTGTTCCTTGGCAGTGTGTGGATGGCCCGTCGGGTCGAGCGGGTGCGTGATCCGTGGGGCGTGTTCGGCTTGTTGATCGCCGCTGCCGGGCTGCTGGCCTTGCTGGAAGTGGCGTTGCTCGGGCGTTGGCTGGTGTTGCTGCAGACCCAGGGCGAAGCGGTTGCCCTGGCCATGGGCGCCAGCGAGCTGGTGGCGATGAGCGTGCGCTTCGCGGTGGCCGCGCTGTGCATCGTGTTTGTCCCGACCTTGCTGCTTGGCGCCGCTTTTCCCCTGGCCCTGCGCCTGTGCGTGGGCCAGGATCGGGTGGGCCGGGATGTCGGGGCGGTGGTGGCGTTCAACACCCTGGGCGGGATCATCGGGGTCATGCTCTGCGGGTTCCTGTTGATTCCGCTGCTGGGTTTGGTGCGAACCCTCGGGCTGCTGGCGCTGATTGCCGCAGCGGTCGGGGTGATCGCCATCAGCCAAGGTCGGGCGCTCAACAAAGGCACGCGCCAAGGGGTAATCGCGGTCGCCGTCCTGTCGCTGGGGGTCGCCGTACTGACGCCGGTCGACAAGCTGGCGAGCCTGCTGCCGGGCGCGCGCAATGGTGAATTGGCGTTTTATCAGGAGGGCCGCGGCGGCACCGTGGCGGTGGTCACTCAGGGCAAACAGCCGCGGACCTTCCAGCGTCTGTATATCCAGGGCGTGTCGAACACCGGCGATGCCATGCCGTCGCTGCGCTACATGCGCATTCAGGCGCTGCTGCCGTTGTTGATTCACAACGGCGAGCCGCGCTCGGCGCTGGTGATCGGCTTCGGCACCGGCATCACCGCCGGCGCCTTGCTGCAGTACCCCGGACTTGAACAACGGGTGGTCGCCGAACTGTTGCCGGCGGTGGTGCAGGCCGCGCCGCTGTTCAAGGGCAACTACAACGCAGGCGCCAACCCGGCCCTCGACGTGCGCCTGCGCGACGGTCGCCAGGAACTGCTGCGCAGCGAACAGCGTTATGACCTGATCACCCTCGAACCACCGCCGCCCTCGGCCGCCGGCGTGGTCAACCTGTACTCCCGGGATTTCTACCAACTGGCGGCGCAACGTCTCGAAGCCAAGGGCCTGGTGGCGCAGTGGCTGCCGTTGCCGACGCAGAACATCGACGACTCGCGGGCGCTGGTGCAGAGCTTTCTCGAGGTGTTCCCCTACGCCAACGTCTGGACCAGCGAGTTCCATGAAATGTTGCTGGTGGGCTCCCTCGAGCCGATCGAACTGGACGCCGCACGCATCAGCCAGCGCTATGCCCAGGACAGCGTGCGCAACGCCTTGCAGGAGGTTGGGGTGAGTTCGGCGCCGGCGCTGCTGGCGACCTGGGTCACCGATCGCCAGGGTTTGCAGCAGTTTGCCGGCCAGGCGTTGGCGGTCACCGATGACCAGCCACGCATTGAATACGCGCCCTGGGTGCGGGCCAAGGAAATCAGCCGGGTACTGCCCGCCCTGCTCGACCTGCATCGCCCGCCGCCACTGCTCAACTCCGATCCAGCCTTCAGCGAGCGGATGAACGTCCACCAGCAACGCCTGATGCAGTTCTATCGCGCCAGCCTGCATGCCTACGACGGCGACCGCCAGGCGTGGGCCCGGGATATACGGGAGGTGATGCGGGGGGACTCGGCGAATCCGTATTATCGGTGGTTCGTGGGGGAGTAAGGGATGTGCAGGTCAAGGAGACCGCGTCAATTTCATCGCCAGCAGGCTGGCTCCCACAGGGTTCTGTGTCGCTCAAAAATCCTGTAGGAGCTGGCTTGCCAGCGAAGGCGGCCACAAACACACCACAAAAAATCAGGATGACAGCGCCCCGCCCAACCGTTACAACCTCATGCTGTAGACGCTCCTCGCCTCTGGACCATGGAAGTCGCAATGCCCATTACTAAAAACAACAACACCCAGCCTGACCCTGATTCCCAACCAAGCCTGATGTCCCGCTATCTGTTCCCCGCCACCGCCGCCCTGCTGTTGCTGGTAATGGCCGGGCTGGGCTGGTTTCTGTTTGCCAGCAAACCCAGCCCCGTGCCCTACGTGGCGCCCAGCGTTGCTGTCGCTCCGGCGCCCAAGCCCGAGCCCGAGCCTGCAGCGGCGCCGCTGCCGCCGGCGAGCATGGTCGACGAGCAGCAATGCCAGGGCTGTCACAGCGAACAGGTCAAGGACTGGCAAGGCTCCCATCACCAGTTGGCGATGCAGGTCGCCGATGCGCAGACGGTGCTGGCCGACTTCAATGACCGCAGCTTCAAGGCCGAAGGCGAAACCTCTCGGTTTTTCCGCAAGGACGATGGGTTCTGGGTCAACACCCCGGGCGCCGATGGCAAGAATGCCGACTTCAAGGTCGCCTACACCTTCGGTATCGCACCGTTGCAGCAGTATCTGATCGAGGTTGGTGAAGGCCGCCTGCAGGCCCTGGGCGTGGCCTGGGATACCGAGAAACATCGCTGGTTTCACCTCTATCCCGGCCAAGGCGTGACCTTCAAGAACCCGCTGCACTGGAGCAAGCCGAGCCAGAACGCCAACTTCATGTGCGTCGAGTGCCATACCACCGGCTTCAAGCGCAACTTCGATGCCGCCAGCAACAGCTTCGCCAGTCAGTGGAACAGCCTCGGCGTCGGCTGCCAGGCCTGCCACGGCCCGGCCTCGAATCACCTGCAATGGAGCGCGAAAAAAACCGACCTAATCCATGCCGGCTTCGACGTCGACCTCAAGGACCGCAACGCCACCACTGAAATCGAGACCTGCGCCCGCTGCCACTCCCGTCGCGCGCCGCTGGGGGATGGCTACACCGTCGGCAAGCGGCTGATGGACGACTACCTGCCCAGCGTGCTGACCCGCGAACTGTATGCGCTGGACGGCAAGATCCAGGACGAAGTGTTCGAACACGGCTCGTTCCTGCAGAGCAAGATGTTCGACAAGGGCGTGCGCTGCAGCAATTGCCACAACCCCCACAGTACTGAGCTCAAGGCCCCCGGTAACGGCGTGTGCCTGCAGTGTCACAACACCGCAGGCAAGACCGCCGTCGAAGGGGTCGATGGCAAGGGCCTGCAAGCGAAGAACTACGATTCCATCGAGCACACCCGCCACACCATGGGCCAGCCGGGTTCGCAGTGCGTCGATTGCCACATGCCCGGCAAGTTCTACATGGGCAACGACTTCCGTCATGACCACAGCTTCAGCATTCCCAACCCCGAGCGAGCGAAAAAACTCGGCACCCCGGATGCCTGCCTGACCTGTCACCAGGGCAAGGCCGGCGACAAGGTCACCGAACAGTTCAAGCTGTGGAACGCCAGTCCTGCGGCCCAGGCGCCGCGATACGACGAGAGTCTGTGGCAGGTGCGCGGCGGTCAGCCGGGTGCCGCGCAGGTGCTGTATGAGCAGTTGCAGCGCAGTAACCTGCCGGCGATCCAGCGTGCCACCTTGCTCGGTGAGCTGCCGCAATACCCCAGCGAACAGGCGCTCAAGCTGGCCAGCAAGGACCTCGCGCACCGCGAACCGCAGGTCCGTGAAAGTGCGATCCGCGCGGTCAGTGCCTTCCTTCCCGCCCCCGAACGCGTGGCCCTGTACACACCGCTGCTGAGTGATCCGGTCAAGGCGGTGCGCATCGCCGCCGCCCGTGACCTGCTGAGTGCTGCCAACAATTTGGGCAGCGCGCACACCAACTGGCAGGCGGCGATCGACGAGTACGAGCAGGTGCAGTTGAGCCTGGCCGAACGCGCCGAAGCCAACCTCAATCTGGCGATGTTGTACCAGGCCAGCGGTCGCGGCACCGAGGTCGAGCCGCGTCTGCGGGCGGCCCTCAAGCGTGACGCCGATTTCTACCCGGCGCTGGTGACGCTGGTGCAGTGGCTGGAATCACAGGGCCGAACCGCCGAGGCCCAGGCATTGCTGCTGCAAGGTCTCAAGGAGCATCCGGATGCGGCGCTGCTGCAGCACACCCAGGGCCTGGCGCTGATCCGTGCCGGCAACCGCGAGCAAGCCATGCAGGCCCTGCGCGCTGCGGTGAAGCTCGAGCCGCAGAACCCGCAGTACGGTTATGTGCTGGCGGTGGCCCTGCATGAGCAAGGAAAAGTCGATGAAGCCTGCGCGCTGCTGGAGAAATTGATCGAGCAGCAACCGACCAACCGCAGCGCGCGGCTCGCGTTGATCCAGTACTACCTCAACAGTAACCAGGAGCCGAAGGCCCAGGTATTGTTGCAGGGCTGGAAGAAGCTCAATCCGGGGGATCCGGCGTTGAAGGGGTGATCAACCTGCAGGAGCGAGCCTGATCGCGATGGGGCCGGCACATTCAACATCTGCAGCGCCTGACACACCGCTATCGCCAGCAGGCTGGCTCCTACAGGGGATCTGCGGTGAACGCAGATCAAACTGTAGGAGCGGGCTTGCCCGCGATGGACGTCAACGATGACGCGGGCATGCTGGATGACGGCGGCGGTCTTGGGATTTTCGCTGGCAAGCCAGCTCCTACAGGGGGTTGTGTGCTCACCGCCATGAGCAACCGCAGCCCTACCCCCTGCGCCGAAACAGCGGCCGGGGTTCGATCACCGAGCGGCCGTACAACACACTCATCCCGGCCAGCCCCTTGAGCGCATCCTCGGGGCATTTGTCGGCGCGTACAGCGAAGGCATCGAAGCCGCATTGGCGCATGTGGCTGAGCTGGTCGCGCAGCACGTCGCCAATCGCCCGCAATTCTCCGGTCCAACCCAGGCGAGTGCGCAGCAGATAGGCCTGGCTGTAGGCACGGCCATCGCGGAAGTCGGGGAACTGCAGGGCGATCATCGGCAGGTGGCCGAGCCAGGGTGTGAGGCTTTCGACGTCATCATTCGGGCCCAGCCACACCGCATGCTCACTCGAAGCCTCCGTCAGCCAAAGCGCCAGCGGCAACAGCAAAGGCCCTTCGCCCCACTGAGACTCGGCCGTATCAATCAAGGTCCAGCGATCCTCCCGGTCAAGCTCCGCCCCCCCATGGCGCCAGCGCAGCAGATTGTTCATGCCACCCCCTCCACCGCCTTGGCATACACCCGTTCCTTGAACGGCTCCAGACCAATGCGTTGCACGGTATCGACAAACAACTCTTCCGGCTCGCGATAGCGCACGAAGGTGGCGATGATCTGCTCGATCACCTCTGGCACCTCGGTGGCGCTGAACGAAGGGCCGATGACTTTGCCCAGCGCGCTGTGTTTGCCCTGGGCACCGCCGAGGGTGATCTGGTACCACTCGCTGCCGTTTTTATCGACGCCGAGGATGCCGATATTGCCGATGTGGTGGTGACCACAGGCATTCATGCAACCGGAGATATTCAGGCTGATATCCCCCAGGTCATGCAGATAGTCCAGATCATCGAACCGTGCCTGGATGCCCTGGGCAATGGGGATCGACTTGGCATTGGCCAGGGCACAGAAATCGCCACCCGGACAGGCGATGATGTCCGTCACCAGCCCCGCGTTGGCGCTGCCCAGCCCGGCCTCGCAGGCCAGGCGCCACAAGGCATAGAGCTGGGCCTTGGGCACATCCGGCAGGATGACGTTCTGTTCGTGGGCAATGCGAATCTCGCCGAAGCCGAACTGCTCCGACCAGGCCGCCACCGCCTCCATCTGCCAATCACTGACATCACCCGGCGGCGCGGCGCTGCCTGGCTTGGTCGACAGCACAACACTGGCATAACCCTGCACCTTGTGCGGCTGCACGTTACGCGCCACCCAGCGGGCGAAGGCCGGGTTGTCCGCCAGGCGCGTGCCGTGCTCCAGGCAGGTGTCGGCGAGTGGCGCATAATTCGGCGCGACAAAGGCACTGGCGACTCGCTGGAACTCCTCTTCGGTCAGCTGTGCCGGACCGTCCTTGAGGTGCTGCCACTCCTGCTCCACTTCCCGGGCGAACGCTTCGATCCCCAAGGCCTTGACCAGAATCTTGATCCGCGCCTTGTACTTGTTGTCGCGCCGCCCGTGACGGTTGTACACCCGCAGCACGGCCTCGACGTATGACAACAGGTGCTGCCAGGGCAGGTCCTGGCGAATCTGCAGGCCGAGGATCGGCGTGCGTCCCAGGCCGCCGCCGACAATCACCCGCAGCAGCATCTGCCCGCTCGCGTCGGGGTAAAGATAGAGGCCGATGTCGTGCATCATGATCGCCGCGCGGTCCTGTTCGGCGCTGCAGATGGCGATCTTGAATTTGCGCGGCAGGAACAGGAATTCCGGGTTGATCGTCGACCACTGGCGGAGGATTTCTGCCAGCGGACGCGGGTCGATCAACTCGTCCGCCGCTACACCGGCGAAGGCTTCGGTGGTGATGTTGCGCACGCAGTTGCCGGAGGTCTGGATCGCATGCATCTCGACCTCCGCCAGACGCTCGAGGATGTCCGGGACTTCGGCCAACTCGATCCAGTTGAATTGCAGATTCTGCCGCGTAGTGAAGTGCCCGTAGCCGCGATCGTAATCCCGGGCAATTGCCGCCAGCGTGCGCATCTGCCGCGCATTCAGGGTGCCGTAGGGAATCGCCACCCGCAGCATGTAGGCATGCTTTTGCAGGTACAGGCCGTTCTGCAGGCGCAGCGGCAGGAATTCCTCGTCGCTCAGGTCGCCGCCCAGGTAGCGCTGCACCTGATCGCGGAACTGCGCGACCCGTTCAAAGACCAGGGCCCGGTCATAGTCATCGTATTGATACATGTCGCTACCTCATCTGCAGGATCGGGCTCTACGGCGCGTTCGAAAGGACGCTGACTATGGCGCAACGGCTCAGTGCGTTACAGATTCAGCTAATTGCGAAAAAACCATATCAGCGGCCTGTGAACCGCCGCTGGCAGGCGATTAATCTGATCCGCATTTATGGCGTTTTTCTGAGCCTGTTTTGTTTCCGGCGGGTTTCCTAGAGTGCGACCCATGCCAGGCCGGGTGGCCTGGCAAGACTTTGCAACCGTGGAAGCAATGACCATGAGCACAGCAACAATCGGGCAGGCCTATAACTACAAGGTCGTCCGCCAATTCGTCATAGCAACAGTGGTATGGGGTGTGATCGGCATGGCCATGGGCGTGTGGATCGCCTCGCAACTGGTATGGCCGCAAGCCAACCTCGACTTGCCGTGGACCACCTTCGGCCGGCTCCGGCCGCTGCACACCAGCCTGGTGATTTTCGGTTTCGCCGGCAGCGCGCAGTTTGCCGCCAGCTACTACGCGGTGCAGCGCACCTGCCAGGTGCGGCTGTACAGCGACAAACTCGCCGCCTTTACCTTCTGGGGCTGGCAGTCGGTGATCGTGATCATGCTGGTGACCTTGCCGCTGGGCTACACCACCACCAAGGAATACGCCGAGATCGAGTTCAGCGGAGCCGTGTGGATGACCGTGGTCTGGGTGGCCTACGCCATCGTCTTTTTCACCACCGTGGTGCAGCGCAAGACCCAACACATCTACGTCGGCAACTGGTTCTTCGGCGCCTTCATCGTAGTGATCGCCATGCTGCACGTGGTCAATCACCTGTCGATCCCGGTGGACTGGTTCAAGTCGTACCCGGTGTATTCCGGGGCCACCGATGCCATGGTCCAATGGTGGTACGGGCACAACGCCGTGGGTTTCTTCCTCACCACCGGTTTCCTCGGGATGATGTATTACTTCGTGCCGAAACAGGTGGGGCGCCCGGTGTATTCCTATCGCCTGTCGATCGTGCATTTCTGGGCGCTGATCACCCTGTACATCTGGGCTGGCCCGCACCACCTGCACTACACTGCCCTGCCGGACTGGGCGCAGTCGCTGGGCATGGCGATGTCGCTGATCCTCCTGGCGCCGAGCTGGGGCGGGATGATCAATGGCATGATGACCCTCTCCGGCGCCTGGCATAAGCTGCGCACCGATCCGATCCTACGGTTCCTGGTGCTGTCGCTGGCGTTCTACGGCATGTCGACCTTCGAAGGGCCGATGATGGCGATCAAGACGGTCAACGCCCTCTCCCACTACACCGACTGGACCATAGGCCACGTGCACGCCGGCGCCCTCGGTTGGGTGGCGATGATCACCTTTGGCGCCACCTACCACATGGTGCCGAAGATCTTCGGCCGCGAGCAGATGCACAGCATCGGCCTGATCAATGCGCACTTCTGGCTGGCAACCATCGGCACCGTGCTCTACATCGCCTCGATGTGGGTCAACGGCATCACCCAGGGCCTGATGTGGCGTGCGATCAACGACGACGGCACCCTCACCTACTCTTTCGTCGAAGCGCTGCAGGCCAGTCATCCGGGGTTCATCGTACGTTTTGTCGGCGGCGTGTTCTTCCTCAGCGGCATGCTGCTGATGGCCTACAACACCTGGCGCACGGTGCGGGTTGCCGACGTGCGCCTGGCCGAACGTGAAGCGCAGATTGCCTGAGGCAAGGAGCCGACCATGATCGACATGCTGATACTGGGATTCCTCTGGCTGGCCATCGAGTGCTGCCTGCGGCACCAGACAGGCCAGAGTCTGGACGACGCCAGCCTGATCCCGTTTGCCGATGACCCCGAAGTCGCGCAACGGGTCGAGCAGGCCACCGGCAAGCGCATCGATGCGGTGGCGCCGGAGGTGGCGAAGCCGGGTTGGGGCAACGTCGACGCCTGAGCCTGGTCCTTGCGTACGGAAGATGGACGGGCGACAGTGTGGGTCGCTCGTCAACCATCCACTCCAGGGAAGAATCGCATGCGCACCATCGGCCTTATCGGCGGCATGAGCTGGGAATCCAGCGCCGAATATTATCGTCTGATCAACCAGCAGGTCCGCGACCGCCTCGGCCCGCTGCGCTCGGCACAACTGTTGATGCACAGCGTCGATTTCGGTCCGGTGGAACAGGCCCAGCATGCCGGACGCTGGGACGATGCGGCGCAGATCCTGGTGGATGCAGCCCGTAGCCTGGAGGCCGGCGGTGCCGAGTGCGTGGTGCTCTGTACCAACACCATGCACAAGGTCGCCGGGCAGATCCAGGCGGCGATTTCCGTGCCCTTCCTGCACATCGCCGAACCCGCCGGCCAGGCGGCGCTAGCCATCGACGCTCGTACCGTTGGCCTGCTGGGCACCGCCTTCACCATGGAACAGGATTTCCTCAAGGAGCGCCTGAGCGCCCAAGGCCTGCAGGTACTGGTGCCCGACGCCGCAGACCGGCAAGCCGTGCACCGGATCATCTACGACGAACTCTGCGTCGGCGTCATCAGCGACACCTCCCGCGTCCGCTACCAGCAGGTGATCGAGAAACTGGCCGCCCGTGGTGCCCAGGCGATCATTCTGGGTTGCACGGAAATCAGCCTGCTGATCAAACCTGAACACAGCGAGTTGCCGCTGCTTGATACCACTGAACTGCATGCGCGGGCTGCGGTGGCGTTTGCCCTCGGCGATTGACTCAACCCGCTTCTGAACCGTGGCGCAAACGCGCCATGGCCAAGGCGTCGACATGCCGTCCATCACGCACCGCATATTGGCGCAACAGCCCTTCCGTCTCGAAGCCGAATTTGCGGTACAGGGCAATCGCCGCCTGGTTATCCGCGTACACCGTCAATTCAACGCGGCTTACGTTCATCCAGTTGTCTGCCAGGTCCAGCACTGTCGCCAACAGCCGCGAGCCCAGCCCCTGGCCTTGCCACGCCTGCGCCACGCCCATGCCGATGTGGGCGCAGTGGCTGCGACGGATCCGGCTGATTTGCTCCAGGCCGATGTTGCCGATGACTTGTCCCTGGTGCAGCGCCACCAGTTGCACCGCGTGTTCGTTGTCCGGGGCCAGGCGTTTGCGCCACACGGCGCTGGACTGAAACGGCATTTGCAGGACCTGCCGGGCCACGGCGGGATCGTTGTAGAGGGCGGTCACGCCTTCGACGTGGGTTTCGGCGAAACGCTCGATGATGATGCTCGGCTCGTGTGCGGCCATGGACGCTCTTCCTTGATGGCGATTGGGCATCCGAGTCTAACCCGTGGCGCGCGTTGTCGATACACGACGAGCACTGGAGTAATCTGACGCCTCCCATCGGCACAGGAACTGGCGACCTTGGAACTCCATGTTGTGATCAACGGCCGCAAGGACCTTGCCGGCCAGCTGTACCGGCAACTGCGCGAAGCCATCGAGTCGGGCCGGTTGGCGGCTGGCACCCAGCTGCCCCCCAGCCGCCTGCTGGCGGAGCAATTGGGGGTGTCGCGCAAGACCGTTTCCGACACCTACGCGCTGTTGACCTACGACACCTACCTGACCGGCATGATCGGCAAGGGCACTTTCGTCAATGCGCGTCCGCCGGGCAGCGTGCGCAAGCAGCATCACTCGCAACTGGCGAGCACCGAGACCGTCGAGCGCTGGCGCAACCTGCCGGTGTTCCTGCGCCATCCCAGCCTGCAAGGTTCGTTGCGCTACGAGTTCATAGGCGGCGCCACCACCAAAGGCCTGTTTCCCCAGGACGAATGGCGCCGCTGCACCGCGTTTGCCCTGCGCCAGATGGCCGGTGCCAAGGGTTTCTACAGCGAGCCGGCGGGTTTGCCAGCGCTGCGCAGCGCGATCGCCGGGCACATCGCGTTTTCTCGGGGCGTGGTCTGCGAGGACACTGATGTGGTGGTGTGCAACGGCGCCCAGCAAGCGCTGGACCTGATCGCCCGGGTGCTGATCGAGCCCGGCTGCCGGGTGGCCATGGAAGACCCGGGTTATCCGCCGGCGCGCCTGTTGTTCGCCTCCCACGGCGCCGAGGTGGTCGGGGTGCCGGTGGATGAGCATGGGATCCAGGTCGAGCAGATTCCCGAGGGCACGCGGCTGATCTACGTCACCCCCTCGCATCAGTTTCCGCTTGGCCTGGCCATGAGTCAGGCACGCCGTGAGGCGCTGCTGGAGCGGGCCCATGCGCTGGGGGCGATCATCATCGAGGATGACTACGACAGCGAATTCCGCTACGAAGGCCGCCCCACCGACTCCCTGCAAAGCATGGACCGCCATGGGCTCGTCGCCTATGTCGCGACCTTCTCGAAAACCCTGCTGCCGGAGCTGCGCCTGGGCTACGCGATCCTGCCGCCAGCGATCCTCGAAGCGGTGCAGCGAGCCAAGCAGTTGACCGACCTGCACACCTCGACACTGCCGCAGTGGGCGCTGGCCAGGTTCATCAGCCAGGGCTGCCTGCTGCGGCACATTCGTCGCTGTCACACGGTATATACCGGACGCCGCGAGAGGATTCTCAGCCGGGTTGCCACGGATCTGTCGCCGTGGCTCGAAGCGATTCCCAGCTCTGCCGGATTTCACCTGGTGCTGCTGTTCAAGGTCGAGGTGGACGTGGCGCTGGTCATCGACCTGGCAAAAAAAGTCGAAGTCGGGCTGTATGGTCTCGACGACTTTTTCTACCAACAAGCTCCGCGCAACGGGCTGCTGATGGGCTTTGGTGCGATCGAGACGCTGGACATCGACATCGCCCTCGACCGCCTGCGCGAGATTCTCCTGCACGTCGCCTGAGACCCGGTAAGTGTTGTCCATCTCAAAACGCGCATTGGTCTCCTCGCCTTCCTCGGGATTGGCTGTTTGTCGCATCGGCAATCGGGCTTACCGTAAGGCCTGACTCAGCACAACCCGCCCGAAGGTGCCCCCCATGAAAATCCATACTCTGTTCGCATCCGGCCTCACCGTTTTAAGCCTGCTGGTTTCAACAGCCGTGTTCGCCCACGACAGCGGCGCACCGGCGGAAACCGTCAAGGTGCTGCAGGACCAGATGCTGCTCAATGCGCCCGGTAAAAAGGCGCTGATGATCGAAGTCGACTACCAACCCGGCCAGGCCTCGATCGCCCACAAGCATCAGGGCACGGCCATGGCCTATGTGCTGTCCGGGCAGATCATTTCCCAGGTCAAGGGTGGTGAAGCGATCACCTACAAGGCTGGCGAGTACTGGTACGAGCCGGCTGGCTCCGAGCATCTGGTGTCGAAAAACGCCAGCAGCAGCGCACCGGCGAAGCTGCTGGTGTTCATGGTGCTGGCGCCGGATGAGCAGATTCTGAACCCCCTGTAGGAGCGAGTTCGCTCGCGATTGGGCCATCAGCCATACCGCATCAACTTCTTCGCCAGCAAGCTGGCTCCTACAGGACTTGCATGCTCCACAACCGTTTTGATCGACACAAATCCACTGTGGGAGCGGGCCTGTCGAATCGTCGCACCGTCGCGATGGGGTCACCAGCTACACCGCATCAACTTCTTCGCCAGCAGGCTGGCTCCCACAAAGTTTGTTGTTGATCAACAGATCTGCGGTCGCTCCTGCAGTTGCAAAAAAAAACCCGCATCACTCGATGCGGGTTTTTTCATTCAGCGCCTGATCAGGCCGCCGGCTCCAGCTCGGCGGCAGCCGAGGCCGGGACCACCGCCTGGCCGCTCAGGGCCAGGTCCAGCAGTTCGCGGTTGGCCACCGCGTACATGGCGTAGTCGGTGCCGCTGGCGGCACGGATTTCCACCAGCATGGCGCGCCAGCGTTCGAGCATCGCTTCGTGCTGACCCATCCACAGGGCCAGGCGCGCTTCCACGTCCTGGCTGCCATCGCCCTGCTGCAGGACCGAGATGGTGATCGCCCGCTGTTGCCAGTCGACGTCATCGCGGAACGCTTCACGGGCCAGGGCCTGCCAGTTGTTTTCCACCGGCAAGGCGCTGATCTGTTGCAGGTACCAGGTAATGTCCAGCTTCTCACCGACGGCGAAGTAGGCCTTGGCCACCTCGGCCGGATCCTGACCGGTCACATCCGAGGCTTCGATCACCGGCAGCAGGGTGTACAGGTGCGAGGTACCCGCCACCATACGCGCCAGCAACTCCGGCACACCGGCTTCGACGTACGCCTGATAACGCTTCTGCCAGCCTTCGCGGGTCGGGCCTTCCAGCAGTTCGTCGAGCTTGAGGCCCAACTCCTTGAGGTGCGGACCGAAATGCGCGACGTCACGGGCCGCGTTCTGCTCGTTGCGGCGGGTGCGCAGGAACCAGCGCGTCGCGCGACGACCGAGACGCATCAGCTCGTCCATCATTTCCAGTTGCACGTCAGCCGACACCTTGTAGTCCAGGGCTTCGATCTGACGGAACCAGTGCGGGAGATGGAAGATGTCACGCACGATCACATAGGCGCCGGCCACGTTCGCCGGGGTCATGCCGGTCGACTCTTTGAGTCGCTGCACGAAGGTGATGCCCATGTGGTTGACCAGGTCGTTGGCGATCTGGGTGCTGACGATCTCGCGCTTCAGACGGTGACGGCGCATGGCGGCGGAGAACTTGCTCACCAGGGTCGGCGGGAAAGCGGTTTCCATGTCGCGGGTCAGGTAGTCGTCATCCGGCACCAGGGAGCCCAGCAGCTGCTCCTTGAGGTCGATCTTGCTGTAGGAGATCAGCACCGACAGCTCGGCACGGGTCAGACCATGGCCTACCGCAACACGCTCGTTGAGGGCGTCTTCGGCCGGCAGGAACTCGATGGCGCGATCCAGCTTGCCGCGACCTTCGAGGTCGTTCATCAGGCGCTTGTACTCGGCAATCCGTGCGTAGGCACGACGGGCTGCCAGGGACAGGGCCTGGGTCTGCTTGTAGTTGTTGCCCAACACCAGGCCGCCGACTTCGTCGGTCATGCTCGCCAGCAACTGGTTGCGCTGCTTGTCGGTCATGTCACCGGCCTGCACCACTTCGTTGAGCAGGATCTTGATGTTCACTTCGTGGTCGGAGCAGTCCACGCCACCGGCGTTGTCGATGAAGTCGGTGTTGGAGCCGCCGCCGTTGAGGCCGAATTCGACACGACCGAGCTGGGTCATACCGAGGTTGCCGCCCTCGCCCACGACCTTGCAGCGCAGTTCGTTGCCGTTCACACGCAGTGCATCGTTGGCCTTGTCGCCGACATCGGCGTGGCTTTCAGTGCTGGCCTTGACGTAGGTACCGATACCGCCGTTCCACAGCAGATCCACCGGCGCCTTGAGCAAGGCATTCAGCAGTTCGGTCGGGGTCAGCTTGTCGGCCTGGATGTCAAAGCGCTCTTTCATCTGCGGGGAAATCGCGATGCTTTTCGCGCTACGGGAGAAGATCCCGCCGCCTTCGGACATGATGCTGGTGTCGTAGTCCGACCAGGCCGAACGCGGCAGGTCGAACAGGCGCTGACGCTCGGCGAAGCTCGATGCCGGCTCAGGGTTCGGGTCGATGAAGATGTGCAGGTGGTTGAAGGCCGCGACCAGCTTGAGCTTGTCGGACATCAGCAAGCCGTTGCCGAACACGTCGCCGGCCATGTCGCCGACGCCCACTACCGTGATGCTGTCTTCCTGGACATTGATGCCGCGCTCGCGGAAGTGACGCTGTACGCCCACCCACGCACCCTTGGCGGTGATGCCCATTTTCTTGTGGTCGTAACCGGCCGAACCACCGGACGCAAAGGCGTCACCCAGCCAGAAGCCGTAGTCGATGGCAATGCCGTTGGCGATGTCGGAGAAGGTTGCGGTGCCCTTGTCCGCTGCCACCACCAGGTACGGGTCGTCATCGTCGTGGCGAACCACGTTCAATGGCGGAACCAGCGCGCCGTCTTTCAGGTTGTCGGTGATGTCCAGCAGACCGGAAATGAAGATGCGGTAGCAGGCGATGCCCTCGGCCGCGATCTCGTCACGGCTGCCGCCCAGTGGCAGGCGACGCGGCAGGAAGCCGCCCTTCGCACCCACCGGCACGATCACCGAGTTCTTCACCTGCTGGGCTTTTACCAGGCCCAGCACTTCGGTGCGGAAGTCTTCTTCACGGTCGGACCAGCGCAGGCCGCCACGGGCAACGTTGCCGAAGCGCAGGTGCACGCCTTCGACGCGCGGCGAGTAGACGAAGATTTCGAACTTCGGCACCGGCTTCGGCAGCTCCGGAATCGCGTGCGGGTTGAACTTGAAGCTGAAGTACGACTTGTTCTGGCCGTTGGCGTCGGTCTGGTAGAAGTTGGTACGCAGGGTGGCCTTGATCAGGTCCAGGTAGCGACGCAGGATGCGGTCTTCGTTGAGCACCTGGACGTCGTCCAGGGCGCTGAGGATCGCTTGCTCCAGACGCAGTTGCTTGTCGTCGAGGTCTTCGCTGGTCAGCTTGCGCGCCAGGTAGAAACGGGTCTTGAACAACCGGGTCAATTCGCGAGCGATATCGGTGTGGTTATTCAGGGTGCTGGCGATGTAGCCGAGGTCGAAGCCCAGGCGGATCTGCTTCAGGTAGCGGGCATAGGCACGCAGCAGCGCAACGTCGCGCCATGGCAGGCCGGCGGTCAGCACCAGGCGGTTGAACGCATCGTTCTCGGCGTCGCCGCGCACGATGTGCACGAACGCATCCTGCAGGGTGTCGTTGAGTTGCTGGATGTCCAGGTCCAGGCCTTCGGCAGCGGTGAAGGCGAAATCGTGAATCCAGAACTCGCGGCCGCTGGTGTGACGCAGGCGATACGGGAACTCACCGAGTACGCGCAGGCCGAGGTTTTCCAGGATCGGCAGGACGTCGGACAGCGCCAGCGGCGTGTCGGCGTGGTACAGCTTGCAGTGCAGCTCACGCTGGCCGGAGACCTGGCCCAGCGGCTGGTAGAAGCTCATCACCAGCGGATTTTTTTCGTTGAGGCTCAGCAGGTGCTGCATGTCGACCACCGCCGAATGCGCGGCAAAGCGCTCGCGGTAACCGGCCGGGAAGCCTTTCGGGAAGTCCGCCAGCACGTTGGTGCCGTGGGCTTCGCCGAAGCTTTCGACGGTCAGCGCCGCGTAGTCGTCCTGCCAACTGCGGCAAGCCTGGACCACTTCTTTTTCCAGCAGCAGCGGATCGATGTCGATGCGGTTTTTCGGGTCGACACGCAGGATCAACTGCACGCGGGCCAGTACCGACTCGGAGAAGAAGGTCCAGAACTCGCAGTCGCTGGCTTTCAGGCGATCCATCAACACTTGCTGGATCTTCTGCCGCACTTCGGTGGAATAGATGTCGCGCGGCACGTAGGCCAGGCAGTAGCAGAAACGGCCGTACGGGTCTTTGCGCAGGAATACGCGAATCTTGTTGCGTTCCTGGATCTGCACGATCGACATCACGGTGCTGAACAGCTCGTCGACCGGAGTCTGGAACAGGTCGTCACGGGGCAGCACTTCGAGGACCTGGGCCAGTTCCTTGCCCAGGTGCGCCTTGGCCTGGAAGCCGGAGCGCTGTTCGATCACTTCGACCTTGCGGCGGATGTACGGAATCACGCGCACGCTTTCGCCATACACCGACGAGGTGTACAGGCCCATGAAGCGGCATTCCTTGATCACCTTGCCGTCGGCATCGATCTGGCGGATCGACACGTAGTCAGGGTACGCCGGACGGTGCACACGGCTTGGGTGGGCGGCCTTGGCGAACGACAGCGGGGTCGCTTCGCGCAGGTAGTTCACCGCGTAGTCTTCGATGCGCAGGTCTTCGGCGGTGAGGCCGGCGCGCAACAGCTTGGTCAGGCCGAGGAAGGAATCCTGGTCATATTCGATATGACCGCCGGCCTGGTCTTCACGGACCACAAATTCTTCGTAGCCGAGGAAGGTGAAGTGATTGCCCACCAGCCACTCGAGGAAGCTCTTGATCTCGCCCTTCTCGTAAGCGGCGATGGCGAACTGGCTGTTGTCGACGCTGTCGATCAGCGCCTGCACCTTGGCCTTCATCGGCTCGAAATCGGCTACGGCAACGCGCACTTCACCCAGCACCTGCTCCAGTTCCTTGCTCAACACGTTGAGTTCGGCAGCGTTGGCGCAGCGGTCGATTTCCAGGTACATCAGCGATTCTTGCAGAATGCCTTCGCCCTGGGTGCCTTTGGGCAGGATTTCCAGCAACTCGCCCTTGGCCCCGCGACGCACGCTGAGCACGGTGGTCTGCAGGGTGTGGATGCTGTAGCCGCGGCGGTTCAGCTCGGTGCGGACCGAGTCGACCAGGAACGGCAGGTCATGGTGCAGGACTTCGACCGCGGTGTGGGTCGACTGCCAGCCGTGGCGCTCGTAGTCGGGGTTGTAGACGCGCACTTGCGGTTGCGCATGATCAAAGCGCTCAAGCAGGCGCCAGGCGGAAAGCGTGCAGCCGGCGAGGTCGGACAACCGGCGCTGAGTCAGTTCATCAAGGGAAATAATGCCGAAGAATTGTTCAGCGAACAGCGCCACTTGTGGCAGTGCCTGTTCACTGATGTGCTGCGCCAGTGCCGCTTGCAGTTGGTGCTGGAAGTCGGCTTTGCTGGCTGCGGTGAAGAACGCCATCTGTGGTACTCCGCTAGGGCTTGTTATTGATGGAAGCTCGCGTGCAAAACCCCTTGCGGGGCGCTGCGTCACCCTGGTCCTGAAACTCGGGCAGAGGTCGACAGGGTGACAGGTGGGTGAAGCTGGACGCGGCGTTCGCGTCACATTCACGTGTCACGATGGGCATCTGCAAAAACGACTGCCCGTCAGCGGGCAATGCCTTTACAGGTGTCCATCCGTTGCGCAGCTTAACGAGAGCGGCAAGGCCCGTGCTTGCGACGCTGCGACATATTCGGTCATCGGTACGCTGCTGCGCGCCGCTGCATCGAACAACACTAGCAGGCGCAGGTGAAAACGGCGGCTTTATGGGCAGGTTTTCCGGGCTTGCGTACTGGAAGTGACCGGTTTACCGGCAAGCGTTCACGACATATTTTCTGACATTTGAGTCAGGAGCCACCGCCCGTCACCCACCACAGCATCAATCGATCAGCTCATAAAACGCCTGATACCGGCTCAAGGTGCCGCAGTCGTAACACAGGGTTTCCACCTGCACCTTGTCCATCCGCAGATCGACATTGGTCGAGTCGCACTCGCGACAGAACAACACCATCCCTGACTCGTCCTCGTTGGCGAGGGAGAAAAAACGTGGCAGCAGTTCTTCTTTCCAGTAACGCCCCGGGGCTTTGGTGTAGCCGGCACTGCTGTCCTTGAGCACCACGTCATACAGCAGTCGGTGCAACGCCGAGCGGGGAACCCGGGCATCGCGGCTGACAGGTTTGCGCCAGCCTTCTTCCAGGGCACGCTGCGCCGTATTCAACATCCGGTTGGGAATGGTATTGACGGCGTGGCTTTTGCCCTTGGCGTTGCCGGTTGCATAAAAATGCACGGCATTTTTTACCGCCAGCTTGGCGAAATAGTGGATTTCGCTGACAGAAAAGTCCTGCAAGAGCTGCCCCAACACCCATTCGGCCTTGTGCTCGGCGCTGAAGTGAAAATCCACTTCGCTGGCCAGTACCCGGATATAGCTCAGGGATTCGGCGCGGGCCAGACTGAACAGCAAGCCGTGCAGTTCTGCCTTGCAGGCGTGCGCCACACTGCCGGACAAATCCTGATAGAGCGCCTGGTAAAGCGCCTCACAGGTACTGGACGACCCCGCTGCAAGCGCCAGATTGGGCTGCCAGCGCACGGCGCCGTAATGCTGGATGCGGTAGTCGGCCGTCCGTTCAAAGGCCTTGATATCCGAGCTGGCATCCACTCGCAGAATCCCGCTCTCGTAGAGGCTGCGCAGCAAGTCTTCGGCACTTTCGGCACTGCTGGCCAGTGGTTCGTTGCGCGTCGGCGCGTCCAGGGGCGCGATACTGTCACAGGCAGGCTCTCCCCCTTCGAGCAAGGCCAGCAACGTCAACTTCTGCACGAAACCCAGACGGGCGTAGGCAACTGGCTGGCCATCCAGCGGGTAATGCTTGAGCAGCGCTTCACGATCACGCCCGGCCTGGGCAGCCAGCTCCTGCTGGTGGGCCTGGTAGCAACGGGTGCATTTGCACGAACTGCGTCTGCCGTAGTGTCCGAGCGGCAGATGGCGATGCTCGCAGCGCACGCATTGGTAGGTCGGCCGTTGAGAGGCCGGGGTGCCGCGGGCGTGGCGCCTGGCCCACATCGGCAGGTCGCAGTAGGGGCATTTCAAGTCTTTGCTGAGCAATGGCGGCAAGACCTTGAGCAGGCTGCGCACCGTCGCCGGGATCTTGTACTCGACCAGCAGGTCGCTGGTTTTCTCGCCGGCCAGATAGCGCTGGTAAAGGTCTTCGATAGCGTCTTCATCGAGGTGCCTGACTTCGGCCAACAGTTCGAAATATTGATTCATTACAGAGGTTCCTTATTCAATCGGAGCCCCCCTTCGTCCTTGACAGGGGAGCCGAGAAAATAGAGGCAAAAACCACTGAAAAACAATCAATAAGTGCCGAACTCCATGATTTTCCTACGCCCTCCTTTTCTCCTACCGACCGTGCGGAAATATCGCTGATCGCTGATACCCACTCCCTTCGGAAAAGACCTACATAGTCGCTCGTCGATCTCCAACTCTGGAAAAACCAGCGCAGCAAAAAAAGCTCGAGGCTGGCAAAATCCCCCTTTGCCCGCCCCGCACCAGGACCCCCTCGATGAAAATGACCACCGCCCACCTGATCGCCAACCCCTGCGACGACGAAGAAGACAACCTGGCCATGCTCTGCTGCCACACCAATCAGGGCGAGATGTTCCTGATGACCCGCTACCCGGACGAAGACGCACTGGAGATCACCCTCGACGGCGAGCCTTCGACCCTGGACGGCGTCAAGGTCACCTTCAGCGCTACCCGCCTGCTGCTGGAAATCGCCGCCGCCGACGCCGATGCACTGAATGGCGCCGATCACCTTGAGATTCTCCACAGCACCGCACCCGCCGACCTGGCGGAAGTCGAACTAACCCTGCAGACCATCCTCAAGGGCACTGGCACCTACGTCAGCGAGCTGTGAGCCCACGCTGAATTCTTGACAAGCCATCAGCCCACGGGCATTGTCTGACAACCTGACTTGCGAGCCACCCACCCCATGCTGCAGCTACAACGCCCCGACACCCTGGTCGAACGCGTGGTCAACGCTATCCGCGAAGAAATCGAATCCGGACGCCTGACCGCCGAATCGCGCCTGCCTACCGAGCAACAACTGACCGAGCAACTCAACGTCAGCCGCTCCGTGGTGCGCGAGGCCGTGGCGCAGCTCAAGGCCGATGGCATCCTCATCAGCCGGCGGGGCCTGGGTTCGTTCATCTCGCAAAATCCCAACGGCAGCGTGTTCCGCTTCCCCAGCACCAAGGGCCGTACACCGGACCTGGTGCAGATGTTCGAAATGCGCCTGTGGATCGAGACCCAGGCCGCGTCCATCGCGGCTCAGCGCCGTGACGAGGCGGACCTGCTGCGCATGCGCACTGCCCTGCAGGAAATGCATGAGCGTCGCAGTGATTTCGCCGCCGCAGCATTGGCCGACGTCGAGTTTCACCGGGCCATTGCCGACGCCAGCAAGAATGACTACTTCGTTGCCTTCCACGACTTTCTGCGCGGGCAACTGGCCGAGGCACGCCGCACCGCCTGGGAAAACTCCGCAGCGCACTCGGTGGGCGGCTCCGCCGATGCCGGGCGCGAACACCAGGCACTCTACGAAGCCATCGCCCGTGGCGACCGTCAACAAGCCGCTGCCTGCGCTGAAGCACACCTGCGGGCCGCGGCCCTGCGCTTGAAAATCGACCTGCCCAGCATCGACTGAAACACCGCATCACAGGCGCCGCTTGCCGGCGCTTTTGTTTGGAATACTTTGTCTGACAACCTGATAAGCAGACTCTCTGCCACGCAATCCAAGGTGACACCTGCATGATCTACGACTACTGCATCATCGGCGGCGGCATCGTCGGCCTCGCCACCGCCATGGCCCTGCTGGAGCGCCAGCCTGGCGCGTCGCTGCTGATCCTGGAGAAGGAAAATGTCCTCGCCCGGCATCAGACCGGGCACAACAGCGGCGTGATCCATGCCGGCATCTACTACGCGCCGGGCAGCCTCAAGGCCGACCTGTGCAAGCGTGGCGCCCAGGCCACCAAGGACTTCTGCACCGAACACAAGATCAAGTTCGAAGTCTGCGGCAAGCTGCTGGTGGCCTCGACGCCGCTGGAAGTCGAGCGCATGCATGCCCTGTATGAGCGCTCGAAGCAGAACGGCCTGAAGGTCGAACAACTGGACGCCACTGAGTTGCGCCGCCGCGAACCGAACATCGTCGGTCTCGGCGGCCTGTTCCTCGATGCCACCGGGATAGTCGACTACAAACAGGTGTGCCAGGCCATGGCCCGGGTCATCGAAGCCGCCGGCGGCGAGATCTGCCTGCAGACCACCATCACCGCGATCCAGGAAAGCGCCGACCAGGTCACCATCAGCAGCCACGACCGCGTCTGGCAGGCCCGGCAACTGGTGGCCTGCGCCGGCCTGCAGTCCGATCGCCTGGCGGCCATGGCCGGGGTCAAGATTGATCACCAGATCATTCCGTTTCGCGGCGAATACTTCCGCCTGCCCGCCAGCAAGAACCAGATCGTCAACCACCTGATCTACCCGATTCCCGACCCGGAGCTGCCGTTTCTCGGCGTGCACCTGACGCGGATGATTGATGGCAGCGTCACCGTCGGCCCCAATGCGGTACTGGGCCTGGGCCGGGAGAACTACAACAAATTCTCGATCAACTGGCGCGACGTCGCCGAGTACGCGCGCTTCCCCGGCTTCTGGAAAACCCTCTGGAACAACCTCGGTTCCGGCACCAGCGAAATGAAAAACTCGCTGTTCAAGCGCGGCTACCTCGAACAGTGCCGCAAGTACTGCCCGTCACTGGAAGTCGAGGACCTGCTGCCGTACGAGGCCGGGATCCGCGCCCAGGCGGTGATGCGCGACGGCACCCTGGTCCACGACTTTCTGTTCGCCGAAACCCCACGCATGGTCCACGTCTGCAACGCCCCCTCGCCGGCCGCGACCTCGGCCATTCCCATCGGCCAGATGATTGCCCAGAGGATCTTCAACGCCCGCTGAACCCTGCTGCACGGGTGCCCGACACCCACTTGAAAATAACTACAAAGACCTACAAGGAACTCTCTGATGTCGGTACATCACGCGGCTCCGACCGCCCACGAAACCCCGCAACAAAAACACAAACGCCTGCGCAAGGTCGCGGCGGCGACGATCTTCGGCTCGATGCTGGAGTGGTACGACTTCTACCTGTACGCGACCATGGCGGCGATCGTGTTCTCGAAGATCTTCTTCGACCCCAGCAACCCTGCCGTTGCCTCGCTGCTGGCCTTCTCGACCTTCGCCATCGGTTTTATCGCCCGTCCGTTCGGCGGCATTCTGTTCGGCTACCTGGGTGACCGCTTCGGCCGCAAACAGGTGCTGGTGATCACCTTCTGCATGATGGGCGTGTGCACCACCTTGATCGGCCTGATCCCCAGCTATGCCTCGATCGGCATCTGGGCGCCGATCATTCTGGTCTTCGTGCGGATCATCCAGGGCCTCGGCGCTGGCGCCGAACTGTCCGGCGCGGCGGTGACCTCCTACGAGCACGCCAGTGAGGGCAAGCGCGGCAGCCAGGGTGCCTGGCCGGCGCTGGGGCTGAACCTCGGCCTGTTGCTGTCGTCGCTGACCGTTTACGCCCTGACCATGAACGGCAACGATTTCCTGCTGGCCGGCGGTTGGCGCATCCCGTTCATCTGCAGCATCGTGCTGGTGGGTGTCGGCCTGTGGGTGCGCCGCAGCATCCCGGAAACCCCGCAGTTCGAGAAACTCGACAGCACCCCGGAGAAACCCCAGGTATCGCCGCTCAAATTGCTCTTCAAAAATGACCTCAAGGGCCTGGCCGTGGTGCTGTTCGTCGCCATCGGCTACAACGCCCTGAGCTACATCTTCAAGACCTTCTCCCTGGCCTACCTGACCCAGTTCAAGGGCGTCGAAGCCCATGTCACCTCGCTGTCGGTGACCATCGCCAGCCTGGTGGCGATTGTTGCCGTGCCGTGCTTCGGCTGGCTGTGTGACAAATGGAGCAGCAAGCAGGTGCTGATGCTCGGCGGCCTGCTGTCGGCGGTCTTCGCCTACCCGTTCCTGAGCCTGCTGAACACCGGCGAGCCAATGATGATTTACCTGGCCATCGCCATCGGCACCGGGATTCTCGCGCCGATGATGTTCGCACCCCAGGGGTCGTTCTTGAGCCGCCAGTTCCCGACCCAGACCCGCTCTTCGGGCTTCGGCACCGGGCGCGAAATCGGCACGGCGATTGCCGGTGGCCTGGCGCCGTTGGGAGGCTTGGCGCTGGTGGCCAATTCGGCGACCCACTCCACCGATGGCGTGGGCCTGATCCTGTTGATTTCCGGCGTGCTGGTGGTGGTGTTCGCGTTCTTTGACCAGGGCCGCAAGCACTCCAGCTTCAAGAACTGACCCGCCGCACCTGCGCGGGAGCCTGCCCATGGACTCCCGCCAACCGCCGCAATGGCGTTTATTTGCAGATTTTGCCCGGTGCCGTTAGTCGCCGAGGGCCCGGATGGATTAAAGTAGCAGCCCCCGACCGGGCGCGTTGCGGCAAGACAGCCCGGCCCTCTTCCAGGAACACACGACGATGGAACACCGTGAAGCGCTGCTGGCGCTGCGAACCTTTCTCTCCGCGCAGATTCTCGGCCAGGAAAAGCTCATCGAGCGTTTGCTGATTGCCCTGCTCGCCGACGGCCACATGCTGGTCGAAGGCGCACCGGGCCTGGCCAAGACCAAGGCCATCAAGGAATTGGCCGAAGGCATCGAAGCGCAGTTCCATCGCATCCAGTTCACCCCCGACCTGCTGCCCGCCGATATCACCGGCACGGAAATCTATCGTCCGGAAACCGGCAGCTTCGTGTTCCAGCAAGGCCCGATCTTCCACAACCTGGTACTGGCCGACGAAATCAACCGCGCACCGGCCAAGGTCCAGTCGGCCCTGCTCGAAGCCATGGCCGAGCGCCAGGTCAGCGTTGGGCGCAGTACCTATGATCTATCGCCGCTGTTCCTGGTGATGGCCACGCAGAACCCGATCGAGCAGGAAGGCACCTACCCGCTGCCCGAAGCCCAGCTCGACCGCTTCCTGATGCACGTGAAAATCGGCTTTCCGGATGCGGCGGTCGAGCGGCGGATCCTGCAACAGGCCCGTGGCGAAGCGCTGAATGGCGAAACCAAGCCGGAACGCCGGGTCAGCCAGCAGGCGATTTTTGCCGCGCGCAAGGAAATCCTCGGCCTGTACATGGCCGACGCCGTGGAGGAATACCTGGTGCAACTGGTCATGGCCACGCGCACGCCGGGCAAGTTCGACCCGGAGATGGCCGAGTGGATCGCCTACGGCGCCAGCCCCCGGGGTTCGATCGCCCTCGATCGCTGTGCACGGGCCCATGCCTGGCTGGCCGGGCGCGACTTTGTCAGCCCCGAAGACATTCAGGCGGTGCTGTTCGACGTGTTGCGCCACCGCATCATTCTGTCCTTCGAAGCCGAGGCCGCCGGGATCGACCAGGATCGGGTGGTCCAGCGGATCCTCGACGTCGTCGCCGTCGCTTGAGCCCGATGAACACACCGGCCGCGGAACCTGGCATACGCGTCAGCCTCTCGGAACTGATCGAGATGCGCCACCGCGTGCGCGAAGTGCAACTGTTTTCCACTCCCAGCCAGCGCAGCCCGCTGATTGGCCTGCACCACTCCAAGCTGCGCGGACGCGGTGTCGACTTCGACCAGGTGCGGGTCTACCAGGCCGGCGACGACGTGCGCACCATCGATTGGCGAGTCACCGCGCGCACCCAGGAACCCCACACCAAGCTGTTCCATGAAGAACGCGAGCGACCGATCTTCATCATGGTCGAGCAAAGCCGCCGGCTGTTTTTCGGTTCGGGGCTGATGTTCAAGTCGGTCATGGCCGCCCAGGCCGCGAGCCTGATTGGCTGGGCCGCGCTGGGTCACAACGATCGGGTCGGCGGACTGGTCTACGGCGACAACCAGCACTACGAAATCAAGCCACGGCGCAGCAAGCAAAGCCTGCTGCAACTGCTCAACCGCCTGGTGCGGGTCAACCAGACCCTGAGCACCGAAAGCGAGCCGGCCGCTGACGACCTCGGCCTGGCCCTGCGCCGCGCCCGTGAAGTGCTGCGCCCGGGCAGCCTGGTGATCGTGATTTGCGACGAGCGCGCCCTGTCGGACGGCGCCGAGCAACAACTGAGCCTGCTGTCGCGCCATTGCGACCTGCTGTTGCTGCCGCTCTCCGACCCCCTCGACCACGCCCTGCCCGCGGCCGGCCTGCTACGTTTTGCCGAGCGCGGCGCGCAACTGGAACTCGACACCCTGAATTTCGACTTGCGCCAAGCCTATCGCGCCCAGGCCGAAGCCCGCATCGCCCGCTGGGAACTGCTGGCGCAAAAACTGCGAGTGCTGCTGATGCCCTTGAGCACCCAGAGCGAAATGGTCGAGCAACTGCGCGAATACCTGAACCCACAGCGTCCAGGTAAAAGCCAATGAACGGCCTCGAACAACTGCAACCGCTGATGAGCCCGCCGCCCATCCCGTTCTGGCCACCGGCACCCGGCTGGTGGCTGCTGCTGGTCCTGTTGCCGCTGCTGGGCTTCGGCCTGTGGAAGTTGCGCCGGTTTATCCCGATCAAGCGTCGCGTGGTGCGCGCCGAACAGCCGCTGGATCCGTTGCGCGTTGCCGCGCTGGCGGAGCTGGCACAGATGCCCAAACCCTACGACGGCGCTCCCGCCGGAGCCTGGCTGCAGCAACTCAACGGCCTGCTCAAGCGCCTGTGCCGCAACGACTACCCCTACAGCCAGAGCCACACCCTGAACGGGCGCAAATGGTTGGCCTTTCTCGACAACCGCTGCCCGGCAGCCGGCCTGACGCGCTGGATGATCCTGGTCGAGGGCGCCTACAAACCGGAATGCAAACTCGATGACAAGGCCATCGCCGGCCTGACCCAGGCCATCGACACCTGGATTCGCAAACATGTTTGAGTTCGCCTGGCCGTGGATCTTCGCCTTGCTGCCGCTGCCGTGGCTGATGCGCATCCTGCTGCCCGCCGCCGACAGCGGTGAACCGGCGCTCAAGGTCAGCTTCCTTGGCGACCTCGAGCAGCTCGCTAGACGTCGTGCCCGCGCCAACCTGCCGACCTGGCGCCAACAGGCGCCGTTCATCCTGCTCTGGCTCCTGTTGCTGCTGGCCGCCGCCCGCCCGCAATGGCTCGGCGAACCGCTGCCGATTGCCGCCAGCGGCCGCGACCTGCTGGTGGCGGTGGATGTCTCGGGCTCGATGGACTTCCCCGACATGCAATGGCAAGGCGAGGACGTCAGTCGCCTGGCGTTGGTCCAGCACTTGCTCGGGGACTTTCTCGAGCAGCGCGATGGCGACCGGGTCGGCCTGATCCTGTTCGGCAGCCAGGCCTACCTGCAGGCACCGCTGACCTTCGACCGGCGCACCGTGCGCGTCTGGCTCGACGAAGCGCGAATCGGCATCGCCGGCAAGAACACCGCCATCGGCGACGCCATTGGCCTGGCGCTCAAGCGCTTGCGCCAGCGTCCGGCACAAAGCCGGGTGCTGATCCTGGTGACCGACGGCGCCAACAATGGCGGTGAAATCGCGCCGCTGACCGCGGCCCGCTTGGCGGCCGAGGAAGGCGTGAAGATCTACCCGATCGGCATCGGTGCCGATCCCGAGCAGAGCGGTTCCCTGGGCTTTCTCGGCGTCAACCCGAGCCTGGACCTCGATGAGCCGGCGCTGAAGGAAATCGCCGAGGCCACCGGTGGCCGCTATTTCCGCGCCCGCGACGGCGCCGAGCTGGAAGCGATCCGTCAGACCCTCGACCAACTGGAACCGGTCAACCAGCAACCGACCCAGGCCCGGCCGGCCCAGGCTTTGTACAGCTGGCCGCTGGCGGCCGCATTGCTGATGAGTCTGTTGCTGGTGGTGCGCGAGCGCTGGCCGCACAACCCGCTGCAACGCCTGCTCAGCCGCTCGCATTTCCTCCAGCAGCACCCTGACTGGCGCGAACGGCTGAAACGCCTGCGGCTGCGGAGGCGTCGATGATCGACCTCTGGCCCCATTGGTTCCGTCCATTCTGGCTGCTGTTGTTGCCGGTGCTCGGCTGGTTGCTCTGGCAACTCTGGCACCGGCAAAAGCGCGCCGGGCGCTGGCAGATGATCCTGCCACCAGCCTTTCACGCTGCCCTGCTGCAAGGCGGCAGTGGCCGCGAAAGCAAGGCGCCGTGGCTTGTCCTCGGCCTGGCCTGGCTGCTGGCGTTGTTGGCGCTGCTCGGCCCCGGCTGGGATCGAGTCGAACAGACTGCGCAAAAGCCCGCCGACCCACTGGTGGTATTGCTCGAACTGACCCCGGAAATGCTCGCCACCGACGTCGCGCCGACGCGCCTGGAACAAGCCCGGCGCAAGCTGCTCGACCTGTTGCAGAGCCGCAGCGACGCGCAGACTGCAATTGTCGTGTACGCCGGCAGCGCCCACACCCTGGTGCCGCTGTCGGATGACCTGGCCACCAGCCGTAATCTGCTCGAAGCCCTCAAGCCGTCGATCATGCCCGAGGCCGGCCATCGCGCCGACCTGGCCGTGGCCAAGGCGCTGACCCTGCTCGAGCGCGGAGCCCTCGGCCAGGGCCGGATCCTGCTGATTGGCTCGTCCCTCAGCGAGCAGGAACGCCAGGGCATTCGCCAGGCCCTGCGTGGTCAGGCACCGCAATGGTTGATGCTGGGGATCGGCACCGCGCAAGGCGCGCCGGTTACCGCCGAAGACGGCAGTTTCCTCAAGGATGAGCAAGGCGCAATCCTTGTGCCGCGTCTCGACAGCCCGGCCCTGCGCGCCTTCGCCAATGAACTGGGCGGCCGCTATCGTCAGGCCCGGGTCGATGACAGCGACCTGCGCAGCCTCGGCCTGTTCGATGCGCCCCACAGCGTGCGCGACGATGGCCAGACTCTGCGCCTCGACACCTGGGCCGACCAGGGCTACTGGCTGCTGTTGCCGCTGTTGCTGCTGGCCGCCTGCGGCGGGCGACGTGGCTGGCTGTTGTGCCTGCCGCTGTTGTTTCTGCTGCCGCAACCGAGCTACGCCTTCGAGTTCAACGACCTGTGGCTGCGCGCGGACCAGCAGGGCCTGCGCCTGCTCAAGCAGAAACAGCCGCTGGCCGCCGCCGAGCACTTCGAAGACCCGCAATGGCAAGGTGTGGCACTCTATGAGGCCGGCCAGTATGCGGCGGCCGCCGAGCGATTCGCCCAGGGCGGCGACGCTCGCGCCCACTACAATCGCGGTAATGCGCTGGCCCGCAGCGGTGAACTGGAGGCCGCCCTGGATGCCTACGATCAGGCCCTGGAATTGCAACCCGACCTGCGCCCGGCGCTGACCAACAAGGCCCTGGTGGAAGCCCTGCTCAAACAGAGCCAACCGCAACCAGCCGTCGAGGAGACGCCGCCCGAAGAGCAACCCGCGCAAGCCGCCGAGCAAGCCTCGCCGCCCGGCTCGACCGGCGAACCGCCGGGCAGCGAAACAACCCCGACCGAGGGCCAGACCGAGCCAGGCGAGCCACCCGCCACACACGAAAACGACACCCCGGCGAATCCGCCAGGCGCGACCGAGCAGCCGCCCCAACCGGGCGATAATGAAGTACCGGGCAGCGAACTGGGGGATGAGCAGACCACCGTGCCGCCGATCAGCGACGCCGATGTCGACCTTGATGGCGAACACCGCGAAGCCCTTGAACAATGGTTGCGCAAGATCCCCGATCAACCGGGTGAACTGCTCAGGCGCAAGTTCTGGTACGAACAGCAACAACATCAGGATCAGGGAAAAACTCGATGACCCGCTTCACCGCACTCTCGCTCAGCCTGTTGCTCTGGACCTTCAATGCCCAGGCTGCCGGGCTGGGCGCCAGCGTCGATCGCAGCCAACTGAGCGCTGGCGAAACGGTCGAGTTGACCCTCGAATCCAGCGACGTCACGCTGTTCGGCAAGCCCGACCTGAGCAGCCTGGAGCCGTTGTTCGAAGTGCGTGGCACCCGTCAGGTCAACCAGCCCACCACCCTCAACGGTGAAACCCAGGCCACCACGCGCTGGATCATCACCTTGTTGCCCAAACAGACCGGGACGGTGGTGATTCCGGCGCTGCAACTGGGGGAATTCAGCAGCGAGCCGATCGAACTTCAGGTCGCGCCCGACCAGGTCCAGGAGTCTCCAAGCACCCTGGAACCGGTGTTCATCGAAGCCAGCCTCGACCAGGACACCGTGTACGTGCAGGCCCAGGCCATACTGACCTTGCGCGTCTATCACTCGGTGTCGCTGTACGACGACAGCAGCGTCACCCCGCTGCAGATAGCCGAGGCCCGCGTCGAACAACTGGGCGAGTCGCGCACCTATGAAAAACTGATCAACGACGTGCGCCATGGCGTGATCGAAGTGCGCTATGCGATCTATCCGCAACACAGCGGGGTGCTGAGCATTCCACCCCAGGTGTTCAGCGCGACGCTGGTCGACACGCAGTCAGGCCAGGGGCCGAAGTCGGGCAAACTGCTGCGCATCACCTCCGCCGAAAACCACCTCAACGTCAAGGCCAAGCCGGCTGACTATCCAGCCGACACCCCGTGGTTGCCGGCACGCAACCTGACCCTGGGCGAAAGCTGGAGCCCGGAGCCTGACCGCAGCCAGGTCGGCGACTCACTGACCCGCAGCCTGACCCTCAAGGCCGAAGGCCTGGCCAGCTCGCAACTGCCGCCCTTGCCGGCGACTGACGTCAATGGCCTGCGGCGTTATCCCGACCAGCCACAAATGAGCAACCAGAACACGGATCATGGCTTGATCGGCAGTCGCGAGGACCGCGAAGCGCTGGTACCGACCCGCAGTGGCACTATCGAGTTACCGGCGGTGGACGTGGTCTGGTGGAACACCCAGGAAGATCGCCTGGAGCACAGCAGCCTGCCGGCGCGCACCCTGCACATCCTCAACAACCCGAGCCTGATGGTCGACACACCGGCGGGCAACTTGAGCGCGCAAACCCCAGTGGACAGTGAAGAGCTGTGGTACTGGAAACTCGCAACGCTGATCCTCGCCTGCACCACCGCACTGGGCTTCGGCCTGTGGTGGCGAGCGCGCTGGCAACCGGCGATTCTGCGCGCGGCGCAGACCGGCCCGAGCCCGCGCACGGTGCTCGACGACCTCAAGCGCGCCAGCCTGGCCAACGACCCACAAGCCACCCGCCAGGCCCTCGACGCCTGGGCCCGCCAGCAACCGGAAACCCTGGCCGACATGGCCGCGCGCTTCGTACCGCTGTCCGATGCACTGGACGGCCTGAACGGCGCGCTGTACAGCGAAAGCGGGCAGTATTGGCAAGGCGAAGAGCTGTGGCGCGCGATTCGCGCCATTCCTACCGCCGAAGGGGTCCAGGCGCCACAGGGCGACAGCAGCTTGCCGCCTTTGTACCCCAAATAATCGGATATGCCTCTGTAGGAGCGAGCCTGCTCGCGATGGCGGCCGCTCATTCAACGCTGAATGTGCTGGCCTCATCGCGAGCAGGCTCGCTCCTACAGGGATTTGAGGTGGATGCAGACATTGTGATCGACCACAAGCCCACAAAGGCTGCCCATACAGCGCACCCATTCATCAATTCAACGGAGTCCGCCTTGCGTCTGTTTCACACCTCCGACTGGCACCTGGGGCAAAACCTCCACGGCCAGGAACGCGACTTTGAACACGGTTGTTTCCTCGATTGGCTGCTGCGTCAACTGGCGCAGGAAAAACCTGACGTCCTGCTGATCGCCGGCGATATCTTCGACACGGTCAATCCGCCGGTCAAAGCCCAGGAACGGCTCTACGATTTCATCGTCAGCGCCCACGAGCAACAGCCGCTGCTGACCATCGTGATGATCTCCGGCAATCACGACTCCGGGTCGCGGATCGAATTGCCCGCGCCGCTGATGCGCCGCTTGCGTGCCCACGCGCTGGGCCGCGTGCTGTGGCTCGATGACGGGCAACTGGATGCCGAACGCCTGCTGATCCCCCTGCCCGATGATTCGGGGGCAATTGCTGCCTGGTGCCTGGCCCTGCCCTTCCTGCGTCCTGCCGAAGTCACCGGCGCCCATCTGGGTGACAACTACCTGCGCGGCATCGGCCAGGTCCACGAATGGCTGATCGAGGCGGCCAACGCCAAACGCCAGCCGGGCCAGGCGCTGATCGCCATCAGCCATGCGCACATGGCCGGCGGCTCGGTGTCCGAGGATTCCGAACGCAGCCTGATCATCGGCAACGCCGAGGCCCTGCCCGCCAGCCTGTTCGGCCCGAGCATCAGCTACGTTGCCCTCGGCCATCTGCACAAGCCGCAGAAGGTCAACGGCGAAGAACGCATCCGTTATTGCGGCTCGCCGATTCCGCTGTCGTTTTCCGAAATCGGCTATCAGCACCAGATCCTCGATGTGCGCCTCGACGGCGAGACCCTGGTCAGTGTCGAACCGCGGCTGATCCCGCGCGCAGTCAATCTGCAACGCATGGGCCCGGCGCCGCTCAGTGATATCCTCGGACAGCTTGCGGAGCTGCCGGACATCGACCTGCTGGCCGACGTCCAGCGTCAGCCCTGGCTGGAGGTGCGAGTGCGCCTCGACGAGCCGCAACCGGACCTGCGCCAGCAAATCGAGACCGCCCTGCAAGGCAAGGCCGTGCGCCTGGTGCGTATTGCCGCCGAGTACGCCGGCAGCGGCAGCCGCGATGGCAGCGACGACAACAGCCAACTGATTGAGTTGGACCAGCTCACGCCCCACGAACTGTTCAGCCGTGCCTGGCAGGACAGCTACGGCAGCGCTGTCGACGAGCAGACCCTCAAGGACTTCGCACAACTGCTGCAGGACGTGCAACAGGAGAGCGAACAGCCATGAAAATCCTCGCCATCCGCCTGAAGAACCTCGCCTCCCTGGCCGGGCCATTTGAAATCGACTTTACCCGCGAGCCGCTGGCGAGCTCCGGCCTGTTCGCCATCACCGGGCCCACCGGCGCCGGCAAAAGCACCCTGCTCGACGCGCTGTGCCTGGCGCTGTTCGGCGCCGTGCCGCGGCTGAACAACACCGGACGTGACGCCAAGGTGCCCGACGCCGACGGCGAAATAGCCACCGGCGACCCACGTACCCTGCTGCGTCGCGGTACCGGCGAAGGCTTCGCCGAAGTCGATTTCCTCGGCATCGACGGTCGTCGCTATCGCGCCCGCTGGGAAGCCAACCGCGCCCGGGAAAAAGCCAACGGCAAACTGCAAGCTAGTCGCCAGAGCCTGCGCGACCTCGACACCGATCAACTGCTGGCCAGCCAGAAAGGCGAATACAAGAGCCAGCTCGAAGCGGTGCTGGGACTCAACTTCGAGCAATTCACCCGCGCGGTGATGCTCGCCCAGAGCGAGTTCAGCGCCTTCCTCAAGGCCGACGACAACGACCGCAGCGAGCTGTTGGAAAAACTCACTGACACTGCGCTCTACACCCGCCTGGGCAAGCGCGCGTTCGACAAGAGCAAGGAAACCCGCGAAGCCCACAAGCTGCTGCAGGACCAGGCCAGCGGCATTACCCCGCTGGCGGCCGAGGCCCGTGCCGAGCTCGACCAACGTCTGACTGACGCCCAGCAACAGTTGCAGGACGGCCAGGCGCAACTCAAACAGCTCGAGCTGCAACACAGCTGGCTCAAGGAGCTGCAGCAGATCCAGGCGCTGCACCGGGCTGCCGGCGAACAGCTGCAACACGCTCAACAGGCGGTCGACGCCCAGGCCGCCGACCGCCTGAACCTCAAGCGTTTGGAGCACCTGGCACCGCAACGGCATCAGTTTGCCCGGCAGGCCGAGCTCTCTGCGCAACTGAGCCCGTTGGCTGCACAGATCCACGAGCACAGCGCCCAACAGAGCACGCTCCAGACGCGTCAGGGCGAACTCGAACGGGTCCTGGCCAGCGCCAGGACAACGCTGCACCAGGCTCAGGAGCAACACAGCAGCAGTGCCCCGCGGCTGCGCCAGGCATTTGCCGAGCAAGCCAACCTGCAGCGGCTGGGCGAGGCAATCAATACCGCATCCGAACACAAGCACGGCGCCGAACAGGCCAGCCTCGAGGGCCAACAGGCCATTGCGCACATGCTCGAACGGCAACAGCACGCCGCCGAGCAACTGGCGAGCATCGCCAGCCAGTTGGAGCACAGCCAACACCTGGCGCCGGTCCGCGAGGCCTGGCGCCTGCACCGCGAGCGCCTGCAGCAGCTGATGCTGGTGGGCAATCGGCTGAAACAGGGCGAGGCCGAACTGCTTGCCCTGCAACAGCGTGCCAGCGACAGCGCCACTCACCTGGAGCAACAACGCCAGCAACTGGCGGTGCTCTACAGCGAGGCCGATGTCGAGCCGGCGGCGGTCGCCGAGCAGGTGCAGATCCTCGGCAGCCTGCTTCAGGACAACCGCAAGCAACTGCGGGCGATAGAAGAGTTGAGTCGGCTCTGGGCCAGTCAGCAGCAACTGCACAGCCGCGGCCAGGCGCTGCAGGAACGCCTGAACAGCGTGCATGGCGAGCGCGAACGCCTGACCCGTGAGGGCGTGCAGGCCAAGGCCGAGTTGACCCTGGCCGAACAGGCCCTGCAGGTCACCCGGGAACTGCTGGAGCGCCAGCGCCTGGCCCGCAGTGCCAGCGTCGAAGAACTGCGCGCACAGTTGCAGGACGATCAGCCTTGCCCGGTGTGTGGCAGTGCCGAACATCCCTATCATCAACCCGAAGCCTTGCTGCAGAGTCTCGGCCGGCATGATGAAAGTGAGCAGGCCAACGCCCAGCAGGCCGTCGATCAACTGAAGGAAAAACTCGGCGAGTTGCGTGCCGAAGTCGGTGGCCTGATCGCCCAGCAGAAAGAACTGTTGCAGCAACAGGAACAGCTCGCCGTCCAGCAACAGGGCCTGACCCCGGAGCTCGAAGCCCATCCGCTGGCTGCCCAACTGTTCGCTCAGGACGAGGCGCGTCGCGAGGCCTGGCTGAGCCAGCAGAACCAGCAATTGCAGCAGCGCATCGCCCAGGACGAACAACGCCAGAGCGCCCTGCTCACCGTGCAGCAGGAGGCTGCACGCCTCAGCCAGGCCCTGCAGAGTGCCGAACAGGCCAGCCAGCAGGCGACGCAACAACTGAGTTTGCAGCAGCAGGAACTGGGCAACGACCGCCAACGCCTGGAAGACGAACTCGCGGCCTTTGCCAGCCTGCTGCCCGCCGAAATCATGGTAGGGCTGCGCCAGGAACCGGCCGCGACCTTTATGCAGCTCGATCAGCAGGTCAGCCAGCGCCTGGAGCAATTGGCGCAACAACGCGAGGAGCTGGAAGAGCAGCAGCAGCGCCAACTCAACCTGGACAAAGAACAGGAACGGCAATTGCACCGCAGCCAGCAATTGCACGCCGCGCAGCAACAGCACCAGGCGCTTGCCGAACAACAGCAGGCCACCCGGGATACCCTGGGTGCGTTGCTGGGCGAACAACCGAGTGCCGAACAGTGGCAGCAGCATCTGGAGCAGGCGGTGGAACAGGCGCGTCAGGCGCAAGGCCAGGCCGAACAGCAATTGCACGAGGTTGCCCGTCAGCTGATTCAGCTGGCCGCCGAACTCAAGGCCGCGCAGCAACGCCAACAGAGCCTGGAGGCCGAAAGCACCGAGCTGGACACGCGCATCGCCGCCTGGCGGGCCGAGCACCCGCAATTGGACGACGGTGGCCTGGAGCAGTTGCTGGGCTACAGCGACGAGCAGGTCAGCCAGCTGCGCCAGCAACTTCAGTTGAGTGAGTCGGCCATCGAACAGGCCAGGGTCTTGCTGCAGGAGCGTGAACAACGCTTGCTTGATCACCAGGCGCAACAGACCGATGCACTCGATGCCGAGCAACTGGCCGGTGCCCTGGCCGCGCTGCAGCACGACAACGCCCAGCGCGAACAGCACTGCGCCGAACTGCGCGCGCAACAAGCCGAAGACCAGCGCCGCCAGGACGCCAATCAGGCCCTGGCCCAGCGCATCGAGGCGGCTTACAACGAGTGGCAGCGCTGGGCGCGGCTCAACGCGCTGATCGGATCGGCCACCGGCGATACGTTCCGCAAGATCGCCCAGGCCTACAACCTCGACCTGCTGGTGCATCACGCCAACGCCCAACTGCGCCAACTGGTGCGCCGCTACCGGCTCAAGCGCGGCGGCAGCATGCTCGGTTTGCTGGTGATGGACACCGAGATGGGTGACGAACTGCGCTCGGTGCATTCACTGTCCGGCGGCGAGACCTTCCTGGTGTCGCTGGCACTGGCGTTGGGGCTGGCGTCGATGGCCTCGAGCACGCTGAAAATCGAATCGCTGTTTATCGACGAAGGCTTCGGCAGCCTCGACCCAGAATCCCTGCAACTGGCCATGGACGCCCTCGATGGCCTGCAGGCGCAGGGGCGCAAGGTCGGGGTGATCTCCCATGTACAGGAAATGCATGAGCGAATTCCGGTGCAGATCCAGGTCCGCCGTCAGGGCAATGGCCTGAGCACCCTGGAGGTGAAATGAACACCCTGTATTCGTTCCGCCGCTGCCCCTACGCCATGCGCGCCCGCCTCGCCTTGCGCTACAGCGGGGTGGCAGTCGAAATCATCGAAGTCAGCCTCAAGGCCAAGCCCGCCGCCATGCTCGCCCTGTCGCCCAAGGGCACGGTGCCGGTGTTGAGCGTTGACGGGCGGGTGCTGGAGGAAAGCCTGGACATCATGCGCTGGGCCTTGCAGCAGCACGATCCACAAGACTGGCTGCTCAAGGACAACCCGGATGCACACCCCTTGATGGCGGCACTGATCGAGGAAAACGACCAGTCGTTCAAGCTGCTGCTCAATCGCTACAAATACGCCGAGCGTTATCCCGAACAGCCGATGGAACACTACCGCGCCGAGGGCGAGGTGTTTTTGCGCAAGCTCGATGAATTACTGCAGCGCCAGGATTATCTCCTGGCCGCCCACCCGAGCCTGGCTGACATGGCCCTGCTGCCCTTCATCCGCCAATTCGCCCACGTCGACCGCGACTGGTTCGCGCAGACGCCGTATCGGCATGTGCAGGCCTGGTTGGAGGGGTTGTTGCAGTCGGGGTTGTTTGCGGCGGTGATGGTCAAGCAGTAGGGCAAATCAATTGTAGGAGCGAGCTTGCTCGCGAAGGCGGTGTGTCATTCAACAGTGATGTTGAAGGCACTGGCCTCTTCGCTAGCAAGCTAGCTCCTACAGGGTTTATGGTCGGTCACGAGATCTGCGGTAACTGCAACCCCCTGTAGGAGCGAGCTTGCTCGCGAAGGCGGTGTGTCATCCAACAGTGATGTTGAAGGCACTGGCCTCTTCGCTAGCAAGCTAGCTCCTACAGGGTTTATGGTCGGTCACGAGATCTGCGGTAACTGCAACCCCCTGTAGGAGCGAGCTTGCTCGCGAAGAGGCCATCAGCAACACAGCCGAAATCTGCCCTCAATGCTGCCCCTTGTGATCCAGCGCCGCATAAAAATTGGCACTCTGCTGCAGATACTTCTGGGTGTAGCTCTGGGTCGCGGATTTTTTCGAGTTGATTTCGACGCTGGCACCGGCTGGCAGGACCACGCTGGCGGAGATGGCGGAAGCGGCGATCACGGAGAAGAGATTGAAATTCATGGCGGTAACCCTCGTATGCAGTTGGCTTGCTTGCCTGTGTAGGCCGTGAAGCAAAACTACGCCCGAGGCGTGGGGCGCTTGAAATCTTTTGTAGCAGTAGCCGTTATCACTCTGATTAATACAAGGGTGCAGGCCCCGTTATCCGGGGCCTGCCGTCTTATTGAGGGCTCAGGAACTTGATGTCGCTGGGGGCATCGAACGGCAGTTTCTGCACGGTCTTGCCCAGCAGACCGGTCTGCCGGTCACGCTCGATGACCACGATCTGGTTGCTCTTCTGGTTGGCCACCAGCACGAATTTTTCGCTCGGATCGAGACTGAACTCACGCGGATGATCGCCCTCCACCGAACGCCGTTGCAGCTCTTTCAGCTCACCACTGAGCGGATCGATGGCGAACACCAACAGCTCATTGGCGCTGCCACGGTTGCTGACGTAGAGGAACTTGCCGTCCCTGGAAGCATGCAACGCGGCAGCGGCCTTGTTGGCTGCCGGCTGCCCGGCGGCCAGGTCCACCCGTTGCCGCTGGGTCAGTTGCCCCGCCTGGTAGTCGAACACCGCCACCTGCGCACTCATCTCCATGCTCAGGTAGGCGTGCTTGCCATCGGCGCCGAACAGCAAGTGCCGCGGCCCACTGCCGGGCGGCAGTTGCACCGAGGCCGGGGTCGCCGCGCTCAGCGGATGCTCCGGGTTGGCCTTGGGCTCGTAGCGATAGACAAACACCCGGTCGGCCCCCAGGTCGTTGGCAAACACGTACTGGCCGTCGGGTGAGGACACCGTCGAATGCACATGCGCCGACATCTGCCGTTCGGGATTGACCCGGCTCGCCGGATGGCTGCTCAGTTGCACCGGTGGCGATAGCCGGCCCTCGGCATCGACCGGCAACACCGCGAGGCTGCCGCCCGGATCTTCAGCCACCGAATAGTTGCTGACGAACAGGTAGCGTCCATCCGCGCTCAGGCTCGAATGGGTTGGTTCGTTGCCCAGGCTCTGCACCTGATTCACCGGGCTCAATTGCCGGGTCCTGGGGTCGATGGCGAAGCTGCTGACCCGTCCTACCACATCGCGCTGCCCCGGGCCATTTTCATTGACCGCGAACAGCCAGCGCTGATCCGCCGACAAGGTCAGCCACGAGGGGTTGGCGCTCTGGATCACCTGCAACGGCGTGGTGTCGAGCTGGCCCGTCTGGCTGTCGAAGCTGAGGCGATAAATGCCCTGGCTGCTGCCCTGGGTATAGCTGCCGATCAACAGCTGATGGCTGTCACTTGCGGCTACCGGCCCGCTCATCGTGCCGACGCCTGCGGCCATCAACAAAGGCCAGAGCTTAGGCATCCGCATGCTCGTCGTCCTCATCATTGCTGCCGCTGAACGCGCTCAGGCACACCAGGCGATGCTCGCCGGCATCGCTGGAAAGGGTCCAGCTTTGCAGGGTGGTGTCGAATACAGCCGCCTCGACCTGGGCCGGGCTGAACGCCCAGCGCTTGTTGGCGCGACCGTCCATGCACTCGATGAGCAGGTTATCGTCCTCGTCCAATGAAAAATCGAAAGCGTGCAGGCCGTCGATCTCCAGCATGTCGCAGGTTTCCAGGGCGTTGAGCAGGGTGTCGGTTACAGCAGTCATGGCGATCAATCTGTGCATGGGAAAGCGCCCATCATACCCCATTGCAGGCTCGGCCAAGGCCGGCACGTTTGGCCAGAACCAGGGCGGTAGCGTGCTATCGCACCGAGGCTGGGTACGGGCTGCATGCTGGCAACCCACCCACGTTTTTGCCGCAGAAAGGAATCCGCCATGCAAAACCCCTCCACCGAGGCACCCGCCCAGGCAGTCGCCCGGCGCTTCGCGAGCCGCCCGACCCTGCGCCAGGTCGTCGCGCACGTGCTGCAAGCCAGTATCCTCGAGCAATACCCGACCCTGCCGGTCAACCTGGAAGTCACCCAGCTGGCCATCCCCAACCAGACCGGTGGCTGGGATTTGCGAATGCTGCTCGACGTTGCCCTGGACTTTCTCGCCAACGACACCCGCCTCGATCTCACCGAAGAGATCGACGCTCGCCCGTACTTTCTCAGCAACCAGCCTCCTTCACGCCTGTACTACGAAGCGCAGGGCCCAAGGCGACCGGCGATGGCGGTGATCCAGGAGCAGATCCTGGCCCTGGCTGAAACCCTCGGCACGCATTTGCAGAACGTGTTGAGCGACTTCTGGAACCAGCAGGACGAACGCGGCTGCAGCCACTGGCAATGGCTCGGCGATCTGTTGGCCAGTGGCCTGAGCAGCGCCGCCAGCCTGCTGCCGACGGAGCAGGCCGGCGCCAGGGACGCGCTGTATGAGCTGGCGCGCCACCCCGATCGCCGCCAGCGCGAGGCCGTGCCCTACCCCGACGGTTTCGTGCATGCCTGGTGCCTGGAAACCCGCTTGGTCGGCGGCGGGCAAAGCGGCTCGTTGCTCAGTCCGGACCTGCTGCTGGTCCAGGCTGATCGGGTGTTTTTGTACCGCGCCTCCGGACGCCTGGAGACCTATACCGACCTACCAGCCTTCAATGAGGCCTGGGGCCGCGAAGTGGCGCGCCAGTTCGTCAGCGAGACCATCAGCATCGATCGCGCGGAGCCGGACGGCAATATCTTCGATAGCCAGGCCGCCTTGCTGCTGGAGCGCCAGTTGCAAAGTCTCGAGGCCTTGCGCTTTCCAGCACAGCTGGGCGTAGCCGCCCTCGAGCAACGCGTCGCCGCCTGCACCGACCCGAGCCCGTTTTTCAGCCATGCGCCTGCCCCCGCGACGCCTGTCGTCGACACCCTCCCGTCGGCCCTGCCGCAATGGCTCAAGGACGCGAGCGACAGCCAGCGTGTCGAATACCGCCGCTTGCTGGTGGAGCAAGCGCGGCTGCAACGGCTGACCGCGGGCAAATCGTTCCTCGAGGGCATCGACAACCTGCAGGCCTTCACCCTTGATACGTTGCGCACGCAGTTACGCCTCGATCACCCCGAGGTCGCAAATCAGCCACAGGATCTGTTGCTCAACTTCCATGTGCCGGCCGGCGATCTGGGCAGCAGTTTCATCACCCGCGTGCCGATGCCATTGAGCGAACTGGCGATCCGCAACCTCAGCGCTGTGCCCACGCGCAACATGACCGTCACCGACAACAGCGGCAACGCCGTACCAGACTGGCTCAACGCCGACTACATCCTCGGTGAACCGGGGCTGTTCAGCAGCACCGAGGGCCTGATCAGCCGGGTCGACATTGGCCAGCGTTACCCGCTGCGGATCAAGGCCCTGTTGCTCGACGACGCCAACGAAGCAGCCCGCCGCGCTGGCCTGTTTGGCCAGGCGCTCAAGGTCCAGTTGCCGCTGCAGGCGCTGGAGCAGGCAATTCGCGGCGAGCACGGCCTGAGCTTCCTCGGTTACCGTTATGTCAACGCGGTGCTGCACAGCCAGGCGCCGGAGCGCGTGGTCGACGGCGAGGACATCGTGATCCGCCCGCTGGCCTTCATCCGCACACCCGGGGCGCACGCAGACGTGGTCGACAATATGTTCATCATCGAACCCCGTGACACCGCCCTTGGTCCGCACATCCTCTATCGTCCCGTCTATCAGGACGCCCTGCTGCAATTCGCCAGCCGCGAGGCCTTGTTCCAGGCCATTGCCCAAGCCGGCGCCCTGCAGGACAGTGTGCTGAGCTGGCTACCGGACAAGGCCCGGCCGATCTACGACCATGATGGTTTCAACAGCCCGCATCTCCTGCGATTCCTGCCTGGGGACGACAGCGTCCGCTGGGAAAAACCGCAGCCGGCCCGATTGGCCCAGGATGCCAGCGACCCGGCGTCGCCAGGTTCGCTGGCCGAGGCCCTGGCCAGCGGCAACCTGACCGGGTACCTCTACACCTGCAACGCCCGGGCGCTGGTCGACCTCGCCGACCGCGAAACGGTGTCCAACGCCGAGAGCCGCTGGGCGATTGTCCGCGAGGGCGGCTGGCTGCTGTTCAACGCGATCCTCATGCCGCTGCTCAGTGGTCCGGCGATGCTTGCCGGATGGATGCTGCAACTGGCCGTCAGCCTCAATAACGATATGGCAGCCCTGTACAGTGATGACCCCACCGCCAGGGAGCTGGCCTGGGTCGACCTGTTGCTCAATATCGGCCTGGTGCTGATGCACTTCTCTTCTCGCGGCCATCCCGCCCTGCCCACGCCCGACTCGATAGAGCCGCCGCTGCACCTCGCGGCCCTGCGTCGCGCTACCGAGGAAGCTGCGGGCGCCAGTGTCACCATCGAACCAGGGACCACCGGCTTGCCCGCTTCGCCGCCAGCCGGCGATAACACCCAGGTCGATTTCATTCACTCGACCGCCCGGGATTCATCCAACAGGCGCCTGCTCAATGCCTTGCTCGAATTGAAGGTCGACTGGCCCGTGCCGGTGCCCGAGCCGGTGGAAATCGGCATGTTCAAGGGGCTGTACCGTTTCGACAATCAATGGCATGGGTCGGTGGCCGGCCTGTTGTTCAAGGTCAGCGTCGATGCCGGGACCGGCGAGGTGCACATCGTTCACCCGCAAAAACCCCGCCACCCCGGGTTTCAGCTCAAGAACGACGGCCAGGGCCGCTGGACGCTTGACCGGGGCTTGAAGCTGCGCGGTGGCGGGCCGAAAAATCGCCTGAAGAGCAAGCTGGCGGAAATAGAAAAGAAGCGCCAACTGGCCAGTGACGAGATCAATCGAATCGGCGTGAACGCCTCGCAGTTGATCCGAGAAGCCAAGGATCTGGACCAGCAACTGAGCGTCGCCCAGGCAGCCTACGAACAAAACCACAACGACCTCGGCATTGCCCGCGAGCGCCTGCGGGCATCACCCGAGGAGCGCCAACTGATTGCCGACCAGCGGCTCAAGGTGCTTGCGCGATCGCGCAGCCGGCTGGCTGTCCAGGTGCTGCAGGAGCGTGAGGAGATCGTCATCGATCAGTTGATCCAGGCCCGGCGTGACCTGATCGAAGCCTTCCGACAGCTCAAGGACGTCGATGTGCGTTTCGACTTCGAGGGCATGGCGACGGACGAATATCACAAGATTCTCGGCGCCCGTGTACTGCGGATCCATCGGTTGTCGGACCTGTACCTGGCCAGCTTCATCTCCGAACATGGCGAGCCGCTGATCGAGATGCAACACAAGATCAGCGACGTCGAAAGCTCGCAACGCATGTATGACCTGCTGGAAATCCATTTTGCCGCCTCCGAGCGCTACACAGGCGCGATGATCGCCTTCGATGACGTCCTGGCGGAGCTGGCGCGGAACTTCAAGACCGGGCCGGCAGCCCGCCTCAAATTCCTCAGGGACAACCCCCGTACCCGGTTCTACAATCGCGACACCGCAACCCTCGAATCGCTCGACGTGCTCAACACCCTGAGCATCGACTTCTACGGCGACGCCGCTACACCGCAGGAGCAGTTTTTCCTCAAGGCCTACGAGGAGCGGCGGGACAACATGGTGGCGTTTGAGAACTCCCACCTCGACCTGATGAGCACCGATGGTTTTACCCCGCAAGAGCGCAAGGACGTCCTGGGCAATGTACTCAAACACTATGAAGGGCGACTGGAACTCAACCGTCTGCTGCAGGACCTGCAGTCGCCGCTGGTCCGCCAGCCCTTCATGGACTTGTTGATGACTCGCCTGGAAACCGCGCGCGGCAGCGCCGAAGCCGAGCTTGCCGATCTGTTGCGCGAGGATGAGTTCCTGCCGCCTTTGCCGGTCACCCTGAAACCGGTGAAAGTGCCTTCAAGCACCAAACGCGTGTTCAAGTCGCGGGACAACGGCGCCCTGGTCGGCGACCTGCAGCCGGCGGATGCCGATACGCCGTTTGCGACACTGGTCACCCGCAATCCGGTGACGCTGCAAGTCAGTGGACGTTACATCGAGCATCCCAATGAAGGCTGGGTGAGGATTGTCGACGCCGAACCGGTACGGCCTGCTCCAGCCGTGAAACCGCGCAGTTTTGCGACATTGCGTGCAGAAGGCCAGCGACTGACGGCGCAAATCCCGGCCATCGAGCGCTCGATCGAGTTTCAGAAAAAGAAACTCGCCGACCCGCACCGCCGTGATCAACTCAACCCCCGCGACTGGAACGATATGCTGGAGTTCCAGGCCCGGCAGCTGGAAACCCTGGCCAGCGAACTGGAACACGCCCATCCCGACCATCCACAACTGGCCAGCGAACTGCAGGTACTGCGCGACAGCGCCGCGCAAACCCGCCTCAAGGGCCAGCAAGCCTGCATCGAGGGCTACAAGGCGCAGCGCCCGCGCCAGGACAACATCGAGTACCTGGTGCAGCATCAGGCGGTGGACATTGGCCTGATCCAGGCGCTCAAGCGCACGGCGGCCAAGGACTATCTGACGGAGTTCGCCATTCGCGAGAAGAACTCGGTGAAGGTCCTGTGGTACGCGCACTTTCACTACGACCAGGCGACGTCCTCCACCTACAGCGTGGCCCACCTCAAACGCCCTGAACATCGCTTCATGATTTTCAAGGACCTGATTGCCCAGGCCGGAGCGGACAACACAGTAATCGTGCGCGACCTCTACAGCCCCATCACCGCACCTGGGGATCAGCGCCTGTTCCTGAACCTGCTGCCGGGTTGATCGCCCTACCTGAAACGCCGAAAGCCGCGCCTGTTGAAGGGCGCGGCTTTCGTTTTCAGTACAACCGAGGATCAGTGGGCGAACAGCGAGTTACCCTTCTGCCCCGCCAGTTTCTCCGGCTTGATCAGGAAGCGTGCCAGTGCCGGCAGCAGCCACAGGGCACCGAACATGTTCCACAACAGCATGAAGGTCAGCATCAGGCCCATGTCGGCCTGGAACTTGATGGCCGAGAAGATCCAGGTGCACACGCCGATGGCCAGGCACAGGCCGGTGAACAGCACGGCTTTACCGGTGGATTTGAGCGTCTCGTAATACGCCTCTTGTAGCGGCAAGCCGGCACGCAGGAAGCTTTCCAGGCGGCTGTAGATGTAGATGCCGTAGTCCACGCCAATCCCCACCCCGAGCGCCACCACCGGCAAGGTCGCGACCTTGACGCCGATGCCCATGAAGGCCATCAGGGCGTTGCCCAGCACCGAGGTCAGCACCAGCGGCAGGACGATGCACAGGGTCGCCGCCCACGAGCGGAAGGTGATCATGCACATGGTCGCGACGCAGATGTAGACCAGGATAAGAATCGTCAGCTCCGACTCCTTGATCACCTCGTTGGTCGCCGCCTCGATCCCGGCGTTACCCGCTGCCAGGATGAACTCCAGGCCGTCCTTGTTGTTCTCCCTGGCGAACTCCTGCACCGCATGCACCGCGCGGTCGAGGGTTTCGGCCTTGTGGTCGTTGAGGAACACCAGCACCGGCGCCAGCGAGCAGCTGTTGTTATACAGACCGTCAGCACGGGCGATGGAGTTGTTCAGCACGTCCGGGTTGCGCGACAGGGTCTCCCATTTCAGGTTGCCCTCGTTCATGCCCTTGATCATCTGCTTGGACACGGTCACCAGGGAAATCGCCGACTGCACGCCCTCGGTGTTCTGCATCTTCCACATCAGCTCATCGATCGGCGCCATGGCTTCGTAGCGCGAGCAGCCTTCGGCCTTGGTCTTGACCATCACCACCAGCACGTCGGAACTGGTGGAGTAGTTGCTGATGATGAAGTTGTTGTCCTGGTTGTAGCGCGAGTCCGGACGCAGTTCCGGCGCGCCCTGGTCGAGGTCGCCGATCTTCAGGTTCTTGCTGTACCACAGGCCGCCACCGAAGGCGACCAGGGCAATCAGGATCGACACCGGGGCGACTTTCGAGCTGGCGAAGTTCGACAGCAGGCGCCAGAACGGATGCTCGCGGGTCGCGTCCTTCTTGCTGCGGGCGATCGCGCGCTTGCTGATGCCGACATAGGAAATCGCCACCGGCAACAGGATCAGGTTGGTGAACACGATCACCGCCACGCCGATCGAGGCGCCGATGGCCAGCTCGCGAATCACCCCGATGTCGATGATCAGCAAGGTGATGAAGCCCACGGCGTCGGCGAGAATCGCGATCATCCCCGGCAGGAACAACTGGCGGAAGGTGCGCCGGGCGGCAGTCAGGGCGTTGTCGGCCTCACCGGATTGCAGGGCGATGCCGTTGATTTTCTGCACACCGTGGGAAATACCGATGGCGAAGATCAGGAACGGCACCAGCATCGAGTACGGGTCAAGACCGAAGCCGAACGCATGCATCAAACCCAGTTGCCAGATCACCGCCACCAGGGTGGTGATCAACACCGCCACTGTGCTGCGCACGCAGTTGGTGAACCACAGCAGCAGAATCAGGGTGATGACGAAGGCCACGCCGAAGAACAGCACGACCATGATCAGGCCATCGATCAGGTCACCGACTTTCTTGGCGAAACCGACGATGTGGATCTTGATGTTGGGGTTCTGTTTTTCGAACTTGTCGCGGATCTTTTCTTCAAGTTCGTGGGAGAACTTCTGGTAGTCCAGGGCCAGCAGCTTGCCTTGGTCCTGCGGGTCCGGGTAGGACTCCAGCAGCGGGATATCGACGATGCTCGACTTGAAATCGTTGGCCACCAGGCGCCCGACCTGCCCCGACTTGAGCACGTTGTTGCGCAGCAGTTCGAGGCTGTCGGCCGAACCGTTGTAGCTCTGCGGGATCACTTCACCCCCGGCAAAACCCTCCTCGGTCACTTCGGTCCAGCGCACGCTCGGACTCCACAGCGACTTCAGCCCCGAACGATCGACGCCGGAGATGTAGAACACCTCGTCGTTGATCTGGCGCAGGGTCTCCATGTACTCCTTGGAGAAGATGTCGCCGTTGGTGGCTTCCACCGAAATCCGCACGGTGTTGCCCAGGTTGGCCAGGTCGTTGCGGTGCTCCATCATTTTTTCAATGAAGGGATGCTCCAGCGGGATCATCTTTTCAAAGCTGGTGGAGGGGCGAATCAGCGTCGCCTGCCAGAACAGGAAAATGCTCACTAGCAGGCAGATCACGATGACTGCCGGGCGGTTGTTGAATATCAGGCGTTCGAGAAAGGTCGCCTTGTCTTGGTGGTGGCTGCTCATGGATGTCATATCTCCGCCTTCTTATTATGTGCCCGGCTCATTTGCTTAGCTCAGCGCCGGTTGGCATCGACACGCGAACGCCGCCCTGTCCGACCAGAATCAGGTTGCCATTGCCTGCGGCGGTCACGCCCGACACGGAGATCCGGTCCGGCCGATTGAACACGCTGAAGCTCTGGCCATCGTCACTGCTGCGCACCACGCTGCCGCCGTTGCCGACGATGACGATGGAGCCATCGTCGAGCAGGGTCGCGCCCGCCAGGCCAAACTCCAGCGCACCACGAGCGGCCTTGAGTTCGACCGGTTCCCAGGTGCTGCCAAAATCAGTTGAGCGAAACAGGTTGCCACGCAGGCCGTAGGCCAACAGGGTCGCTGGCTGGGCGGTGCCGATCACGCCGAACAGCGAGCCTTCATACGGCCCTTCGACGTGCTCCCAGGTCTCGCCCCAGTCGGCCGAGCGGAACATGCTGCCCTGTTCGCCAACGATGAACAGCCCGGAATCCTTGACCGCGGCAATGCCGTTGAGGTGGAACTGGTCTTCGTTGTCGAGGCGGTCGCTGACGTCTTCCCAGGTCTTGCCACCGTCGATGGTGGTCAGCAAAGCCCCATAGGCACCCACGGCAAAGCCGCTGCTGGTGTCCTTGAACCAGACGTCGAGCAACGGCGCTTCACGCTTGAGGTCTTCGAATTGTTTGGTCCAGGTGACGCCGCCATCGGCGCTGGCGAGGATCTGCGCGTCGTGGCCCACGGCCCAGCCGTGCTGCTCATCAACGAAGAACACCGACGTCAGCAGTTGCCGGGTCGGCACCTTGGCCTGGGTCCAGGTGGCGCCCTGGTCATTGGAGTAGAGAATGTGCCCGCGATCACCGACCGCGATCAGCCGGTTGCCGGCGTGCACCACATCGAGCATCAAGCCCTTGGCGGCCTTGGCCGATTCAATCGAATAGACGGTTTCGACGGCAGGCGTCGCGGCCGCCAGCACCGGGGCCGACAGCACTGCAGTCGCCAGCAGCGAGAGCCCTGTAGCCAGCATCGCGAATCTGCGCAGCGCCGGCGGGCGGCCAATACCCACACCCATGACAGGCTCACTCATAGACCTTTCTCCCATTATTATTGTCAGGTCGTTCAACCCTTGGGGCGCCGTTCGGGGAGTTCATGCTCTTTTTAAACAGCTTCAACACACTGCTGAAACCTGCCATCTAGAGCCCCTTCTGCGGGCTGGCTTATCCTATCCAGCTTTGGAATCGTCTGACAATCAACGCCACGTTATGTTTTGTTAACCTGGGGATTGAGGGTAGATGGTGAATGTGTGGGCATTCGTGGGGATGATGAAAAAAGGCTCGCTGAGCTCGATGATTGTGGGGGCCTGCTTGCTGGCGGCGGAACTGTAGGAGCCAGCTTGCTGGCGAAGGACCTGAGAGCGCCGCGTGCAGTCAGGATGCTCGCGTCATCGTTCACGACCATCGCCGGCAAGCCGGCTCCTACAGGGGATCGTATGCATAATCCAGTCAGGCGAATAACCCGTAGGAGCCAGCTTGCTGGCGAAGGACCTGAGAGCGCCGCCTGCAGTCAGGATGCTCGCGTCATCGTTCACAACCATCGCCGGCAAGCCGGCTCCTACAGGGGATCGTATGCATAATCCAGGCAGGCGAATAACCTGTAGGAGCCAGCTTGCTGGCGAAGGACCTGAGAGCGCCGCGTGCATTCAGAATGCTCGCGTCATCGTTCACGACCATCGCCGGCAAGCCGGCTCCTACAGGGGATCGTATGCATAATCCAGGGAGGCGAATAACCCGTAGGAGCCAGCTTGCTGGCGAAGGACCTGAGAGCGCCGCGTTCAGTCAGGATGCCCGCGTCATCGTTCACGAGCTTCGCCGGCAAGCCGGCTCCTACAGGGGATCGTATGCATAATCCAGGCAGGCGAATAACCTGTAGGAGCCAGCTTGCTGGCGAAGGACCTGAGAGCGCCGCGTACAGTCAGGATGCCCGCGTTATCGTTCACGACCATCGCCGGCAAGCCGGCTCCTACAGGGGATCGTATGCATAATCCAGGCAGGCGAATAACCCGTAGGAGCCAGCTTGCTGGCGAATGACCTGAGATCGCCGCGTGCAGTCAGGATGCCCGCGTTATCGTTCACGAGCTTCGCCGGCAAGCCGGCTCCTACAGGGGATCGTATGCATAATCCAGGCAGGCGAATAACCCGTAGGAGCCAGCTTGCTGGCGAATGACTTGAGAGCGCCGCGTGCAGTCAGGATGCCCGCGTTATCGTTCACGAGCTTCGCCGGCAAGCCGGCTCCTACAGGGGATCGTATGCATAATCCAGGCAGGCGAATAACCCGTAGGAGCCAGCTTGCTGGCGAAGGACCTGAGAGCGCCGCGTACAGTCAGGATGCTCGCGTCATCGTTGGCGACTATCGCCGGCAAGCCGGCTCCTACAGCATCAAGCCAAACTTTTGCTGACCACCTCATATACATCGCTGGACAATTCACCGGAGGCACGAATGCGCTCCAGTTCGGCCTTCATCAGCGCCTGGCGGGCGCTGTCGTATTTGCGCCAGCGGGTCAGCGGTGCCAATTGGCGGGAGGCGATCTGCGGGTTGAAGCCGTTGAGCTCGATCACCAGATCCGCGAGGAAGCGATAGCCGGAGCCGTCGGCGGCATGGAAGTTGATCAGGTTCTGGCCGGCGAACGCACCGATGAGCGCCCGCACCTTGTTCGGATTCTTCAGGGTGAACGCCGGGTGCTGCATCAGCGCCTTGACCCGCTCCAGACCGCCGGGCAAGGTGCTGCCAGCCTGCACGCTGAACCACTGGTCCATCACCAGCGGGTTGGCCTTGAAGTGCTCGGCGAAGCTCGCCAGCGCCTGGGCCTTCTGCTCTTCGAACGACGAGTTGACCAGCACCGCCAGCGCGGTCAGGCGCTCGGTCATGTTGTCGCAATGCTCGAACTGCTCGAGGGTCGCCGCCAGCACTTGCGGCTTGCCGCTGAGCATCAGGTACGACAGCGCGATGTTCTGCAGGGCACGCCGGGCGAAATGCTCGGCTTCGGCGACGTACGGGGTCTGGCGGGACAGGTCGCGATTGGCCTGGTAACGCAGCCACAGGCCTTCGAACAGGGCCTCTGCCAGTTGCTTGCGGGCAAATTCACGGGCGTTGTGGATCGCCTCGACGTCCGCCACTTCGCTGATTTCAGTGAGGTAGGCTTCACCCGGCAGCGAGAGCATTTCGGCGACCATGGCCTGATCCAGCGACTCATCGGACAGCACGGTTTTCAGCGCCGTCACCAGCCGCGGATCGAGCACCATGGCCTCGCCCTTCTGCTGCTGGGCGATCAATTCCTGCAACACCTGCACTGCCAGTTGCTGGCCCGCATCCCAGCGGTTGAAACCGTCACTGTCGTGCTGCATGAGGAACATCAGTTGGTCGCGGTTGTACGGGAAGCTCAGCTTGACCGGCGCCGAGAAGCCACGCAGCAACGACGGCAGCGGTTGTTCGGCGATGTCGACGAAGGTAAAAGTCTGCTCGGCTTCGGTCACCGAGATCACCCGGGAAGTACCTTGCGCCGCCGTTTCGCCGGCCAGACGCAGGGCAATCTCGTTGCCCTGGCTGTCCAGCAGGCCCAACTCAACCGGGATCACGAACGGCAGTTTTTCTACCTTGTCCGGGGTCTGCGGGCAGCTCTGGCGGAAGGTCAGGCTGTAGGTCTTCGCGGCGGCGTCATAGGACTCGCTTACCGCCAGGCGCGGCGTACCGGCCTGGCTGTACCAGCGCTTGAACTGGCTCAGGTCGACGCCGTTGGCGTCTTCCATGGCCTTGATGAAGTCATCGCAGGTCACGGCCTGGCCGTCATGGCGCTCGAAGTACAGGTCGCTGCCTTTACGGAAACCTTCGGCGCCGAGCAGGGTGTGAATCATGCCGACCACTTCCGAACCCTTCTCGTAGACGGTCAGGGTGTAGAAGTTGGAAATCTCGATGAAGCTGTCGGGGCGCACGGCGTGGGCCATGGGGCCGGCGTCTTCGGCGAACTGGTGGGTGCGCAGGAAGGCCACGTCCTGGATGCGCTTGACCGTGGCCGAGTTCATGTCGGCGGAGAAGCCCGAGTCGCGGAACACGGTGAAGCCTTCCTTGAGCGACAACTGGAACCAGTCGCGGCAGGTCACGCGGTTGCCCGACCAGTTGTGGAAGTATTCATGGGCGACGATCGCTTCGACCCGCTGGTGCGCGGCGTCGGTGGCGGTCTCGGCACGGGCCAGCACGGCGCTGGAGTTGAAGATGTTGAGGCCCTTGTTCTCCATGGCGCCCATGTTGAAGTCGTTGACCGCGACGATCATGAAGATGTCCAGGTCGTACTCGCGGCCATACACCTCTTCGTCCCAGCGCATGGACTTCTTCAGGCTGTTCATGGCGTGCTGGCACTTGTCGATGTTTTCCGGCTCGACGTAGATGCGCAGCGCCACGTCGCGCTGGTTCATGGTGGTGAAGCTGTCTTCGACGCACCACAGGTCACCGGCCACCAGGGCAAACAGGTAGGCCGGTTTCTTGAACGGGTCTTCCCAGGTCGCCCAGTGCCGGCCGTCTTCGCCAGGACCGGAGGCGACCGGGTTGCCGTTGGACAGCAACACCGGGTAGCTGTGCTGCTCGGCGACCACGGTGGTGGTGAAGGCGCTCATCACATCCGGGCGGTCGAGGTAATAGGTGATCTTGCGAAAGCCTTCGGCTTCGCACTGGGTGCAGAACATCGTGCCGGACTTGTACAGGCCTTCCAGCGCGGTGTTGGTTTCCGGGTGGATGCGCACGCTGGTGTCAACCGTGAAACGGGTGCTGGTCGGATGCAGGGTCAGGTGGCTGTCGGTCAACTGGTAGTCGCCGGCGTCCAGCGCCTGGTCGGCCAGGCTCACCGCCAACAGCTCCAGCTGCTGGCCGTCGAGCACCAGCGGCGGCAGGCCCGGGCCACGCTCGGGGTTGCGGCGCATCACCAGCTGCGCGTGGACCAGGCTGTGGTCCTCGAACAACTCGAAGGTCAGGTGCGTTTCGTCGATCAGGTACTCGGGTGCCTGATAGTCCTTGAGGTAAATCATCTTCGGTTGTTCGGTGCGCATGCTGGAGTCCTTACTGATGCACGGCGAGCTGGTAGGCCGTGTACTTACGAATATTGATCACGCCGGTGTCGAAAATCAGGTACTGGCCCTTGATGCCCATCAGCGTGCCTTCGGCAATCGGCTGCTTGTCCAGGTTGAAACTGACGATCTTGGCCGGGTACTGCTCGACCGGATAGCGAATTTCCAGCGGCGCGACGTCGGTTACTGTCTGGATCGCCTGCAGGCCAAATCGTTCCTGCAAGCCCTGCAAGCCGTCGGCACAACTGGCGAACAACTGGTCACGGACCTGGGCCAGGTCGACCGGTGCGGCATCGCCCTTGAGCAAGGCGCGCCAGTTGGTCTTGTCGGCCACCTGGCTGCGCAACAGGTCTTCGACGAAGCCCGATTGCTGGCGAGTGGCAACACGCATGATCGGCAGCGCCTGGCTGGCGCCCTGGTCGATCCAGCGGGTCGGCAACTGGGTGGCGCGGGTGATCCCGACCTTGACCCCGGAGGAGTTCGACAGATAGACGATGTGATCGGTCATGCAGAACTGCTCGCCCCACTGCGGCTCGCGGCAGGTGCCGGCGTCGTAGTGGCAGCGTTCCGGGCTCATGATGCAGACGTCACACTGCGCCAGCTTGGTCATGCACGGGTAGCAATAGCCCTGGCTGAAACTGGTCTTGGTCTTGCGCCCGCAATGGGTGCAGTGGATTGCCCCCAGGTATTCCAGGCGCACCGTGGAGCCGATCAACGGGTTGACCGGCACCTCGCTGTCGCCCAGGCGAAAGGCGTATTGCACGTTCGGCCCGTCGAGGCGCGCCGACATTTTGCTGATTGCACCGCGGCCAATCTCGATCAATGGATGGCATCCGACTTGAACAGGATATTCGGCACCTGGATCGACTTCGAGCTGCATTCCTGCGGGCCCATGTAACCGGTGCGCTGGTCTTCCGGCAGGTTCTGCATTTCCCAGGCGATCATCGCCTGCAGGGACAATTCACGCTGCTCGGTGGTCAGTTTGCCGCCGTCGGACCACTTGCCGATCTCTACCGCCAGTTTCAGGCTCTGGTAGATCTCGGGGGTGATATTGCTGATCATTTCGTTGAAAGAGGGCATCAGGGTCTCCGTGCTCTTCAGTGACATAACAGAATTAGAGGGCGATTTTACGGCGACTGTACAAGCCACCCAACAAACCGCTGAGGCATCCGACGAGTAACCCGCCGACATGGGCCGCGTTGGCGATTTCGCCGAAGCCGATCATCGACATCAGCCCGGACATGCACAGCGCCAGCCACACCAGCATCATCACCAGCACCCCACGGGGCAGGCGGTACGCCGGGTTGGGCGACAGCCACTGGTAGATCCAGCAGTGCCCGAGCAAGCCATACAACACCCCGGACAGGCCGCCAAACAGCCCCGGACCGCCGTAGTAATACTGCGCGTAGTTCGACACCAGGCTGAACAGCAGGGTCAGGCCCAGCAGGTTGATCCCGCCCTGGCGCGCCTCGATGCGCCGCCCCAGTTCCCAGTACCACATGCCGTTCATGGCGATGTGCAGGAAACCGAAGTGAATCAGCATCGGCGTCACGAGGCGCCACCACTGCCCTGCCGCCAGGCTTTCGGTCAGCGGGGTGAACTGGATGTACTCGCCCGAAATCCGGTATTGCAGGAAGGAAAACCATTCCATGGTGTCGAGATTGGAGCCCAGCAGCGTCAGGCCGCCGACGATCAGGGTCGCCAGCAGCACCAGTGCGGTCATCGGGCTGTGGCGCAGTTGCTCGACGAAGCCGGGACGCTGTGAGCGCGCGGTCGGTGGCAGGTCCAGTTGCTGCTCGGGATCGCCCGCCGGAAAACGCTGATACAGCGAGCGCACGTCCTCGCTGATCGACTCCGGCGCCCACAGCACCTGCTCGCCAGCCTCCTCGCTGACCCGATGGGGCACCTGCATGCGCTGCAGCAGTTTGACGAAACCACTGAGATCAACACTCAGCGGCAGGCGCAGTACGGCAACAGCAGTCATTGCGGGGCCTCCGGCCGTTCAACATCGACCCAGACGAACTTGTTCGGGTCGAGGCGGGTTTCCTGGTCCAGACGATAGGCGACCAGCTTGCCGTAGAGCACGGCGCTGTAGTCCAGGCACGCCAGGTTGGCGCGGATCGGTGCCGGCGTGCCGCTGCGCCAGTAGTGGCCGACAAACAACAACGGCTGTTGGGCGTCGTAACGCAGCAGTTTGTTTTTTTCTACCGGCGACAGCAGCGTCTGCGCCACCGGTTCGGGCAAGGCATCCGGCTGGAACACGATATCGCCGTAGGTCTGCGGGTTGTCTTCCCAGAACTTGGTGCGGAAGAACGCGCGCGTCAGGCCATCGCCGCTGGTCATGGTCTGGCCATGGGGCAAGCGCATATCGGTGCCGCGCAGCAGGCGGTCGAAGGCCATGCAGGCAAAACTGCCAGGCACCGCGGCGGCCTGGACGAAATGCTCGTCGACCCGGCCCTCCGGGTACTGTTGACGCAGCACGTCGATCAACGCGCCGTCCCAGCAGGCATGCACCACGCGAAAACGCCCGGCGTCAACGAACAGCGGCATTTCGTAGAACCAGGCGAGAAAGTCGTGCCAGTCCCCCGGATGGTGGGCGAACTGGGTCAGGGTCTCTTCGAGCAGGCGCGCGTGACGTGGCGTGTGTTCGCGCACGTACTGCTTGCCACTGCCCGGTGGTGCCGGGGTAGACCAGCCCAGCGCGTTGAACTCATGGTTGCCCATGATGCACAGCGCCTGCCCGGCCTCGACCATGTCGTGGACGATGTGCAGGGCCTCGCGGATTCGCGGGCCACGGTCGATCACATCGCCGAGAAACACCGCCATGCGCCGGGCGTGACGCCACACGCCGCCGTACTTCTGGTAACCGAGCCGGTCCAGCAGATGCTCAAGGGTATGAGCGCAACCGTGCACGTCACCGATCAGGTCGTAGCTACGCGCGGGATCGAGCATCAGTCGCCTCCACCACCCAAGCGGCTGCCCCAGCCCAGCTTCGTCCGGCAGACTTCGTAGTAGTTGTGATCCAGCGGATGGATCAGGCGCAGTTTCTGCGCTTTTTTGCTGATGGTGATGGTGTCACCGGGCGCACAGGTGAAATGGTTCTGCCCGTCGCAGGAGACCTGCGGGTAGATCTGCATATCCTTGGACACGACGATTTTCAGCTCGCTGTTGCCATCGACCACGATTGGCCTTCCGGACAAGGTATGGGGGTACATTGGCACAATCACAATGGCATCGAGCTTGGGATGCATGATCGGCCCGCCGGCGGACAGCGCGTAGGCGGTGGAACCGGTGGGCGTCGAGACGATCAGGCCGTCGGCCTTCTGGCTGCAGACGAACTGGCCGTCGATGTACAGCTCGAACTCGATCATCCGCGTCGATTTGCCGGGGTGCAGCACCACGTCGTTGAGCGCGTCGCCCTGACCGATGGCTTCGCCGTGCCGGCGGACTTCGGCCTGCAGCAGGAAGCGGTTTTCCACCAGGTAATGGCCGTCGAGCACTTCAGCGACCTTGGTTTCCAGCTCATCGGGGCGGATGTCGGTGAGAAAGCCCAGGTTGCCGCGGTTGATCCCCAGCACCGGAATGTTGTGACGGGCCAGCGCGCGGGCGGCGCCCAGCAGGCTGCCGTCACCGCCGACAACGATGACCATGTCGCAGACTTCGCCGAGCATCTTGCGCGACGAGGTTTGCAGGCCGTGGCCGGGCAAGACTTCGGCGATGGTGTCTTCGAGAATCACGTGCAGGTGCCGGTCCAGCAGGAATCTTTTCAGTCGGCGAACGGTATCCAGCACCTGCGAACTGCCCAGGCGACCGATGATGCCGATATTGCGAAATTGCTCCATGGGGCTCCTAGCATGAGTCGGTTGACCGTGGGGGCTGTGCCGCCCCGGTCGGCAGGCCCTGAGGTCTGCGACGGCGAAAACCCCGATTATGGGCGAAAGCGCGCCGTAGACAAAATCCTTTCAGCGGCAAGGAGCCACTGCGGTTTGCGGCTATGCTCGCAGGATGATCCTATTTCCCGATTTGCTGCAGTTGCCCCAGCAATTACGCCACCCTGAAGTGCGTGACCTGGCGTGGGTCATCCTCGCCCCGCCGATGCTCTGCGCCACGCCCTGGCCGCAACGCCACCCACTGGCCGGCAGCGACTGGGTGCGCGACCCGCAGCGCCTGGAGCACTGGCTGCGGCAACTGGACCGCGACAGCTACGCGCTGCTGCACTGGCTGTCCCAGGCCCGCACCCGGCGCCTGGGCCTGTACTACGAGCGCTTGTGGCAGTTTGCCGTGGAACAGGCACCGGGCATCGAACTGATCGCCGCCAACCTGCCGATCCGCCGCGAAGGCCATACCCTGGGTGAACTGGACATGCTGCTGCGCGATCGCGACGGCGTGCATCACCTGGAGCTGGCGATCAAGCTGTACCTGGGGCCGCAGCACGGCGATGGCACGGATCCGGCGCAGTGGCTGGGGCCCGGCTGCCACGACCGGCTGGACCTGAAACTGGCGCACCTGAGCCAGCATCAGTTGCCCATTTCCGCCCGCCCGGAGAGCCGCGAAGCCCTGGCAGCGCTGGAGGTCGGCGACTTCAGCGCCAAACTGTGGCTCGGTGGCTACCTGCTCTATCCCTGGCCCGGCCACGCCGCCGCACCTGCCGGCGCCCATCCACAACACCTGCGCGGCAGCTGGCTGCACCAGCAGGACTGGCCGGCCTTCGTCGCCCAACGCCCGCCCGGCCGCTGGCAACCCCTGCCCCGCCACGCCTGGCTGGCCCCGGCCCACTATCCGGCGGAACAGACCTGGGAGGCTGAACAATTGCAGGACTGGCTGGACCACCTCGACCCACTGGCGCCGGCGCAACTGCTGGTGCGCCTGAGCGAGAACGCCCGGGGTGATTGGGAGGAAGCCGAACGGCTGTTCCTGGTCTCGGACCGCTGGCCGAATGTGCCGGGGAATTGATGCCGTTCAAAACCCTGTAGGAGCTGGCTTGGGTAGGAGCTGGCTTGCCAGCGAAGCTTTATAGCGCTCTCAAGGACGCCTTCGCCGGCAAGCCGGCTCCTACAGGGTGGTGTCCATTCTCAGAATCCCACCGTCAACCGCACCGCCAACGCCGCCAGGGTCAGCAACAACACCGGCAACGTCAGCACAATCCCGACCTTGAAGTAGTACCCCCAGCCAATCAGGATGCCCTTGCGCTGCAGCACATGCAGCCACAGCAAGGTCGCCAGGCTGCCGATGGGGGTGATTTTCGGCCCCAGGTCGCTGCCGATCACGTTGGCGTAGATCATCGCCTCCTTGACCACCCCGGTCGCCTGGCTGGCATCGATCGACAAGGCGCCAATCAGCACCGTGGGCAGATTGTTCATCAACGAGGACAGCAGCGCCGTCAGTAACCCGGTGCCCATCGCCGCGCCCCACACGCCCTGGCGGGCGAACACGTCCAGCCAACCCGCCAGGTACGCGGTCAGCCCGGCATTGCGCAAGCCGTAGACCACCAGGTACATGCCCAGGGAGAAAATCACGATGTGCCAAGGCGCCTCCTTGAGCACTTTGCGCGTGGAAATCCTGTGGCCACGTCCGGCAACGATCAACAACAGCACCGCGCACACGGCCGAAATCGCACTGATCGGAATCCCCAGCGGCTCCAGGGCAAAACATCCCAGCAGCAGAATGACCAGCACCACCCAGCCGGCATAAAAGGTCGGCTTGTCGTGGATCGCGTTCTTCGGCTTCGCCAGTTGCCCAGGGTCATAGGCCAGCGGAATGTCCCGCCGGAAAAACCCCATCAGCACCACCAGCGTGGCCGCGACCGCCACCAGGTTGACCGGCACCATCACCGCGGCATAGCGGTTGAAGCCGATATGGAAGAAGTCCGCCGAGACAATGTTCACCAGGTTCGACACCACCAGCGGCAAGCTGGCGGTGTCGGCGATAAACCCGGCGCCCATGACGAAGGCCAGGGTCGCCGCCGGGGAAAAACGCAGGGCCAGCAACATCGACATCACGATCGGCGTCAGGATCAACGCCGCGCCATCGTTGGCAAACAGCGCCGAGACCAGCGCCCCCAGCACAATCATCCAGGCATACAACCGCCGCCCCCTGCCTCGCCCCCAACGCGCCACATGCAAGGCCGCCCAGGCAAAAAAACCGGCTTCGTCCAGCAGCAGGCTGATGATGATCAGCGCGACAAAAGTCCCGGTGGCATTCCAGATGATCTCCCACACCAGCGGGATATCGCTGAGGTGCACCACACCGCTGAGCAGCGCCAACCCGGCGCCGAGCATGGCACTCCAGCCCACCCCCAGGCCGCGGGGTTGCCAGATGACCAGGGTGATGGTCAGGAGGAATATCGATGCGGCGATCAGCATGCGTCGGGCCCAGGACAAGGTTGAAAGTGCATCACCTATCCATTGGCCGGTGCGTGCTGTCAATACTCGCCAGCGGCACCGGCGATGGGATTGCACACGCAGCGGTCTCGGGAACCAGGCGAATATCCACCCGGCGATTTTCCAGGCGCCCGGCTTCGGTCTCATTGCTGGCGACAGGTTGCTGGGCACCAAAGCCCTGGATCGCAAAACAGCTGCCGGGAATATCACCCATGCGCTGCATCCAGTCACGCACGGCCAGGGCACGGGCCTCGGACAGTTGGAGGTTGCGCTCAGGGTCGCCGGAGTTATCCGTACGCACCCCGGCTGACGAGGGTGATGCCCTGCTCTGCATTCAAGGTGATTTCGTCGCTGATGCTGTTGAGGGTCAGTGCCTTGTGTGCTTGCAGGGTCATGGCATCGCTTTGTGCCTGGATGTCCACCGCACCACGGGCGGCGATGAGCTTCATCCCGAGCTTCTGCGCGAATAAGCTGACGGCCTCCCCTGCGGCAAGGCTGAAGCGTTTGAATACGCTGACGTCGGCACTGTCGCCCGCCGTAGCGATGAGGTTCTGGCCGGCCGAGAGTTGCAGATTGGCCGGTGTTGCCAAGCCAATACCCGCAGGCGCAGACGCCAACAAACCCGCCTTTTGCAGACCGCTCAGGGCTTGCTGCAAACCCAGTTGCGCTTGCGTGTCGGCGGCTAATGCGCCGGATACGTCAGCGCTTTGCGCCAGGGCAGTGACCAGATGCAAGGCGTTATTGAGTTGCGCCAGGGCAGCATTCATATCGAGCACTTGCCCCTGCGCCTTGGGTTGCGCATCGGCACTGATAAAGAGGCCCTTACCGGCACGAATCGCGCCCCAATCATCGGTCCTGACTTCGAATCCTTCCCCGCGCTTCTGCTTCTTGGCATCCACCAAATGCCCCAGATTCAGCTGGCTCTTGCCGCCATATTCCGTACTGAGCTTGACGTGCTCCTGCCCGCGGTTGTCTTCCATGCGCAGCTTGTTGTTGGCCGGCGTGCGCAAGACATTGCGGGTGTGATCCCGGCGTCTGTCGGTAACCAGATCGGGGCGTTCGCTGTCGTGCAGGGCGTGGGCGATGTAGGGGCGATCGGGGTCGCCCTCTTCGAAGGCGATCGCCACTTCGGTGCCGTCGATCAGCGGCAGGTGCAGGCCGTAGGTGTCGCCGG